>JAFTVG010000015.1 GCA_017465885.1 Clostridia bacterium | reverse complement strand
TTATGAAACACTTCAAGAAAATCAATCAACTGCTTCGCTCCTTGGCGATGCTTCTTTGCATCGTGCTGCTCTTGCCCATCCTTCCCGTCTTACCCGGCTCTGCCGAGGATCCTTCCTTAGCGGCGGAAGGTTCTGCGGAAGGTGAGGTCACGGTGGTTTGCGAGGACGAAAGCAAGCGCACCGCCTTTGAAAAGCACTATCTGCTCTCAGACGGCACTTATTACGCCGTCAGCTATGCAGAGGCAGTCCACGAACAGGACGAGCAGGGCAAGTGGGTGGACGCCCACTCCGCGCCCGTCTACGACGAGGACGAGGACGCCTACCTTGTGAAGGGCAAAGGATACCGCGCCTCCTTCGGGCTCTCGCAAAACAAGGCGGCGCTGATAAACAAAAAGGGTCAGGCGCTTTGCTGGCACTACGAGCTCATCGGCTATGAAGACGAAAAAGCCGTGATGAAGCTTGAAAAGAAGAACGCCAAGGCGCAGGGCGGCAAGAACCCTTCGCTCAAGGGCAAAAAGGTCGGCGACAAGGACACCTTTGCTCTGCCCGAGGCGCAGGGCGAGCTGCTTTTTGAGGACGCGTTTTCCGCTCTTGGGGCAGAGGTGCGCTACACCGTCAGCCCGCAGAAGATCAAGGAGGACGTGATCTTAAACGAAAAAGGACGTGTCTATGCTCTTTCCATGGTGATCGAAAACTGTGACTACAAGGCGCGCCTTGTAGAGAACGCCGTGATCCTTGAGGATAGTAAAGGCAACGACTATTTCTACGTGGACGCCCCTCTGATGTACGACGCCGCAGGGGAAAGCAGCACCGCCGTGCAGGTGCTTTTAAAGCAGACGGGCAAGACGGTCACCGTCACCTACACCCCCGACAAGGCGTGGCTTGATGCGCCCGAAAGAGTCTACCCCGTCACCTTCGACCCCGCCGTAACCACCGAGGATTATGCGGCGAATATGGAGGATTTCTGTACTGCAACAGCAGGCTCCGGGCCTGTAGAATGCACAACGGGCAATTATGCTGGCGTTTCGGGAAGCACGACCTACGCCACCTATCTGCGTATCAACAATTTACCCGATACCCAAGGTCTGCCGTTGCTCAAGGCAAATCTGCACGTCACTTTTTCGTCGGTTTCTTTAGGTCTTGAGGGGGCAGAATTGGTTCTTGGAACAATAGATCACGAAGGGGAGCTCTCCGGATTGTTGAACATATACGCTCCTACCTCCACAGAGGTAGATTCCGACGTGATGATGGGTGCGTCTTACTCGGATTTCAATTTGGTTAATTCAGCCCTACTGGAAGCAATGGCTAACGAAGAAGGTATCTGTTACCAGCTGGCATTTTCCGGTACGGTATATGACAGACTGCAAATCTACGGGCTCGAACACGCCTCTGCCCCGGTAGCCTCTTTCTATTATGGATACGTTGCCCCCGTTTTCACAGGAAACCAAGTATTTTTGAATGATCTGCAATCCTCTTTAAACCGTCAGATCCTCAAAATGAACGGCACAAATCTTTCTATGACGGCGTACAACACCACTGAAGCTCGGGCAGCAATGATCATTCAGCAATCCTCCAACGGCGTTGTTATCAAAGCAAACTATGAGGGCAACTATCTTGATGCGGCAAATGGAAACAGCGGTTATCCCGTGGCAGGAAGCATCGTTTCGGGAAGCAGCACAGGCGATAATTGGGTCGTACTCCAAACCGCATCCACCCATTATCTGATCCTGCTTGCAAGCAACCCCGGTCTTGCCTTGACCAGAGCCTCTTCGGGGATTATACTCCAAGAAGTCCAAGAAAGCATGGAGGACAGCCAGCTTTGGAAGATCACCAATATCGGCTCAGCCGTTCAGGCAGACGGTAGAACGGTAGCGGAAGGTGTATACTATATCAACAATCTCGCTTCCCGTACCTTTATGACAATGCACGCGCCCACGGATGCCGCGCCCACTATGAAAGCCGGAACCGAAAGCGCCTTAGGCAACAGAATGGCATGGTACGTTCAGTTTGTAGGTGGCGGACAGTATATGATCGAAAGCGTTTACGCCCCGGGATATTACTTGACTGCAAACTCTTCTACGGTAGCTCTTGAAGATCTCAGCAATTATCAAAGCGTCCCCCTCAGAGCGCTGTTTTCCCTGACGTACACATCGGGAAAGCTTACGATCAAGAGCAATTACGGATACTACGTCGGCGTCAGCAGCAGTACTTCGAGTACGCTTTCCCCCTTTTCCTCCACAACCGATGACAGGACAAAATGGAGGGTATGCTTGAGGGAGGAGTATGTGGAGTTTTCAAACTTTATCGACAACATCTCCGTTGGTCTTTCGTACAATTTAGCGTCCCTGTCAAATAGCGCAAGTTTTACTGATACTTCAGATTTCTCAAATGTTAGTCTTGAACACAACGGTATACTGTCAACACAAAGTGATATTACCATAACCCCCACCGCTTCCGGAGAGTTTACAATATCGCTTTACCACATTCCTACAAATCAATTCGTTGAGGAGACCGTTTTTGTAAGAACAAACAATATCAAACTCAAACTTGTAACAAATGGCGGGTATTTAGATGGTAGTTGGGACAGTATAACTGGACACTCATTTCTTTATATTACAAACGACACCATCGAGGAAATCACTGTAGGATACCTTAACGTTGCGCCAGGTGATTCGATAACTATAGGAAGATTCCCTAATAGGACCGGCGAAAAAATCCTGCTCGGTTCACCAAACAGCAATTCTGAACATAAAGGAATCTGGTACAACATCGAGGCCAAATCCTATGATAATGGCTCCTATAGAGACACCATTGCATTGGAAACTACCGTATCTAATGACGAACTCTATGCCTTAAATATTTATATTTCGAACAACGATAATGTTTATGATATTGCGCTTTTAAATTGTGTTCATTTCGCAATAGGAGCTTGGAATTTGGTATCTTCCGACACAATTCCAACCACTTTCGTTGTACCCAACGACCTATACTCTTGGGCAAGTCAACGTAACGACGCTATACCAAATATTCCGCTAGTTTCGCAATATGAATATGTTGGTTTTTATAATGGAACAACGCTTCAAGAATTTGCTTGGTGTTAACTAGTTTTTAACTGTTTATGTAAAGGAGAAATCGACATGTCATTTATTGAAGGATTAAAAAACATGAGCATTCTTGACGGGTACGTGCTCTTTTTGGCCGCACTCTTTCTGATTTTCCCCTCGATTGGTGCACTTCTTGGCGGACTCTTGGGCTACCTGAATTGGAAGATCGCCCTTCCTGTGGGCATCGTTTGGTCGATCATCCCCATACCCATTATGCTTTGGGAGCCCTTTGGCACCGTTCGTTTTTTGGGCGTAATTATTGCACTGATCACCGCGCTGATCTTCACGGTGTGCGCCGTAGTCTTTGCGCTGATCAAGGTGATCGTAAAGCAACGAAAAGTCCTGCGCACCGAAGGGTCGCCCGCATAGCCCAAAGCCCCGTTCAAAACCCCGCACAGTAAAACTCTAACCCCTCCCGCGCCTGCGGGAGGGGTTAGGAAAAACTGAAAATGGATCACGGAACAAGACGACCATACCTCGCTCACTCTTTATTCCAAAAACGGAGAAAATAGCTTGGTTATTATCCAGCCGGAGCAATGACACCATCGCGCTCAATGCAACTACATAGAATCTGATAAGGAGGTAGAAAGTATGTTCTCTACCACAGCATTGTTTTTTCCCGAGCCCAGAGATATGGGATACGAACAAAAATTAAACTACTTTTTTGTAGCAGTATGTATTTGTCTCCTTTTTACTGCGCTTAACGGTTACCTGATCAACAGATTTATACCCAAAAAGAAGAGCAAATGGTATCTTTCTGTGCCCCGTGTTGTGATTGCAATCGTAATGCTTGCCGCACCAATGCTATTTGGTCTGCTGGATCTCATTGATCCTATCATGTCAGATGCACCGGGATGGCCGCCTGTAGGAGTACACATCGGTATCGCGTTGACCTGTATAACCGCACTATGGACCGCTTTTTGGGTCATAATCGAGCTTTTACGGCAAAAGAACGCCTCCTTGAAGCGCACCATTGCCCCCGAAGCACCGCAAAAAAAGAGAGACGGTCTTCCCCTATGGCTCAGTGGCATCCTTTGGCTGCTGACATTCTTCTGCATCTATATTTTCCCCTCGCTGGATCAGCTATACGGCTATCAGTGGCTCGGCACAGATTGGTGGATCAGCGCCTTTGGCACGGGAATTTTGATCGCAAGTGGCGTTGTGAATGTGATCGCTCTGATTTTTGCCGCAGTTATCCTCATTCATACCCTTATACTCACCTTTACTCTGCGCAGATTGGTCAAACACTCAAAAGCAGAAGCACCTGCCGATTTCTCCGCGCCAAACGGCACCGACGAGCCCTCCCAAGCCCCCGCCGAGTCCGCAGACCCCGACCAAGACTGACTTGGCATCCTGATTTTTTCTCTTACACCCCTCCCGCGCCTGCGGGAGGAGGCAAGCGGCAAAATCGCTTCGCCAAGGACAAGCCGTAATGATCCCCGAAGAAGGCGCAAACGGCGGCGTTTACATCTACGCAAACTACGAAACGCGCTATTTGACGGTACAAAAACGGCATTGACTATCCAAAAAACAATCACTCATGAACTTGGACACGCCTTAAAATTGTCTCATAAGCTCGATGAGGATTCATTTTCTCGGTATTCAGTACAAACAAACGTGCTTTCGATTATGAATCAAGGAGCAGTGAATGAAAATTCCTCCTCAAACGTAGAGCCCAATCCCTCCACAACCATCGAACCCACCTTTTTAGACAAATTTGATCTTATAATGAAATGGGGTATTTGATATGAAAAAGCTTTTAACCGCAATCTCCTGTTTACTGCTTTTTTCCGTTTTGATGTCCGTCCTGTGCTCTTGTGAATGGGTAACGGAATTCATCAACGAAACAGAAATGCACATGCTGAAAGCCACCTATGAATCGGAATTTGAAAACTATACACGGTTTGACGAAACCATCCCCCCCAAGGATCCGTCTTCTCTTGCAAATTACGAAGAGCTTCGCGCAGAAGCACAGAAAATTGTTGATGGGGGAATTCTTTCCACGAAGCATTACTTGATTTCAATCGAAAAGGTAAAGTGGCCCGGAAACACCTTGGCTACAGATGTTTTGAACGGAGCCGATCTGACCCGCGAGGACTTTGAGACCGACGAGCAGTTTTTTAACGCCTGCCTCTTTTACGTTTTATTAAAGGACAGCTTTGGCGAAAGCTTGGAGGAGTTCGTTTCCAAAACCGAAGGGCTTACGGACGATCTCCTCAGCAAATACACCGAAGAGCGGGTGCAAATGCTGACTTATCTGGGAGAAAAATCGGCATACGGATTTTCGGCAGCCGCGTATTCTGTACAGTACATGACAAAAGTCAATTACAACACCTTTGGTTGCCACGATCGGGTTCTTCGTTTGGTATTCCGATATCATATCCCTCTTCCCGAAACCCGCTCAATTCGTGCACAAAAGATGGCAGAAAACGAAAAGCAGCAGGCAGAATGGGAGATCATCAAAAACTGCTACAAGGACTACACCAACGGCACAGCCGCTAAAGAAGTGCTTGAAAAGATGATTGTTGAATTCGAAAAAATCGGCGAAGACGCTCTTTGGTATCTTGATATCGGAATGTCAATCGCATACGATACTCCCCCCGAGCTTATCGATTAAGCATCATCCCCCCTCCCGCGCCCGCGGGAGGGGGGAAAGAGAAAATGTTCAACAGCGGAAAGGAAAATAACAGTCCCAAAAGCCAAATATTCACGAAACGGTGTTGACATTTTTTTTGCAGTGATATATAATTTAGTTGGGTAGGATGCGGTCAACACACGTCCTCTCATCCTCGAAGGGCTTAGAAACTCAAGCCCTCTAAAGAATACGTCTCTAAGGAGGTACATTATGAAAAAGATGATTTCCACCCTGCTCCTGCTTGCCCTTCTTGTGGGGGTGCTTTGTGCTTGCAATACCCCTAAGAACACAAGTGGGGATGCTTTGCCCTCCTCTCCCGTTGATGGCTCCCCTTCTGTCTCTGCAACAGAGAGTGCAAGCCAAGAAAAGCAAAGCACGCCCGAAGAGGATGCCGGCATCAAGGCGCCCGTGATTTCGGAAGAGGACAAGGTTGCCTTCAAGGGCCAGACGGTGAAATTCCTCGTTCCGGGGGATCAGAGCGGTATTACCGCCCGCTCCATTGCGCTGGGCGATCACGACGATGACTCCGATCCCGTAAACAAAGCGTTGGCGGCACGCAACGAAAAGATCCTGTCCGAGCTTGGCGTAAAGATCGAGGTAAGCGAATACGAGGGCTCCGATCCCGCCTCTGCCCTTTTGCCCATTCTTGCCGCCGATTCCTCTTCCTACGACGTGATCTGCACGAACAGTTATACGGACAGCACCCTTCTTCTTGAAAACCTGGTCGGTCTGGCAGATCTTTCGGAAGAAAACAGCCGCTATCTGAACACCGATGCACCCTATTGGCAAAATGCCTTTGCAGAGATTGATGCCGCCGTCTTTTTAACGGGCGGGTATCATCTGCCTGCCGCCTCCGACTTTGCGGTGATTTATGCAAACGGATCGTTCTTTGGCGAAAATGCCCAAAAGATCGCCGCGCTTGAAGAGGCACACGGCGTTTCCGATCCTTACGAGCTTGTAAATAAGGGCTATTGGACGATGGATCTGTTTGCCAAGCTTTGTGCACTTGCACATAGTGATGAAAACGATAACGGCACCGTTGACGAGAACGATTGCTCAGGTTTGCTGGTTTACCAAAGCTCGCTACAGAACCGGTTTATCGACGATCTTGCCTTCGGGTGCGGTGTTCGCTATACCGCTATGACCGAGGAGCATCTGCTTTCCTCCACTCTGCAGGACAGCAAGACCACTGCCTTTTTCAGCAAGCTCTACACTCTGCTTTGTCAAAGCAACACCCTTGAGGCGGCGTACGATGGCGAAAACGGTCCCTTTGCCGCAAAGCGGTTTGAGGAGGGAAAGCTGGTCTTTGCCATTGACACCCTGACTTCGGCACAGTCGTATAGCTCCAATACCGATACATTTGAAACGCTCATTCTCCCCCTGCCCCTTTTTGACGGCGCACAGTATAACGCCGACCTTGACGGCAAGGGCTATCTTACCTCCCTTTCCGAGGGTACTGCCACCCATCAGATCGCCATTTGCAAAAATGCGGGCAAGGAGCGTCTGCCCCTGATCACCGCTACTCTTGAATATATGGCGTACTACACCTACACTGACGTTCTGCCCGTCTACTACGACACCCTGCTTGACGGCGAATACACCGCCAAGGGCAAAAAGGCAGAGATGGTCGATCTGATCAGAGCAGGCTTGGCAGTTAACACCGAGCACGCTTGGGGCGATACCCTCTGCTATGCGGTGTATGAAGTGAGAAAGGGCTACAGTACCCTTCTTTCCGATTCTGCGGTAAAGGATCTGCACCGCGCTCATCAGGCGACGGTCAACGGTTTCAACGACGCCTTCTTAAAAGAGCATCACGTTTGTCCCGTGCATCCAAACTAATCTTTTCATTAAAAAACTCCTCCCTTGCGGGAGGAGTTTTTTGTTCCTTGGAAATACTTCGGGGCTTATGCCAGCTTGCGGATAAGCGCCTTCAGGTCTTCAAGGGAGGCTTCCTTGGGGTTGCCGGGGGCGCAGGCGTCGGCGTATGCCGATTCTGCAAGGAAGTCGATATCCTCTTCCTTCAGAGCGGCAAGCTTGGTGGGAATGCCCACGTCAACGCTTAATTGTCTTACTGCGTCAACCGCCGCCTTGCGGTAGGTCTCCTGATCCATTCCGGTGGTATCCACACCCATTGCTTCTGCGATCGCCTTATACTTCTCACCCGTGCAGTCGGCATTATACTCCATCACGATGGGCAGCATCATTGCGCACGCCACGCCGTGAGGGGTATCGTATACTGCACCCAAGGTGTGTGCAACCGAGTGTGCAATGCCAAGACCAACGTTAGAAAATGCCATACCTGTGACGAACTGTCCTAAAGCCATGCCTTCTCTGCCCTCGGGATCGTTTTCAACGGCACCTCTCAGGCTCTTTGCAATTAAGCGGATGGCTTCTAAGTTCAGGCAGTCGGGTAAAGCCCAAGCACCCTTGGTGGTGTAGCCTTCAATTGCATGGGTCAGGGCATCCATACCCGTTGCGGCAGTCAGTCCCTTGGGCATGGTGGACATCATATCGGGGTCAACCACAGCCACGTTGGGGATGTCGTTGACGTCCACGCAGACGAATTTTCTCTTTCTTTCCACGTCGGTGATCACGTAGTTGATGGTTGCCTCTGCGGCAGTACCTGCGGTGGTGGGCACGGCGATAGTGTAGACGGTGGGGTTCTTGGTGGGGGCTACGCCCTCAAGGCTTCTCACGTCCTCAAACTCGGGGTTGGTGATGATGATGCCGATGGCTTTACCGGTATCCATAGAGGAACCGCCGCCCAGCGTGATCATATAGTCGGCACCCGACGCCTTATAAGCGGCAACGCCTGCCTTCACGTTTTCAATGGTGGGATTGGGTTTGATGTCCGAATAGATCTCATAAGCCATTCCCGCCTCGTCCAAAAGATCGGTCACCTTTTTGGTCACGCCGAACTTTACAAGGTCGGGGTCGGAGGCGATGAACGCCTTCTTGAAGCCCTTTGCGGCAACGATGCCGGGGATCTCCTTGATGGCGCCCTTGCCGTGATAGGAAATGGGATTGGATACGAAACGATATGCCATAGTGGTTCCTCCTTGGATTTTATGTTTTAAAGCGTTTGTCGTCGGACAAGCCGCCTTTTTTATAGTATACCCCAACACAGGGGAAAATGCAACGGGAAAAGGACATTATTTCTTTAAGCCGTCGGGTGGGAAGCAAACATCCTCTTCAAACAAAAAGTCCCCGCACCCTAAAGTAAGGTAGCGCTGTGCCTTTTGCGTCCAAAGCATCAAATGCACCTCGTATCCTTCATCGGTTTTATATAGCTCGCTATATTCAAAGCGGCAGTTTGAGTCAAATATTCCCTCTTCATCGGCTTTGGGACGAAGAACCAGCCCCTTTTCCCGCTCAAAAAAGGAAACATCTTTGAAGACCAGCCTGCCGTAGCAGGGTGAGCCTTCTCCTTGATCCATCAAGCCCACATATAAAACAATATCTTTTTCCGCTTTTTCAATTTTTAATAAGAATTCATCATGTCGATCCCAAAGCATTCTGTTACGCTCTTCGCAAATACCCTGCGCCGAAAGTACCCGCTCTGCCTGTACTTCAATTTCTTTTAAAAGGCGCTTGCGCTCCTCATCCTCTGCCTTTAAGCGTTGATAGACCATCGGAGTTACGCGACAAAGAGCAAGTAAACGGTGATCCATTTGATCGTAAACCCATAAGGGAAAACGGTCTTGGCTTTTCAGCGCACGTCTGTAACCCCATAAGAATCTACGAGCAGCATCTTTTCTCGCAGCTTGAGAAGCCTTTCTCCAAATCTGCAAGTACTCTTCAAGATCCTGTTTATAGAAGTCACTGATCTCTTCTTCGGTATACTCTTTGTCCGGAATGATCTTCAAGTTGAGCGCATAACGCCGTAATAGTTCCGTCCATTCCTTTGTATAAAACTTCATAAAACAGCCTCTTCCTTTTTCTACTGTAAATAAAGAGTATTTTGTACCGTTTATACTGTATCACACTTTAATTATATCCTATTGCGAAAGAAATTGCAATAAAAAAAGGAAGTTTTTTCCCGCTTATAAAAAGTTTTTTTCAAAAAACTGCCCTTCCCTGCCTTGACGAAAAAGCAAAGGGGGAGTATAATATTCTACGAAAAAGATCGAAATTTGTTTTAAAAAAAACGATACTCCTGCAAGAAAATGAAAGGACGTGATCATTTGCTCAAACGATTTCTTGCCTACTACAAGCCCCACAAAAAAATGCTGACGCTGGATATGCTGGCGTCCCTTCTCATTTCGCTCATCGGCATGGTCTACCCCATCGTGACCAACGATATGTTAAACATCTACATTCCCGAAAAGCGGTACAAGACCATCGTGATCGCAGGAATAATCGTGCTTGCGCTGTACGCTTTGCGGATGATGATGCGCTATTTCGTCCAGTATTACGGTCATATGATCGGCGTGCGGATGCAGTCCCGGATGCGCCAGGATCTCTTTGCCCATCTTGAAAAGCTCCCCTTCCGCTTTTTTGACAACAACGAAACGGGACGGATCATGACCCGCATCACCTCCGACCTGTTTGAGGTCTGTGAGCTTGCCCACCACGGGCCGGAAAATCTGCTCATCTGCTCGGTGATGATCGTGCTGTCCTTCATTTATCTCTTCACCATCCATCCCCTCCTGACGCTGATCGTCTTTTCCTGCGTGCCCATTTTAATGGTGGTCGCCTTCTACTCCCGCCGCGCCATGAAAAAGGCATTTGAGGACCGCAGAAAGAGCAACGCCACCATCAACGCCGCGGTGGAAAGCAGCATCACCGGCATTCGTGTGACCAAGGCCTACACCAACTCCGAAAGAGAGACCGAGAAGTTCCAAAGAGGAGACGAGCAGTTCGTGGACGCCTCCCGCCGCGCCTACAAGGCAATGGCGCGCTTCCACTCCTCCACCTCCTTCGTCACCGACGTGTTCAACGTTTTCATTCTCATTGCAGGCGGTCTCTTCCTTTATGCGGGCGAGATCTCCTTCGGCGATTACTCCACCTTCATCGTTTCGGTCAATCTGTTCATCAATCCCGTGACCACCCTGATCAACTTTATGGAGCAGTTCCAGAACGGTGTCAGCGGCTTTAAGCGCTTTTGCGAGATCATGGACGAACAGCCCGAGGAGGAAGCACCCGACGCCATCGAGTTAAACGGTGTGGAAGGACTGATCGAATTTGACCGCGTGTCCTACTCCTACGAGCCCTCCAAGGAGGTTTTAAAAGAGGTGACTCTTCGCCTTGAAAAGGGCAAAAAGCTTGCGCTGGTTGGCCCCTCTGGCGGAGGAAAGACCACCCTTTGCCATCTGCTCCCCAACTTCTACCGCATCGGGGAGGGTCAGGGCTCCATCCGCATTGACGGCGTGGACATCAACCGCCTGACCCTGACCTCCTTGCGCCGCAGCATCGGCGTGGTGCAACAAGACGTCTTCCTGTTCGTTGGAAGCATCCGCGACAACATCCTTTACGGCAGACCCGACGCCACCGAGGAGGAGATGATCGCCGCGGCAAAGCGCGCCAACATCCACGATTACGTGATGACCCTTGAAAAGGGGTACGACACCGAGATCGGCGAGCGGGGCGTGAAGCTGTCGGGCGGTCAGAAGCAGAGGCTTTCCATTGCCCGCGTCTTTTTGAAGGACCCTGCCATTCTGATTCTTGACGAAGCCACCAGCGCCCTTGACAACACCACCGAGGTGCTGATCCAGCAGTCCCTTGACGAGCTCTGCCGCGGGCGCACCACCCTTGTGGTTGCCCACCGTCTGTCCACCATCCGCAACGCCGACGAGATCGCCGTGGTGGAGGGCGGTCAGATCACCGAGCGGGGCACTCACGAGGAGCTGATCGCCAAAAACGGCACGTATAAATCGCTTTACGCTCTGCAGTTCCGTGAAAACGATCTGATCGATTAAAAAAAAGATTGTCCCCTCTATAAAGGAGACAATCTTTTTTATTTCATCGTTTTACGCAGTCATCACGTAAGAGCAGGTCAGAGGAATGCCCTTCTTGTCCTTCAAGGTGAAGACGTAGGTGGTTCCCTTTTCAAGTCCCTCTGCCTCAAAGGAGAAGGAAGAGATCTCACCCTCGCCCTTCACGTCGTAGGACTTGACGAAGGTACCGTCTGCCTTGGCAATATCCAGCTTCAGACCGTCACCCTCCGCTTCTGCGGGAACGGTACCCGTCACCATGATCTTGCCCTCTTCGTTCTTGCGTGCGGTGACCGTCATCAGGTCGCTTCCCGCCTTTTCAAAGATCCAAGTGCCGTATTCCTTGATGTCCTTGCCCGACACCAGAACCACCTTGCCATCCTTCATACCCATTGCGTAGCGGGTATCTGCTTCAAGACGGATGTTATAGGTGCCGTCCTCCAGCTTGACCACCTTCCAGGTCTGGGTGGTGCGCTTCACGCTGGTGGCGTTGAATTTCAC
Source organism: Clostridia bacterium (assembly GCA_017465885.1). GTDB lineage: Bacteria > Bacillota > Clostridia > Oscillospirales > CAG-272 > UBA11512. The sequence goes on along the minus strand of JAFTVG010000015.1, from coordinate 83,853 downwards.
GGAAACACCGTCGGTGATGGTGCTGTCCTTGATATCCAGCACGTATTTCTTATCGCCGATGGTCAGCTTGATCACGTGGTAGCGGTTGACATAGTCGAAGTCCACCTCGAAGATGTGCGCCTGCCCGATGGAATCGGTGGGGTCGATGAGCAGCTTGTAGCCGCCGCAGTATAAGCTGCTGTTTTTGTTGATCAGTCTGTACGATCCGATATCGTGGCTGCTCTTGGGCTCCTTGTCCAGGTCGAACACGAAGCGGCTGTTGTTGCCCGCCTTGACCTTTGCCATCGACTCCTCAGGCACGATCTCTGCCTGCTTGTTGCCGTCGCCGTCGTACAGCGTGATCTTATGTACCGTCACGTTTGCCGTGGTGGAAACGATGTTCAGTCCCCACATATAGTCTTCAAAGTTCACCTTGCCATCCATCAGCGACTGGTATCCCAAGGTGATATAGCCCTTCTCTGCCTTGGCATCCACCTGACCCGAGAAGGTCACGTACATTTCCTCCTGGCTGAGGTAGCCGGGATTGTTGCCGTGGTAGCCCTTGAAGTTCGCACCGAAATCAAAGAGGGCGGGCACGTGGGTGGTCACGGTGTCGGTGGCATCGGTGCGGGTCAGCTCAATGTAGAAGCCCTCTCTGTTGGCGATGGTCACCTCGGCGGTAACGTATGCCTGAGGCTTTACAAGCTCCACGTCCTTGTCCCAATAGATAAAGCAGAACTGGTCAAGCGCCAGATTTCTGCCCTCAATGGCATTCATTTCCTCAAACTCGGAGACGTCGTTGACCGCGTCGTACATCATCCAGAAATAGCCGTCGTTTGCCCAGGTATCGCCCCAGGAATTGGCGATCAGGAAGGCACCCTGCATGGTGATGCCGTTGACGTGGCACAGGACATTGTCATCGTATCCCACGATGGATACCTGATGGCCGCCGCTCTTTCCAACAGCGTGGGTGCAGACCTGCTCTCCCGCCTTGGCGGTGGTTCCCTTTACCTCTTCGGGAGTAAACTGCTGATACTCCCAGCTGTAAGAAAATCCGCCCGTGACCACCACGTTGCCCTGCAAAAGGGCATCCTTGATCTTATACATCAGGGCGTCGCCCCCCTCGGAATAGGTCAGGTTGTTGTTGATGGTGTTGGTCCAGATCTGCTCATAGCCGGTGATGCGGTAGTCAAGAGCCTTTTCAAGCTCCCCTTCGGTCACCTGCCAGCCGATGGTCTGGGGCTGTCTGTTATAAAGACTGTCACCCGTTTTATAGCCCGACTCGGTGGTATAGAAAAAGCAATCCTTCAAAAGCGCCGCGCCGTGATCCTTGATGATGTCGTAGACCCACGCAGTGCCCGCACCCGAAAAGTTATAAGTAAACTTAGGGGCAAAAATGGTGGAGGTGTCGCCCGAAGAGGGGTTCCATTTAATATCCTCATCCATAGAATGGAGGAGTCTTGAAACGGCGTTGGTCATCTGAGTATAGGTGATCGCCTGGGAGGCACAGGTGCCAAGTCCGCCCTGGTTATCGATGGGAGGAAGGTGGGGGGTGCCGATGAGCGAGAAGCTTTCGGGGATCTGATCCTCGGGCAGCATCACGTGCTCCTTGATAACGGGTACATCGGAAAGGTCGTCGTTATCCACATAATCATCCACGAAGGACTCCTCTGCAGGGGTGCTTTCCGAGGGACTCTCGGGCAGATCTGTGGTATTCTTCTTACTGCACGACGCCATCACGCCGCACAGCATCAGGGCGGCTAAAAGCACCGCTGACAATCTTTTCATTCTTTTGATCCTTGGCTTATAAAAAGCCTTCCTTTCTTTGGACATTGCGAGGCGATCCCTCATAGGCTATTATACATTTTTTTCAAAGCGCTGTCAAGAGAGTGCCATCGGTAGTTGTAAACAATTTATGAACGACCAAGCTGCTCCTGCAGGATCGCCCGCATGGTTTCATAATCCTCCGTGCGGTTGACTCTGTCCCTGACGGCGGGAGCTCCGGGCATCCCCTTGATGTACCAAGCGATGTGCTTACGCGCCTCCAGCAGTCCCGTTCGCTGCCCCTTATCCGCAATGAGCAGGTCAAGATGGCTCATTGCCGTTGCGATGCGCTCTTTATATCCGATCTCTCTGATCTCTTTCCCTTCAAGGGCGTCCTTGATCTGTGCAAAGAGGAAGGGATTTCCCAGTGCTCCTCTTGCGATCATCAGCGAGGAGCATCCCGTATAGTCCTTCATTTTCAGCGCATCGTCCACCGACATGATCTCCCCGTTTCCGATCACGGGGATGCTGACTGCCGAAACGGTCTGCTTGATGATCTCTAAATCCACCGGCGGAGCGTACATCTGCTCTCTGGTCCTGCCGTGTATACACACCGCCGCAAGCCCTGCCCGCTCTGCCATCTCGGCATATTGGGGGGCGCAGATATGATTTTTATCAAAGCCCGCGCGGATCTTGACGGTGACGGGGATGGGCGAGCCCTCCTTCACCGCGCACATGATCTCGTATGCTCTTATAGGGTCCTTCATCAGCGCACTTCCCTCCCCGTTTGAAACGATCTTGTGCACAGGACATCCCATATTGATATCGATCGCCACCGGAGCGATCTCGCTGACGCACCCCTTATAGCTGCCCGTTGCCAGCATCTTTGCCGCCCTTGCCATGGGTTCGGGGTCGGAGCCGAAGATCTGGATGGCTATGGGATGCTCTTCGCTTCTGATGCGGGCAAGCACCGCTGTTTTGGCGTCTTCATAGCACAGTGCCTTTGCCGAAACCATCTCACTGACGGTATAATCTGCCCCCCATCCGATGCACAGCTTACGGAAAGCGTAGTCTGTGGCGCCTGCCATAGGGGCAAGGAGCAATTTGTCTTTAAAAGAAAGGATCTCTTCCATCTCATTCTCCTTTTTAAAGTAAAGAAGGCGCCGCGCCGAGCGCAACGCCTGAGCTTTTAAAAACAACCGAGTCTGTAAGCCGGGTTCTGTTCCCCTTGCGGGGCTGCATTCATCTATCTTTGACGTTACGTTACCGTAACGCTCCATGGGTTGGGTACCATGTGCCACCCGCGGACAAGGGTCGGGCAAACCTGCCTTGCGGCGTCCGCATACGGTGTTGCTTCGGATAGGGTTTACATTTGCGCGGCGTTACCGACGCGCCGGTGAGCTCTTACCTCGCCTTTCCATCCTTACCTGCAATGCAGGCGGTTTATTTCTGTTGCACTTTCCCTGAAGTCGCCTTCGGCGGACGTTATCCGTTATCCTGCCCTGCGAAGCCCGGACTTTCCTCATAGTAATACCTTTCGGCGCAATACTACGCGAATGCACAACTCGGTTAAAAACAATATACACTTTTTTTCCCCTTTTGTCAAGGGGTCAAAAGGACAATATCCTATTTTTTCCCTCTTTTAAACAGTAGAATTCCGCCAAAAAGGGTGGCAAGTGAGGCAAAAATCAGGGCAAGGCCCGTACCGACGGCTCCCCTTCTTCTCTGCTCCTCGGCAAGATCGGAAAGCGCCTGACGCTCCTCTTCTAACCGCTGCTGCTCTTTCTTTTGAAAGGCAAGCCTTGCTTCAAGCTCCTCTGCCTCCTCGGTCTTTAAAGCAAGCTCGCTCTTGGTCTTTTTTAACTCCTCGGCGGTCTTTTGCGCCAGCGCTTCCTTTTCCTTCAGGATCGCCGCCTCGTCCATTTTCAGCTTTTCCTCCTGCTGACGGTGGGAGAGGAGATTTTCAAAGAAGTCGTTTTGTCCCTTGTCCGCACCCACAGCGCTATCGTATAGGCCGTAATGGGCGGGGTTATAGTCCTTTAGCTGCTTTGAGGAGGTGACGGGCTTTTGAGCCGTCCCCTGCTGCCAGGTAAAATACCATCCGCCGTGCTGAGAGTGATGGCAGTTCAAAAAGGATTGCTGCGAAACCTGAAACGCCGTCTTGCCGCCGAAATAAGGCAGAGGCGTATCGATATCCAGCACGATCTTGTTTTTGCCATAGAGATGCAGATAGGTCTTTTGCACCTGCCAGGTGCCGTGATCGTGGGCAGACTGAGGAAAGCTTTCGGGATCGCCCGTCAAGGGGATCTGCTCTCTGATCAGCTTTGAAAGGAGTCTGTGCATTCCGTGGCCGTATTCGCCCTCGGGATCGTGGGAGACCACCACGAGAGGTCTTGTTTTCCTTGTGGTTTCCACGATGAAGCCCTGCAGGGCTTCAAGGGATACCCCTCTTGCCTCGTATTCGGTGAGGGTGTCCTGAAGATCATCAATGCGAAAGTCGGCAAATTCGCCCATCACGGGATAGTTTTTGCAGCCCGCCGCCCAAAGTCCGTCAAGCAGCTCGTGTCTGCGGCAGGGATTTTCGGGGTGCATCGTCAAAAAAGCAACCTGCACGTCGTAGCCTGCGGCGCAGTATTTGGGGATCACACCCGCAAAAAAGAGCTGATCGTCGTCAGAATGGGCAGAAAAAAGCAACAAATCCGCTTTGTTTAAGGTGGGCTTCCAGATCTGCACCCGGTCGGGGCGTGCGCCCTTTGAGAAAACGGTGATCTCGGCAATGTCCGCCCTTCCGTGAAAGCAGAGACTGAGCGCCTTGGTGTCGCCTAAAAGCTTTTTTACGTCGATCCATTCATGTAAAAAGCGTTCCTTACCGCAGGTGACGCTTTTTCCCGCGATCTTTGCGGTATAGTCGTCTGACAGCTCGTTGAAGCGGATATAAAGCCCGCCGATCTCCTCGCTTGCCGTGATATTAAGCTTACCGCCCTCTTCCGTACAAGAGGAGCCCCGTTCTGCCTTGCCGTCGGTCAGCCGCTCCTTTTGCGAAAAGTTCAGACCGCTGATCTTTACCGATGAAGTCAGATCTCTTGCCTGCTCCTCTTCGCCGTGTGTGGGCAAAAGGGCAAAAAAGAGGATCAAAACCGCAAGAATGCCCGCAAAAGCAAGGGAAACTCCTGCCTTCTTTACTTCAAATCGGGTAATACTCAAGCCTGCGCTCCTCCATCAAAGGGGACCGTCTCATTTCCCTTGACCATCTCCACCTTGCGCTTTGCCTGCTCCAGCAGTCCGCCCGCACGGCGCATTAACGCACTGCCCTCCTCATAAAGGGAAAGCATCTCGTCAAGGGTCGCCTCCCCCTTTTCAAGGGCGGAAACGATCTCTTCAAGCCGTGCCATTGCCTCTTCAAAGGACAGCTGCTCCGTCAATTTTTTATCTTTCATCACTGTTCTTCCTCATTTCTTGTGATATGGGTAATCCTTGCCTCTGCGTTGCCGTCAAAAAAGCGCAGGCTGACGCTCTGTCCCGAGGCAAGCTGAGCTGCCGAGCGCACCACGCGGCTCTGCTCGTCAAAGACCGCCGAGTAGCCCCGCGCCAGGATCGCCATGGGATTCAAGGCGACCATCGAGCCTGCCGTTTTTTCAAGCAGATGGCTCTTTTTTGAAAGCAGACCCTCCGCACCTCTGTCAAAGCGGCGGGAAAGCTCAAATAGGGTGCGCCCCTTGGCGTCAATCGCCGTATTGCGGTCGGTCAAGGCACGGCTCTCCCCAAGACGGGCAAGTGCCTCTTCTTTTTTAGAAAGCTCTGCCAAAAGTCCGCCCTCCATTCTTCTGCCAAGATCAAAAAGTCCCCCCTTGAGCGCCTCTATATCGGGTACGGCAAGCTCTGCCGCCGCCGAAGGGGTGGGAGCGCGCTTGTCTGCCACAAAATCGCAGATGGTGAAGTCGGTTTCGTGCCCCACCGCCGAAATGATGGGTATGGGACAAAGAAACAGATCTCTTGCCAGCGCCTCGTCGTTAAACGCCCACAGATCCTCCATGGAGCCGCCCCCTCTGCCGATGATGATCACGTCCACGTTTCTCATCATATGAAAATAGCGCACACCTGCCCGCAGCTCCCCGGGCGCCTCACCGCCCTGAACCGAGGCGGGATAAAGCAGGACGTCGGCTATAGGAAAGCGTCTTGCCGTTACGTTTAAGATATCGTGAAACGCCGCGCCCGAGGGCGAGGTGATCACGCCGATGCGGCGGGGGAAAGAGGGGATCGCCTTTTTTCTTCGCTCATCAAAAAGCCCCTGCTTTTCAAGCTTGTTTTTGAGTTTTTCATAGGCGGCAAAAAGTCCGCCCGCGCCGTCGCTTTCCATACTGCGGGCGATAAACTGATAGCGTCCGTCCCGCTCGTAAACGGTGGCACCGCCCTTTAGCTTGACCTGCATTCCGTCGGCAGGTGCAAAGCGCAGGGTGGCGGCACTTGACGAGAACATCACGCAGGAAAGGGAGGCGCTTTCGTCCTTTAAGGTAAAATAAATATGCCCCGAGGGATATCTTTTTACTCCCGAAAGCTCACCCGTTAAGGTCACGCCCTTTAAAAGGGGCTCGTTTTCAAGAACCATCTTGGAAACGGCGTTAAACTGGGATACCGTTAAGATCCGCTCGCCCGTGTAACCGTTCACCTTGCTTCCTCCCTCCTCTTGCCGTGGGCTTCCATACAAAGGAGCGCCGTGCCGCAGGCGTTGTCCGCCGAAAAGGAGGGCTTTGCAAAATATCCGCCGAAGCGCTCTTCGAAGTCTTTTTTGATGATGGAGCAGCTCATCACCCCGCCCGCGTATAAAACGGGCAGTCTGCCGTAACGCAAAAAGGCGTTTTCGGTGAGCTTTTCCAGGGTCTTTCTGACGAATTCTATGGTAAATGCGGCAATTTCCTCCTTGCTTCTGCCCTGCTCTGCCATCTTCTGCGCCTTATTTTCAAGACCCGAAAGATTGCAGGAAAGATCCTTTACGCACACCCTTGCCTTTTCGGGCGTCACACCCTTTGCAAGCTCCTCAAGGGCGGCGCCGCAGGGGAAGGCAAGCCCCATTTTCACGCCGATGCGGTCAATTGCCTGACCTGCCGTCAGATCCTCTGTGCCGCCAACGAGGGTGATCTCCTCGCCCCTGCAGTATAAAAGCTCGGTGGTGCCCCCCGACACGTGAAAGGCAAGAAATTCCTTTCCCACAAGATGGAGCGCTCCCGCTGAATAAAGGGCGGCGCGGATATGACCCGCCTGATGGGAAAAGGGATAAACGGGCAGACCTCTGTTTGCCGAAAGAGATCGGGCAACAAGCTCGCCTGCCAAAAAGCAGGGCATATAGGAGCCCTCCACGTCCCTGGGTCTTGAAGAGTAGCCGATTGCCTCCAGATCGTCGATCTGCCCCAGCTCCTCCATCAGAATGGGCAGGTTTTTTACGTGGCAAAAAAGGGCGTCGCTCTGGCGCACGCCCCGTTGATGCTCTGCAACGTATACGCTTTTCTTCAAATTGCAAACCACCCTGCCCTCTCTTACAAGGGAAAGAGAGGTGGTGTAGTTGCTGGTATCGATTCCGAGAAAAGACATCAGTTCTTTAAGCCCTCCTTGTCGGCAACGGTGTTCAAAATGCCGTTGACGAAAGCGGGGGCTTTTTCATCGTTGTAGGATTTACAAAGCTCTACCGCCTCGTTGATGGATACGTTATAGGGAATGTCGGGCATATACAGCATCTCGTAGATGCACAGCCGCATAATGGCAAGGGATACGCGGGAAATACGCTTGACCTTCCAGCCGTTGCTGTACTTCTCGATAAGGGTGTCCAATTCCTCTCTCTTTTCGTGACATCCCACCACCACGCTCTTCACGTAGTCGTTGTCCTCAAAGCCGCGCGCCTCCAGCTCCTGCAGATAAAGGAGCATCGGCTCTTTTTCCATATCGAAGGTCATTTCAAAAAGAAGGGTGAATGCCAGTTCTCTTGCTTCCCGTCTCGTCATTGCCATAATCGTGTTTCCGCCCCGGGGCGTTCCTTTCTTCTCGTGCGCAAAGCAGGCACTTACAGTCAAAAATATTCTTTTTACATTATAGCAGAAAGGCAGACGGATGTCAAGGGAGGATTTGCCGCCAAAGGCGTTTTTCCTTCTATACAGGCGCAAAAAAGATCTGCAGGAAGGGCAATCCCGCAGATCTTTGAAGATTATGATTTACGCTGCTCATACCACGCGAGACCCGCAAAGGAGTCCCAAGAGATCTCTGCTTCGTCAAATTGGAAATAGATATTCACAACCTCAGATGAGTGATTACATACGCTTCCTTCAAGCACCCAATTAGAATCGAAAAAGCTCAAAGCGTACACCCAAAAGCGCTCTTCAAAACGGGACAATACAAGCGCCTGTGCCTCTTTTCCTTCGTAGGATTTTAAAGGAACGGTTTCTTCAAGCTCCCCCTTTTGAGAATAACGCATACGGGCAGGCTCTTCCACCTTCAAAAGCCGAAAGCCCCGAAAAATGATCTTTGCCCCATCGAGCTCCATATCGGTATCGTACCCATCTATCACGTCCTTGTGGACGTTGAGCATCCGTACGTCCATTTTCAAAAGATCACCCTCAAGGACAAAAGAGGTAATTTCGCTGTCGTGAAACTCAAAATCTTCAAGTCGGTTGCTGTGATGGTTCATATTTTTCTCCTCTTGTGCCATTCATTTACTGCGCCGCATAGTGCATCCACAGCTTTTTGAGCGAGTGCCCTGCCCGGTTTATGGTGTCAAGATCATATCCATGGTAAGCAAGTGAGGACCAGCACTTTGCCTTTTCGGTAAAGCCCCTTCGTTCAAGGTCCTTATATCCTTCATAGAAGTGACGCTCTTTTTCGGAAATATAAAGCAGATCCCGGAGCTCGTCGTTTATCAGCTTTGCCACGAAAAAGCGGGATGCGACACCGCTGTTTTCATCCCTGAAATAGCCCAAAAGAAAAACGGTGTCGGAGGGCTCGTCATATTCAAGGGAAGTCAGCACGAGGTTTGGATTGTCTCCGAGAATCTTCTTTTTCAGGGTAAAATCCCGCCCATCGTACACCGAAAGGACGGTACGCAAGGAGTTTATGTGGTTTTCTATGCTATAAAATACAAGACCGTCGGGCGAAAAGCAAAAGTGTTTACTGCAACCGCACTCTTTTTTCAAAAAGCGAAACTTCTTAATTAAAGAACGGGTTTCAAGGGAGTAGACTGCCATACGCCCCTCGGTGGTCACCACCACAAACAGATCGCCCAAAGGAGAAATGGCACAATCGTAGGCATAGGTCAGATCCTTGAATTTAGCGAGCTCTCTGCCCTCTTTATCTAACAGATACACCGTCTGCCCCGTGCAGCCGATCTGAAACCGATCGTTGCATACCAAACTGAAAAAGGGATACATACCTTCACCACCTTTCACCCTCAGTATAGCAAACAAACTGCTCGCTGTCAATATGTGCCCAAGCATCAGTCTGTCGAAAAAGTTATTTGGGGCTTGCCCCACCCCCCATTTAGGAAACCCTCAAAAACTTTGGAAGAATGGGTGGTTTAAAACCCGGTTTTCTTCTACAAAGAGGTTTATCAACACGCCCAAGCATAAATGTTCATATAGCCGATCTTTTCGTTTAAAAAAGCGGATGCTCTTTCCCGCTTCTACAGTGAAAACGGGGGAACGCAGAGCGCAAAGCCTTATCGTTTCCCTTTCTTCTCGTAAACCATCCTCAGCTCGGTGCAGGGACTGCCGATCATCACCGTTTTTTCTTTGCTGTCCAAGCGAAAGCCGTATCGTTCATAAAAGCGGATGGCTTTTTCATTGCCTGCAAGCATCCACAAAGCCACCTTATCATAGTCGTCAAGGCGCTCCATAGCGGCATTCATCAAGCGGTAGCCCACCTTTTTTCCTTGATGGGCGGCAAGCAGGTAGATGGCGTAGATCTCGCCCGTATCGGCGGCATTTTCATCACGGCAGGCGCCGCAGGTGACAAAGCCCGCCACTTCTTCGCCGATCTTGGCTACAAGACTATCGTTTTTTTGAAACGCCGCGATCTTTTCGCATTTTTCGGGCGTGACGGTTTTTAAATATTCCTCATCCATCAGCCCCTTGTAGGTCTCCTGCCAAGAGTGGTACATCACCCCGCCCATTCCCTTTATTTCGGCGTCGGTTTGGGGTGTTTTAAGTTGGAAATCACTCATTTTCTGCTCCTCTCATCGCACTTTACCAAGCCCTTCATTGGTAGTTGTCCCAAGCATACTGCCGTTCATCCGTCAAGAACGTTCCTTCTGTTAAGGCATCGTATTCCTGAACGCACTGCTGCGTTGCCAGTTGTATAAATTCCTCTGCCATTTGTACCGTGAAGAAAAAGGGCGTGCCGTCATCGGGAAGAAAATCCCGCTCAAAGGAGGCGCGCAGTGCCTGTAAAGACACCGGGCAGATCTCAAAAAGAGGCTCTTTTTCAAAATCTGCCGGCAAAACAAGCCCTTTTTCAATGCCGTATTTTTGGATAATATAGCCGTTGAGCAAGTTGTAATCGTGGTGAAGCTTCTCGATATTTCCCGCAGGACGAGGGTCCCAGTAGTGCCTGCCGTAAACAAAATTGCGGTAAAGCATATCTTCCACCAAATGCAGATAATAGCCTTTATAAAGATCGTCCACCGCCAGCTTTTGCCCGTAGCGTTGCCTGAAAAAGGAAAGACGATAGCTTTTCTTTCGTCCATCATCAAAGCTATACTTTAGATGGCTGATGTTCTTTGGGTATTCATCGGGCAGCATCGTTCCGATCTGAAATCGGGCAAAATCGCCAACATCTCGTTGCTCTGCAACTTTATATGCAATTGCCAGATGAATCATTCTTGATGCCATAAAAGCTCCTTTCGTCAGTCTATTTCCTCAGCAAGGATGACCACGCTCCCAAAATACCGTTCTTGAAAAGCAGTATATTCCTCAATCTGCGCACGGGTAAAGCGCATCCCCTCAGGTACAGCAACCAGCTTGTCCTCCACATCGTTTTCCCTGTGGATCACGGCGATGACCCGCGCGGTATATTCCAAGATAGGCTCGCTGACACCCATCAAATACACGTCGATCTCCTCGCCGTCACCGCTGAGGGTATCAGGCAGGTAGCCGTAATTGAGAGGATAGATCGTTTGAGGGTACTGCGGGTGGGCAGATCCAAGAGGACGGTCGATGGTGATTTCTACAGTTTTGCCAAGATAGGATGAGAGATCAACGCATTTTTTCATAGAATATCCCTTATTTTATTCAAACGCGCCCTTGACTCTACGGAGCGCCTTGATGATGCCGATGTGCTGGGGGCACTGCTCCTCACACTGACCGCAGGCAACGCAGGAGGATGCCTTGCCGTAGCCGCTTTCCCACAGATTGTCGTAATATTCGCCCTGGGTGGAGAAGCCGTTGTTCAGCGACACCAGCTCTAAATTATAAAGCTCAAAATACTTGGGGATGGGGATATTTTGAGGGCATCCTGCGGTGCAGTAGCCGCAAGCGGTGCAAGGCACGGCAATGGATTCTCTGATATACTTCACCGCCTGCGCCACCATCTCTTCTTCTTTCTCGGTCAAAGGCTTGAAGTCTGCCATATAGGAGGTATTGTCAAGAAGCTGTTCCATACTCGACATACCGCTAAGCACCATCATCACCCCCTCCTTCTCTGCCGCAAAACGGATGGCGTAGGAGGGGCAGGAAGCCTCGGGGTTATACTCCTTAAACATCTTTTCCGCCTTTTCGGGCAGTTTGGCAAGGGTGCCTCCCTTCACGGGCTCCATGACGATGACTTCTTTGCCGTGCTTTCTTGCAGTTTCGTAGCAAAGTCTTGACTGGATATTCCGATCCTCCCAGTCAAGATAGTTGATCTGAAGCTGTACGAACTCCACCTCGGGATGCTCGGTTAAAATCTTGTCAAGAACCGATGCGCGATCGTGGAAGGAAAAGCCCAGATGTTTGACGTAGCCTTCTTCCCTTTTCTTTGCAAGATACTCGAAAACGTGGAATTTTACCGCCTTTTCATAGTTCACCGTTCCAAGGTTGTGCAGCAGATAATAGTCAAAAAAGTCCACGCCGCACTTTTCCATCTGCTCTTTGAAAATGGGGTCTACCTGCCCCTCCTCCTTGATGAGTGACATGGGCATTTTGGAGGCAAGGGTAAAGCTGTCACGGGGATGCCGCTCCACCAGCAGCTCCCTTGCGATGCGCTCGCTTTCAAAATCGTGATACATATAGGCGGTGTCAAAATAGGTAAAGCCCCGCTCAAGGAAGGTGTCGATCATTTTCTTCACCTGCTCCTTGTCGATGCTCTTGTTGTTCTGCGCCTCAAGAAGAGGCAGTCTCATCAATCCGAATCCTAACTTTTTCATCATTCGCTCCTTATTGTCTATATAGTATATTGGGGCGCCGCCCCGAGAAGAAAAATGAGTTCTCATTTTTCTTCAGTGAAATATTTTTCCTTTGGAAAAATGTGAAATAGAGTATCCTTTACAGAATACTCTGTGAAATCGCCACTGCGTGGCGGTGAAATCTTTTCCCTGCGGGAAAAGGTGTAAAGGTTCAATCAGCAGTATTGTTTCCCATAAGTTGCCCGTAAGGAATGAAGGGCGGCGGGGCATCGGTATGCTCGCCGATCATCTTTTCCATCCAGATCATATCGTACCATCTGTCAAACTTTCTGCCGCAGGCGGTGAAGTGCGCCACCTTTTGATAGCCCATCCTCTCGTGAAAGCGGATGCTGGCATCGCTTAAATAGGGATCGTCGGGATCGGGGCTGAGGGCAATGCAGGCGTTGAGGTTCAGCACGCCCTGCTTTTTCAGTTCTTCTTCAAGGGCGGTATAAAGAAGCTTTCCCGCTCCGCGACCTCTGCAATCGGGGTCTAAATAGATGGTGGTCTCCACCGCTCTGTTATACGCGGGGCGCTCCTTAAAGGGCGAAGCGTAGGCATAGCCGATGCGCCTGTCTCCCTCCTTTGCCACCAAAAAGGGGTACCTTTCCAGCGTTTTTTCGATCTTTTTGGCAAATTCGTAGACGGGCATCGCTTCGTAGTCAAAGCTTACCGCCGTTTTCAGGGTATAGTGACCGTAAATGACGGCGCAGGCAAGAGCATCGTCCCTGCTTGCAACCTGTATTTTGATTTTTTCCAAAAGACGCTCCTTTCTTAAAAAACGAACTGCACCAGCACCATATAAAGCACCGTTCCCGAAATAATGCTAAACAGCGTGTTCCTCTTCCACACGTAGGTCGCCCCCACCGCAAGGCAGGCAAGAAGAGGGGGTAAAAAGCCAGAAAGCCCGCCAAAATGCACCCCTTTTAAGCAATAGACCACCAGCATACCCATAATGGCGTAAGGCAGGGTCTTGCCTAAACGCTCGATCAGCTTCGGCGTTTTTTTCTTGCCCGAAAAGAGGAGAAAGGGTAAAAAGCGGGTTGCCGCCGTGACGATGCTCATCACCGCTATGGCAAGCCAGATATGAAGATCATCCATTCTGCTCCTTGCCTCCTTCCCTTTTGCCCTTATAAAGGCAGAGGATCACCGCTATGCCCAGCATGGCGGGAATGAGAAAGCCCTCCGCTCCGAAGATAGGCAGGCAAAGAAGAGACACCCCCAACCCTGCAAGGGCGGGCAGGTGATCCTTGCTTGACAGCCACTGCTCCAAAAAGACGGTAACGAACAGCGCTGTCAGGGCAAAATCTATCCCCTCGCTGTTGAAGTGAATCAGACTGCCCGCAACGGCGCCCAGCGCCGTGCCTGCCACCCAGTAAAGATGGTCAAGAAGCGAAACGAGCAGATAGTAGCTCCTTCGTTGCTTCAAGGGGATCTGCGTCAAATCACGGCAGACCAGCGAATAGGTCTCGTCGGTCAGGGCAAAGATCAGATAGGGCTTTCTTTTGCCCGTATCTTTATATTTATCGATCATCGAAATGCCGTAAAAGAGGTGTCTTGCATTGACCATCAGGGTGGTGAGCCCCACCGTGACAAGAGAGGCACCCCCTGTAAAGAGTCCGATGGCGGCGTACTGCATCGAGCCTGCATAAATAAAAAGGCTCATGGCAAGGGCAACGGGCAGTCCGTAGCCTGCGGCGTGCAGGACGATGCCAAAGCCAAAGCCCAGCACAAGATAGCCCGTCATCACGGGCAGGGTGTCCACAAACGCCTTTTTGACGGTTTTATTCATTTTGACTGCCGCCACCCTTCTTTTTTACAGATTTACACCCTCTATACTACCGCTTTTCCCCGTTTTTGTCAAGTGGTGCTTTTCCCTTTTCGAACGTTTTGAAAAATTCCTGAGCATCCCTTTCTTTTCCCTCTTTTTTTGTTCTCTTTTGACCGTTTTCCCCAAAAGCGATTGACAAGAGAGCGCTTTTTTGCTATACTGTTTACGTATAGTTTATATACGGTTTACATATGCGGTTATATATAAGAGAAAGGTCAGGAGAACGCCATGTCTGAGATCAATTATAAGCACCTGAAGCCCTACCATCTTGCAAAAAGGCCCCACAGACAGCCCCTGTGGACCAGAGTCGTCATCCGTATCGCATCCGATCTTTGCCTGTTGGGGGTAAAGAACAAGGTGACCAAGGTCAATATGGAGGGACTCAAGCCCCCCTATTTTCTGTTAAGCAACCATATGCAGTTCGTGGACTTCTATATGATGTCCAAGGGCACCTTCCCTCACCCCGTTTCAAACGTGGTTACGGTAGACGGCTACTACCGCCGCGCAATCCTGCTTGAGATCATCGGCAGCATCGGCACGAGAAAGTTCGTTTCCGACGTTTCTATGGTCAAAAATATGATCCACGTGGTGAAGAAAAATAAGGACGTGCTTTGTATGTTCCCCGAAGCGCGCTACTCGCCCTGCGGAACCCTTGCCTATCTGCCCGAGGGCGTTGGCGCCATGGCAAAGAAGATGAACGTCCCCGTGGTGGTGGCAAAACATCACGGAAACTATCTCTACACCCCCTTCTGGAGCTACCGCCACAAAAGAAAAGAGGCGGTCTTACACACCGAATTCAAAAAGATCCTCACCCCAGAGCAGATGGCGGAAATGTCTCCCCGCGAGATCGACGACGTCATTCGCCGCGAAATGCGCTACGACGAATACCGCTATCAATACGAAAACAATATCCGCATCACCTACGAAAAGAGAGCGGAGGGTCTTCACAAGGTGCTCTACCAGTGCCCTGCCTGCAAGACCGAATTCAAAATGACCTCCAAGGGTGCCACTCTGACCTGCGGTCACTGCGGCAAGAGCTGGGAGATGGACGAGCTGGGCAGAATGCACGCCACCGAAGGAAAGACCGAATTTCCCCACGTTCCCGACTGGTTTGAATGGCAGAGAGAGAACGTGAAAAAGGAGGTGGCGGAGGGCCGCTATCGCTTTGAAGACGACGTGCGCGTTTATTCGCTTTACAACCCCAAAAAGTTCGTCTACCTGGGGGATGCCAAGGTGGTGCACGACGAAAACGGATTTACCCTCACGGGAAATTACGAAGGACAACCCTATACCGTGACCCGCTCCTCCAAGGGAATGTACGGTCTGCACGTGGAATACGAATACTGCTACATCGAGCCCAAGGACTGCTTCGACATTTCCACCCCCACCGACTCCTTCTATTGCTATCCTTCACGTGAAAACGTGGTGACCAAGCTCTCCTTTGCCACCGAGGAGATCTACAAAAAGGTCAATCCCAACCACACTCTCGAAAACTGATTACAAGCCCGCAGATCGATTATCGGACGGTCTGCGGGTATCCACCGCTTACCGCAAAATGCGGCAAAGAAAGAAGGCACTATGCGCGCTCCACACGTATTTGACCCACAAAACCCCCATATCGTCCCCGATCTGCTCCTGCCTGCCCTTTCGTCCTACGGCGTGAAGAAGGAGGATATCCTTGCTTTGCTTTACCTCGATCTTGACGAGGACTGTAGGTTTAAGGACTGCTATCTGATCGCAACCCAAACGCGGCTGCTATACGTTTCAGGCATCACCCAGATCCGCAAGGAAAAAAAGAGGACGATGCGTCTTTTCCTGCCCTGCAACAAAAAAGAGTGGGATCTGTCCGCCCTTTCCGCCTTTAAAAGCGAGGATCTCGCCTCCTCCTGCCGTCTTTCTGCTGCCTGTGCCGAGGGGCGGGTGGTGCTTTGCAACTACACCCTTTCCTTCAAGGAAGACGTGCGCATCTTCACGGGATATCTGGAAAGCATTGCCGCCGAAGGAAGCTTTACTCCCCTTTCGGGCGATCGGGTGAAAAAAAAGGAGCTTTACTGCCCCAAATGCGGACTGCGCTATCCCGATCCCGAAAGCAAGGTCTGCCCCAAATGTCAAAAGCAATCCAAAACGGTATGGCGCACGGCAAAGCTCCTCTCGGCATACAAATGGAAGATCCTGCTGGTGGGTCTGACCCTCGTTTTGACCGGTCTTTTGTCCATCGTCGCGCCCTACTTTTCCGCCGGCTTCTTTTACGATCAGGTGCTGGACGTAGCGGGTGCATTTTACGGCAAGATCGCCCTGGTCATCGGCATCATCGTGGCAACAAGACTCCTTTCCCAGCTGGTCTCCAGCCTTCACAGTGCCTTGACGTCGGTGATTGCCGCCGATATGATCTATGATTTGAGAAAGATCATTTTCTCCTCCATCAACCGCCTTTCGGTATCCTTTTTCACCTCGAGAAAGACCGGCGGTCTGATGACGCAGGTCAACTCCGACTCTCAGACCATCTATTGGTTCTTTTGCGATCTCATTCCCTCCTTTACGGTCAATATGGTGCAGGTGGTTGCCGCCATTCTGATCATGTTTCTCTTAAGCCCGCCCCTTTGTCTTGCGGCGGTCCTCTTTATTCCCTTCTCCATCGTTGCCATCCGAGCCATCTTCAAAAAAATGGACGTGCTGCACAGCCGCCGCTTTGGCAGAAGCAGGTCGCTTTCCTCCGCCCTTTCGGATATGCTGGGAGGCGTGAGAGTGGTCAAGGCCTTCTCGGGTGAACAGAAGGAGCAAAAACGCTTCAACAAGAAAAATGAGGAGCTGGCAAAGGCAGATCTGAACACCAATTTATACGGTGCCAAGGTCTTTCCCGGAGTGGAGCTTCTTTTGCGCCTCGGAAACAGCCTGGTATGGGCTGTGGGCGGCGTGATGATCCTTTTACATCTGACAAACCCTGCCTTGGTGGGAGAGCAGTCTGTGCTGACTTACGGTCTGCTTGCCACCTTTATCTCCTACGTTTCCATGATCTACGCTCCCCTTTTCGGCTTCGTTGATATGATCTCCACCGCCGCCGACAGCATGAAGGCAATGAGCAGGCTCTTCGAGATCATGGACGCCAAGCCCGAGGTCGTGGAGCGGGAGGAGCCTTTACGTATCGAAAGAATGAAGGGCGGGCTTCGTTTTGAAAATCTGGGATTTTGCTACATCCCCGGTCAGACCGTTCTTGAAAAGATCTCCTTTGAGGTGGAGGCGGGAAAAACAGTCGGCATCGTGGGCAGGACCGGTGCAGGCAAATCCACCCTTGCCAATCTGATCCTCCGCCTTTACGATCCCACCGAGGGCGACATCTACATTGACGGTGTCAATCTAAAGGATCTTGCCTTTGAGGATCTGCGGCGTCAGGTCGCCATCGTTTCTCAGGACACCTATCTTTTCTCGGGCACCATTCTTGAAAACGTCCGCTACGCCCGTCCCGAGGCGACCCTCTTTGAGGTGGTGAACGCCTGCATCGCATCGGGCGCACACGAATTCATTATGAAGCTGCGAGACGGGTACGAGACCCGCATCGGTCAGGGAAACATGGAGCTTTCGGGCGGCGAAAAGCAGAGGCTTTCCATTGCCAGAGCCATTTTGAAGGACCCCGTCCTGCTCATCCTTGACGAAGCCACCGCGGCTATGGACACCCGTACCGAGCAGATCATCCAGCGCTCGCTGACCGCCCTTTCAAAAGGGCGCACCACCCTGATCATCGCTCACAGGCTTTCCACCCTGAGAGATGCCGACGAGCTGATCGTCATTGACAAAAAGACGATTGCCGAGCGGGGCACGCCCGAGGAGCTTATCAAGCAAAAGGGTATTTACTATACGTTATACAAAATGCAGACCGAGGCGTTAAAGACCATCGGCATTTCGGAAGATTGAAAGGAGCGCCTATGCAATCGGTATTTGATATTGCGGGGATCACCCCCCTTGACTGTAAAAACAGCAGGATCGCGGCAGAGGGAGACTTTCCCGTGCTTTACCGCCTGGAGGGGCAAAAGGAAGAGCGGGTTGGATGCTTTGAAGCCAAGCGCGCCTTCCCCTTTGAAAAGGAGGACGAATATATCGTGCTCCTCTCGGAGGAGGGCAAGGATTTAGGCTTTATCCGCGCTCTTTCGGAGCGTAGCGAGCAAGAACGCGCCATCCTTGAAAGGGAGCTTTCCCGCCGCTATTTTATGCCCGTGATCACCGGGATCCAAAAGGTGACCGAGCGCTTTGCCTTTTCCTATTGGAAGGTGAAGACCACCTCGGGCGATCTGGAGTTTTCTGTTAAGGACACCTACCGCTCTCTCATCCATCTGGGCAAACGCATCATCGTCACCGACGCCGACGGCAACCGCTACGACATCCCCGACGTGACGGCGCTGGACAGAGACAGCCGCAAAAAAATCGACATCTATCTTTGGTGAGGGCTATGAGTTTAAAAAAGAAAAAGAAAGAAGGTCCCTCCACCGAGCAGACCCTTTGCTCTTGGGATGCGCGCTGGCAAGAGCAGGACTATCTTGACCTCATCCCCTTCAACTACACCGCCTGCCCCGAGGGCTTTTCACGCATCACGGGCATTGCGGTGATCACGAAGGAGAAGATCATCTGCTACGAGCAGGGACAACGATGCCGCGAGATCGGCTTGGCCTCTGCCGACGGCTGTCTGCTTCTTGCAGACGGAGGTGCAGTGCGCATCGTGCTTTGTAGGGGCGAGGAGCGGTTTACCGTCGCCGTCGCCGACTTGAAATACAAGGAGCGCTACGGCGCCTTCGTGCAGGCACTTACCCGCTATATCGAAGAGGGCATCTATCAAAGACCGGGCATTTTAAGAGAAAGGGTCTGCCCCCGTTGCGGCAGACCCTACCGTCCGGGCAGCAACAGCTGCGTGCGCTGCGGAGGAAAGAAAAAACAGCTTGCCTGGCTGTTTACCCTCTTCAAGCCCATGATCCCCGGGCTGATCCTCTCCCTCTTCTTATTCCTTGCCATTTCTGCGGTGGGACTGATCGCCCCGATGCTCTCTGAAAAAATGGTGGACGGCTATTTGAAAAATCCGGAGGCAGGAAGAAGCGATCTTCTGCCCTACCTTTTGGTGGTGCTTGCCATGTTTGGCTGTACAGCCCTTTCAAGAGGGCTTTCCGCTCTGCGCAGCGTCATCTCCTCAAAGCTGGGCGCCAAGGCGGCGTACCGTCTGCGTGCCGCCGTTTTTGAAAAGATCCAGCAGCTCTCGCTGGCGGGGGTCAACCGCCGTACGGCGGGCGAGCTGATGCAGAGAGTGACCGACGACGCCGCCGTTTTGAAAAACTTTTTAACGGGTGACCTGGGCAGCATCGTGGAGCAGATCTCCACCTTTCTTGCTATCGGCGTGATCCTGATCGTTTCAGATATTCAAAACGATACGCCCCTCTTTTTGCTGGTCTTCCTGCCTGCCATTCCCGCTATGGTGTTGATGTATATGTTCAACCGCCGCATCAGACGCATCTACCGCACCCAATGGATGGTCTCCTCCAAGGCAAGCACCCTGCTGCACGATATTTTTTCGGGCATCCGCGTGGTCAAGGCCTTCGGCAGAGAAAAGGACGAGATCGTGAAATACGAAAAGGCGATCTACGGCGTGAAGCGGGTACAAAAGCGCAACGAGCTGTTCTGGGCGATCTTTTCACCGATGCTCAACACCTTGATGACCATGGGCGAATTCTTCGTTCTCTTCTTCGTGGGCAACGCGATCTTGAAGGGTGATATGACCCTTGGTGAAATGACCAAGCTCACCGCCTACGCCGCTATGCTCTACGGGCCCTTGCGGTCTATGGCGTTCATCCCCCGAAGGATCCTGCGCGCCACCACCTCCCTTTCCAAGATCTACGATCTGATGGTGGACGACGATATCCTGCCCCACAAAAAGGATGCCGAGAGCAGAATGCTTGAGGGGCACGTGACCTTTAAGGACGTTTCCTTCGGCTACGAGGTGGGCAAGCCCGTTTTGAAGCACGTGGATCTTGAGATACACCCCGGCGAAATGATCGGGATCGTGGGCAGATCGGGGGTGGGCAAAAGCACGCTGATCAATCTGGTGATGCGCCTTTACGATACCGAAGAGGGGCAGGTGCTTCTTGACGGTGTGGACATCAAGGATCTTTCTCCCGACACCCTGCGGGCAGGGGTGGGTGCCGTACTGCAGGAAACCTTCCTCTTTGCGGGCACCATTAAGGACAATATCGCCTACGCCAAGCCCAACGCCACAGCTGAAGAGGTCATTGCCGCCGCCAAGGTGGCGGGAGCGCACGAATTCATTATGCGGCAAAAGGACGGCTACGACACCTACGTTGGTGAGAAGGGCTTCACCCTTTCGGGAGGCGAGCGGCAACGCATTGCCATTGCCCGCGCCATCCTTCTTGACCCCAAGATCCTCATCCTTGACGAGGCGACCTCCGCCCTTGACACCGAGACCGAAAAGCAGATTCAGGACGCCCTGCAAAAGCTGATCGCAGGACGCACCACCCTTGCTATTGCTCACAGACTCTCTACCCTTAGAAACGCCACCAGACTCATCGTCCTTGACGATCACGGCATTGCCGAGCAGGGTACCCACGAGGAGCTGATGCAAAACAAGAACGGCATCTACTACGGTCTTGTAATGGCGCAACGGCAGATGTCCTCCAAAAAATAATGCTATAAAAAAGACCGTTTAAGGGCTGGTTCTCATAAGGAAGTTTAATCCAACTTGATTCGCAGCAAATAAATAATACCCCGGACAGTTTTTTGTGAAATCTGTCCGGGGTATATTATTTAATAGCTGTGATGGCATTATCCACGATATCTCATATACGCTTGTAAGATTTCTTCCACATCTTTCTCATCTTGCTCATACTTTTCTATCTCATTGCAAATCCAAGCATAATAATCAGTAATAGCCTCAATGAAAGAAATCAAAATTTCCTCGATCGAGCTATGTTCTGTTCGAACCGGAAGCTTGATTTGCGGAATATCATTTTTATTGTCAAATACAGGATAGGAAGAAAAGTCAGCCCAATAAAACAAATATCCAACGCGTTTGCCGTCTCGCCTAATTAGATAATGCTTATATTCAAAGTCAACCCACAAAGTGATAGGTATGCGATAATTTTCTTCCATCCACGCAACAAACGAACGCATTTCTTTTTCAATATCAGTTGGAATTTTTCTGTCAAAACCAATATCAAATTCGGGAAGGATATCTTTTGCAACTTCTAATTCTATAGTTTGCGCTTTTTGCCAAACACTATTTTCATTCATAGGTGTTTCTCCTTCGCTTATTATGATTGAGTTTTATCAAAATATTATCGCCAGTTTCGCCTTTGTATTACAAAGGCATAGGGCAAAGCCCATACCCCTATCATGCTGATTGTATTATATCAAAAATCTGCTGAGAAAGCAAGAGTTATATTCCGACTGCGTCGGAGTGATATTATCGCTTACGCAATAGTGATATTGAAGCCTTACGGCTTCAGTGATATTTTATTCGCCTCCAAAACTCGCGAGGCGAATACCACTCGGCGCAAGCCGAATATCACTGCGAAGCAATATCACTCGCCGCAAGGCGAATAAAACTGCCCAACTTCCTTATGAGAAGTTGGGCAAAACGGTCTTTTTTATTGTACGTTTTTAACCGATAAACTCAACCAGCTCCGCCTTGGTCTTGTAGCCAAGGGAGGATCTTAGAGCCTTGCCCTCTTCAAAGAGGACCAGCAGGGGGATGTTGGTCACGCCGAACTGCATAGCAAGCGCGCCCTCCTCGTCCACGTCCACCTTGCAGACCTTTACCTTGCCCTCGTTTTCCAGCTCCTCAAGCAGGGGCGCAAGTCTTTTGCAGGGAGGGCACCACTCGGCGTAGAAATCCACGATCACCTTTCCCTTTGCGCCTACGACTTCCTTTTCAAATTCACTTGCCTTGATCTTCATATCGTTCACCTCTTTTTCTCTTTTGGGGATATCAGCCCTTTTCCTTATAGTAGAGCATACAGTGACAGTAGCCCTCGAAATTCGGGTCTGCCATCTGTTCTCTGAATTCCTTGCAGATGCATTTGTTTTCGGGGGTCATTTCCCTTCTGCAGGGACAGTAGCCGCCCTTCTTTTTCAAGCCCTCTTTGATCATTTTTACTGTTTCTTCGTCTTCATTTAAGCGGATCTTTGCCATCGGGCGCTCCTCCTTGCATCCGTTTTGTGCTTTTATTTTACCGAGTTTCCCCCCTTTTGTCAAGGGTTATTCGGGGCGATCCTACGGAAAATAAAAAATATTTTCTGTTTTTTGAAAAAAGGGCTTGACAAAGCGTTCTACAAGGTGTAGAATGCAGGTGTACTACAGATTGTAGAATGAACCTTGGAAGCATTTCCGAGGGGATGACGTATAAAAAACAAGGTATATAAACGACCAAAAAGAGAGGTACAACCAAAATGAGCGAACTGCAAATGGGAAGCGGCGAAAAGAGCTTTGCCGAAATCATCTGGGCAAACGAGCCTATCGCCTCGGGCGATCTTGCAAAGAAAAGTGAAGAGACGCTGGGCTGGAAAAAGACCACCTCCTACACCGTCTTAAAGCGCCTTTGCGACAAGGGGATCTTTCAAAACGACAAGGGGATGGTCATCTCTCTGATTTCAAAGAAGGACTACTACGCGGGGCAGAGCACCCGTTTCGTGGAGGAGTCCTTCGGCGGATCGCTTCCCGCCTTTCTTGCCGCCTTCACCTCCAAAAAGAAGCTGAGCGACAGCGAGATCGCCGAGCTTCAAAGGATGATCGACGATTATAAGGAGGACTAAGAATGAAAGAACTGTTTTTAAATTTTTTAAACATGATCATTATGGCGGGCTGGATCGTCCTGACGCTGGCCATAGGAGGAATAGAAATGGAAGAACTGTTTTTAAATTTTTTAAACATGAGCATCACGGCCGGATGGATCGTTTTAGTGCTCGTCCTCGTAAGACCCCTTTTGAAGAAGGCGCCCAAGTGGATCACCTGCGCGCTGTGGGGGTTGGTGGCGCTGCGGCTGGTGCTTCCCTTCTCTGTGGAAAGCGCCATAAGTCTGATCCCCAGCACCGAAACGGTGCCTCCCGAGGCAATCTATCAGACAGAGCCTCAGATCCACAGCGGCATTACCGTATTAAATTCTGCGGTCAATCCCATCCTTTCAGAGCATTTTTCCGCCTCGGGCTGGCCAAAGGTCTACCCCTTTGAGGGTCTGGTGCGGGTTTTAGCCTTCCTTTGGCTTGCGGGGGCGGCAGCAATGCTCCTTTATATGTTTTTCAGCTTTCTTGCTTTAAGGATCCGCCTGAGAGAGGCGGTAAAGGACGAGGAGGACTGCTATCTTTCCGACAAGGTGGAAAGCCCCTTCATTTTCGGCATCGTGAACCCCCGCATCTATCTGCCCACCGCACTTTCAGATGAGGATAAGGGGCACGTTCTTGCCCACGAGAGAGCGCATTTGAAGAGAAAGGATCATCTCATCAAGCCCTTTGCCTTCTTTTTGCTGTCGTTCTATTGGTTCAATCCCCTTTTGTGGCTTGCCTATCTTCTGCTTTGCAGGGATATTGAGGCGGCGTGCGACGAAAAGGTGATCCGTCATCTGGATGCCGAGGGCAAAAAGGGCTACTCCTCTGCCCTGCTTCACTGCAGTATAGGCAAAAAAGGACGCCGCACCCTTTCCGCCTGCCCCCTTGCCTTTGGCGAGACGGGGGTGAAATCCCGGATCAAATCGGTGCTATCCTATAAAAAGCCTGCCCTTTGGGTGCTGATCGGCGCCCTCCTGATCTCCCTGCTCCTTACGGGCTGTCTTTTGACCGATCCGCGGGACAAGGACTTTTCGGTCAGCGGCGAAGAGCAGCTCGCCCTTTCCAAGATCATTCTTGAAGAGAATCACAACGATAAGCGAGGCAATACCAGAGCCTTTGAAGGGCACACCGTTTTCGGCACGGAAGAGAAAAACGGTGACTACATCTACTATTTATGGATCAACTACGGCGAATACTCCCTTGAAAAGGGACGGCTTGAGCAGTTTAACGGCTTTAGCGGTCCTGCCAAGATCGTGATGGAGCTTCACGACGAGGAGGGCTTCGTGCTAAAAAGCTATACCGTTCCCCGTGACGGCTCTGACTATGACGACGATATCCGCAAAATGGTGCCGATGAAATGGTGGTCAAGAGCCCTTAACGGTCAGGAATACGCTGAAAAGAACAAAGCCACCATGTGGGATCAGATCGACCGCTGGCTGATGAACGAAGGGATCTACAATTACGCTTTTGAGGACTACGACCGCTCTTATCTGTCCTTGAAGGAGGACGGCACCTTCTCCCTCATCCCCTCCACAAGAGGTGCGTACTACCCCTACGGCCACTATACCTATAGCGAAGAAACAGGGCTGATCGTCTGTATTTCCGACGATCTTAAAGAAAAGTACGTCTTTAAAAAGGATGAAAACACCCTAATCTTCGTTGCCGCAGACTCTGCCGCCCTGCCCGAATACACCTATAACGGCAAGGCGCGCCCCTGCATTCCCGACGGCGCCATCTTCACCGAGCCCGGTTTTATTCCCGAAAGCGACATCGTTCTCCCCCAGATTGACGGCATTGCCTTCGACATTGACGGAGATGGCGAAAAAGAGCGCTTTTCGCTGAGATGCGGACCCACCTCCGGTGTGACCTCCTACTATCTGACCATGTACAAAGGAGAAGAAGTCGTGCGGGTGGTGCTTCGTCCGGACTGTCGGCTTTATGAGTTTGAGATACAGGGCGACAGGCTCTATTTAAAGGGCTCTGAAAAGGCAAACGGCAACCAAAGCTTTCTTTTTGAAATCCGGCTTGTCAAGGGTGTGCCCACCACCGAAATTTCCGCCCTGCTCTACAAGCAATCGCTCCTTTTTGATATTGACGGTGACGGGAGCGACGACCTTTGCACGCTTGAAAACCACGTTTTCTCCTCTTCCCTGGGTCTTCAAGCGCAGTTTACCGTTGAAACAAACGGCAGAACCTACAAAGAAATCCTTTCTGCAAGGTTGGATACTCCCAACTATTATGCAAGTTATCAAATGTATCTTCTCTCGGGAACGCTTCATCTTGAGAAATACGTCGAGAATGGACAGTATATTCTTTACAGCGTCTCCCTTGAGGACGGGCGCATCGTCCTGACCGAAAAGCATCTCTAAAGCAAAAAAAAAGCATCGCAATTCCAAAATTGCGATGCTTTTTTTATTAAATCAGTTTTTCCGCATCCACCAGCGTTGCCGCCATGACGGCTTTGATGGTGTGCATTCTGTTTTCTGCCTCGTCAAAGACGATGGACTGAGGTCCCTCGAAGACCTCCTCGGTGACCTCCAAGGCGGAAAGTCCGAACTTTTCGCCCACGCTCTTGCCCACCTCGGTCTCGTCGTTGTGGTATGCGGGCAGGCAGTGCATAAAGACGGCGTTTTCATCGGCAAGAGCCATCATACAGCTGTTGACCCGGTAAGGAAGCAGGGCGTCGATGCGCTCCTTCCACACCTCGTCCGGCTCGCCCATGGACACCCAAACGTCGGTATACACCACGTCGGCATTTTTTAAAGCCTTTTCGGGATCGCTTTCAAAAGAAAGGGTGGCACCGCTTTCCTTTGCCGCCTCCTGGCACTTTGCGATCAACGCCTTATCGGGGAAATATCCTTCGGGGGCGCAGGCGGTGAAATTGAGACCCATCTTGGCACAGCCCACCATTAAGGAATTGCCCATATTGTAGCGGGCGTCGCCCATATAGACGAAATTGATGCCCTTGAGCTTGCCGAAATGCTCCTTGATGGTCAGAAAGTCTGCAAGGATCTGGGTGGGGTGAAATTCGTTGGTCAGTCCGTTCCACACGGGCACGTCCGCGTACTTTGCCAGCTTTTCCACGATCTCCTGACCAAAGCCTCTGTATTCGATGCCGTCAAACATTCTGCCAAGCACTCTTGCGGTGTCTGCGATGCTCTCCTTTTTGCCGATCTGGGAGCTTTTGGGGTCAAGATAGACGGGATGCATTCCAAGATCCGCCGCCGCCACCTCAAAGGCGCAACGGGTGCGGGTGCTGGTCTTTTCAAATACCAGCGCAATATTCTTGCCCGCGCAATGTCTGTGGGCAATGCCCTGCTTCTTTTCCGCCTTCAGCTTGGCGGCAAGATCGATGAGATATCCGATCTCCTCGGGGGTATAATCAAGTAAGGTTAAAAAGCTTCTTCCCTTAAGCATTGCGCTCCTCCTTTTCTGCGGCGACTGCCTTGATCACGTCAAGTGCCTCGCTTAACTGTTCGGTGGTGATGTTCAGAGGGGGTAACAGACGAAGCTTGGTCTTTGCCGTCAGGCAAAGCACCCCTCTTGCCATACATTCAAGCAGGATCTCCTTGGCAGGAGCCGCCGTTTCGATGCCGATCATCAGCCCAAGTCCGTTTACCGACTTGATACCCTTTGCACCCTTCAGGCTTTCAAAAACGAAGTCGCTCTTCTCCTGCACCTCCTTGAGAAAGTCCTCGTCCAACCGCTCGATGACGCTGTACGCCCCCGCACAGCAAACGGGATTTCCGCCGTAGGTGGAGCCGTGGTCGCCGAAGTGGAGGGTGTTTTGCACCTCGCCGTAAAGCAGGGTGGCACCGATAGGCAGTCCGCCGCCAAGACCCTTGGCGGTAGAAACGATATCGGGGGTGATGCCGTAGTGCATATAAGCGTAAAGCTT
The DNA here is from genome assembly GCA_017465885.1 of Clostridia bacterium. GTDB lineage: Bacteria > Bacillota > Clostridia > Oscillospirales > CAG-272 > UBA11512. Next base: position 57,174 of record JAFTVG010000015.1, on the reverse strand, counting down.
GCCCGTTCTGCCGTTGCCCGTCTGCACCTCGTCCACGATGAGCAGCACCTCCTGCTCCTTCAAAAGGGCGGCAAGCGCCTTTACGTAGTCGGGGTCAAGGGGAAGCACCCCTCCCTCGCCCTGCACGCACTCGATCATCACGGCGGCGATCTTTTTTTGAGACAGTGCCGTCTTCACCGCTTCAAGATCGTTTGCAGGCAGGTGCATAAAGCCGTCGGTCAGCGGCTTGAAGGTCTTATGAAAGACCTCCTGCCCCGTTGCGGCAAGGGTGGTGATGGTTCTGCCGTGGAAGCTGTTTTCAAGGGTGATAATGGTATAGCAGTCCTCACCCTTCTTTTCCGCCATATACTTTCTTGCCACCTTGATGGCACACTCGTTTGCCTCTGCACCCGAATTGGAAAAGAAGACCTTCCCTGCCCCCGTCCTTTCACAAAGAAGCTTTGCCAGCTTGACGCAGGGCTCGGTATAGTAGAGATTAGAGGTGTGCTGGAGGGTGGAGAGCTGGTTTGCCACCGCCGTGATCCACGCGGGATCGCAGTAGCCGAAGGAGGTCACGCCGATGCCCGACCCCATATCGATATAGCGGTTGCCCTGCTCGTCAAACGCCTCTGCCCCCATGCCGTTTACCAGCTGTAAGGGGAAGCGGGCGTAGGTATTTGCAATATACTGTTGATCTTGTTTTTTGATCTCGCTCATTTTATTCCGTCCGATCTCCCACGATCATGGTACCTGCGCCTTCGTTGGTCAGCAGCTCCATCAGGATGGCGTGGGGAATTCTTCCGTCCATAATGGTTACGTCCTTTACGCCCGCTGAAATTGCCTCGATGCAGCAATCCACCTTGGGGATCATTCCACCCGAGATCACGCCCTCATCGTAAAGGGTCTTTGCCTCGTTGACGGTGATGCCGGTGATCAGCGAGGAGGGATCGTTTACATCCCTTAAAATGCCTGCCACATCGGTCATCATGATCAGTCTTTCAGCCTCCAGCGCTCCTGCGATATACGCCGCGGCGGTGTCGCCGTTGATGTTATACACGTTTCCGTCGTGGTCGCTTGCCACGGTGGATACCACGGGGATGTAGTTCTTTTCAAGCAGGTCGTTGATGGGCTTGGCTCTGACCTTGGTGATCTCTCCCACAAACCCAAGGCGCTCGTCCTTGATCTTTGCCTCGATGATGCCGCCGTCCATACCCGAAACGCCCACGGCGTGGCCACCCTTCATCTGTAAAAGGGTCACCAGGCTCTTATTCACCTTTCCTGCCAGCACCATCTGCACGATGTCCACCGTTTCCTTATCGGTGACCCGCAGACCGTTGATGAACTCGGGCTTTTTGCCAAGCCGCTTCATCATATCGCTGATCTCGGGGCCGCCGCCGTGGATGAGCACCACCTTCACGCCGATGAGCCACAAAAGGGCGATGTCCTCCATCACCTGCTGCTTCAAGGTCTCGTCCACCATGGCGTTTCCGCCGTATTTGACCACCACGGTCTTGCCCACGTATCTTTTAATGTAAGGAAGGGCTTGGGTCAGCACCTTTGCTCTTTGGGCATTGGTAAACATATCGGTCATTTTCTTTATCCCCCTTCTCAGGTTCTGTAATCGCCGTTGATCTTTACGTATTCATAGGTCAGATCGCATCCCCACGCTGTGGAGGAGCAATCGCCGTCGTTTAAAGCCACCAGGATCTCGATCTCCTTTTCGGAAAGCACCTTCTTGGCGATCTCCTCGGAAAAGTCGATGCCTGCGCCCCCTCTGCACACCGAAACGGTGCCTGCTTTTGAGCGGAAGTCCACGTCGATCTTGTTGACGTCCACCTTCGCACCGCTGTAGCCGATGGCGCAAAGGACTCTGCCCCAGTTGGCATCTGCTCCGAACATTGCCGCCTTCAAAAGCGAAGAGCAGATCACGCTCTTTGCAACCGTTCTTGCCGTCTCAATGTCCTTTGCTCCGCTGACGGCACATTCAAGAAGCTTTGTAGCTCCCTCGCCGTCGCCTGCGATCATTCTGCAAAGCGCCACGGTCACGCCGTTGAGCGCCTTCATGAACTCCTCAAAGTCCGCTCCCTCCGAAACGATCTCGGGGTTGCCCGCCATACCGTTTGCCAGCACGGTGACCATATCGTTGGTGGAGGTGTCACCGTCCACGCTGACCATATTAAAGGTACTTTTGATATCGCCCGAAAGTGCCTTTTGAAGCATTGCGGGGCTGATGGCACAGTCGGTGGTGATGAAGACCAGCATCGTTGCCATATTGGGGTGGATCATTCCCGAGCCCTTGGCAATACCGCCGATCTTGCAGGTCACACCGCCCACCTGAAAGGAAACGGCGACCTCCTTTTTTACGGTATCTGTGGTCATAATGGCCTCTGCCGCGTGATCACCGTTATTACCAAGGTCGGCAACCAGCGCATCCATTCCCGCGGCGATGGGATCAAGGGAAAGTCTTTGACCGATCACCCCGGTGGAGGCGACCACCACGTCCTCTGCCGCAACGGGCAGCTTTTCTGCCACCAGATCGCACATCTTCTCCGCGATCTCGATGCCGTCGGCATTGCAGGTATTGGCGTTTCCGCTGTTGCAGATCACCGCCTGCGCGTAGCCGTTCTCAATATGATCCTTGGTCACCTGCAGGGGGGCGCCCTTTACCAGGTTGGTGGTATACACCGCCGCCGCAGACGCCTTTTTTTCGCTGAGGATCAGGGCAAGATCCCTCTTTTGGCGGTTCTTGCGGATGCCGCAATGGATGCCCGCCGCCAAAAAGCCCTTTGCGGCGCAAACGCCGCCTTCAATATAGTTCACCATTCTTATTTCCTCACTTTTAAAGCTCCAAGCCGGTGGTGGGGTCAACACCCAGCAGAATGTTCATGCATTCCACCGCCGCGCCCGAAGCACCCTTGCCCAGATTGTCATAACGGGCGTTTAAGGTAAATCTTCTTTCATTTCCGAAGACCGCGATCTCCATGCCGTCCTTGCCGCTGAGCTTGCCCGCCGAAAGGAAGCCCTCCTCGTCGCTATGCTCCACAAAACGAACGATCGGTCCCTTATAAAGGGAGGCGTAGACCTCTCTGATATCCGAAAGAATACCCCGCACCTGCTTATCGTGCAGTGGCACGGACACGCTCATACCGCTATAGAAATCCGAAACGATGGGCATAAAGAGGGGTTCCTCGTCAAGAAGACACAGCGCCTTCATTTCCTTTAAATGCTTGTGGGTCTGGGTGAGCCCGTAGGTTCGGGGAGCGGAAAGAAGGGAGTCTCTGCCCTCCTCGTTATACTGTGCGATCATCTTTTTGCCGCCGCCGCTGTAGCCTGTCAGCGAGGTGCAGGAAAGGATGGTGTCGGGCATAATGATGCCCGCCCGCACGAGGGGGGCGATCAGCGCGATAAATCCGCTGGCGTGGCAACCGGGCACTGCAATACGCTTGCCCGTTCTGATCTTTTCAAGATAGTCCTTTCCAAGCTCGGGAAAGCCGTACGCCCAGCCGGGTGCAGTACGGTGAGCGGTGGAGGTGTCCAGCACCGCCGTATTCTCGTTTTCGATCATCGATACTGCCTTGACGGATTCTGCATCGGGCAGGCAGAGAAAGACGATATCGGCTTCGTTGAGCTTCTCTTTTCTTGCCCCGTCATCCTTTCTTAATTCCTCGGGCAGGGTAAGCAGGGTCAGATCCGTTCTTGCCGAAAGCCGCTCCTTGATGCGAAGCCCGGTGGTACCCGCGCTTCCGTCGATAAATACCTTTTTCATTTCTTCAAATCGGCTTACGCCTTCAACTCCTTGATCTTCTCTTTAAAGCAAGCGATCTGCTTTTCAACCGATGCAGGTCCGGTGCTTCCCTCTGAAATACGCTTCTTTACGCAGGTCTCTAAAGAGATCTCCTCATAAAGATCCTCTTCAAACAGCTCGCTTTGCGCCTTGTACTCGTCCATTGCCAGCTCGTCAAGCACAACGCCCTTTTTAATGCACAGAGCCACCGTCTGCCCCACCACCTTGTAGGCGCTTCTGAAGGGCATTCCCTTTCTGACCAGATAATCGGCAAGGTCCGTGGCGTTAATGAAGCCCTGACCTGCGGCTTTATACATATTCTCGGGGATGGCTTTCATGGTGGCGATCATGGGGATAAAGACCTCAAGACACATCTTCACAGTGTCAACGGCGTCAAAGATGGCTTCCTTATCCTCCTGCATATCCTTGTTGTAGGCAAGAGGCAGACCCTTCAAGGTGGTCAACAGCGCCATCAGATCGCCGTATACTCTTCCCGTTTTGCCTCTGACAAGCTCCGCCATATCGGGGTTCTTTTTCTGAGGCATAATGCTGGAGCCGGTGGTGTAGCTGTCGTCAAGCTCCACGAACTTGAACTCCCACGACGACCAGAGAATGATCTCCTCGGAAAAGCGGGAAAGATGCATCATCAGAACGGAAAATGCCGAAAGCAGCTCCAGGCAGAAGTCTCTGTCCGAAACGCCGTCGATGCTGTTGCCCATCACGCCGTCAAAGCCGAGCGCCTCTGCGGTCATTTCTCTGTCGGTATCGTAGGTGGTGCCTGCCAGCGCGCAAGAGCCCAGGGGGCAATAGTTCATTCTTGCCACGGCATCCTCAAGTCTGCCGATATCCCTGGAAAACATATTGGCGTAGGCAAGCAGGTGGTGTCCGAAGGTGATGGGCTGTGCTCTTTGCAGGTGAGTGTAACCCGGCATGATCAGATCCTTATATTCCTCCGCCTTGTCCACCACGGCGCAAAGCAGCTCCACGATCAAAGCGCGAAGCTCGGCGCAGACGTCTCTTAAATAAAGGCGGATATCCACCGCCACCTGATCGTTTCTGCTTCTTGCGGTGTGCAGTCTCTTGCCTGCATCGCCGATGCGCGCCGTCAGCTCTGCCTCGATGAACATATGGATGTCCTCTGCATTCATATCAAATTCCAGAGCGCCGCTTTCAAGATCTTCAAGGATGGAGGCAAGTCCGCCGCAGATGGCGTCAAGCTCCTCCTTTTTTAAAATACCCTTTGCCTCCAGCATCGCGGCGTGCGCAAGCGACCCTTCTATATCCTGCTTATACATCCGACAGTCGAAGCGGATGGAGGAATTAAAGTCGTCTGCCTTTTTATCCAGCGCCTTTTCAAAGCGTCCCGCCCACATTTTTTCCATAACTTACGAAGATCCTTTCGCTTTTTGGGTGTTTTTTACTTTTCTTATAATACGACATTTGTGCCTGAAGAAAATTCCCCAGGCACAAACGGGTTTTTCAGTTTTTCGTCTCAGTCCTTGATGCCGTTCTTCGCCTTCATCTGGGCATAGACCTTGGTGGGCAGACCGAACAGATTGATGAAGCCTGCCGAATCTGCCTGATCGTATACCTCGTCCTCGTCGAAGGTTGCGATCTCGGGATCGTACAGAGAGAAGGGAGAGGTGACGCCTGCGTTGATGATGTTGCCCTTATAGAGCTTCAAGGTCACGTCGCCGGTCACGAACTTCTGAGTGGTCTTCACGAAGGAAATGATCGCCTCGGTCAAGGGAGAATACCACAGACCGTTATACACCTGCTCTGCAAGCTTCTGTGCGATAAGCGCCTTGTAGTGCTGAGTTTCCTTGTCGATGCAGATGGTCTCCAGCACCTCGTGGGCCCTATAGATGATCTCTCCGCCGGGAGTCTCGTATACGCCGCGGCTCTTCATACCGACCAGTCTGTTTTCAACCACGTCGTAAAGACCAATGCCGTTTTCACCGCCCAGCTTGTTTAAAGCCAGAACCAGATCAGTTGCGCTCATCTCTTCGCCGTTTACTGCGGTGGGAACACCCTTTTCAAAGTGGATAGTCACGTAGGTGGGCTTGTCGGGAGCCTGCTCGGGGCAGATGCCCATCTCAAGGAAGCCTTCCTTGCTGTACTGAGGCTCGTTTGCGGGATCCTCCAGATCCATACCCTCGTGGGACAGGTGCCAGATGTTCTTGTCCTTGGAGTAGTTGGTCTCGCGGTTGATCTTTAAGGGGATGTTGTGCGCTTCGGCGTACTCGATCTCCTCTTCACGGGACTGGATGTCCCACTCACGCCAGGGAGCGATGACTGCCATATCGGGAGCAAACGCCTTGATCGCCAGCTCGAAACGAACCTGGTCGTTACCCTTACCGGTGCAACCGTGGCAGATGGCGTCTGCGCCCTCTGCGATGGCGATCTCTGCAATTCTCTTTGCAATGATGGGGCGGGCAAAGGCGGTACCCAGCAGGTAGCCCTCGTACTTTGCGCCTGCCTGCACGCAGGGGAATACGCACTCGGTGAGCATCTCCTCGGTGAGATCCTCGATGTAGAGCTTGGAGGCGCCGGTCTTCAGTGCCTTTTCTTCAAGTCCGTCCAGCTCGCTTGCCTGACCGACGTTGCCCGAAACGCAAACGACCTCGCAGTTGTTGTAGTTTTCCTTCAGCCACGGAATGATGATGGAAGTGTCAAGTCCGCCGGAGTATGCCAAAACTACCTTCTTGATGCTCTCTTTATTCTTTCTAACGATCATTTTCAGATCCTCCTGTGTATTTTATTCATTATTTATTCATCGTTTTTCCACCCTTTTTCGGAAGGTCGAACGGTGCTTTTCGCGATGCATAAATATTACCACAATTCGATGAAAATTGCAACCCCTTTTTTTCGCTTTTTACCCCAAATTTCGTAGAATTTTACAAAGCATATTCCGATATATTTGTGTATATTGCACATATTTTTTGAATGCTTTTGAAAAAACAGACTTTTTTAAGGTGCTGGTTCGTATTCACTATATTCAGCGAATATTCATTGATATTCACCAAATATTCATTCTTGCCCCGCAGGCAAAAGAGAAGGCGGAGGAGCCGCCGACGGTGACTCCTCCGCACAAATAGGGGGATAGATTATTTGATCTCGTTTTCGTACTTCTCGACCATCTTCTTGACCATCTGACCGCCAACAGAACCTGCCTGCTTGGAGGTAAGATCGCCGTTGTAGCCCTGCTTCAGGGTTACGCCCACTTCGCTTGCCGCTTCCATCTTAAACTTATCCAGTGCCGCTCTTGCTTCGGGTACCAGCTTCTGATTCTTGCTCATGATTATCTCCTATACGCGGCGCCACGCTCAAAATATCCTTTTGAACCGGTCTTGCCGCTCTTTTTTTGATTTGTTTTTCATTTCGAGCGGCAAGCCGTGCTTCACCAAAGGGCTCTTGCTCTTCGGCGGTGCGCTTCACCGCTCTGTGTTTAGTATAGGCAGGATCATCCGAACTATTTGTGGAAGTTTTTTGAAATTGAAGGCGTTTGAAGATTATTTGTCGTACGCCGTGTGATCGTTTTCCGCTGCAAGGAAGGGAGGATACATCATGATCGCATCGTTTGCGGTGATGAATTCCTCTGCAAGAAAGCGTCCTTCCATATCGAATTTTTGGCGGTAGAGCTCGTTATGGCGGCTGTATCCACCCCAGAATTCGGCTCTCATCTCGTGGTTACGCTCGTGGATCTCGTAATAGCTGTCGGGCGCTTGGGTGGAAAGCCAGGCACCTGTCAGAAATTCCTCGCCCACGTGCACCACCAGCTGATAAGGGCGATCGGTATCGTTTCTGATCATCAGGTCAAGATGGGGATAAAAGCAGGTAGCGCCGCTGGCAAAGGGCTGGGTCCTGCCCGAATCGGGAAAGACGTCGTAGCCGTGGCGATGACGCTCGATTACCGTCAAGGGGGTATGTAGAGTCATCCAATAGATCAGATTGGTCATTTGGCACATTCCGCCGCCGATACCCTTGTCCACCTTGCCGCTTTTTAGGATCATCCCTTCCTTGTAGCCCTTTTTGGCACTGGTCTTGCCCACCAGATACCAAAAGCTGAAGATCTGACCGGGCTTGATGACCACGCCGTTGATCTTTTCTGCCGCAAGCTTCAGATTGGTGATCTTGTTATACTGTAAGACCATATCCACGTCTCTGAGTTTTCTCAAAAGAGGCGTGCGGTGGGTAAACTGCAGACAAGGAAGCGGCTCGCTCTTTCGCTCCTTTGCAAAGGTTTTGCTCATCGTCAGCCATTTGGCTCTCCTTTTGGCGGTATAATACATCACGCCGCATTTCGCCCGCAGCTTTGATCTTTTCTTTGGCTTTTCCATACAGTATTCTCCTTTTTTAAAGTCTTATACCCTTATAGTCAAAAAAGAAAAGGGAAAATCAACGCTTTTTTCGAATTTATTATATAATATTTTAATTCCACTGTCAAGTGCAAAAAATGCGCCGCCCCGAAACGCTCTTGCAAGAGCTCGTCCGGGGCGGCGACGCGGTTTTCCATATTCAACAGGTCGGGGCTCAAGCCTCTACCCCTTCTTCAAGCTCTTCCTCATCCTCTTCCTGACAGTCCTCTGCCTCGGGATCGATGGGGTTTCCGTTCTCATCGTAGTAAGGGTCGATCATATACTTTTTGATCACCTTATACGCGGCATAGTAACCCATAAACAAGCCCAGCGCAAACAGAATGACCAGCGGCAGGACTGCTCCCAGCGCCATCAGCGCACCCGTCATGATCAGTGCCACCACAATGGCGATCAGCCCGATCTGACCGATCAGCGCCAAAATATTGCGCTTGAAGCCCAAGAATGCAAAAATAAAGGAATTCTTGATGATCTTATAAAGCTTCAGATCAAAGGTGATGGTCAGCATATACATATACATTCTCGCAAAGAGATACAGCACGAAAATGCCCAGAGACAGGAAAAAGCCGATGGAGAAGAAAAAGCTGTAGGCGTAATTCAAATAGAACGCCCAGATGTCGTAAACGATCAGCCCAAAGAAGAGCAGATCAAAGATCCCCAGCACCAGACCCTGCTTCCAATTCTTCTTGATGGTGCCGAAGAAATCCTGCATCAGGAAGACGGGCTCCTGACGGACCACACTGCGAAGCAGGTGGGCACATCCGCAGTTGACCACGCCAAAGGTCAAAAAGACCAGGCAGGAAAGGCAGATGAAAAGGATCAGCAGAGGCAGATTATACTCGTTTTCGGTCACGGGAGTGCCCGAAACGCCCTGCAAGACCGCAGAAAGAGGCGAGTTTGACGTCATCTGCATCGCTCCATATAAATTTGAAAAGGAAAGAGACTGAGGAACGATGGAATGATCGTTGATCAGACCCGAAAAAATGACGAGAATGAAGAAGGCAGGAAAATTTCCCAGAACGAAGAAAATATTCGCCGACAAAATGGTGGAGATCCGCCGTCCCGCCAGCTTGAAAAAGCCGACGAAATTCAGCTTTTCCACGTCACCGTCCTTCTTGGCATCCTTTCTGTCAAGCTCCGGATTGAGCATATTGTATAGATTAAACTTCTTCTTTTTTTTCTTGATTTCCAAAGCGCTCGTTATCCTTTCACGTATTCAGCAGGGCAACCACGCACCCTCGCCCGATATAAAAAAACAAAATCAGACCGTAATAAAAGAGCAGGTCGGAGGAAAAACGGCAAAGAGCCCTCTTCCTCATCCCCTTTTTCATCACCAAGGTCGAAAACGCCTCTGCTCTGTGGGAAAAAGCCGCAAACAGCGCAAGAGCGGTCAACTCAAAAAGGCTGAAAAAGGCAAGCAACAGCAAGGTCGCTCGATCGTCAGCAAAAAAGATCCTCCAAGCTAAAAGGGCAACGTATCCCCCAAGCACAGACCGTATGCTCAGCAAAAGCACCGCCGTAGGGCGAAACAGCGCGCCGCACGCGGCGTACCACAGCATCGCCAGAGGCGCAAACTGCCAAAAAAACGCTAAGGCAAGGTCGGAGGGCGAAAAGCTTCCCGGAAAGGAGTGGGCAAAGCCTCCCGCAAAGGACTGTCCGCCCGCTTTTTTTCCAAAGAGCAGTCCCAAAAGACCTCCCATCACCGCACCAAATGCCACAACTATGAAATAAAGCAGCCTGCCCGAAAGCACACCCTTTGCTCTGCCCTTCATTTCTCTCCCTCCCCGATCCTTGCTCTTTCAGTTTACGGGAGAAAGGGACTATTTATGACGCAAAGCCGAGAACGTTTATTCCATAATGCTGCCGTCGGGATGGAACAGAGGGAGCTTTTGCAGATAGAGGATGTCCTCTCTGTCTGCCGCCCCACCCTCTGCAAGGACCGCCATTTTACCTGCAATGATGCCGCCTGCCTGCTTGACTAACTCTTCAAGAGCACGAAGCGACTCACCCGTGGAGATCACGTCGTCCACAATGAGGATCCTTTTGCCCTTCATCAGCTCGGCATCTGCCGCATCAAGATAAAGGGTCTGCACCTTGTCGGTGGTGATGGAACGCACGTCCACCTTGAACACCCCCGTCATATACGCCTTGGCGTACTTTCTGGCGATGAAATATTTTTCCTCGCCCTGCTGTCTTGCCATTTCGTGCACCAGTGTGATGCCCTTGGCTTCAGCGGTAAGGATGTAGTCGTACTCGGGCGCAATGGCGATCAGCTCCTTGGCGCACTCTTCGCTGAGTGCCGCATCACCAAGAAGCACGAAGCCTGCAATATAAAGGCTGTCAGTCACCTTACAGATGGGCAGGTGACGGGTCAGCTCACCGAATTTTAGGGTATGGTATTTCATTCCTTTAGCGGCAATGCCGTCTCTCCTATACTTTTTTGCCCTCAGTTCAGGCTTTGTCTGCCCTCAAGGGCTCTGGTTAAGGTCACCTCATCCGCATATTCCAGATCGGCACCCACGGGAATGCCGCAGGCAAGTCTGGTCACCAGAATATCGGTGTCCTTTAAAAGTCTTGTGATATAAAGTGCGGTGGTCTCGCCCTCCACCGTGGGATTGGTGGCAACGATCACCTCTTTGATCGGCTGAGGACCGTTTTTGATCCTGTTCATCAGTCCGGCAACGTCGATCTGATCTGGTCCGATACCGTCAATGGGCGACAGTGCACCGCCAAGAACGTGATATTCGCCCTTATAGCCGCCTGAACGCTCCATTGCCATCAGGGTCTTCACGTCTTCCACCACGCAGATCTGACCGTTTACCCGTTTGGGGTCGGCGCAGATGGTGCAAACCTCTCCCTGGCACAGATTGTTGCAGAATTTGCAGGTCTTGATCCTGCGCTTGCCCTCAAGCAGGGTGGCGCAAAACTGCTCCAAGTCCTCCGCGGGCAACTCAAGCAAATGAAAGGCATATTTCGCCGCAGTCTTCCGTCCAACGCCGGGAAGAGAGCCTAACTGCTCGATCATTTGCTCTAAAGGCAACAGATATTCGGTCATTTTTTAGAACATCCCGGGCAGGTTCATTCCGCCGGTCACCTTGGACATTTCGGCAGAGTTGGTCTCCTCAACGGTGCGGATGGCTTCATTCACCGCCGCGGTCAGCACGTCCTGCAGAGTCTCAATGTCGTCGGGATCCACGATCTCGGGCTTAACGACGATGGACAGGATCTCCTTTTTGCCGTTGATCTTCACGGTCACCACACCGCCGCCTGCATTGATCTCGTATTCTCTTGCGTCAAGCTCCTCCTGCAGAGCCTCCATCTGCTCCTGCATCTTCTGTGCCTGACGGATCATTGCGTTCATATTCTGGGGGCCGCCGCCGTATCCCTGGGGTAATCTTGCTTTCATTGTTATTGTATCCTTTCATTATGAATAGTTTATAAACTCTTACTACATTGACGATTTCTTCTAACAACTCGTCAGGACAGCTCGTCAGGACAGTTCGTCCAGCATATCTGCGCCCTTGCTCTTCCCCTTTTTCACGAAGAAGGTGACCCGCGCATCCACGCCGTGGCTGTTTTTCAAGATCGCTCCAATGGCGTTTGCACCGTTGTTGCTCTCCACCATCCGCAGGGCGAACTCATTTCCCACCTCGATCAGCAGTCTTCCGTCGGGATAGAGAATGGCGTCGGTGCCGTTAAGAAATGCCGCCGTGCCCGGATCAATGCGAGCAAAGGCAGAAAGCACCTCTGCATAGCAGTCAAGAACCCTTCCCTTTTGCTCCGTTTCAGAGGCTTGCACCTCGGTCGGCTCTTCTTTATTAGACGCCCGGAGTGCCTCGGCGGTCTTCAGATCCTTTGAAGGGTATGCCGCGATCAGACCCGCATTGAGTCTATCCTCCAGCGCCGCGATCCGTGCAAGCAATGCCTGCGGGCTTGCATCCACCGCCTCACTGCTCATCTTCATCAGCGCCATTTCCGCCGCGATCCTGCCCGACGCGCCGGTCTTGCCCCCCGTGGAAGCAAGGGCACCATCAAGAACGTTGGAATGGTACATCAGCGTTTCATAACGGAAACGCTCGGAAAGTGCCGTCAGCTTTTCATATTCGCTCTCGGTCAGGTCAAGCACCGTTTGGCGCAGGTCTTCCTTGTCCATATCCTTGATGGTCTTGACCACGATCATATCTCTGTAGTAGGCGATCAGCTCCTGCCAGAAGACCGACAGGTCGCCCGAGGACTCGTAAAGACGGGCGATCACCGACAGCAACGCGGCTCTGTCTTTGTTTGCCAGTGCCTCCACCGTCTTTTCGATCATCTGTCTGCCGGCTCCACCCGACAGGCTTTCCACCAGCTCTTTATCCACTCTTCTGCCGTCTGCACTACACAGCTCCAGCATTGAAATGGCATCTCGCATACCGCCCTGGGACAGTCTTGCGATCAGATGTGCCGCCTCTTTTTCAAGGGCGATGCCCTCCTTCTCTGCGATTTCAAGAAGGCGATCCACGATCACTCCCCCCGCGATCCTGCGAAATTCAAATCTCTGACAGCGGGAGAGAATGGTGGAGGGGATCTTTTGCATTTCGGTGGTCGCCAAAATAAAGATCACCCCGGAAGGCGGTTCCTCCAGCGTCTTTAAAAGAGCGTTGAAGGCACCGTCGGAAAGCATATGCACCTCGTCTATGATATAAACGCGGGTACTCAGCATAGAAGGAGCGTACATGACCGCATCACGGATATCACGGATATAGTCAACACCCGTATTGGACGCGGCGTCCATTTCCATCACGTCGGTCGTCCAGCCCTTTTCGATGGCTACACAATTCTCGCATTTGCAGCAGGGATCGCCGTTTTGAGGATCAAGGCAGTTGACCGCCTTCGAAAGGATCTTGGCGCAGGTGGTCTTGCCCGTGCCTCTGCTTCCGCAGAAAAGATACGCGTGACTGGCTCTGCCGCCCGCCACCTCATATTTCAGCACCGAGGTCACGTGCTCCTGACCGACCACGTCCGAAAAAGCGGCGGGTCTGTATTTTCTGTAAAGCGCCTGATGCATATCCTTCCTCCCTTTGCGATCTACTCAAAAAAACAGTAAAACACAAAATAAGACCATACGCCCGCCCGGGAAAGTATGGGCGCCGAATATATACTCGGAACAGGCTGTCTGCGGCACATCCACCTGACCGCTTAGTGCTGCTTGGTTCCCCACCTGACACGGTTCACGGGGGTAAATTGCGCAGGACCCATTCTTGATAACGCATACACCGATGCGACCACACACCGAAAAGACGCATGGCCTTATTTCGTATTTTACTGTACCGATACAGTATACCACAATTTCTTGAATTTTGCAAGTACATTCGTGATTTTTTATTTGCAAAATCCTTTATTTTCTTCTCCTTTTCAACAAAGAGCCGATGCGCCAAAGCGCATCGGCTCCAAAGGATCTTTTTTGATCGGTGTTCCCGTCTTATGCGAAGTACTTACCGTCTACGTTCTTGTAAACCACGAAGAAGAACCAGGTGTACTGAGGATAAGGCATTGCCTCGTAGGTAGGACCCTCATAACGGTCGGTGATCTCCTTGTAGCCCTGAACTGCAAGGTCGTATTCTTCCATCGCGCCCAACTGCTTCTGCAGAGACTCGATGTACTCGCTGATGGTGCACTCCTTGCCCTCGTCGTCAACGCCGTTAAAGTTGTTGATCTTGGTCATCATCTCTGCAGATACCTTCTGCAGGTTAGCCTGAACCTCCAGAGAGGTCTTCAGATGAGTTTCGTTTTCGGGCTGTGCAAAGTCACGAATGTGGAATCCGCAGAACAGAGTGCAGGTGGAAGAACGCATCTGCAGTCTTGCTGCTTCCCAGCCGTTTGCTGCATAGTAAGCAGTCTTGCTGTCCATCTTGTCGTGCTCTCTGAGCAGGAACATATTGCCAAGACCGTATACGGGCTTATAGTCGCCCTTGCCCACGTTATAGAACTTGGGGTCGTTGTCGTACACGTCGTAGTCCTCGCCCTGAACACCGTATGCCAGCAGGTTTACTGCCTCTGCATTGGTCTGGAGCATAGAGATGATCTCGAAAGCTCTGTCGTTGCTGTTACCGGCTTCCTCATAGTCGCCGATCTTGTACTGCAGCCACATACCGTCTGCATCGGTTGCAGTGGTAGAGAAGGTGCTGATCGCAAACATGGAGTTGAACATGGTGTTGTCGATCTCGTAAGCACTGGTTCTTACAACGTAGTAGTCTTCTTCGCTGTAGTAGCTGGGCAGCTTGGTGTCGCCGTTGACCATTGCAACAGCGAAGCTCTGACCTGCTTCTGCCATTTCAGCCATAGTCGCTCTGGGCACCATAAAGCCGGTCTCTTCGTCGGTTGCTCTGTAGAAGCACTCGCCGCTGTATGCGGGATTGCCCATGGTCTTCAGATCGTAAACCAGAGTCATTGCCTTCTTGAATGCGGTACGCTTCAAAAGGCTGTCGGGCTTGGTGGGCAGGTCGGAGTTGAAGGTTCTGGTAGCGGTCAGACCGATCAGGGAGAATGCCTCGTCGTCGTCGCCAAGATAGGTATAAGTATCTGCGCCGGAGTAGTTGTAGAGGATCTTGTCCACCTTCAGGTCGCCGTTGGTCGCGTTATCTTTGATAACTTCCTTCAAGAACATATCAAGGTCAGCCAAGTCGTCCACGCCGTCCTTGTTGTTTGCATCTGCAACGTAAGTGTCGCACTTCACGTCGTAGCTGTAGTGGTCATACAGCTTCTTGTTGATGAGCAGGAAGTTTGCGCTCTCGGTGATGTAGTTGTTGGGGATCGCGTAAGCGTCACCGGGGAGAGCCTTATCTTGTGCAAACACGCGCTCTCTGCCGTTGCACATCTGGTAAACACGGTTGAGCAGAGTGTTGCTGGTATACTTTCTGAATGCGCCGTTTGCCGAAATATCGGAGTTGAGGCAGGTGATGTAGCGGTTTTCCATCAGCTTATAGTAGGTATCGATGCTGTTGATGAAAACGATGTCCAGCTGATCCTCGCTGACGGTGGGATACACCGTGATGGGCGTATCATATTCGCCAAGGTAGTAATAGTCACCGTTCTGAGCCTTCATGCCCTCGGTAACGCCCAGCTCCTTGAGCATTTCCTCGTCGTACTGACGGGGGTCGCTGACGTTTTCGGAGCCGGTGAGCTGATCCTCATACTCCTGCTGCTTTGCAGCAAGACGCTGGGACATCTCAAGGATCTTCTGCGCATATTCGTCTGCGGTGAAGAACTTCAGGACCACGTGGGTATTGTATTCAGCCTCGGTGATCTCGTTAAGCTTATCCTGAACGGCAAGAAGAGCCTCGTCGGTGGTCTTCTCGTCCTTGATTGCTGCAATGACCAGGGTCTGGGCAACAGCGTCACCCACTTCACCCACCTTGGTGGTGCTGTTAGGGCAGGCAGTCAGGGTGAGGAGTGTCGTGGTCAGGATTGCCAGGCAAAGCACGAAGCTTAAAACTCTTTTTTTCATTGGGGGAAACCTCCTACTAATCTATAACAAGTACATTGTACACCATCTTTACGAAATTGTCAAGTTCTATAACGCTTTTTCTGATTTTTATTTTTTCAAAAGCAGAAAAATCAGTCTAAGTAGTCCTTCAATCTCTTGGAGCGGCTGGGGTGGCGCAGCTTACGCAGAGCCTTTGCCTCGATCTGGCGGATTCTTTCACGGGTGATGTTGAATACCTGACCCACCTCTTCAAGGGTTCTGGTTCTGCCGTCGTCAAGTCCGAAGCGCAGCTTTAACACCTGCTCTTCTCTTGGTGTCAGGGTGTGGAGCACCTCGTTTAACTGCTCTCTGAGCATCACGTAAGAAACCGCCTCCTGAGGTGCAGGAGAGTCGCTGTCCTCGATGAAGTCGCCCAAGTGGCTGTCCTCCTCCTCGCCGATGGGCGTTTCCAGAGACACAGGGTCAAGAGCGATCTTCATGATCTCTCTGACCTTTTCGGGAGACATCTTCATCACCTTTGCGATCTCCTCAGCCGAAGGATCTCTGCCGTTTTCCTGCACCAGCTGTCTTGAAACTCTTGCCACCTTGTGGATGGTCTCCACCATATGCACAGGGATCCGGATGGTCCTTGCCTGATCCGCAATGGCACGGGTGATGGACTGTCTGATCCACCAGGTTGCGTAGGTGGAGAACTTATAGCCCTTGCGGTAGTCAAACTTTTCCACCGCCTTCATCAGACCCAGGTTTCCTTCCTGGATCAGATCAAGGAAGGACATTCCCTTACCCACGTATCTCTTGGCAATGGACACCACCAGTCTGAGGTTTGCTTCCACCAGCTCCTGCTTGGCTTTCTCGCTTCCCTCCTCCATCTGGCGCGCCAGCTCCATTTCCTTTTCTGCCGTCAGCAGGGGTACCTTACCGATCTCCTTGAGGTACATTCTCACCGGGTCGTCAATGGCAAGGCCCTCGGAAGCCAGCATTTTTTCCATATCCTCTGCCGACTCGTAGCGCTCGATCTCGTTTTTGATCTCTTCGGTAAACTCGTTCTGATCCAAAACGTGCTCTCCCGCCTCGCCGCTGAGGAACTCTAAATCCTCGTAAAGACGTCCGATCTGCTCAAGGTCGCTTTCGCCCTCGTCGATCATTGCGGCGATCTCTCCCGAGGAGAGCGCTCCTTTGTTTTTGCCCTTTTCGATCAGATCGTCAAGAGATCCCTGCTTGCCTTCGTTTTCGGAAATCATTTCGTTGCTCATATCCGTCCCTTCGTGACCGATGGTCACCTTCCCTTTCTTTTCTTTTCGATGATCGCCCGAATGTCCTCCGGGCTGTTTTCGCTCTTTTTTTCGCCGTTTTTCAGCCTATCCACGCAGGTGGTCAGCACCGCGTAGCCATTGTCGGTGAGTGTGGACCGCGCCAAGCGCATTTCCACGATCCTGCCCATCTCCTCGGGGGTAAAATACGCCCCAAGAAGCCCTGTGTCGGGCGTTTGTCCCTCCGCCGTCAGCTCTGCGATCCTTGAAAAAACCCTCTTATTAAAATCGGTGACAAACAGCTCGGGGTAAAGCAGTCCTTCCTTCAAAGCTCGCTGTGCCACGTCCTCTCGCAAAAGCAAGATCCCGAGGATCGCTTCCTCTGCTCTTGCCGAAGCCACGTTGCCCATAACCTGAGGATTGACTCTGTCCGCATATCCCTCGGTTTTTCTGAGGATCTCTTCCGAATACGCCCTTTTCTGGCGGCTTCTGTTTTTGCGCAGTATCCTCTCCACGTCCTCGGTCAGCGCCTTTTGCGCCACCTCCAGCTTTTTGGACACTGCGGCTATGTATAGCTCCCGTTCCACCGAGGAGGGGAATTCGGCGATCAGCGCCGAGATCTCGTCCAGCGCCTTGATCTTGCCGTCTACCGTTGCCACGTCGTACTTTGAAAAGATCTTTTCAAGCTTGAATTCAAAGCGGCTCTTGCTCTTGTCTATCAGTCGTGCAAAAGCGGGTGCGCCCGATTTTTTGATGAATTCATCCGGGTCCTTGGCGCCCTCCACCCGCAGGATCCTTGCTTCAAGTCCCACCTCCGAGAGCACGCGGAAGGCCTTGTCCGCCGCCTTTTGACCTGCCTCGTCGGTGTCGTAACAGATGACCACGCTTTTGGTATAGCGGCTCATCACTCTGGCATGCTCGGAGGTGATTGCCGTGCCGAGGGTCGCCACCGCCGAGGGAAATCCCGCGCCGTGCAGTGCCATCGCATCCATATACCCTTCGCAAAGGATCATCCGCTCGGCACAGTAGTCCTTGGCAAAGTTCAGTGCAAAGAGCGTTTTGCTCTTTCGGAACGCCGCCGTTTCGGAGCTGTTCAAGTATTTGGGCTGTCCGTCGCCCAGAAGTCTGCCGCCAAAGGCGACCACGTTGCCCGCCGGATCAAAGATGGGCACCATCACCCGATCTCTGAAGACGTCGTAGTAGCTGTTTTCTCTTTTGGTGCTTTTTAACACCAGATTCGCCGCCATCATCTGCTCATAGCTGTAGCCCTTTGCCTTCAGATGGTTGCAAAGTCCCCAGCCGCCCGGAGCATATCCCAGCCCGAAACGGCGGATGAGGGCTGTGGAAAAGCCTCTCTTTTTTTGCAGGTACTCCAAGCCCGCCGGTGTTTTCTCGTCCATCAGGCAGGCGTGAAAATAGCGCGCCGCCTCTTTATTCATTGCGGTGACGGTAGATCTGTCCACCTCGCCCTTCCTGCCGTCCTTGTAATCAAGGGGCAGATTGATCCCCGCCCGCTTTGCCAGATACTCCAGTGCCTCGGGATAGGCAAGGTTTTCCGCCCGCATCACGAAGGTGATCACGTCTCCCCCCGCTCCGCATCCGAAGCAATGGAAGTAGCCCTCTGCGGGATGCACGTGGAAGGAGGGCGTCTTTTCCGAATGGAAGGGACAAAGACCCTTCAGATCCTTCCCCGCTCTTGAAAGACGGACGTAAGAAGAGATCACATCTTCGATATTATTTCTTGTTTTGATTTCTTCTATGACCGTCTGATTCAGCATTTTTTCAATTCCTCGTTATTCGGTCCAGTCTACCGGTCCCTGCCAGACCTTGGGGATAAACAATTGCTTGTAAAGATTGATGGCATAACGGTCGGTCATCCCCGCCACGTAATCTGCCACGCATCTCTTTTCGCCGTCCTCTTCCAGATTTGCGGCGTATACAGGGGGCAGCCTGCTCGGATCCTCCAGATAGTATTCAAAGATCTGAGAAAGCATCCCGTCTGCCTTTTTTTCCTCGCCCTTGGCGATGGGATTGGTATACACCATCCCGAAAAGCAGGGTCCTTAATTCATCGGTCGCCTCGGCAATCTCCTTTTCCATCAAGATCCTGCCCTCCCCCACGCCCATTCTCACAATGGCGCCCACCATGGTGGCGATGCGCTCGCTGTGGTCGTAGCCCAGAACGTTTTGAAGCATCAGGGGGATATCGTCGGGCGAAATGATACGGGCTCTGACCGCATCGTCGATGTCGTGGTTGAGATAAGCGATCCTGTCTGCGTATTTTACCACCTGTCCTTCCAGGGTGGATGCCATATTGTCTCCCGCGTGGTTGACGATGCCGTCCCTCACCTCAAAGGTCAGATTCAGATGCTCGATCTTGTCCACCACCCGCAGACTCTGCTCGTAATGCTCAAAGCCCTCGGGCAAAAGCTTGCGAAGCACCCTCTCCCCTGCGTGGCCGAAGGGGGTATGCCCCAGATCGTGCCCCAGGGCAATGGCTTCGGTAAGATCCTCGTTTAAAAAAAGCGATCTTGAAATGGTTCGGGCGATCTGACAGACCTCCAGGGTGTGGGTGAGTCTGGTTCTGTAGTGATCGTCCTCGGGACAGAGAAAGACCTGGGTCTTATGCATCAGTCGGCGAAACGCCTTGCTGTGAATGATCCTGTCCCGATCCCTTTGAAACTCGGTACGCATCGGGTCGGGGGCAAGGTACTGCTCTCTGCCCGCCGTGTCCGCCGAGAAAAAGGCGTGGGGACTGAGGGTATACTCCTCTCTTTGGCAAATGGCATCTCTGATGCTCTCCATCGCTCCGCCTTCCTTTCTGCTCTTTTATGCTAAACCACTGCAAAGGTACATACAATAATATACGCCTATTTTTCTAAAAACTCCTCTTTTATCTGCCCTTCACCGACAGAGCCAGCACCTTTTCGCCCTTATTTTCAAGGGTCAGCGATCCGGCGCTCTGCTCTCTTAAATCCTTTACGTAGGGCTCAAAGCCACCGGGAGGCAGGAGAAAGGAAACGCCCACCCGATCGGTATAGTCTGCGGAAAGCTCAAGCGCACCGTATTTCTCGCAAAGACGGCAGACCATACCGTACTGTGCGTACTCGCAGGTCAGCGCACAAAGGGTGTGGGGCACCGCTCTGACTCTACCCGCGGCGTCAAGGGCGGACACGGCGGCGTTTGAATAGGCGTGCACCAGCCCGCCCGTGCCCAGAAGGATCCCGCCGAAATAGCGGGTGACCACCACCACGGCATCGGTGAGTCCCTTTTTCAAAATGGCGTCAAGGACGGGCGCTCCGCCCGTGCCTTGGGGCTCTCCGTCATCGGAGGAGCGCATAGCGCCGTTATGCAGGGCAAACGCCCAGACGTTGTGGCGGGCATCGCCGTATTTCTTTTTCATCTGCTTGACGAAGTCCAGCGCCTCTTCCTCGCTTTTTACAGGCATCACGTGCCCCAAAAAGACAGATTTTCGGTCGGTAAACTCCGATTCGCCCGCACCTGCCGGCATTTCGTATTCCTTTTCCAAAGGTCGATCCTCCCTGCTTTTATTCCTTGATATAGGGTTTTAGCTTGCCGTAAAGACGGTCGTCCACCACGGCGATCACCTCTGCTCCCTCGGAGGTATAGTCCACGCTCTTCACGTTTGCCTCCTCGTAAAGACGGGCAAGAAGTCCCATTGCCGAGGAGGGCAGAAGCGCCTTCACCGTTTTTTTGCCGCCCGACACCATCTCCTCGATCTTTTCAAGAAGAAGGGGGATACCCTGCCCTGTGAGTGCCGAGATCTGCACGATCTTTCCCGCTCCCTCCTTGCCCATAAAGGGGATGATGGTGGAGAAGGCTTTGTCACTCTTATTTAAAACGTATAAAGTGGGCTTGCTTGAAGCGCCCAGCTCGGTGAGCAGATCCACCGTCACCTTCAGCTGTGCATCCGACTCGGGGTCGGAGGAGTCCACCACCACGAGCACGCCGTCACAAAGCGCCACCTCCTCGAGGGTGGAGCGGAACGCCTTGACCAGATGGTGGGGCAGATTGCGGATGAAGCCTACCGTGTCGGTCAGCAGGATCTCGTTGCCCGAGGGGAGGGCGTAGCGTCTGGTGGTGGGGTCAAGGGTGGCAAAAAGCTCGTCCTTTTCCTTCACCCCCGCGCCCGTTAAGGCGTTTAAAAGGGTGGATTTTCCGGCGTTGGTATAGCCCGCAATGGCAATGCGGAAGATGCCCGCCTTTTCTCTCTGCTTTCTCTGCAGCTCTCTGTTTTTGGAGAGCACCTCCAGCTGATCCTCTAAGGCACGGATGCGCTCCTTTAAATGTCTTTTGTCACTTTCCAGCTTGGTTTCACCGGGGCCCCTCGTGCCGATACCGCCGCCAAGACGGGACAGATCCTTGCCCTTGCCGTAAAGACGGGGCGCCGAATATTTTAACTGCGCCAGCTCCACCTGCAATTTACCGTCTGCGGTGGTGGCGTGCAGGGCGAAGATGTCAAGAATGAGCATGGTGCGGTCGATCACACGGATGTCCCCCCCTAACGCATCCTCTAAGTTTTTGATCTGCATGGGCGAAAGCTCCTCGTCGCAGACCACCAGCGACACGCCCCCCGTTTCACACAGAGAGGCAAGCTCCTTGATCTTTCCGCTTCCAATATAGGTGGCGTTTTCGGGATGCTCCTTGACCTGCACCAGCTTTGCAAAGACCTCTCCCCCCGCCGTTTCAAGAAGACGCTCAAGCTCGGCAAGGCTTGCTTCAAAGGGCGAAGGATCTTCCCCCTTTCTGAATACCGAGACCAGCACCGCAGAGGGGAGTCTGCCCTCCTCTTCCAGCACGTTTTTAAAAACAGACTGTTCCATACCCTACCTCGTACACAAAACTAAATACGCTTATTCTCCGATTTTCGCGAAAAAAACGAACTTTTCATCAAAAGACAAAAAGGCGCCGCTTTTTCGCGACGCCGATTTTGTTCTTATTTCTTTGCTGCCTCAAGACGCTTCTTGAACTTGTCAACACGTCCGCCTGCATCAACAAACTTCTGCTTGCCGGTGAAGAAGGGGTGGCACTTGGAGCAAATTTCAACGCGCAGATCGCCTGCGGTGGACTTGGTCACTACTTCTGCGCCGCAAGCACACTTGATGGTGACCGTTTCATACTTAGGATGGATACCTTGCTTCATTTCTTCTACCTCCCTATCGCTTAGATGCGTTCCTTAACCTTAGCAGCCTTACCAACTCTATCACGCAGATAGAACAGCTTTGCACGTCTTACCTTACCGGAACGTACGATCTCAACCTTGTCTACGTTGGGAGAATGTACGGGGAAGGTCTTCTCGGTGCCTACGCCGAAGGATACGCGGCGTACGGTGAAGGTTTCGGAGATGCCGCCACCGTGCTTAGCGATGATGGTGCCTTCGAAGATCTGAATTCTTTCTCTGTTGCCCTCTTTGATCTTGTTGTGAACCTTAACGGTGTCGCCAACGTTTAAAACCGGGACTTCGGTCTTGAGCTGCTCATTTGTAAAAGCCTTGAGTAATTCCATTTTTCAAGTCCTCCTTTGATCTTTTCGGGCATTCTTGCAGAGCGTGCAGCGGACTACCCACTTATTCATGACGGTGTACCTGAGGTACAACGCGCACATCGGGAGTATGATACCACATTTCTACAAAAAAATCAAGTACTTTTTGAAATTTTGCAAAAAAAAATTTTCAAACTATCGCTTAAAAATGCCCGATCTTGCGGGGACACCGGGGTGTATGATCGACGACTTCTTTGGGTGAATGCGTTTTTCGTATAAAAAAGGCAGGCGGAGCAAAATGCTTCGCCTGCCCTTTTGATTAAAATTAGATCATCTGTTTTTGTGTGATTTTCACATATAAGATTTAAAATCCTATTTTTCCTCAACCCCAAAAACCGTCTCAAAAGCTGTGGCGGCCTTGCTCCCGTTCAACAATTTACCCGCAAACGTCGCCTCGGTAGAAGGATAATCGGAAAGCATAGATGATCCGCCCAAAGTAAATGTCACTCCTTCATAAGTCCAACTGATCGTAAGCAATTCTCCGTTCACATATCTATATACAAGTCCTTGATCAGCATACGTTCCGCTACTCTTTTGAGGAAGAATGCGCATATTTTCCGAATTAACCTTCGTAATAGGGGAAGAAGAACCGATTGTTTCTTCTAACGTATCGTGATCTATATGCAACGAAAGCACATAGCCCGATGAATCTCTTAAATCATACTTATACGATGAATAATCATCCGCAAAAAATTCACTCAAAACAACAAAACCAACAAAATTGCCCAGTTCTTTAATCTCCTCATACATCACAAACTCCTGTGGCAATTTAGTCGTATTCAAAAATGCGGTGTAATCATCCGTTGATTTTATCGTCAGAATTACACGATCATCGCCTTCCGGTAGTGTTACAACATTACCGGCATCCTCACTTCTCATTGCGCTACACGAACATACTGCAACAGACAAGCACAACAATAAAATAAATACAATTGAGTTTTTCATAATTTGCTCCTTTCAATTATCAGTGAACATATCTGTTTGTCTCATTGAACTGATAACAAAAAACGCATAAGCCCCTATGCTTGCGGCTTATGCGCGGAAATAAATGATTTGCAGATCATACCTCTTTTTCATAGAGAAGGAGCCGTTCTGCAAGTTCCACGGCATACCGCAATTTGAAAAGATCTTCATTACAAATCCTCCCTGACGGTATTTTGGGCAACTGCTCACACATCTCGTATATATAGTATATCAAAGTACGTTTAATATGTCAATAAACAAACTGTTAAAAATGCAAATTCATAAAATTGTCGAGTTTTTCCTTGCAAATTCCCAAAATCCCGCAAAACGAGAGTTTTCTTCCGATATGGGTGCTTGATTTGGGGGCGCACTTGTGGTATACTGAAGGTGCAAAGGGATCCCGATGAAGCAAATGACCAAAAAGGAGAAGCGTTATGAAGCTTGCCGAAAACATCAAAAGCCACCGTCAAAAAAGAAATATGACCCAAAAGGAGCTTGCCGCCGCTCTTGCCGTTTCGCCGCAGGCAGTCAGCCGATGGGAGCAGGGGCAGGCGTATCCCGACGTGTTGATGCTTGAAAAGCTTGCCACCTTTTTCGGGGTGACGCTGGATGCTCTTGTGGGCAGAGGCATTGAATACGTGGAAGGGCTCAAACGCAGGTGGCACGCTCTGCGCCAAAAGGAATCATCGCTCAAAAATGCCCTTGAAGAGTGCGATCTGCTTGAAAAGCTCGCTCTTGCCGGACACGAACAGGTGGCTTATTACCGCTGTCTTATTCAGTATAAGCACCGTGCTGACAGACCAAGGGGCGGCTTTGAAAAGGAGCAAGCCCTTGAACACCGTATTGCCGGTGCCCGCGCCCTTTTAAAGGAGTATTTGAAAAACTGCTCTGCCGATCAAAAACTACGGGCGCTCTTCCTCATCTTTTGCATTGACGAAGAGCAGAGGCTTGAAGAATGGCAGGAATTCGTTTCCACCGAATTTGAAGATATCAACTACAGCGACCTGCTTTTAGAGCGCTACCGTTTTGCACAGCACGATCCCGAAAAATTTGAAAAAGAACTGCAATACAACGTCTACCGCAAGCTCTCTGCCTTAATCTATACGCTGGCAAACTACCGATGCGTGGAAAAAGAGCATCGGGAGCAGCGCAGGGTGAACGGCAGAACGTACGGTGAACTGCATCCTGCGGTATACTATAAAACAGCCCTTGACACCCTGAAGGTCTATTCCAAAAGGGACTACGATCTCTTCCTGCCGCAGCGCACCTTTATCCTTACCCAATATGCCGCCGCTCTTTTAAGAGACGGGCAAGAGGAGGCGGGCTTTGCGGTACTCCTGCAGCTTCAGAATCTGATGCGCCGCGCCGTAGAATGCCTTTTGAAGGGCGAGAGGCTGAAAGGCTCCGTTTCCCTGCTGGCGGGCGTGGAGGAAAGCGAGGAGAAGACCCATTACTTCTTCGGGCGGATGATGGATACCGTTGCCCACGAGCAAGGCTTACCCGAATTTGCGCCATTTAAGGACGATCCCCGCTTCACCGCTCTCTTGCGTTTGGGGGAGGAGATCAATCAGCAGGTGTGTTTGGCTTCGCTCAAAAAGAACAGCGGAGATTTTGAAACACTGCTTGAAGGTGCCAAGGACGAGCTAAAAAGGCGGAACGCCGCCAAAAACGAGCAGGCGATCGCGATGAAGTGCAAGGACGGCACCGCCCGTATCTACTTCTATAACCCTCTTGACGAAAAGGACGAGCAGAAGGTGCTGACACTCCTTGAAAGAGAGCGTCCGCTTGCTGACAAAATGGTCGTCCTTTGGGGTGGCGGCAGAGTGGACGTGCCCTCCTACGCCTTCAGAAAAAAGCTTGTGGACATCCACCCCGAAAACGGCAAAGCGCAGATGCTATTGCAGGGGTATTATAAATACCGGGTGGAAACGGTATCGGTGACGATGCCACAGAAGAAATAACAAAAACGACCCAACTGCTAAAGGGTGATGCTCTTAGCGGAGAAATTTTATAAGGGGCATGGGCATAGCCCTAACTTGCAATAAAAACAGAAGAGAGAGTAACGCGGTTACAAAATTCCGTGAAGCTCTCTCTTTTTCTGCTTTTTTAGTGATATTCTTTGCTCTTGCAAAGAGTGATATTATTGCTACCGCAATAGTGATATTGAAGCCTTGCGGCTTCAGTGGTATTCTATTCGCCATGAAAGCTCGCGATGCTCACTGCGTGAGCCGCGAATACCACTCGGCGCGAGCCGAATATCACTGCGTAGCAATATCACTCGCATGCACTTACGGTGTAAGTGCAGCGAATAGAACTGGCGTGATACTCCGATAAGAGTATCACGCCAAGCTTCGCACCGTTTTTGTTATTTCATCGTCACCTCTGCGATCTCCTGGTTTTTACCCATCAGACCGAGAAGCACCTTTTTCAATTCCTCTTCCTCAAAGAAGCGGGCGCGGACGACCACGGTGTCGCCCTCGTAAAGGCGTTTTTCGCCGTCGTGGTCGGTATCTGCCGTGTTCTTTTCTGCCCTCTTGATGCTCAGCACCACACAGGATGGCGGCCACATCACGTCTCTTACCGCCTTGCCGATAACGAACGCCCCCGGCAGAACCTTCATTTCAAAGCAGGCGATCTTCGGGGTCTTGCCCGACGTTTGCTCTTTTTCCATTCTCTCCATCACCGAATCGTAAAAGGACGTCTGGTTGAACAGCTCGGTGACGAAGCTGACGGTGAAGACCACCAGCGCCACGAAGAAAAAGTCGGTAAACTGCCCCGTGATCTCGGCAAAAAGCACTGCCGACACCAAAGGCGAGCGGAGCATTCCGCCCATAAAGGCGCACATGGAAAGAAGAACCGCCGCAGAATATAATTCCTCGGGCATTCCCATCACCACAAGAAGCTTGACGATCAGCCCGCCCGACAGCGCACCGATGGCAAGGGTGGGTACGAAGATACCGCCCGTAACACCGCTATCGGTGATGAGCAGCATCATCAGCATACGAAGAGCCAAAATCAGCACCAGCGTCAGGGTGGTCTTGTGCCCCTCTGCCACCTCTAAAACGGTATGGTGTCCGCTATAAAGAGCATCAACGCAGGTCAGTCCCAGCACCCCTGCAAGAAGAAAGACGAGGAAGATCTTCACGTTTTTATGAAAGACCTTGCCGATCTTTGCCGTCAGCTTTCTGAAATAAATGATGGAGGCGTCGAAAATTCCCACCGCAATGGCGGTCAGTACCCCTAAAAGGAGCAGCCAGCCCATATGGGAAAGCTCAAAGCGGGCAAGCTCCTCCACCTCAAAGAGATAGGGCGAGACGCCGAACAAGGAAGAAAGTCCTCTGTTGACTGCCGTTGCCGAAAGGACCGACATGGACACCGTCAGCACCAGCATGGGGGTAAAGCGCTTGTGCACCTCCTCCAAAACGAAGAGCATTGCAGACAGCGGCGCGCCCGTTGCCACGGCAAAGCCCGCGCCTGCACCGCCCGACATCACGTAGCGGCTCCAGGCGTGCTTGTTGCCCGAGATTTTTCCGCAAAGACATCCAATGGAGGTACCCATCACCACGGCAGGGCCCTCGCTGCCTAACGGCAGACCGCAAAAAAAGCTGATCATACTGCCAACGAAGGTACCGATGAGTGTCTTGAGCCAATGGAAGGACAGCAATCCTCTAAGGATCCCTTCACTCAGCGGAATACCGCCTCCCTTGCAATCGGGGATCTTTTTGTGAAGCAGGATCATCAAAAGCGCCCCAAGGGCAAGAACTGCAAAAAGCAGGATGATATATAGGGGCGAGGATTTTGCACCCTCAAGCAGATGCTCGGACAGCGCCGTGACCTTGCTTGCCCCAAATTTAAAAAAGAACATTGCCACGCCCACCAGCAGTCCGCAGAGCACTCCGTAAAACATGCAAGGCAGAACGTGGGCAACGTATTCCTTATACCGTTTCAAAAAATCACCTTCGTTTCAAATTGTTCAGCCGTTTCAAAATGTCTGTAGACACAAAAAAAGAGCGGCTCCTTCGGTGTTCGCCGTTCAAGCCGCTCTATTATATAGGAAGGTTTTCTTTTTGTCAAGGTCAAAAGGACAAATTTTCCCTTTATTTTTCCTCCATCACGCTCATATAGGCAGGACGGATGATCTTATCCATACAAATCAGCTCCTCAATACGGTGAGCGCTCCATCCAACGATGCGCGCCACGGCAAACATGGCGGTATAAAGCTCCACGGGGATGCCCAGCATCTCGTAAACGAAGCCGCTGTAGAAGTCCACGTTGGGGCTGACACCCTTGTAGATCTTTCTGTATTTGGCGATCAGCTCGGGGGCAAGCTCCTCCACGTTTTTATAAAGCGCCAGATCGACTTCTCTGCCCTTCTCCCTTGCAAGCTGCTCCACGTAGGAGCGGAAGACCCGTTCGCGGGGGTCGGAGAGCGAATAGACGGCGTGACCCATACCGTAAATGAGTCCCTTTCTGTCAAATGCCTCCTTGTTGACGATCTTCGTCAGATACGCGCCCACCTCTTCCCGATCTCTGCCGTCCTTCACGTGGTCGCGGATATCCGTCATCATTTCCATCACCTTGATATTCGCTCCGCCGTGCTTGGGTCCCTTTAAGGAGGACATTGCCGCGGCGATGGTGGAATAGGTATCCGAGCCTGCCGAGGTGACCACGCGGGTGGTGAAGGTGGAGTTGTTACCGCCGCCGTGCTCCATATGGAGGATGAGGGCGGTATCCAGCACCTTTGCCTCGGTGGGGGTGTACCTTTTGTCGGGGCGAAGCATCATCAAGAAGTTTTCTGCGGTGGACAGGGTGGGATCGGGGCGGTGGATGACCATACTGCCCACGTTTTCATAGTAGTTGTAGGCGTGGTAGGCATATACCGCCAGCAGAGGAAACTCCGCAATCAGCTGGATGCACTGGCGCAGTGAATTTGCCACCGTGCAATCGCTGATCCCTCCGTCGTAGGAGGCAAGGGTCAGGATACTGCGGGTCATGGAGTTCATAATGTCGCCGCTGGGTGCCTTCATAATCACGTCGCGGGCAAAGTTGGTGGGCAGGCTTCTGCAATCCCCCAGGGTTCTTTTGAAGTCGGCAAGCTCCTGCTTCGTGGGCAGGTCGCCCATCAGAAGAAGGTAGGCGATCTTTTCATAGCCGTATTCCTCGGGTCCAAGATCGGCAAGCAGCTTTTCCACTCTGTAGCCTCTGTACCACAGCTTGCCCTCGCACGGTACCTTTTGTCCGTCTATATAATCAAAGGCAATGACCTTGGAAATATTGGTCAGTCCGGCAAGGACGCCGTTTCCGTTTTCGTCCCGCAGTCCCTTTTTCACGCCGTGCCGTGCGTACAGATCCTTTTCTATGCTGTCGTTTTTGCGGCAGATCTCTGCTCTGCCCTCAGCGTAATCGTTGAGTCTGGTCCATTCCATCTATCTTTTCTCCCTGCGCATTGCTCTCCAAAGCGCGTCTTCGTTCAATTTTAAAATATAGGCTATTATACCCGCAGGAAGCCCTTCTGTCAATAAGTGGATTTACCATTTTGTTGATTTGTTCTACTGCTCAAAATATTTTAAACGACAAAATAAAAGTCTTTTTCATCGTTTTATATAAAACGATGAAAAAGACTCTTCGACTATATGATTTTTTCAGCTCCCGAAGCCCCCGGCGTTTAAAACGGCTCTTCTGATCTCAAATCCGTTTTCTTCAAGCAGCCGCTCACTGTCCTCGTAGCCAAGCCCCGTGATCTCGCAGGTGATGCGGATCATCCGATCGCGCAGCTTGATATTGGAGGGCTGAAGATTGACCATCAGGTTCTCGTAAACGTGGCCTAAACGGATCATCACCCCCGTAGAGATCATATTCACGATCATTTTGTGGGCGCTTCCCGCCTTCATTCGGGTAGAGCCCGTGACCACCTCGGCTCCCGTGTCGGGATGGATGCGGATCTCGGCAAGAGCCTCGATGGGACAGCCCTCGTTACAGCTCAGCGCCACGGTCAGCGCTCCCGCCTTCCTTGCCGTTTCAAGAGCCCCCAGCACGTATGCAGCACCCCCAGACACCGAAATGCCCACCACCGAGTCCTTCCCGGTGATGCCGTAGGATAAAAGGTCTCGGCAACCGTCCTCAAAGCTGTCCTCCTCGGCTTCGCCCGCTTGACTGAGTGCCTTGGCGCCCCCTGCCATCACGCCGATGACGGTATCGTAGGACACGCCGTAAGTGGGGGGACACTCGGAGGCATCCAGCACCCCAAGTCTGCCAGAGGTGCCGCAGCCCACGTAAAAGAGCCTGCCGCCCTCCTTCATCCGTGCGCTGATCTGCTCCACTGCCTCTGAAATTGCGGGGATCTCGCTTTCAATCGCCTTTACGGCGTTGTAGTTTTCTTCCTGGATCACCCGCATCATCTCTTCTGCAGTCATTTTGTCGATGTGGGTGGTCTTTTCGTTTCGTTCTTCGGTACGTAAGATCTTCATTGTTTCCTCTATTCTTCCTTTGCAGGCATCCCTGCAAGCAACAGCGCCCCAAAAACGGGCTCTTTTTGGCAAACGCTCACCCGATAGTCCTGTTCCTCATCCTCAAGCATCGGGCAAAGCAGGGGCAGGATCAGCTCTGCACTGCGGGTCAGTCCGCCGCAAAGCACCACCTTGATCTGCCCTCCCTCAAGCCTTTTTCCGCCTCCCTTGATCAGCTGCGCGATGGAGGAAAGATTGTCTTTAAGAATTCCTTTTGCCACGGCATCGCCCTTCAAAAATCCCTCAAAGGCAAGGGGGGCGTAACGGGCGATCTCCCTTTTGCCCCCTTCGTAAAAGCGGTCGATGGAGGAAAGCACCGTATCTTCACCGCATTGCTCCTTGACAAGGGCGTGAAGCTGGGTCTCTTCCCCGCTGCCGTCCTCCATTTGCAAAGCCGACAAGATCACGTCTCTGCCGATGGCGTAGCCGCTCCCCTTGTCGCCGAACAGATAGCCGTAGCCGCCGATGCGGAACAGCTCCTGTCCCCTTTTGGCGTAGGCAATGGAGCCTGTGCCCATGATAACGGCAATGCCGTCCTCCCTGCCCAAGGCGCCGGCAACGGCGCTCCACGCATCGTTGTGATTGGCGTAGCGGCAAAAGCCGAAGGAGGAAAGAAAGGAGGCGATGCGGGGCATATTTTCCTTGGAGGAGCAGCCCGCAAGCCCTGCAAAAACAGAGATCTCGTCAAAGCTGTAGCTTTTACAAATAGCTTCGATCCCCTCCGACAGCACCCTGAAGGTCTCGTCAACCCCCACGTCGTTGGGATTGCAGGCACCGAGGGTCAGACGGTCAAGCACCCTTCCCTGCCCGTCGGCAAGGGCAAAGGCAGTCTTTGTGCCGCCCCCGTCAATGCCCAAAAAATAGCGGGCAGAGGACTGATGGGCGCTCTTTTCTCTTGACGGCATAGACGTTCTCCTTTTCATCGTTTATAGGCAAAGTATAGCACAAAAACAGTATAATGTCAACTGACAGTTCTATTAAGAAAAGATTCTCTACCCTTTAAAAGCGCAAACCGGTCGTTGATTCGATCAACTTGACAGCATTTCAGATATATGCTATAATAAACGTATAACAATCATGCAAAATGATATCAAAAGGATCGCATATGACAGAAGAAATTGTTGAATTATTACCTTCCAAAAGCTTAAAAGAACAGATCGCCGTATGCGGACGTGTCTTTTCGCGCAGAGAGCTGTTACAAATTCTCTATCAATACGCCCCCTCCTTTCAGCAACTACTCTCCCTTCTTTCCCGCTTCGCATCAAGCGAAAACGATGAATATTCCAAGCTGGCTCTGCTCTATAGGGAGAAAGAAGAACTGAATTTCAAGCGATTTGTTGAAGAGTCACAAGGTTTTCTTTATGAACTGCACATCAGGGCGAATCCGGACATCGGAGAGGAATGCTATCTTTGCACCGATTATGAAACGGCACTAACCTGCATCGACCGTTATCTTGAAGAATATGAGGATGACAGTCCGGAAAGCCGCTATCGCATCGTAAAACGAAAGATATTCACGAAAGATCCAAGAAATGAATTTGGAGAGGACGCTTTGGGTGAATGTGTATTAGGGCAAAACAAGACCCTTTTGAGCGTTACACTTTACGAGGATCGTTCCAACTGCACGAACCATTTTAACTGCGACGAGTGCGACAAGCTCTGTGCTGATCGAGGAACAACGGTCTACTTCCCGGATTTTGTACCTGACTGCGGAGCAGTACTCTTTACGAATTTCTACGGCAAAAAACGCTTTGGTATTTGTCTGCAGCTTGACGATAACGGTACACTCGATGATATGCTCTATATCATTCCCTTGGATTCCGTCTATTTGTACGGCAAAAACTTTGAAGATGCCCACTATGACCATCAACACATTGCCCCACCCCTTGTTGAAAACGTTTCAGAAGAAGAGTTGGATGAGGAGTTACTCGAAAACTATCTGGCATATCGTGCCTATTGGCAAGCCCGTTGGCAAGCCCGTTGACAAGCTTACTGGCAAAACTACTTACAGGAAGAAGCCCAAAAAACACATAAACCCTAACAACAGAAAACCCAACCACAGGAATACTCCTGCAGTTGGGTCATTTTAATCTGTTGCGCTCCCTTATGAACGGTCAAAAACTGTTATTTATTTTCGTTTCTATCAAAAAGAAGATTAAAAAGCGCCATAACCACGGGAAACAGCACCCCGCCCACGGCAAAAACAAGCCAGGTCAGATGCCACGCGTCCGAAAGGAAGCTCCAAAGAAGATACGCCGCAGTAAGCAAGCCCCAATAAATGAAGCCCACCGTTTCCTTGACACCGCTCTTCTTTTTCTCCTTTAAGGTGTATTCCCCCTCCTTCATAAGCTTTTGCACGGCGGCGTTTCTCACCCCCACCAAAATGAAGAGAAAGACGCCCAGCCCCGCAACAAGCAGGGTCACCACCGTCATCAGCGCCGCAAGAACGCCGTTTTCGGTAAATGCGGCGGCAAGTATGGGAATGGGGGAAGCGACGCAAAGGCAGGTGCCGACGATATTGCCCTTTATATAGCTGTTCCTATAGCCGTCCTTATAGGAGATCACCGCCTTTTGCGCATCGGGATCCAGATCAAAGGGCTCGCTTTTGTCAAGGAAACGATAAGGCTCGCTCTGAAATCCGCAATAGACGTAGATGGGAACAGCCGTTAAAACGAAGGCAAAGAGCGCGAGCAGCCCCATTGCCCCTGCAAGGTTTTCCGAAATATCAATTTGGGGAAGCTCGGTCAGCACCCCAAGCACAAGCAGCACCGAAGGGGACAGAATGCAAAGATAGGTGGCAAGAGCGATGCGCCACGAGGCTTTTTTGCGCAGTATAAGATAGTCCTGCACTTCCTTTAGCGTTACTCTGCGAAAGGAGGGCTTTTCTTCGTCCTGCTCACACCGGTCAGGCGCAGCTTCCCTCTGATCGTCCTTTAATAAAAAGTCGGTGGTCACCGAAAACAGATCGGAAAGAAGGAGGATCTTTTCAAGATCGGGCACGCTCTGCCCCGACTCCCATTTGGAAACCGCCTGACGGGAAACGCCCGTCTTGTCCGCAAGCTCCTCCTGCGACCAGCCTGCCTTTTTGCGCAGATGCTGGATACGCAGAAAAGGAGGACAAGAACAATGGATAATATTATGGAGTTTCTTCCGTTTTTAATTCCGCTTGTGATTGTACAGTTTGCGCTGTTTGGTTATACGCTGTATCACATTTTAACTCACAAGACATATAAGCGTGGCAATCGTGCCTTGTGGCTGGTTATTACCATCGTGCTGATGAACTTTGTCGGGCCGATCCTTTACTTCCTGCTTGGCAAGGAGGATGAGTAATGGATATGCTGCGCATCACCGATCTGCATAAGCGATTTGGTGATAAAGAAGTTTTGCATGGTCTTAATTTAACAGTGCCGGAGCACAGCATATACGGATTTATCGGCAAAAACGGTGCAGGCAAAACAACCGCAATGAAAACGGTACTGGGTCTTCTGAAAGCAGATTCGGGTGAAATTTTTGTGGGTGGCGAGAAGGTAGTTTACGGACAGACTTCCGCCAATCAATATATCGGATATCTCCCCGATGTGCCGGAGTTCTATCCCTTTATGACTGCACCGGAATACCTGCGCTTTTGCGGTGAGATCACCGGTATGAAAAAAGCAGAACGTGATGCTCGATTGAAGGAGCTTTTGGAGCTTGTAGGACTTGGTGACGAGAAGCACCGCATCAAAGGTTTTTCAAGAGGTATGAAACAGCGCCTGGGCATCGCGCAGGCTTTGCTTAACAGTCCAAAACTGCTGATCTGCGACGAACCTACCTCCGCGCTCGATCCTGTCGGTCGGAAGGAAATACTGGATATTCTCTTAACTGTCAGACAGCAGACAACAGTTTTGTTCTCTACCCATATCCTTTCGGATGTGGAACGTATATGTACCGATGTTGCCTTTTTGAATAATGGCGTAGTAGAAACACAAGGAAAACTCTCCGATATTAAAACGAAATACCGCAGCGAGGAATATCTGTTGGAAACCGGGAACGATGCGGATATACGCAAACTAATTCAGGCTTTTCCCGAAATGAAGCAGATTGGCGCAAATCAGCTCATATTTTGCGAAAGTGTGCGCTCTGCATTTGATTTGCTGCGCTTTGTGTCAGAACAGCATATCGTTTTGCTGAAATTTGAACGAATGGAGCCTACATTGGAGTCCTTGTTTATGGAGGTGACGCAGAAATGAGATCCTTGTTTGCCTTTATAAAAAAAGAGTTCACGGAGCAGTTTCGTTCCGGTAGATTGATAATCCTCGGACTTTTATTTGTTCTGTTTGGTATTATGAACCCTGCAATAGCGAAATTAACACCGTGGCTATTGGAAACTATGGCTGACTCCCTTGCTGAAAGCGGAATGATCATAACGGACGTGAAAGTCAGCGCATTGGACTCGTGGGTGCAGTTCTTTAAGAATATGCCAATGGGCTTGATTGCCTTCGTTTTACTGGAAAGCAGTATCTTCACGAAAGAATACACTTCCGGCACACTGGTCTTATCTTTAACAAAGGGGCTTGAACGCTATAAGGTTGTGGTTTCGAAAGCACTTGTGCTTACTGTTCTTTGGTCGCTTGGCTATTGGCTTTGTTTTGGAATCACATACGGTTATACTGCATATTTCTGGGATAATTCTATCGCACAAAATCTCGTTTTATCTGTGGTATGTTGGTGGCTTTTCGGTATGATGGTTGTTGCACTGATGGTGTTGTTCTCCACGGTGGCTAAGTCAAATACCGGTGTGCTTTTAGGAACCAGCGGTGTGGTACTGGCTTCCTATTTGGTTGGGTTGTTGCCTAAATGCAGTAAGTATTTGCCCACGTTCCTGACAGATGGAAACTCTTTGATATACGGCTTAGTAGAAACAAAGACATATATGCCATCGCTTGTGATTGCGGTTGCAACAGGCGTAATTTGCTTTGCAATCAGCATTCCAATCTTTAATAAGAAACAGTTATGATTGAAGGCACCGCCGAAGCGGTGCCTTCAATTCTTCTCGAAATGTTGAGTTTAAGGAATTTGCATAAACAGTCTTCTCAAAATCGGTCAACGGAATTATAATAGTATTGACCGAATCGGTTAATGGAGGTTTTACAATGAACGAACGTTTTTATAATCTGCCAAAAGAGAAGCAGCAAGCGATCATCAATGCAGGTTATCGGGTGTTTTCTCAAAATTCATATAAGAATAGTCCAATGAGCGAGATTGCCGATGCAGCAGGTATCAGCAAATCTCTGCTGTTTCACTATTTTAGAAACAAGAAGGAACTGTATCTCTTTCTTTGGGACAAGTGTGCCGAAACGACTATTGAATATATGACCGAGTATGGATGCTACGGTCAAACCGAACTGTTTGAGAGTATGGAACGCGGAATGCGGGCCAAAATGGAGATTATTCGGATGTACCCCGATATGGGCACCTTTACAATTAAAGCTTTTTACGAAAAGGACGAAGATATTTGTGCCGCTATTCAAGAAAGTTACCATAAATATTTTAACCTAAAAGCGGATAAGACTCGACTGAATCTTGATCCTGCCCAATTTATCGAGGGACTTGATGTTGCTATGATGTACCGTGAAATGTATTGGGCATCCGAGGGGTATCTCTGGGAAACAGTTCAGCGGGGTAATATGGACATTGATCAAATGGAGAAAGATTTTAAGAAGCTGATGGCATTTTGGAAAAGTGTCTATCTGCGGAAGGAGTGAGTCGTATGGATGCAATTAAGATTTCAAAATTAACAAAATATTATGGCAAAAACAGAGGTATTGTCGATCTTAACCTTACGGTAAACAAAGGAGAGTTCTTTGGCTTTATCGGCCCGAATGGTGCCGGTAAATCCACAACGATCCGCACGTTGCTTGGTTTGATAGCACCCACAGGAGGTCGTGCACAGATTTTTGGGTTGGACATAGTCAAAGATAAACAAACTATCCTGAAGAAGGTTGGGTATCTGCCCTCTGAAGCAGCATTTTATCCTGGTATGAAAGTGAAGGATGCACTGAAACTGTCTGCTGACTTGCGTAAAAAGGATTGCTGTAGAGAGGCAAAAATCCTCTGTGAGCGATTGCAGCTGGATATGTCCCGGAAGGTGGAGGAGCTTTCCTTTGGCAACAAAAAGAAGGTTGCCATCGTCTGTGCGCTGCAGCATTGTCCGGAGCTATTAATACTTGACGAACCTACAGGTGGTCTTGATCCGCTGATGCAAAAGGAATTCTTTGATATCCTGCAGGAGCGGAATAAAAAAGGCACAACGATTTTCCTGTCCAGCCACATTCTTTCCGAAATTCAGCACAACTGCACCCGTGCGGCAATAATCCGTGACGGCAGGATCATTGCCTGCGACAGCGTGGATGCCCTTTCTAAAACAAATGCAAAGCGCATCACAGTTCAAGGTCAGGTGGAACTCAAGAAATTGGACGGCGTTCGGGATATCAAGAATACGCAAGGCGCAACGAGCTTTCTTTTTGGTGGAGATATCAACTACTTGATTCGTTTTTTATCCGCGTTTGTTCTTAGGGATCTGACAATTTCGGAGCCTGATTTGGAAGAGATATTCCTGCATTATTATGAAAAAGGAGGCGATACCGTATGACGATGGTAAAGCACGAATTGAAGATGGGTAGAAATTCCTTTTTGATTTGGACTTCTGCCATTGGTTTTTTGCTCACCGTTTGCGTTTTCCTCTTTCCCGAAATGAAAGGACAAATGGATGGTGTCAGCGATGTTTTTGCCTCTATGGGTTCTTTTACCGAAGCATTTGGAATGGATCGGCTGAATTTTGGTACCCTTGTGGGCTTCTATGCTATTGAGTGCGGCAACGTCTTGGGCCTCGGCGGCGCATTCTATGCGTCTCTTTGTGCTGTCGGTGTTCTCAGTAAAGAGGAAAAGGACAAAACGGCTGAGTTCCTACTTGCTCACCCTGTCAGCCGCACAAGAATCATTACCGAAAAATTGATTGCCGTTTTCATTCAGATAACCGTACTGAATCTTATTATGGATCGGCAACTGAAGGTACTGATACAGTACACCGAGCAGACCAAAGAAGCGACCGCGCAGTTTCAGACGGCGATGGAAACGTCGGCGGCGGAACTGACAGGGAGTATCAGTCGGCTGATAACGGATACCGAGAAACAGGTTGGGAGAATGAGCGAGAGCTGTTCGAACAACATCTCTATGCTTCGCAGTGCGGCGGAGGACAAGCTGGAGAAGCATACGAACAAACTGTTTTGGATATCGCTGATCCCTTCGGCGGTGCTCATAGTATTGGAACTGATGCGGTATATCTTATCGGCGATATCGGTAATGTAATCGACGAGGATGCTCCCGTGGAAGATTGCACTACAATGCATCAGCCACGCAGACAAAAGAAGAACACCGGCCCTGTGATGGGCGGTATGTAAAGAGCGTGAGAAATCTATATCTCACGCGCTATTAATACCAACTGAATGTTGGAGAAAGGAACAAAGATTTAATGAAAAATTATTTTAGCGAACTTCAAATGGATACCAAAAGTACCACCTACCGCCGACGACACTGTCATGTGTTGGAAATGGTAACGGTGGATGGTGTAACCTATCCGGTCATGTCGGTTGTTCCCACAGAGCAAAAAG
This sequence comes from Clostridia bacterium, assembly GCA_017465885.1. Lineage (GTDB taxonomy): Bacteria > Bacillota > Clostridia > Oscillospirales > CAG-272 > UBA11512. The sequence goes on along the minus strand of JAFTVG010000015.1, from coordinate 19,641 downwards.
GATATATTCCCGACACCGCCGCTGACAAGATAAAAGCATTAATAAATGGCGAAAAAATTTAACAGTTTTGTCGCTGGACTTTGAAACCGAGTAGTGATATGTTGTTGGTGTATGATGCATCGCCTTGCGGTGATATGATGTTTTTTGCTTCGCTCAAAATGATGTTGCTCCACTGCGTTTTGCAATGAGGCGATGTTTGCCCCAATGTGCCGTCAGGCACGCATCATTAGGCGAAGCCGTCATCATTGGCGTAGCCAACATCATTTGCAATAAAGTTCGCTTTGCGAACTTTTGCAAACATCATTCAAAAAAGGAACTTTTGTCTGGTAGACAAAAGTTCCTTTTTTGTTGTCTAAGTGCTACAAAAAAGATGTTTTCGGCAGTTTTGCGTATGAATTCGAACTCTTACATAAAATAATGAAATCCTTGCTGATGCAAGGATGAAATCAGCTAACGCTGATGAAATCTTCGGCTTTGCCTCAGATGAAATTAAATCCACACATCCGCCGTCGAGGCGGATTTCATCCAGCGAAGTTGGATTTCATCGTCGAAGACGATTTCACCCACCCGCAAGGGTGGATTTAGTTGAAAAACCGACAAGTCGAAACTTGTCGGTTTTTCTGGTGCAGTGAGTGATGATAAATCCGAACCAAATGCCTCTTCGATTTCGGCAAAGGTGACCCGTTTTGTGCCTTCCTTGTAGTTGAATGTAATGACCAAGTAGTCGTCGAACAGATAGATCGCATTGACGAAGCTATCGATCAGACGGCGGCGGTGGTCAAGCTGTTTCATATTAAGCTTGCGGTACTTGATAAGATATGCGAGTATATCGTCTTTTGTAACCGTGGGTTTAGCAATTTCTTCTTTGAGAATCTGCACCGAGATCTCGCTCTTTTCGGCTTCGAGCTGCTCAAGACGTTGCTTGGTAGATGCAGTGAGAATTCCCGCTTGAATGGCGTTGACGAGATTGTCAATGCCTTTTTAAATTTCATCAAGCTGCTTGCGAAGAATCGGGAGAGTGCTGCTCTCGGCATTGAGCTTGGCAATCAGCATATCTGCAAGTCTGTCGAGAAACTCATCGTCAAAGATAAACTTCTGAATGAGCAGGATCACCACTTCCTCAATCCATTTCTTCTTGATGGTTTTCTTCTTACACGTTCCGCTCTTACGTGTGCCTCGGCATTTGTAATAGCGATGGACTTCCATCGTATGACTTGTTCCGCTTTCTCCCGTAATCAGACACTTGCAATATCCGCAGAACAGTTTTGTTGTCAGCAGATATTCGTCCTCAGCTTTGTGTTTAGCGGGAGCTTTCTTGTTCGCGGCGGCTCGTTCTTGCACTTGCTCAAATAACTTGGCAGGGACGATAGCGGGGATTCCGTTGGGAACGATCACATCACGATATTGATACTCACCAATGTATCGACGGTTGTGCAGCATTCGTGTCACGGTGTTGAGGGTGATCTTTGTTCCTCTGACGGTACGGATGCCTTTGATATTTAGCTCATAAGTGATTTCCTGCATCGTTGCGCCCTTGGCATATTTCTTGAACGCATCAAGAACAGCAGGCGCGGCAACGGGATCAATTTGGAAAAATTGATTTTCATCAACGGTGTATCCGATGGGAAGTGTGCCGCCGTTGTATTTGCATTTGAGAGCGTTTTCGGTCAGGCCTCGCACGACTTTCTCGGAGAGCTCCGCAGAGTAGTATTCGGCGATACCTTCAAGCATGGACTCAAGCAGAATGCCCTCGGAGCCTTCCGAGATCGATTCGGTTGCCGAGATAACTTTGACACCGTTCTTGCGAAGAACATATTTGTAATGCGCCGAGTCGACACGGTTACGCGAAAATCTGTCTAACTTCCACACGATAACAACGTCAAACTTTTTCGCCGCGCTATCTTTGATCATCTTTTGAAAGTTCGGGCGGTTGTCCGTCTTTGCCGACAAGACTCTGTCGATATACGGTTCAAGCAAGGTGATGTCATTCTTCTTTGCAAAGGCCTGACATTCCCGGAGCTGACCTTCAATAGATTCCTCTCGCTGATTGTCCGAGGAATAGCGAGCGTATATTACTCCTGTCATAATTCACCACCTTCTTTTTAACGGCTTAATTTTTGTACTACAGACACAATCTTTTGTCTGATTTCATCAGTAATATATCTTTCCGGCGGAATGTGTATAAAAACTGCCCGTCCGCACATTTTTTTAAGCATTAAGTAATATGCGTAATTACATAAATACTTTGTTGGACGTTTTGAAATATAATTTGGGACGCCACATATATCAAACATTTCAGATATTGCCGATACATCCCAAACTGTGTCCTTTGTTCCAAATTCAGTTTGGACGCGAACATCAATTCTGATTCTATCTTTCAGCTTAGTATCCAGTCCAAACATTATAACGGCAGAATATTGTTCACAATCACACTCTTCGATATCCTCTTCCAATCCTTCAAATGAATTGGTTAAAAACAATTTATCACACTCAACATCCTTTATAAGTTGATAGGAGGAATTGTGTTCGCCTTTGAATGCTGTTAGTAATATATCCACTCTCTGCACCTCCGTCAATACTCATATAAATCGTGGTCTCTTACAAATCTTTCAAACTGCCACTCGGGTCCGTCAAAGAGCAACTCAAGCAAGGCTTGCTGAAGCTCACCCTTTTTCATATGTCCCACGTATTCCTGCACTCTGTCATAGAGTTCTTCCTCGTATTGCTCGGCTTCCTCCTGCGCTTTCAAATACTCTCGGTAAAATCTAACTGCCTCTTCGGGATAAGCAGTAAAATAGGTTGCCACCATATGCTTGCAGACAATGCGCTTGCCGTCAGCATGCGGACAGTTGCAAGTTGATTTTCTCGGATGCGCAACGTCGATTTCAACAACGTAAGGCTCACTTGCTGTTCCAAAGACATCAGCGGTGAACACACCCGAAGAGGTCTCCGTTAGGTTCTTAACTTTTTTCTCGTTGTAATAATCATAGCCGCGCCAAACAGATGCGCCGCTTGCACATTCAAGCAACCCCATTTTCGTTCTCCTTCTTTTTCGCTAATACTTCTTGCTCTTTCTTCCACGCTTCAAGCTCGGCACGCCATTCATCCGAAGAGAAGAATTTTATAACACCGGGAAGGAGCACATCGGCAAGCGCTTCGATTTCATCATCGGGGATATCCAATCCCATATTCGCACCGCCGTGCTTGTCCTTTAAAATCGCAATGATTCTTTTGCGCAGCGCGTCAACGTTAATTTGTGGAAGCTCTAAATAACCCCATGTAGTGTGCTTATCTTTGAGAATGTCGATCATTCTATTTAATATTTCTTTGATGTTCAAGATATATTTACCTCCTAAGGTTTTGTCTGTCATGACAAAAGCAGTGCTTGCTAAGACTGATAGACGGATTTGGGTGCCCAAATCCAGTGCTTGCTAAGACTGACAGACAGCTTTGGTACACAAAGGCAGTGCTTGCTGCGACTGATGTGTTTTCTTTCGGTTGGCTTTGGGCGTCCAACCGCGATGCTTGCTAAGACAAACAAACATATTGAATACTTTTTTATTTCCGCTGGGATTTGGGACACAACGGCGATGCTTGCTGAGACCGATGGACCGTTTGTCATGACAAACGCGATGCTTGCTAAGACCAACGGACATATTAGCGAGAATGGCTTTTGGATGCCCAAAAGCAGTGCTTGCTAAGACTGACAGACAAGCAGAGCGTTGTTAAAGTTTCTTGATTACCTGCGTAGCAACTCCTTGGATTTGCACGTTGTGCTCAATACGATCATCGTAATCGGGATTCTCTGCGTGAAGCATATAAGCTTTCTGATCGGGAAGATAGGTGATAGTTTTGAGCAACGTTTCAGTTCCGTTTACAAGGACAACTGCATAATCACCATCCCTGCAAGTATTCTGCTCTCGCACGATAATGAGATCGCCATCATCAACACCGATGCCCGTCATCGAGTCACCTTTCGCGGTCAGAATGAAAAACTTTCCGTCACCGACAAGCGCGGTGGGGAGAGGAATGATATCCGCTTCCTCCACATTCGGCTCACTCGGCAACCCGCAGGACACGGTAGAATCATATCGGATCGCGGGCGTGGTTTCAAACATATTGCGAGAGAGATTTGTACCAATACTGCGGCGACCGTTGTACTCAATCTCTCCGTGTTCTTTCATATCGGTGAGATATCTCTGCACCGAAGTCTTAGAGATACCCGTGCCCGCTGCAATGTCACGCACCGTAGGAGACTTGCGGTTCTCCATAAAATATTCGTTTATAAATTGACGGATCGCCTCCGCTCTTTCGGGACTCCACTTATTCATAAATGCCTCCAAATTATACAAGGTACAATTGTACCGTGTAGTAATTATAGCACACGAAAGAAAGTTTGTCAATGGGTTTTGCAAAAAATTCAAAAAGAGAAAACGAGGTCGCACTTTCGTGCGGCCTCGTCAATTATTCCGTTTGTATTTTTCTTTAATATGTAATGTGCTCTGTATTGTAAAACTAATTTCAAAAAACGCCGTATGTTTTTTACTGTTCATTGTTTAGTATGTCAAATAATTTTTGATACGGCTAATATATTCACTCGCATCCTCAAAAAGCCAATAGCATTCGTACTTAGTTAGTAAGAATTCTATTTTTTCAAAAGATGTTTTAACACGATTGCTATCTATCACTTCTAATTTGTTTTCTTTTACAAGTAACAGATAATATATATTTGTCAAATTCAAGAAGAAAACGCTAAAGTGCTTGGTTTCAGAGGAGAACCAGTTTTCGATATCCGATTCTAAGAATTGTACGTATTTTTCCATCTCTGCCGCCCATATATTATCCTCAGAAAATAATAACTCCATAGATGATAAGATAACGCTATAGTATTTTGAAAAAAGAATATTATTTTGATATTTGCCTGTGTTTTTTGATTCAATCAACGCACTTTCCCACTGATCATAAATTGTTTTAGCTATTGTCAAGATTATACGATCTCGTTCTTTAGCGCCCAATTTCAAAAATCCTTCTTGATGAATTCTTCCAGTTTCATTATTAAAACATTCTATCAATCGGATGGTTCTTGAATATTCTAAAAGTTGTGGTGATTCTAATTTGGAAATTACATTCCAAATTATTCGATTATATTTAACATTATTTTCGAATTTTTTTGTCCAACAATTCCACAAATTCAAATCATTCATTGCAAATTTAATAATTGCGCTTGTGCAAGGAGATTTATAGCTGTCATCATTAGAAAATCGAGTGAGAATTTGTCTTGCGCACTCAAAAAAGAAATATGAATTGTCTGATTCCATATCAGCGAATGAATAAATGATATGTTTATCGCTGATTAGACTTAAAAAAGTCCAATAGTCAACAATATCTTTTTTGCTTTCAATGAATCGAAACAATCTTCGTGCATCTGTTTTGTAAGCATCTTCAAGAATTTGGGGCACTTCGCTATTTATTATCGGCTGATTACCTCTTTCAGCGGTTTCGATAAAATCATATATTTTATTTATATCGCCTTCGTTTCTTCCCTCATTTAATATTCTAAGAAGCTCAATATCAACTCGTTCGGCGCACTCATCAACATTAAATGAAAAGTGAATAGAGCCTAAAACTTCCCAAACGGTTTTTGAGGTTTTATTATCTTCTAACATATTAATCTTTTCTCCATATTAAACAGGTTTCATCTGATAATTCGCCCCATAACTCTTCAAACGCATCGACTATCATTTGAGGATGTTGTACTTCTTGAATTATGTGATGAGAATTCCCCAAACTATTGATAGATGTCCCTATAGACCACACCTTGGGCTTCTCTTTTTCATTTATAATCATAATAAATCTATCATGAAAACCGTATCCAAAATTATCATGCTGACATCTAAATTCTAATCTTATACCATAATTGTTACTTCTTTTTTCGAATATCTCTTTTTGTTCCTCGCGCCACTCTAAGAGAGACACTTTTTTAAGCTTTGCAATCTCACTGGAAGTAATCGCATGCAAGCACAAACCAAAAATTTTGGTATAATACCAAGTTTTCAATATATCTTCAGCACACAAGTATGGATCCCATAGATATACTTTTCCACTTGAAGCCTTATTCATAATTTTGATAATATCTTCTATTGCTTGATTATCACGATTTACTTTTCCGTATTGCTTAAATTCCAAGTTGTTTAATAGGTCATTTGTCCTTTTTTTGTATTGTCGACGTTCTATGATCGACATGTATTTATCTGGACTATTTTGGGGACCATCTAATTTTTCATTTGAGACGATATCAAGCGCAGCAATTATATTGTTTTGGGCATCATATATTTCTCTTTGCCTACCAAATCTCATGCCGATCGAAAAAGAAAAATGAAAATTTTGAATAAATGATGTGCTTTGGTATGTTAAAAAAATACCGCTATTTACGTCGATAATTGATGTGTTTATTATATTTCCGGTATCACCAATCCAGATTTTTATATTGTTTTCGGCTGATAATATTTTTTCCACTCCATACCCGATTATATTATCATCGAAAATTGACTCACACATCAATTGATAATTAATATTGCAGCTTAAGCGTTTATCAACACAAATGGAATAATTCAAATTGCCTTCTTTATCTGCCTTATAATGATGTTTCAAATTAATGGATGGAAACTGAAAAATAAAATTTCCTATTCTGTCTGATATAGTGAAAAGATCTATTGGAATGATTTCATATATTGTATCGTTTAGTTTTTTAAGCTGCGCTTGATTTATCAATGTTGACGGTTGTTTTTCCACATCGAAAAACTCTATAATATAGCTTCCATTTATATTGTTGTTTTTCAAAACTTTATTGATTAGTGGTGTTTTAGTACTATTAGCAGGAACAAATACTTTTGGAACAAATTCACAGGGACCTTTGTTTAAAGTTCCTTGACCAATATCAACAGTGTTATTCTCCAAGTTATCACAAAGAGTTTCATAATACGTTGCCGCATCTTCAATTGAAATAACATCACAAATAATGCCAACCGAAATAGAATCTGAAATCGATATTAGCTTTTTTGTTAAAAAGGATTTCTTGTAGTCTGGAGCAAATCGTTCATCAAAAACAAAAATGGTAAAATAATTCGTCACAGAATCGTCTGCTTTATTTTTCAAAAAAATCGTTATTTTTTCTGCGCAATTGTAAAATCCAAGGCTCTTACAATTGACTAATTTATCGAATTCTTTTTTATAATCACATGTCATTGTTATTCTCCAATTACGAAATTAAATTACCAGTTGAAAACAGCTTAACCTCACAAAAGAATCAAAACATTTACAAATCAATTCTCTAAATATTTCATCAATTGTATTATGCACGTTCTTCACCATATCGTTCTTACTATTTCAAGTGGTATAGGTGCATCTACGTAATTTAGCTTGCGTTTTCTGTTGTATCTCAGCTCAACTCGAATTAATAATAAACTATTCTTTTATTGCAATATTACAATGAAAAAGATCATTGATGGAGTGTTGAATGTTTTTCTCACTAACACCAAATCGTTTCAACTGCATTGCATAAAGTATGCGTTCCAAGAATATAAGATCAAGCAAAGAATCTCCTATAAAGTCCTCGTCTAAATCTCCGTGAGCATAATGATTCCTTTGAGAAGCTAACCGTTCCCCCATTTTAGAGTAGTTCAATTCTTTTTTGTTGATGGCGCATAGATACTTTCCAAACGGAGATATTATTGAATCCAAGTCTTTTCCCGTTTGCACCATTTTGGCTTGTAATGGTGCAAAACCAATGCCGTTTTTCAACAAAGATTTGTATAGTTCTTTAAGTTTTCCTTTGCTTTCACTTATCAGTGTAGTCAGCACTTGTGTAGCTGTTTCATCTGCCTTAATTGAAGCATCTTTTCTCCTTAATCCACTTGGATAAAGCTTCTTGAACTCCCATTCAAAAGCGGCTGTAATCATTACAAAGCGTGCAGCATTTATATGTTGTCCTGCTTCTCTTGATTCCGGCAAATGACGCATATAAAGTGTATTCTCAGCAATAGCAGTAAGAATTGAAGTTTCTGCTTCCGCTATGTAGTAATGCTTAATACACCTTCCATCTTTTATGCTTTGTTCGTCAATCGGTGCTTTATCGCCAACTACAAAGAACTCACCATTTTGAAATGTCATTTTTGCATTATCGGTTGCTTCCGTATATATTTGAATTTTCTGAAAGAAGATGTCCTTTCGATAACACACATATTCCACAAAGCATCTTGCAATCTGATGCAACTTATATAAAAAATCAATATCATAAGTCGGATCAAAGCGAAAACACATGCAAGATTGAAGCGAAAGCGGCGGCTTTATTACCTCTTGCGTGGTTTTCTGAATAATGTCAAAATAGACTTCAACATCCTTGCCATCGACATTGAAGAATTGCTTTTCTTCATTTGAGGTATCAATCTTCAAAGTTTTAATCTCAAATACACCATCGGAGTAACGCTTAGTTTCGATAGCTTGTCTTGTTGAATAAATAGAGTTGATTTCAGGACATTCAAAAGATATTTTTTTGATTCCGTTACCCTTGCTGTTGTAAATGATATATGCTTGAATATCAATAACGACAACCGAATTTATATGTCCTACAGAGCGATGATAGGATGGCAAAAAGATAATTTGATAACACTCATTACATTTTGCTGATACAAGAGGAGTTTCGACATATATAGGATCCCCCATAGTATACACCCCTCCACCAAGTGCCTTCAAAAACCAACGATCCACCTCGCGACTCTTATCTGACGATGGAACAAGTCTTAATTCCTGCTTATCAAATACAAAAGTAAACTCTACATCTTTGTATGTTAGTGTTCCCGTGTAAATATCAGTTTCCAAGCTCACTCACTCCTCGTTAAATTATTATTTTGTTATTTTCCTGAATAATGTCGCAGTAAATGTTGTAATTAGAATCGCACCAACAAACAACTCTGAAGAGGAAATCAGACGTGTTAATGCGCTCTCGGGGTATGGAGAACCCTGACCAACTGTAATAAGGGTGAAAAAACTGTAATATAAACTTTCAAATAAGTCTATCAGCTTTTGCAAAGACCAATTGAAGAAAAAAACGAAATTAAATGGGTAATCAATAATTCTTTCGCCGGTATTAAAACCAGTAATCATATAAATCGGTGCATACAGTATTGTAGTTATTAATAACGATATTAATGCTCTAAACGGATATTCACCATAACCGAAAATCCATTCACTAAAATAACTTGAAATTGATTGAAAGAATTTTTTGCTTCTTGTTTCTGCTTTCTTGCGTTGATAATAGCAATTATAACTTTTATCCAACAAGTTATTGTCAATAAACAACTGTTCAAAGGCATAATATGTTGAGGCAACTTTTTTATAATGGTCTTTTTTATATAGTGAATAAGTAGCCAAATTCTCTACATTAACTTTATCGCGATACTTAAAATCAGTTACAACGCTATGGGCGTCTATTGATATTTTTTCTGTTCCTCCTATAAAACTAATATCAAACATTCCTGATGGTGAAGCAATAAATAAATTATAAAGAGAACAATTATCTAAAAATCTCACTTGGCTAAATGAATTCATCTGAAATACAACATTTTGTAATTTAACATTTTTAAAATCAACGCACTTTAATATTCCCACCGAAAAGAATAGTTGATCAAAATTGCAATTATTAAAATTGCAAAACATAAAATCACAACAACTAAACCCTTGTTTGGGATCAGTAATAGATAGCAATTCTTTTTTGCGGTATGTAGTTATATTCTCAAAATTACAGTAGGTAAATTTACAATTATGAAAACAAACTTGTTCCAAATTCAAGTTCTTAAACGTGACATTCCAAAAAGAGATACCTTCATAATAAACTTTGGCGTAAATATTAGATACTGTAATATCTTTTATAGTGGTATCTTTATGAATTTGTTGCGAAATCCCCGAACCGTTTTTGAAAAACTCAAAAAACATCTTCTTTATTTTGTGATCTTTTTTGATTTTTTCCGTATTGATTTCTTTATAATGTCTGCTCAAACACAATTTGTTAAGAAACTTATAGTAGTGGTATCTAATAGTTGATAATACTTTCATTTTGCTTACCTTTGTCTTTTGCCTCATAAAATTGCGATTATATAACTAAACAAAATTTTCAAATTAGTTCTTGAAATTTATTTATATTAAATAGATCTATAAATCTTACCCTTACAACTACGCCATCATCGGAAGAAAACTCAATATCGTCCTTGCTCACATTCTCTGTTTTAGGATATAGTAGCGTTACGTTCTCGGACGAATATTTCTTTTGATACGCATACATCTGATACATATCTGCCTGCGATGTGCCGTAATTAGCTTTGCTATCCGAAAGCACTTTCCATTTGGTATCCATCACAAAAATACAACCATCTGACTTTCTTGTAATAACAATATCGGGCTTCATCAAGAATTTTTTATCGGGTTCATCGAACAGATGATATTTTCTATCTTGTGCCGATACTGTATATCCCTTGGGAGTAAGCTCTTTTTTGAGCAAAGCCGCTATGTAACTCTCAAATAGTGTTTCCATCGGGAACAATAATGCTACTGCTACCTCAGATCCCGCAAAGGATGTAAAGCTCTTTCCCATCAAGAACACCCTGCTCCAAAGCAATGCGGTTGTGTAGTCCTTCATATTCCTATCGGGAATATATTTTGAGAAATCCGATTTGTAATCAATAGAAGCTTCGACTTCTCCAAACGAATTCAAAAGGACTTTTATATCGTTTCGATTTTTGGAGGATGTTGAGTGCTTGTACAAATACTGCAAGGTTGCCTTCAACAATCTGTTCTCGGGGCGATTTGTGGTAAAAGCTCCATATTCCACATAGTTGCGCTCTTTATGTGCGATATTGTATCTCACCTGCTGCGAGAACTTCATTTTTCCTTTGAAGAAATTGGCGTTTTCCTCTATCGTTTCATAATTGCACTTTAAGCCACGCTTGACTATAAAATACATTTCGTCTATGAACATCTTAATAAAAATCTCAAAGACATTCATTTTCTCAATATTCACGTTGCTTGTCTGAAGTGTTTTATAAGGAGAATCACGCAAAGTTTTCAGCATATCTATAAGCAACTTTTTTGTACGTGCGCCCGTTTCGTCATTGTCAATCTCAGAATATATCTTAGGCAGTATCTCAATGGTTGTTCCATCTTTCATCGTAATGATGCCTACATAATTCTTCGCCGTTATGATTTTGCCAACACCCCTGCGAGCAGACAGTCCCATCAGTTCAAGAGCATCTACATCTTTGCTTTGATTTGTTAGAATGAACTCTTCAAGTTGAGAAAAGGTGCGTTCCGGCAAGGATACACAACCGGGTACATCCTTGTTACAGACAAACGAACCATATTCTTTTATTTGATATATAGGTTTCATTTCGCACCTCTCTCAATAGTTGAATTAAATAGAACGATAAGCTTCGATATTGTGAAACGCATTTTGGTTTATTTCATATCTGTAACCGTCATCAAGACCAACATCTACATCACCAAACAATGCAGCATAGTCGTGTGCTTTCTCAATAATAAATTGAGCATCCTCGCTCTTTCTGTTATCTCCAAGCACCAATCTGATTTTCTTATAATCCTCATAGAAATACTCTTGCAACAAAGGAATGATAGATTTTTTGAAAATAATTGCTAATTTTTCAATGATTGGCTCTGAACGAAGTCCTGTGAAGAATGCGTGTCCGATAGTATGCTCTCTATCGTAGAGGACTTCAATTCTTCGATTGATAATATCGAGCATATTGGCTATGTTAATGCCTTCAACCTCAATTCCTTCAAGAACGTCTGTATCGGGCATCATTTCCACAAAGCTGAATCTTCTGCGTAGTGCGGTATCAATCTGAGCAATCGAACGGTCTGCGGTATTCATCGTACCGAGAATATATACATTAGCGGGAACGCCAAAAGGTTTGCCGGAGTACGGCAAGATAGTCGTAGTTTCTTCGGGCTTACCAAGGCGCTTGGTATCTTCAATGAGCGTAATCAATTCGCCAAAAATCTTTGAAATGTTGCCTCGGTTGATTTCGTCAATGATGAAGACCTTGTTTCTTACGGTTATGTCATCTTCTTCTAAATGGTATCTATCTTTTAATATGTGATAAATCCCTTGTGAGTTGTAATATATGTGTGCTTTTGCTCCGCTTTTCTCGCCTTTATCCAATTTATTGAGCATATAACTTTCAACTGTTTGACGATCTGCGTACAAATACTCCATACCTTTGATGGTATCATAAAACTTTTGTTTTTCTGGATTCCATCTTAATGTTTTTGTCACTCTATCTCTTTTTATTACAACTTCATTGTTACTTTTTTTAATGTCGTTAAGAAGCGCATTCCAAGCTTCTTCAAAATATACTTTGCGAGTTTTATGTGAAACAGAAGATTGGCAAAATTCTTTAAATACCCCCGAAACAATATCGTAGCATACTTCTTTCTTCTCCCCCAACTCAAAAATGGAAGGTTTTATTCCTTCTATAAATTCTTCATATCCATACGACTGATGGAATGTTGTAAAAGCAATCATACCTTGCTCTTTATAGGCATTGTAACGTTTCAACACGTCAGTATGATTTTCTGTCGCTATAATATCAATATCCTTTCCTTCAATGATTGCAACCGCATAATTGACGGAATTATAGGTCTTTCCTGTGCCGGGAGGGCCATATAGAATTGTATTTAAGCTATGGTTATTAGCCGTAGAGGTAAAGGCATCCTCATCCGCACTATCTGAGCCATCTGCGCCGTCCTTGCTCTCACCATCTGCTTTATTGCAATAAGTTAATATAAACTTGTCCCCCTCGTTTCCAAATCTCTTAAGGCACTCTTTTACGAACAGAATCGTAGAAAATATATTCCAAGCATATATAACAAACTGACTACCATCCGCGCAAGGATACGTCAAATACTCAATGCTGTTGAGTTGCTTTCTAAATTCCTCTACGGTTGGATATATTCCTTTATAGATTTTCCCGTTGTTTTCATATTGGCATGTTGGGTATTCAGCTTTTTCCTGCTCCGATAAAGCAGACAACTGAGCTTCATATATTTGAAAAGCAAGTCGAGGCAGCGTTTGATTCGAAATTTTTCTTTCGTTTTTTGCTCGGGTGCGTTTCGTTTTTTGACCGCCCATATCTTCAAACCAAACATCCACCGGCTTAAAGTCATCCCCCAAGCCCAAGTTGTTCATAGTAAAGTTAGGATCGGTTGACACCACAGAATCAGCACTTATAGTAAGTATGTATTCTTCCTTAATAACAGCCATATCTTTCAACGCCTCCTTCAATTCATCACGCAGCTTCCAAGAATATCTTTGGTTGCCATTCTCTTTAACATTTCGCCCCACAAACGGAATAACATATACACGATTTCTATCCGTTGCATCGCTCTCTTTGTCAATACAATCGGGGCAATTATATTTATCTTTTACACGCCTTCCAAAAGTACTTCCGATGCTATTATAGTGAGCTGGGGTATTACCATACACTTCTGCAAGATGGGCGCAAGTGCTTTCGCCGCCAAGTTCCAACATCATTTTGAGCATAGAAAATGTTTCGGGCGTAGTTATAGAAGGATCTTTTAGAACCTCTTCCCACATTTTCTTAGTGATGCCAGGATTATATTCATCTAATGAAGGCCAATAGATTGATGTGCTTTTTTCTTCAGCCATTTTTCTACCTCTTTTCTATTTTTAAAATGAATTTATGCTTTATTATTCATTTGCCGTTATTTTCATATGCTCATAATTTTTGAACTTTTTTATTGTCAAAACACCCTTAGATTATCCATATTTGCATTGACCGATCAAGGTAAGAATTTCATAAATTATCGCTAAAATCAAGATAGTCTTCCACGGAAAGCATCCGCCACCGCCACTTCCGCCCTTTGTACTGTTGAAAGCGTGAAAATCATTCATATTAGGCATAATACTTATCCTCTCTCACATAGCGTTTTGCGCACTAAAACTCAAAAAATGCTTGTAATCGATGAGTAAGCGGCAATTATCAACCTCATTAAGTGGCAAATTTTTAACCATCATATTTCCCGCCCATCCTACAATATCTCTGATTGTAAGATCAGGCATAATTCGATAGTAACTACAGCAATCTGATTCTTTGGATATAATTGAGTAGTCGGAAAAATGATAGCCTTGGGCTACCGCATCGGTTATAAATTGTTTTTTTGTGTCCTCATCTTTCAAATACACATAGATCTGAAGATAGTACCAGGGCAACCTTGACATTGACTTCATAATGTCTCTCCTTGTAAAATAAATTCCACAAGAAACGCAAAAAACACCCATCGTCACGATGGGTGTTGAGTACTATATATCTGTTCCCATCGTTCAAGCTTTGGCACCTTACCTTTTTGGCAGGTTGTCGGCGGTCACAGGGCTTGTCCCTCACGCACTCTTTATGGTGATAACATCATATCACCTTTTTAATAAAATGTCAAGTGGTCGAAAGAATTTAGTTTGAAATTACTCAAATCATAATCAAGATAGAATGGCGCAAGTAGTCTTTAATCATTTTTGTCATTTGTCAGCAGCTTGTCCGCTTTTAATCCACTCATCCACTTCGCTTACTTTGAATTTCCAATTGCGTCCTACTTTGTGTGCGGGCATATTTTTTGTTGAAATCCATACAAGCATAGTGTCACGGCTTATGCCAAGATAAGCGCAAATTTCTTTTGTTGAATACCAACGATCAGGCATATCTGTTTTAGTAGGCATGTTTGAATCTCCTATAAATAAACTTATACAAAATATATTATAGCACAGAGTTGGCGGATTTTCAATAGGTTTGTCGGATTTTGTAGGATTGATCAGAATTTAAAAGGTGCTACACGTAAAATACGCATAGCACCGTAAGTTTTATTGTTCAGATAATGCTTCAATGGCTATCTGCATCCCGAGTTTAAAAGCGTACTCAAAGATAGCTGCTTCCCCAAGACTCATATACTCGCTCCAACAGTCGTGGAACTTTTCGAAGATTTCTTTTTGCTCTTCGGTAAAGCTTTTCTCCAAATCCTCGTGGTGACGTGACATATAACCGAGAAGCTCTTTCATTTCCTTTGAGTTGGTTCTGCTATCTTCTTGCGGCACTATGTTTCCGTGCCAAAGCTCGTTGATGATTGACCTCATTGATAGATCACCTCCTGCAAGACAATTTCTTCGGCGCTTGCTTTGATGTTGTTCATCTCGGCAACCCATTGGAGCGCGTTGTGAGCCTTCAGAACTTCGTCTATGCCTCGTTCTTGTGTGAGGCGAGGAATTATGTCATCAAGCATTTCGTGAGCCTGAATATCAATGGTGTGTAGGTATTCGTTTAATCGTCCTTCTGTGAGCAAGGTGGTGTACGTTCCGCGACGATGCTTTTTCATAAAGTCAAGACGCAGATTAGCGTACTTGCCAAGAGTGTAGCTTGTCTGTTAGGGGAGCGCAAGATTGGGGTAGTAAAGTCCGTTATGTTCGGTATAAGTAATCTGATTTTTCATTGTAAATATCCTTTCTTAAAATTGTTTTCGTTTGGCATCAACTATCAAGGATATTTACTTGGGCGGTGCTCGGGCGTGATGCCAACAACAGCAGATTGACATCACATATCACCGAACACAAAAAGAAATCCGAACCCTTCGCCTACCGGCTTTGGGTTCGGATTTCTACTGTTTGGTGCGGGCAAGAGGACTTGAACCTCCACCGAATTGCTTCGACTAGAACCTGAATCTAGCGCGTCTGCCAATTCCGCCATGCCCGCATATTTTGTTTCGGTCGGTTTCCTGACCGCTATGACATTATACCACAAATTAAAAATTTGTCAAGGGGTATTTTGCATTTTTTCAAAAAAAATTTCGGCTTTTTTTGCACCCTTTTTTGTCCCGCCAAAGCGGGCGTTTTTCCCTAAAAAAGAGGGGGCTTTCCCTAAAAAAAGCCATCCGGAGCAGCCCCCAAATGGCTTTTTCAAGGAATGTATACGGATTTATCTGCAACGATTCAAAAAAATTTTTATTTCACGAAATCAAATTCGAAATCGTACATGCTCACCGTATCTCCATCGGTGCACCCCTTCTGTTCCAGCGCTTCGATCACGCCCGAGGTACGCAATATCCTTTGGAAATACATCAGCGATTCTCTGTCGTCAAAGTTGATAGAGCCCATCAGGTTGTAAAGCCACTCGCCTTCCACGTAGTATACCCCGTTTTCCACGGTGATGATCGTTTCTCTCTCGCTCTCCTCTGCGATCACAGGAGCGGACAGATCGTATTCGCTGTCATACACGATCATTTCGGGCAGGTCGGAGAGCTGCTCGTCTGCCATTCTCACCAGCTTATCCAAGTTCTCCCCCGTGGCGGCTGAAACGTAGATCAGATCCCAGCCCTCTTCCTTAACGTAGCTTTCAAAGGCTTCTCTATCAAAAAGCTCCTCGTCGATACAGTCGCTCTTGTTGGCGGCAATGATCTGCGGGCGCATAGACAGCGCCTCGCTGTAGCTTGCCAGCTCCTCATTGATGGTCTTGATGTCTTCAAGAGGGTCTCTTCCCTCCATCATCGACACGTCCACCACGTGAATGAGCAGTCTGCAGCGGTCCACGTGACGAAGGAAGGCGTGTCCAAGTCCTGCGCCCTCAGAGGCACCCTCGATGAGACCGGGAATATCTGCGGCAACGAAGCCCTTGCCATCACCCGTTTTCACCACGCCGAGGTTGGGGGAAAGGGTGGTAAAATGGTAGTTGGCGATCTTGGGGCGTGCCTCACTGATCATCGAAAGGATGGAGGACTTGCCCACGTTGGGCAGACCCACCAGCCCCACGTCTGCCAGCATCTTCAGCTCAAGCAGGACCTCTGCCTCCTTGCCTCTGGTGCCGTTTTTGGCAAAGCGGGGCACCTGTCTTGTGGGGGTGGCAAAATGTCTGTTGCCCCAGCCGCCCTTACCGCCCTTGCAAAGAACGAATTCCTCGTTTTCCTTAGACAGATCCTTGATGACAAGGCCCGTTTCGGGATCCTTGACCACGGTACCGGGAGGCACGGGGAGTCTGAGATCTTTGCCGTTTGCGCCGTGAAGCTTGCCCGGCTTGCCGTTTCCGCCGTTTTCCGCAATGAATTTTCTCTTATACTTATACTTTAACAGGGTGTTGTCACCCATATCCACGTACAGCACGATGTTTCCGCCGTTGCCGCCGTCCCCGCCGTCGGGTCCGCCCTGCGCAACGTACTTTTCACGGTGGAAGGACACGCATCCGTTTCCTCCGTCACCTGCTTTTACGTAGATCTTCACGTGATCTATCAGCATATTCCTTCTCCTTTCAATTATACGTCCATACTGCCCTTTTCAATCATCAAAAGCAGCTTTTCCTCATCAATGATGGCAATGCCCAGGCTCTGCGCTTTGGTAAGCTTGGAGCCTGCTTCCTCACCCGCTAAAACGAAATCGGTGGATTTTGACACCGACGAGGAGGTCTTTCCTCCGTTTTCCTCGATGAGTGCCGCCGCCTGAGAGCGCTTTAAGGTGGGAAGGGTGCCTGTTAAAACGAAGGTCTTGCCCGCAAAAAGAGCGCCCTTTTCCTTTTTTTCTTCGCTTGTCACCACCCCTGCCGACTTCAGACGGTCAACGAGGGCTCTGGTCTGAGGATGGGAAAAATAACTGACCACACAAGAGGCGGTGATGGCACCGAAATCGTCAATGGATGCGATCTCCTCCGCGCTTGCCGCAAAAAGGCTTTCGATATCGCCGTAATGCTCAGCCAGAGCTTTGCCCGCCTTTTGACCGACGTTTTGAATACCCAGACCGAAAATGAGCCTTGCAAGCCCCGATTTCTTGGAGTTTTCCACCGAGGCAAGCAGATTTTCCGCCGATTTTTTGCCCATTCTGTCAAGTGTTTGCAGTTTCTCAACATCAAGGCAATATAAGTCTGCAATATCGGTCAGCATCCCCGCATCGATCAGGCTCTTCACCATCGCAGGACCCATCCCGTCAATATTCATCGCATCCTTGGAGGCGTAATGCTCAATACTGCGTTGTCTTTGCGCGGGGCAGGCGCCGTTTGTGCAAATGGTTTTGGCTTCCCCCTCAATGCGCACCGTTTTCTCCCCGCAGGAGGGGCAGGCACAGGGCATTTCGTAAAGAGGTCTTGAGAAGTGGGCATCGTCCTTCTTGGAGGACACCACCTCGGGAATGATGTCGCCTGCCTTTTGCACGGTGACAGTGTCGCCGATGCGGATATCCTTGAAACGGATATTGTCAATGTTATGAAGAGTGGCTCTCGACACGGTAGAGCCTGCCAGATGCACCGGCTCTAAAAGGGCGTTGGGCGTCAGAACCCCCGTTCTGCCCACCTGCACGTAGATGTCAAGCAGAGTCGTTTCCTTCTGCTCGGGCGGAAATTTGTAGGCAACCGCCCACTTGGGCACGTTCGTGCCTTCGCCAAGGATGCGCCGCTCTTCAAGATCGTTGACCTTGACCACCGCTCCGTCAATATCGTAGGAAAGACCGCTTCTCTGCTCGCCGATTTTTTCGATCTCCCGCACCACCTGCTCGTGGTCGCTTGCAAGAGCGTAGCCGAGAACCTTGAAGCCTTGCTCCTTTAAAAAGTCCAGCGTTTCGCTGTGGGTGGCAAATTCTTTATCACATTTTTGCAGATTGAAGATGAAAATATCCAGATTTCTCTTTGCCGCAATGCCCGAATCCAATTGCCTCAGCGACCCTGCCGCCGCATTTCTCGGGTTTGCAAAGAGTGCTTCGCCGTTCTTTTCCCGCTGGGCATTCAGCTTTTCAAAGGACGCGCGGGGCATAAACACCTCGCCTCTGACCTCAAGATAGCCCTTATAGGGCACGGTCATGGGAATGCTCTTGACAGTGCGCAGATTGGCAGTCACGTCCTCTCCCACCAAACCGTCTCCTCTGGTGGCACCCGAAAGAAAGCGCCCTCCATTATAGATCAGCGCAACCGAAAGGCCGTCGATCTTCTTTTCCACGGTATATCCCCCGCAACGGGCTGTGCGGGAGGTGAACTCAGCAAGCTCTACAAAGGAAAAGACGTCGGTAAGGCTCTTTAAGGGCACGGTGTGGGTGTGCTTCTCGAATCTCTCAAGCACACCGCCCCCCACGCGATAGATGGGCGAATTTTCATCGTGCCACTGAGGACAAGCCGCCTCAAGGTCCTCAAGGCGTCTGTAGAGCTTGTCAAATTCAGCGTCGGAGATTTCTGGGGCGTCCTCAACGTAGTATTTCTTTCTATGATATTCGATCTGCTCTCTTAAATAAAGCAGCTCTTCTCTTTCGTTCATCTTATTCCTCTTTCAGTGAGTGGCTTGATCTTATCTGTTTTATTGTATCATATTTGAAGAAAAAACACAATATTTTTCTTTAACAATTTAAAAAAAGGCGGAATGATCCGCCAAAAAACAAAAGAAAAAGCCCTCCCTATTGGGAAGACCCTGCTTTTGAAAAGTGTTCATTAAAAACCGAACAGAAGTGTGATCGAAACGAAACTCAAACGCAGCGTTGAACACTTGTTTAGAACAATGATGTTCAAGCCCTCGGCCAATTAGTATCGGTCAGCTGAATGCATTACTGCACTT
>JAFTVG010000014.1 GCA_017465885.1 Clostridia bacterium | reverse complement strand
GGCAGAAGATCGCCAATACCGACGTAGTGAATGATATCTACAAAATGTATGATTACGTCAACTTCCTGTGTGCTTGGAATACTTATTTCGTCAATAGCTATACAGACGAAAACGGTGTAACTCAACCGGGATATTTTCTGTATGCAAGCGATGCGGAAAACTTCATTTACAAAGACGGCGCGCAGTACAATTACGGCTATAAGGAGGGATACTTTGACTCTATCGTAGCCGAGATCGAGGCGGTAGATAAAACAGCGTTCGCGGATCTTGTTGCCAACGTTCGTAAAGCGGAAGCACTTGCAAACAAGGCTCTCGGTGAGCTTGAAAATGAAAACTACACTTCCGAATACAAATACGTAGAAAAGTTTGGCAAAAAGGATTGGATATTCACGCTGAACAAAGGGGAAGAGCTTGCTGATGAGATGCAGCAGATTTATATGGAATTTTCCAATTGGCTTGGAAGCTGGGAAATGTAATTTATGATAAGGAGTATAAAAATATGAAAATTGCAGTTACTTACGAAAACGGACAGATCTTTCAACATTTCGGTCACACGGAGCAGTTCAAGGTCTATGAAATTGAGGACAATACAATCATATCCTTTAAAGTAATCGATACCAACGGACAGGGTCACGGTGCTTTAGCAGGTCTGTTAAAAACACTCGGAGCAGATGTTCTTATCTGCGGTGGTATCGGAGGCGGTGCGCAGATGGCACTTGCCGATGCGGGTATCAAGCTCTATGGAGGTGTCAGCGGAGCTTGCGACGCAGCAGTCGAGGCATATCTTGCGCACAATCTCGGCTATAACCCCAACGTCAAGTGCGATCACCACGATCACGAGCACAACAATGGTGCTCACAGCTGCGGCAACCACGGTTGCGGCACGCATAACTGCGGTGGTCATAGTGGCCATTAAATAAACAAGTCGTCAAGACAATGCACAATTGCTACTTTCGGTAGTTCATTGTATTAACGAGTGTGTTATTACACAAAAAATCCTAAGAACAGAGTTCTTAGGATTTTTTCCTTTGTGCCGACAGGCACAACATCATTTGCGTGGTACACGCAACATCATTTGAGCGTTAGCACAACCTCATTGCCGCTTGCGGCACAAATAAACGAGGTTGTGCTTGGCAAAATGATCTTCTGTCTTTTGGATTTCCCTTGACAAAACCGCTCTTTCGTGTTATATTAAGTTAGCGACAACTAACCATAAGGAGGAAAGGCGATGTATAAAATCAGAATAGGTGTGGAGGGAATGATGTGCATCAAATGCGAGGGACACGTGATCAAGGCGTTAAACGATGCTTTCGCCCCCAAGCGGGTGAGCGCCTCCCACGAAAGCCACGAATGCACCATGACGGTAAAGGAAGTGCCCGACGAGCAGCAGGTCCGTGATGTGATCACCGCGCTTGGCTACACCGTCACGTCCTTTGAGGCAAAGAAAAAGAAATTTCCCTTCTAAGAGCGGATGTATATTCTCATTTGAAGCACCAGCAGTCCCTCGGTGCTTCTTTTCGTCCTTTTTTGGCGAAATTTGCAAAAGGTATTGATTTTGTGTCTATAAAAGTGGTATAATATATTGAATAAAGCAAGAGCCAAAGACAGAACTGTGCTTTGAGAAAACAGACGGAGGATTGCTATGAGCCCCAAGATCTTAACGGTGGGAAGCGCCTACTTTTCCATGGATATGGACATCCCCTCCATCCCTCCTGCGGGTGGAAGTGCAAAGGTAAAGAATTTCATCAGATATCCCGACGGTACGGGTATTGCCACTGCCGTTGCCTTAGAAAAGCTGGAGGCGCAGTGCATGCTGTGTACTGCCATCGGCTCGGATTCTCACGGTAAGATGATCTACAAGTTCCTTGCGGGTTACGTTGAAAATCTGGGGGGCGTGCATATTGAAAAAGGGGTCTCCTCGGGCACCAAATGGACGATGACAGACGTAGACGAGGGAAAGCGCACCTTTGTTTTTGAGGGTGCCAACCTCAGCCTGACGGCAGAAATGGTGGAGGATGCTTATTCCTGCTGCCCCGATGCGGTGATCGTCAACGGCGATATGCCTCAGGAGATCGTCTATACTGCCATTTTGGGGGCAAACACCCATCAGGTCCCCGTTTTGGTGGATTTAAGAGGCAAGCAGGCGGCAAGACTTCCCGTGGATCAGTTTGGCGACGGCACCATTCTTGTCATGGACCAGGCAAACGCCCAGAGATATTGCAATATGAGGGTGCAGACGGTGGAGGACTGCTTGAAGGCGTGCATCGCGCTGGCAGGCAAGGTGAAGGCAAAGTATTTCATCATCCGTCTTGACGGCAAGGGAGCCTTTGCCTACAACGGAAAGTACTATTATTTCGTGCCCAATTACGATTTCGTGCCCGAGGACCTCAGAGGCGGGCAGGAGTGCTACAACGCCGCCCTGCTTTTGCGTTATCTGATGGAGGGCGACATTCGTATGGCGTGCGAATTTGCCGCAGTTGCGGAAACGGTGGCAATGCTTCGTCCGGGCGGTGTTTCCAATCTTCCCGGATACGAGGACATCAAGCAGTTCATCATTGATAACGAGCTGGATGCAAAGCTGCTCGTGTGAGCGCAAAACGAAAAACAAGGAGAAGAGTATGAAGCGCACCGAGGCAACCTTTCTTTCAAGTGACGAGAGCCACAGCCTCTATTATACAGTCTTTCTGCCCGAGGAAAACCCCGTAGCCCTCTTGCAGGTCTGCCACGACGGCGGTGAGCATATGGAGCACTATCTGCCCCTTGCAGAGTATCTGACGGGGCAGGGCATCATCCTTTGCGGATGCGATTTAAGAGGTCACGGCAGAAGCATTCCTCAAGGAGAAGAGCCCGGGAATATCGGACAAGGAAGGGCGCTTGACACCCTGATCGAGGATCAGAAGCGCTTATACGATCTGATGCGGAAAAAATACCGCTATCTGCCCTATCTGCTTTTGGGGCAGGGGCTTGGAGCGGAGGTCCTGCAAAGATGGATGGCACTTTATAAGGAGAGTGGCGACGGGATGATCCTGTCTTGTCCCGATGCGCTCCGTCTGTCACCCGTTCTTGGAAAGCTGACCTTTTTCCTCTCCTGCAGAGGCAAAAAGAAGGATCAGCCTGCTGCTGCGCTTGAAAAAAAGCTGTACGGCTGTAAGAAAACGGCGGCTTCACCCGAAGGAGAAGGGGGGGCTCTGCCTTGCGGCTTTCCGTTAACGGCAGACGCCTACCGTCAGATCTTTGAATCGGGGATCATAACGAGCGATCCTCTCTGGGCAACCTCTATTGAGCAGGGGCTTCCCGTGATGGTCTTTTCGGGAGAGGAGCAGGAGGGAGCAAAGATGCTGTCCGACCGCTTGCTTGATGCGGAGATCTGTATGCAGTCGCTCAGACTGTTTGATAGCCCCGCCTCGCGCCTTTTTAGCGGTGAAAAAAGAGAAGAGGTCTTTTTCGAGATCGAAAAGTTCATTTTGCAGGTGGCAGAGGGCGTAAGAGAAGCGCGGATGGGCACTTTCTACCAATAACGAAGGAGAAAATACGTGGCAAGAGTACTTGGAATAGATTTGGGAGACGTGCGCACCGGTGTAGCGCTGTCAGACCCCTTTGGCAAAATGGCATCGGGGCTTGAGACCATCACAGAATATAGCGAGGAGAGACTGATCAACCGCCTTTGTACCCTTATTACCGAAAAGCAAGCGGCAGAGGTGGTGATGGGCCTTCCCATCAATATGGATGGGTCCAAGGGTCCGAGAGCCCAAAAGGTGGCAGATTTCGCCGCAAGGCTGGAGGAGGCGTGCGGAATGAAGGTGCAGCTTGTGGACGAGCGGTGCTCAACCATGGTAGCGCACCGTTTCCTCAACGAGACCAATTGCAGAGGAAAAAAAAGAAAGCAGGTGGTGGACACCCTTTCGGCAGAGATCATTTTGCAGGATTATCTTGATAAAAAGAACAGGATGTAACGTAACGTGAATGAAACAACGAAATTAAGGGATGAAAGCTATGGAAGCTTTGACAGCGACCGTCTTGACAGATGGGTGCAAAGCGCAGAGTGCGGCAGTCTTCCTGCGGCACTGGGGGCGCTGACCGATGAGAAGTCGGTAAAGATCCTGCTCTCCAAAGAGAAGCAGGCAATGGGCACCATGATCGACTATAGAGACCTGATGATGGCGTATACCTGTGCTATGAAGGAGGTACTGACCAAATTTGACGTACTCAGCACCGAATTTAAGGTCAGATACCAGCGCAACCCCATCAGCTCGATGAGCTCCAGACTGAAGAAAACGGCAAGCATTGCCGAAAAGCTGGCAAAAAGAGAGATCGCGTTCACGGTGGAAAACATCGAGAAGACGCTTCACGACGTGGCGGGCGTGCGGGTGATTTGTGCCTACATTGATGACATCTATATGATCGCAGATGCCTTTCTCGGTCAGGATGACGTCACGCTTATCGAGAAAAAGGACTATATTTCTTCACCCAAAGAAAACGGCTACAGAAGCCTGCATCTGATCGTCAGCATCCCCGTCTTTTTTGCAAAGCAGAAAAGAGATATGCAGGTGGAGGTGCAGATCCGCACTATGGCAATGGACTTCTGGGCAAGCTTGGAGCATCAGCTCCGCTATAAGAACGATCTGTCCTGCTGTGATGATCTGGCTTTTCAGCTTCAGAATTGTGCCGAGGTGATCAGTCGGACAGACGAGCAGATGCTGTGGATCAGAAGGCGGATTGAGGAGCTTTCCGACAAGGAGGACGAGGATGATCGGCTCCTTGAAAAGCTGAGCAGGGTGGATCTGCGTATTGAATAAAAAAATCTTCTTTTTTTAAAAAAAAGCTTGCAAAAAAGCAAATTATATGGTATGATACTGGTGTTCGGTTCATACCCTTTGCCGGAATGATGGAATTGGCAGACGTGCTGGACTCAAAATCCAGTGGTAGCGATACCGTGCGGGTTCGACCCCCGCTTCCGGCACCAGAAAGCGACAAGTTTCGACAGAAGCTTGTCGCTTTCATTATAGTGAACACCTTTGACAACGCTTGATTTGTGACCGGGCAAAAGCACTTTTTCAAAAGAAAGGCGGGCATCTGCCCGATTTAACGATGAAAAACAGAGAACTGATTATGAATGAAAAGCACGACGAGGAGCGTGCCTTTTACGGCAGAAGCGGACTTGACGTGAAAAACTGTACCTTTGACGGTCCTGCAGACGGAGAGAGTGCCTTCAAGGAGTGTAACGATATTACGGTGGAGAGCTGCACCTTCAATCTGCGCTACCCCTTTTGGCACGATCGTGGACTGACCATCCGTTCCTCCGCCATGACGCCCCTTTGCCGCGCGGCACTGTGGTATACCACCGATATTGACCTTTCTGACGCCGCTTTGCACGGCATCAAGGCGCTTCGTGAGTGCGGCGGGGTGAAAATGAAAAGATGTGACGTGGAGTCTGCCGAATTTGGCTGGTTTACAAGGGGCATCGAGATGGAGGACTGTGCGGTCAAGGGCGAATATTTTATGCTCCGCTCCAGGGATCTGCACTTTAAAAAGGTGAGCCTGGAAGGGAAATACTCCTTTCAATACATAGAAAACGCCCTTTTTGAAGACTGTGCATTCAATACCAAGGACGCCTTCTGGCACGCCAAAAACGTGACGGTGAGAAACTGCACCGTAAAGGGAGAATATCTGGGGTGGTACTGCGAGAACGTGACCTTTGAAGATTGCACCCTGATCGGCACACAGCCCCTTTGCTACTGTAAGGATCTGAAGCTCGTCAACTGCAAAATGATCGACTGCGATCTGTCCTTTGAAAAATCACAGGTGGAGGCAACCTTGTCTGCCCCCATCCTCAGCATCAAAAATCCCGCATCCGGAAGGATTTGGGTGCCCGCCTGCGGTGAGCTGATCTTTGACGATCCCAAAGCCTACGGAGAGGTCGTGATCCTTTGACGGAAAAAAACGAAAAGCTGGGTCTGGTGCTTGAGGGAGGCGGGGTGAGAGGCATTTACACCGCGGGGGTGCTTGATCGGCTGATGGAGGAGGGCATCTCCTTTGACGGGGTGATCGGCGTGTCTGCAGGCGCCATACACGGCTGCTCCTATATGTCGGGACAGAAGGGGCGCAGTATCCGCTATTATCTGAAATACAGCCGAGACCACCGCTTTATGAGCATACGCAGCTTTTTGACAACGGGAAACGTGGTGGGTGTGGACTTTTGCTATCACGAGCTGCCCGATAAATTGGATGTTTATGATAACGACGCGTTTTTAAGCAATCCCATTCCTTTTTACGTGGTGTGCACCGATGTAAAAACGGGCAAGCCCCTTTATAAAAGAATGACCGATATGAAAAAGGAGATCGACTATCTGCGTGCCTCGGCATCCCTTCCGTATTTTTCCCGCATCGTAAAGATCGGGGAAGAGCGGTATCTTGACGGGGGGTGTGCCGACAGTATCCCTTTAAAAGCCTTTGAAGAGCTGGGCTACGGGCGCAATCTGGTGATCCTGACAAGAGAGGGTTCCTACAGAAAAAAGCCCGAAAAAAAGTTCCTTTCGAGGTTTTATCATCGCTATCCTGCCTTTAAAAAAGCGCTTGAAAAACGGCACGACTGCTATAACGAGCAGGTAGAGTACGTTTGTAAAAGGGAAGAGCAGGGGGATGCTTTCGTCATCCGCCCCTCGTTGCCTTTGGGGATCGGAAGACTTGAAAAGAACCCCGATGAGATCAAAAGGGTGTACGATATCGGTTATGCGGACTGTGAAAAGCGGATCGCAGACTTGAAAAAATGGATTTTAAACTGAAAAAGAAGAATGCACAGGGTCAGTTCCTGCGCATTCTTCTTTTTTTGGAGAAAAACAATTGAAAAAACAATTGGAAGAGGTCAATTTGAGGTTTTGGGCAGTCCCTCGCGGCTGACCTCCTTCAAATTGGAGGAGATCACCTCAAGGGCGTGATAAAAGGTTTCTCTTTGCTCGTCGGTCAGTCCCTTGCCGCCGATCTCCACAGCCTTTTCGGCAAGGGCTTTGATGTGGGTCGCTGCCTCCTTGCCCTTATCGGTCAAGACCAGCAGGGCTCTATACAGGTTGCCGCCGTCGGTCTTGCGGCAGATCATCCCCTTGTCTTCTAAGTCTGCCATGGCGCGGGAAACGTCCGCCTTATTCTTTTCGCAAAGCTCGCAAAGGCGCGCGGCGGTGATGCCGTCGGGGTGGCGTTGCATGGTGACCAGATATACGGCGTAAGGACCTTTCAGTCCGTATGCTGCCATTTCGTCCGAGGCGATCTTGTGCCAATAGCGGGATAATTCTGAGATAGCGAAGGTGAATTTTTCAAATCTGCCGATCATAGGGAATCCTTTCGGTTGTGCTTCTTTACTACATTATACAACAAATAAGTTGACTTGTCAACATCCAATTTTAAAAGTTTGGGAGGATGCCGCCTGCTTGCCGCATCCTCCCGATGTGATTGAGGGTTATCCTTGGTCCTTTGCCAGCATGATCTTTCTGGCGTTTGCCAGCATCAGCTTCAGGCGGTTTTCCTGGTTGACACGGCTTGCACCCGCATCATAGTCGATGGCAACGATGTTCACGTCGGGCTTTAACTCCTTGATGGGCTTCATCATACCCTTACCGCAAATATGGTTGGGCAGACATCCGAAGGGCTGAGTGCAAACGATGTTTCCGCATCCCGATTCGGCAAGCTCTACCATCTCGGCAGTCAGAAGCCAACCTTCCCCCATTTTCACGGCGTGATGGATGATATCCTCAGCCATATGGGCAACGTGGTCAAAGGGTGTTGCGGTATCAAAGCTGCTGTTGGCTCTGATGGCCTTTGCCAAGTCCTCCTTCTTGTTGCAAAGGAACTTGTAAAGCACCTTGAACAGCGGATAGAGGTAGATCTTCTTTCTGTAGAGCTTTGGCTCAAGCATATAGTTGTAGACGAAGAAGAGGCAGAAATCGTAAAGACCGGGCACGACCACCTCCGCACCTTCTGATACAAGGAAGTTTTCTAAATCGTTGTTGGCAAGGGGAGAATACTTGACGAAGATCTCGCCTACCACACCAACCTTTACGCGGGGCTCCTTCTTTAAGGGAATAGCGGCAAAAGACTTGACGATCTCGGTATAGTTTTTCTTGATCTTTCTGTAGCTGATCCGCTGTGTACCCAGCTCCAAACCAAGCTTTTTGATCCACTTATCGCAAAGGGCGGCGCTGTCGCCCTTGTTGATCTCGTAGGGGCGCACTTGGTTGTTCAGGCTCATCAACAGATCGGCATACAGAATGGCGTACATCATTCCGTGATAGAGCTTTAAGGAAAGCTTGAAGCCGGGGTGATCCTCAATGCCGTGAAGGCTGAAGGAGATGACGGGCACGTAGTCAAAGCCTGCCTTGATCAGCGCCTTTCTGATAAGCGAAATGTAGTTGGAGGCACGGCATCCGCCGCCCGTCTGGAACATGATGAGGGCGACCTTATGGGGATCGTACTTGCCCGACTGCAGTGCTTCGATAAACTGACCGATCACAAGGATGGCAGGGTAGCAGGTGTCGTTGTGGGTGTATTTCAGACCGGTCTCGGCGATCTCGGGACCCGAGGTTTCAAGAAGCTCGGTCTTGAAGCCGTCGGTGGCGAGGATGCTCATGATCAGCTTGAAGTGCATAGGGAGCATATTGGGAACAAGGATGGTGTATTCCTTTTTCATCTGCTCGGTAAAGGGAATAAAATATTTGTCCTGCATTCTCTCAGCTCCTTTCTTCAAGTGCGCCCAGAAGGGAGCGCAGTCTGATCTTTACCGCACCAAGATTGGTGATCTCGTCGATCTTGATCTGGGTGTAGTGCTTGTTTTTGCTCTCAAGAATAGAGCGGATCTCGTCGGTGGTGATGGCGTCCACCCCGCAGCCGAAGGATACCAGCTGTACCAGCTCCACGTTCTCGTTTTCGCAGGCAAAGGCGGCGGCTCTGTAAAGGCGGGCGTGGAAGGTCCACTGGTCCAGCACCTTTACGTACTGCACGGGAGCAAGGTGGGCAACGGCGTCCTCTGTGACCACCACGAAGCCCAGCGACGAAGCGAGCTTGTCAATGCCGTGGCAGATCTCGGGATCTACGTGGTAAGGACGACCGGCCAAGATCATCACTCTCTTTTTGTGCTCCTTGGCAAATGAAAGCGCGCTTGCTCCGGCACCTCTCAGGGCAGATTTGTAATCCTCATAGAAGGCAAACGCTGCACTGACCGCCCTTTTCACTTCGCTTTTTGAAATGCTCTTGTCCACTTCTCTTAAAGGAGGCAAAAGGGTGCTGACCAGCTGCTTTTCGCTGTCAAGGGAGAGATAGGGGAAGAGGAAGTGAACCTTCTGCAGATCCTCCACGTTGCCCTTTAAAAGCTCGGCGTAGTAAGCGACCACGGGGCAGTTGTAGTGGTTGTTGCCGGCGTGCTCGTCAATGTTATAGGTAAGTCCGGGATAGAAGAGGAGATTGAGTCCCTTTTCCATCAGCTCCTCCATATGACCGTGCATGATCTTTGCGGGATAGCAGGCGGTGTCGGAGGGGATGGTGAACTGTCCCTTTTCGTAGGTGGCGCGGTTGGAAAGAGCAGAAAAATGCACGTCAAAGCCCAGCTCTGTGAAAAGCTTATACCACAGAGGGGCAAATTCGTAGGTAGACAGCGCCATAGGCAGACCGATCTTTCCTCTCTTGCCGCCCTCGGTGGGCTTCAGACTCTCAAAATACTCTCTCTTCCACTTGTAAAGATTGGGAAGCTCCTCGGCTTTGTCAATACCCAGCGCCTTTTGACACTGGTTGCCCGAAATGAATCTGCCGCCGTCGGCAAAGCGGTTGATGGTGAGATGGCAATGGTTGGCACATCCCTTGCAGATGGCAGAGGTGGACTCGTGCTTGAAGGAGGATAACTCCTCGGGGGAGAGGAGGCTGCTCTTTTCGTTCTTCATCACGTGAAGAGCCGCACCGTAAGCACCCATCAGTCCCGCCACCGAGGGACGGATGACGTCGGTACCCAGTTCCTTCTCAAATGCGCGCAAAACGGCGTCGTTATAGAAGGTTCCGCCCTGTACCACCACGTTTTTGCCAAGCTCTTCCGGGGAAGCGGCGCGGATGACCTTGTAAAGGGCATTTTTCACGATACTTGAAGAAAGCCCTGCCGAAATGTCCTCCACCGACGCGCCGTCCTTCTGGGACTGCTTGACAGAGGAGTTCATAAAGACGGTGCAACGGGAGCCCAGATTTACGGGCGCCTTGGCTTTCAGACCAAGCTTTGCAAATTCGGCGATCTCATAGCCCAAAGCACGGGCGAAGGTCTCGATAAAGGACCCGCATCCAGAGGAGCAGGCTTCGTTTAATAAAATGCTGTCAATGGCGCCGTTGCGGATGCGGAAGCACTTCATATCCTGACCGCCGATGTCGATGATGAAATCCACGTTCGGCTGGAAGTGCTTGGCGGCGGTGTAGTGGGCGATGGTCTCAACGAGCCCCTCGTCAATGTGGAATGCGTGCTTGATCAGATCCTCGCCGTAGCCTGTGACGGAGCTGCCGCAAATGGTGATGCGGTCGCCGCAAAGATCATAGATGTGAGAAAGCTGTTCTCTCACCAGCTCCACGGGATTGCCTTTGTTGGAGCTGTAGTATGTATAAAGCAGGGTCTTATCCTCTGCGATCAATGCAAGCTTGGTGGTGGTGGAGCCGCAGTCGATGCCCAACCACGCTCTTCCGCAGTAGCTTGCGATATCGGTCTCGGGAACAGACGCCTTTTTATGGCGTGCCACGAAATCGTCGTATTCCTCCTCGTTTTCAAAGAGGGGAGGCAGACGGTCGGAGCGCTTTTTTTCGGTTTTGGCACTTTCCTCAATGCGGCGGATCACCTCGTCAAAGGCAAGCTCCTCTGCATCTCCTGCGTACATTGCCGCACCCATCGCCACCGAATAAAGGGCGTATTCGGGGAAGATCGCCCGCTCGGGGGTAAGGTCCAGGGTCTTGTAAAAACGGCGTCTCAGACCCTCGCAGTAGTAAAGAGGGCCGCCCAGGAACATCACCTTGCCGGTGATCTTTCTGCCTTGGATGAGTCCGGTGATGGTCTGATTGACCACCGCCTGATAGATACTCATAGCGATATCCGCCTTGCTTGCCCCCTGATTCAAAAGGGGCTGAATGTCGGTCTTGGCAAAAACGCCGCAACGGGAGGCGATGGGGTAGATACGTGTCGCCTTTAAGCTTTCGGCGTCCATTTCGTCCACCGTCATATCAAGCAATACTGCCATCTGGTCGATAAAAGCACCCGTGCCGCCGGCGCAGGAGCCGTTCATTCGCTCGTCGATCCCTCCGCCGAAGAAGATGACCTTGGCATCCTCTCCACCAAGCTCGATGACCACGCCCGTGTCGGGGGCAAGACGGCTGATGACCTCACCGGTGGCATAGACCTCCTGCACGAAGGAAAGTCCTGCCGCCTCTGCCATACCCATACCGGCAGAGCCCGAAACGGCCACAGACAGCTTTTCAATATCTCTCGTTTTTTTCAGCTCTAAAAGCATTTCCAGCGTTGTCTTGCGCACCTGCGACAGGTGTCTTTGGTATTTTTCGTATACGGGGCGACCATCCTCCAAAAGCACCAGCTTGGTGGTGGTGGAGCCGATGTCGATGCCCAGAGTGAGTTTGTTTGCCACAGAGGTAACCTCGCTAAATAAGCGTCCTTTCATATAGAGTGCCCAACGGGCGTTATGGAATGATCCGATTATAAAGGAATATCTTCAAATTTCTTTAAACAATTCGGGGTGATCGGGCAAAAAAGCGATCCTTTCAAAATCCCTCGGATGAGAGCGAACGATGTAGTCGATGTAAGAAGCGATCATTTTCGCCGTAAGATAGTATCCCTGAGGGTTCATATGCCCGTGCATATAGAAGTTTTTCTTGAACTCTTCATCGTAAACAGGACCGTATTTGTGAAGATCGATCACGTAGCAAGAGGGAAAGAGCTCGGCAAGACGGTACATCAGCTCGGCCTGCAGGGCGCCGATCTCTCTTTTGCCGTGACCGTCCCTTGGCATAGTTACCAAAAAAACGGGAGCGCTCGGCGAGATCTCTCTGACTCTTGAAATGATCTTGCCCATATAGCCTATAAAGGTCTTGCCGTTTTTGCTGTGGTCAGTGGGGCAGACGTCTTCAACCGTGCCCGCGGGATGTCCTTGATATACAAGGTCGTTTACACCCAAGGCGATGATATACGCCTGGCAGGCAAGCTCCTTTTTCCAAAAGCCTTTTTCTTCGGCAAAGCTTTCGCAGTATTCTCTTGCCGTCATACCGCCTCGCGAGAAGTTGAGCACCTTGGAGCCGCACATTCTTGCAAGAAACTGTCCCCAGGAATAGTCGAACAGATCGTGATAGGAGGTCTGTCCCTGCCGTACCAGCTCGAATTCCCCTGAGGAAAGGCTGTCGCCGATGCAGGCAACAGTGCGGAAGATGGATGCAAAGCCGCCGTCGCTTATAAGTCGGTCAAGGGGCTGTTCCTCTTGGGGCGCCATAAATGCACGGATATCCATAGATCTGCCTTTCCGCGCCCTGAGACGGCGCAGTTGAAATCTTGTTGTGTTTACAACATCCCATATAGTATAGCACTTTCAGAAGGAAAAATCAAGAGGAAATCACAAAACAATAAAAAAACTGTCTCAAAACTGCAAAAAAAGAGTGCACCTGACCGCTGGATGCCTTACGGCGCGGTTTGGTGCAGCTCTTTGATCCTTTTTACGGCATCCTCGTCGGAGAGTAAAGCTCCCCGGTCGTCTATAAAGGGCAGACGGAAGGTGCAGCCCTCCTTGTACCCAAGACACCCGTAGGCACTCTTGCCCTTGACGACGGGTTTTGAGCAAAGGGGGCAGGTGATCCTCTTTGGGGCGGTATTTGAAGCGGCTTGAGCGGTGGTCGGGCGGTCGTCCTCAAACTTAAAGACCACGCGATGCTCCTCGTTTAGCCACAGTCGGGCAGAGAAGGGCTTGCCGCTTTTTTTGGAGACGAAGCCGTAAAGAGGCTCTGTCTGTCCGTTTAAAAGCAGGCTTCTTGCGGCGGATAAAGGGATCTGTTTTCCGCAGATCACGGCTTGAAATGAAAATTTGCAGCCCTGCTCCTTGTAGCCCTCACAGCCGAAGAAGGTGCGCTTTTTCTTCACCTTGTTTCCGCAAAGGGGGCAGGAGCCCACCTCATCGCCGAAATAGCCGATCTCCTCTTCACCCGAAAAGCCGCCGAAGATGGCAGAGATCTGCTCTTCTGCAAGATTGACGCTTTCTTTAATGGTGATCTTGCCTCTGTAGACCTTTTTTAAAGCCTGACCCAGCTCGCTGGTCTTGTATTTGTCCATACTGATCTTCAGTCGGTCAAGCGATTCGATAAAGAATTCCCCCGCGGGAAGGATGTAGTAGACGTCCTTTTTTAACTCAATGTAGCCGCTCTTGCGGGCGTTGTCGATAATGCCGGTACGGGTGGCTTCGGTGCCCAGCTCCAAGCCTTCAAAGATGGCTCTGTAGTCCTCGCTGTCATCCTCTGTCTCTCCCTCGTGTGTCTGCTCCTTTGCGGCAGCCTTTTCTTCCTTGAAGGGATTCTTTAAGTAGTTGTTCAGCGTTTCGATGGTATAGTGCTTGGGGGGAGAGGTCTCCTTTTCGGCGGGCTTGAAGTCGATATTGACTTTGTCCCCCTTGTTTAATTTAGGCAGGAATTTGTCCTTGCCTTGTCTGTCGTCGTATTTGGTCCAGCCGGGCTCCTCGATCACCGTGCCCTTTAAGGTAAACTGCTCGTAGTCGCCCACGGCGATCACGATCTCGCTTTTGGTCACGATGCAGGGCTCTGAACAGAAAACGGCAACGAAGCGTCTGAAAACGGTGGAATAGACCTGCTTCTCTTTTTCGGAGAGCTTGCTTTGATCGGGGATCTTGTAGGTGGGGGTCAGGGCAGAGTGGGATTCGATCTTGCTGTCGTCAAAGATGGTCTTATCGTCGCGGAAGGCAACGGGGTAGCCTACCTTTCTGATGGCGGCAAGCACGCCCTTGACCTTGTCCTTTTCTGCCGTGGCAAGGTATTCGGAGTTGGTTCTGGGATAGGTTAAATACCCCTGCTCGTAAAGCTTTTGAACGATCTCAAGGGACTCATTCATGGACATCTTGAACTTCTTGCCCAGCACGTTTTGAAGCTTGGAAAGGGAATAGAGCTTACCGGGGGAGAGCTTGTCCTTTTTGCGCTTGACCGAAAGAACGACAGCTCCCGCCTCGTTATATTTTCTGCAAAGCTCCTCAGCCTTTGCCCGCTCGTTTTCTTCAAAGCGGTTTTTGGAAAGAAGCTCGATGACCTCACCCGCCGTCTCCTCCTTGCTTACCATAGCAAGATATTTGCCGGGGACGAAATTTCGGATCGCCATATCCCGCTCATAGATGGCCTTCACGATGGGCACGATCACTCTGCCCACCCGCAGCAGCGTTCCCGTGCGCAGGGTGGCGTAGCGGGTCAAATTGACCCCGTAAAGCCAGTCGATGAAGGTGCGGGCGTAGCCCTCGCTTGCAAGCAGATCGTATTCCTTCTCGTCCTTCAGATCTGCAAGGGCAGCTGCCACCGTCTTGGGCGTCTGGTCGGGAAGCCAAAGCCTTTTTTGTGCCTTGGATATGCCGCTGTCGCTGTCCTTTAAGGCGTGGTCGATGCAAAGACGGACGATGATCTCGCCCTCTCTGTCGGCGTCCCCCGCGTTTACCACGGTGTCAACGTCCTGCCGCTCGCAAAGGGATTTCAGAATGTGGAATTGCTTGGCAACGCCCTCGTCCTCCTGCCCCTTTTCTCTCTTTCTCAGTTCAAAGGAGAATTCTCGGGGAAAGCAGGGCAGATTGTCCATACACCACCCGCTCTTGCCCCGGGGCAAGGGGTTATACTTTTCAATATCGCACAGCGAAAAGAGGTGACCGAACGCCCAGGATACCAGATACCCGTGTCCCTCAAGATAACCGTTTCTTTTTATAAGCTGTGATGGATTGGCATTTCCTCTGCTTTTTTCAAGCTCCAGAATGCCCTCGGCAATGTTGCGGGCAAGGCTGGGCTTTTCTGCAATGATCAGGATCATACGGCACCTCCTTTCTTGTTTTTTGACGTGGTATTGCGGTATGATTTAATGATTTACTTAAAATATTCTTCGCCGAAAATGGTCAAAAGCTCCTCGGCAAGCCGCTCTCCGGCATATTTTGCACCCGCCTTGTTGGGGTGTACCCCCTCGGTCATGGAGATACTCCACCCTTTTGTGGCGATCACGTAGCTGTTCTCCACCCCTGCCATATATTCGGTGATGGTCTTGGCGTGGGCTTGGTTGAAGGGGATCATATAAACGATGGTCACTCCGGGGTACTTTTCCTTTAGGTGAGTGATGGTCTTTTCAAGTGCTTCCTTCATCTGATCAGCGCCGTAGTATTGGTCGTTGTGTCCGTGGTTGATCACGATCACGTCAGGGGTGACGTCCATACTCACCTTGCGGCGGTTGGTCATCTTGTCGATGGCTTGATACATGGTGTTAAAGGAGCCTGTGTTGATCAGACCCGTAGCACCGTAGCCGATATTATAAAGAACGGTGCCCAGCTTTTCCGAGCAGTACCAGGGGTAGGCGTTGGTGGCGCTGTGGCTTTCGCCGTAGCCCGTAGAGCCGATGGCGTTGATGCCCTCGGTGATGCTGTCGCCGTAAAAGAAAATGATCTTTTCGGTGGGCTTGATGCCCAGGATCTCTCCCCCCTCTGAGGGGACGACGTTTTTAAAGGCGTAGCCCTTTTCGTTGCTCCACTTGCCCACGTGCTCGTGTACGCCCTCTGTGATGATGCGCACGGTGTGTCTTCCCTCGTCGGGCAGGGGGATGGTGGGATCGGTCACGTTCTTTCTGATGGGCTCGCCGCCGTCGATGGAGCAGGCGTAGAAGGCGGCATGCTCACCCGTGTTGGGGGTGAAATTCACGTCTATAGCGGTGGCACCCTTCACCATAAAATAGAGCATACTGCCGCTGTTGGTGGTGACCATATGATCTTCGCCGCCGATCTTATATTTGAACCATCTGCCCATAAAGTAGGGGGTGCTTTTGCCCGTCAGCTCGTAGCGATGGTATTCTACCTCGGCAAGGAATTGCTCGTCCTCCGATAAAGGGACTTCAGGGGAGGAGGGGCTTTGCTTTTCCGAAGGGAGGGGGGAAGAAGCGTCAGCCGACACCGCACCCTCAGGGGAGGAGGGATAAGGCTCCTTGGTGGTGGCATCCTTGCTGCAGGAGGAGCAGAGAGAAAGGAGAAGAATCAGCGAGATGAAAAGTGAAACGAGACGAATGGATTTCATAGGTCAAACTCCTTGAGCATTCAAAAGATGGCTTTATTATATCAAAAAAAGAGCGTTTCGTCAATATTCATCCGTCTTTTTGCAAAAAAGATCCCCGCCCGAAGGAGGGCGGGGAAGGGGGTCAGTTGCCAAAGGAGAAGTTGCAAATGCCGAAGTCTTCGCCGGTGCGCGCAAGTTCTACCTTGAAGTAGACCTGTTTTTCGCTGACGGTGATGTATCCGCTCAGGCTGTAGTAGCCGCCGCCCACGTTTGAATCGTAAAGAGCAGAGCGGAAATTGGTGTAGCGGGCAACGGTGATCCCATCGGAAAATTCCACGCCCTCGGCTTTTTCCACCTGATCGACTAATTCGACGATCTGCTCTTCATCGCATTTGTAGTCGGGATGCATCAAAGACAGCACTTCTTGGTAGTTCTCGCCTTCAAGCTCCGTCATCAGCTTTTCGATGCGGTATTCTGCCTCGTCCCTTGAAATGGCGTTATCGCAGGAGCAAAGCAAAGGCAGAAGGGAAAGACACAGAAGAATGAAAATGGCTTTTTTCATAGAAAACTCCTTTCAGATCAGGATCAGCAGGGCAACGAGAAGTGCCAGAACGATCCATGCAATTGACAGCAGGCCAAGTGCCACGTAGCGGGCGGGATGCAGGGTCTTTTTGCGCACCAGCATGATCACGGCGAAGACCAAGATGAGCAGGGGGGAAAATATGCCGAAAAGCGCAACGCCGATAAAGAAGAACACGTAAAGCAGGGCGGTGGGAGGATCCGCACTTACCTGGGGCTTTGTGAAGGTGTAATCGTAAAGGGCATCGCTTATCGCCGCACTTTCTTCCTCGGTAAGCAGAAGGGCGCTTA
Organism: Clostridia bacterium; assembly: GCA_017465885.1. Classification (GTDB taxonomy): domain Bacteria; phylum Bacillota; class Clostridia; order Oscillospirales; family CAG-272; genus UBA11512. The sequence continues at coordinate 67,717 of JAFTVG010000014.1, read as the reverse complement.
CCTGTCCTTCTCTTGTGGAAAGCTTGCCGTCGGAGGTAAAGCGGTCGTTGGTCAGTCCTTGGTAGCTGACGTAGTAATAGCCCTTGTCGCTGTCAAGAAGAACGCCCAGCTTTTTTAAGGGCAAGCCCTTTTTGAAATAACCTAAGAGCTCGTATTGATCGGCATTCTCAAGCTCCAAAACCTCTACCGTCTGCTTTTGCTCTTCATAGCGGGAAAGGATGCCCTCGATCAGCGCATTTTCCACCTTTGAGATGTAAAACTCATCGTTGAGCTTATAGGAGGTGAACTCCCCCTCAAGAAGTGCTTTTGCCTCGGCTAAGGCAGATTCTTTGTAGTAAAGGTGCTTGCAGCCGCCGTCGGCATAGTCCTTGCTGTCCTCGTAAAGAAGGACCAAATCGGGGTTGTCATCGCATATAGCTACGCTCAGTTCCCTGTCGTTTAAGAGGACGGTCGCTTCCTTGGAGAAGTCCCAAAGGTTGAGATAATCGTAGGACAGATCAAAGGGCAGATACCGCTCTTGTCCGTAATAAAGCAGATCTCCGCTTTCGTCAATACGCCATTCTGCAGTAGCCTCCTCATCTTCTGCAAAAGAGAGGGTGGGCAGACAAAGCAGGAGGAAGAGGGAAAGAAAGAGTGCAAGATAGGATCTAAGGTTCTTTTTCATATCTTTTCTCCTTTCACGTTACGTTGAGCTTGCGCTCCAGCAGTTCCTTGGAAAGGAAGGCAAGGAGCATATTGAGGGCGGTGACGGCAACGATCACGAGGAGCAATCCCGCACCGATCAGGGCAAAGCCCTGAAGAGGGCCCATGCTTACGATATTGGCATCGATTAACCCGACCAGTCCGAAAATACCGAGCATCCCACCCATCATCGGAAGCATCATGGCGTAAGAGCCAAAGAAACTTAAACAGAAGAACGCCACGATGATGGCAAGCAGGCTGTACTTTTTGAAGTAAACGCCGCAGAAGGTGATGATGAAAAAGTAAGAAAGGGTGCTTAGCGAAATGGTGTAAAGGAAAAACAGTGCGTAGACCACTATAACGATCAAAGCGACGATGACCATCGTCACAAGGGACTCACGCTCAGCACTGCCAGAAAAACCGGATCCTGCCGTATCGAGAATAGCATATCCCATAAACCCCGCCATTCCGAAAATCAGTATTGCATAGGACGCAATGTTGAAAAAGAGTGCGGTGATATACTTTGATGTGAAGAGGGTCGTTCTCTTCACGGGCAGGGTAAAGGTCAGATAGGCTTCCTTGCCGAAGAAATGACGGTAATAGCGAACGTACACCGAGAAAAGAGAGATCATCATTCCAACGACCACCCCGATATAGCAGATCATTAGAGGGAAAACCTGCCAGCGGAAAGAGGATTGATCGCCTATATCGTTCATTATGGAGAAAATCAGCAGGCTTAAGGGTAGGGCGGAAAGAAGGCTGACCAGCGCACCCACCCACCAAAGCTTGAAGGTCTCTTTAAAATCGTATTTTAAGCATTTTCCTAACATGCGAACACCTCCCTGAAAAGTGTGTCAAGCGACTTGCCTTCCCGCTCTCTGACTTCATCCGCACTTCCCGAAAGAAGGATCTGCCCGCCGTAGTTCATAAAGGCGAAATCGTCAAGGGCAGCCTCCACGTCGGAGATCAGATGGGTGGTGATGACCACGGCAGAGTCGGGGGAATAGTTGCCGATGATGGTCTTTAAGATGTAGTCTCTTGCCGCGGGATCAACGCCGCCAAGGGGCTCGTCGAGCATATAAAGCTTTGCTCTTCTTGACATCACGAGCACCAGTTGAACCTTTTCCTTCGTACCCTTTGAAAGGGTTCTGAAGCGGGCTTTGGGGTCAATACCCAGATCGGCAAGCATATTTTTTGCAAGAGTCATATCGAAGTCGGGGTAAAAGTCGGCGAAGTAGGAAAGCATACTCGAAACCCGCTGGCCGCCGCTGAAATAGGGGGAGTCGGGCAAAAAGGAAATGAGCGCGTTGCTCTTTTCACTCCTCTTTTGCCCGCACAAAAGGATGTCGCCGCCATCGGGCACAAGAATGCCCGAAACGAGCTTTAAAAGGGTGGATTTTCCGCAGCCGTTGGGGCCGAGTAGTCCCGTGATCTTGCCTGCTTCCACCGTGAAATTGAAATCCTTTAAAACAGGCTTGTTCTTTTTGTAGCTTTTGCAAAGATCCTTACAGCACAAAATGGGCGTGCTTTCAATCATAACCTCGGATAAAGGATCTGCGGGTGGCGTTTCAACGGCTTGATTTTCCGCGGTGCGATCCGTCAAGCACTCGTTTACCGATCCGTTCATAGGTTCTCCTCACTTTCATCAAAATGGTTTAAAACGAAGTCTGTCATCTGCTCCTTGTCAATGCCCAGCGCCCGTGCTTCCGCCAAGGCTTCCTTCAAAAAGGACTCCTGCACTTGCTTTTTCTTTTTCAAAAGAAGTGCCTGATCCTCTGTCACGAAGCGCCCTGCGGTGGAGGAGCAAAGAAGCAACCCTTCGCTTTCAAGAAGTCCCATCACCTTTTGCATGGTGTTGGGGTTGACCGAATGGTCCATTGCCAGCTTTCTTACCGGGGGAAACTGGCTTCCCGGGGGATAAACGCCGCTTAAAATATCCGTCTGCAGCTTGGCGTAAAGCTGCTGTGATATGGGCAGATCACCGCTGATCTTCCACGCCATGTCATCCCTCCCTTCGTTAAGGCAGTATCAAGGTCGTACCGAGGTACAAGCTGTGCACTTTGCTTGTACTCTTGTACTAATACAATAATACAACATTTTTGCCCGTTTGTCAATAGGGGTTAACCGAAAGTTGGTATTTTTTAAAAAAATAAATGCCCTCGGAAAACCGAGGGCGGGATGAGTGAAGACGGCTATGTTCTCTTTTGGTGCTTTTTCTGCTTTTTCGTCTTTTCTTTTTTTGCCTTTCTTTTTTCAAAAAAAGCCTTTACGTCGTCTGAAAAATATCCCTCGATCTTTTTGCCGCTGTATTTTTCGATCAGCTTTCGTGCTCTTCTTGAGCGGGCAATTTCGCCCTGCATAAAGAAACGCTTCTTTTCTTCCGACTTGCCGTTGATGGTAAAGGTGTCAAAAAGATAGGGAATACATTTGCCTCGCGTTGGCGGACTGTATCTCACCTCCACCCAATTTATATTTTTCCATAGATAGCTTTCTTTTGCAAAAAAATAGTGGATGCGGATGCCACGCCCATCTATGACGAAAAAGGGAGGGAACAGTACAAGCCCGAAAAGGCAAACGAGATCGAGCAAAAGCCAAAGAATTCCGATGATCACGTCTTCCTTGAAAAAAGAAACGGTCATCATAACGAGCAGAAAAAAGATGAGTAGGGTTACGATCCATATTCTGTTGATGAAAAAATGTTTTTTTATGCTCATAATGGATTCCTCCTCTCTGACGGGGACAGTATACCACAGATCTTTATGAAATGCAATAAAAAAGGAGTCAACTCAACGAAGAGTTAACTCCTTTGACTTTTAAACTGACACATTTTTGAAAAAGAAAACGCCCTGCCTTTTTTCAGGCAGGGAAGGGTGCTTATAAGATCAGCTCCATACCCACCTTTTGGGGGAGCAGTCCTCGTTTTTCATAAAACGCCATGGCGGATTTGTTGCACGACCAGACATTCAAGGTCAGATTGTAGCAACTCTGCTCCTTTGCAAAGGCGACCACGTGGTCGAAAAGAGCTGTGCCCACGTGCAGACCTCGTCTCCTTTCGTCAACGCACAGATCGTCGATATAGAGCGTCTTTATATCGGTGAGAATGTTGTTGTCAAGATGCTGAATAAAGATACAGAAGGCGTAGCCAAGCACCTCGTCCTCCTCGTTTACCGCAACGAAAACGGGCGTTTTATCGTCCTTTAAAATCAGGGCCAGCTCCTCGTCGGTATACTTTTTCGTTCCCGTTTTGAAAAGGTCGGGTCTGCCCTGATGATGGACCTCCAGCACCTGACAAAGCAGGCGGTCAAGGGCGGGCATATCTTTTTCGGTAGCTCTTCTGATGTTCATTGTTGTTCCTCTTTCTGTTACTTGCCTGAACCGTAGCGGCTTGCCAGCAGAAAGTATAGCACCTTTTTTAAGGCTTGTAAAGAAGGAGCAAAAAGTTTTTTTAAAAAATCGAAAAAAATTTTTGAAAACCCGGAACATTTTCGAAAAAAAACGACTATATAGGTGAAGGCACTTTTCTCGCCGTGCACTGTACGGGGGTGGGGGCGGATGCGGCGGTTTCCTTTCAAAAAGCGGGAACAAATTTCCTTTTTTTGGTAAATGCCCTTGACAAAGTGTGCCTTGGTATGGTAAAATATCCTTGGGAAAGTGTTCCCTTAAAACGGAAGTGGCCTGTACCTATTCAAATATGCAAGGAGGATCTACGAATGAAAATCAAAAATGTTTTGTTACTGATCGTTGCGCTTTCGCTTCTTCTGTGTTCTTGCAACGATGCCACTATTACCACCGAGCCTGCGCCCTCAGCTTTTGAAAGCGCGTCTTTGGAAGAGTATCCTCCCAATCCGGCGCTTGCAAAACAAGTGTTTGATGAGTTGCAGGCTGGTAGTCTTGGCAATTCAAAGTATTCGTATTTCTCGATGCCGCTTTCTCAGGCAGAGTCTGCAGATGATTTTCCATATGTGGATTATTATCTGTACGATGATGTGAACGCCCCTGTGTTTCCTTCGCGCCAAGAGGTAGAGAGAATACATCCCGGCTTGTTCATAAATGAAGTGTATGATCTATTGGGAGCTCCACACTACAATTCAGAGTATAGGCCAATGCAACAGGGGTTCTACCCATGGTACGATATGTTCACGATGTATGTTTTGGATGACGGAAATATCTTGCTATTGAGATACAGTGCGTTGTATTATGGCAAGTACGAGTGGTCGGAGCTTTCAAAACGGATCCCTTATGAAAAGTACTACACGGATGTAATAAAGGTTGGTGCAGATTATTCTTGGAAGGAACTGATTTCTGTTGAGATTTTGAGTCTTGAAGCACTTGCCGAAAAGAGTATGGCCGAGTGGGGGCGGGCCGAGCATATGACTGCGGCAGAATATATGCCTGAGAAGATTACCTGCGAGGCAGGAGCACAGATTAAGGCCGGTATGACCTACGGACAGATCAAGGAAAAGTTAGGCAACGGAGGGTATTGTTATATTTATTACAATGAAAACCACACGTATACTTTTGAGTGGCTTATTTCAGAGGATGGATACCAATCTCTTGTAGTTCGCTTTGAACCCCTTGCGGAGGGCGGAGAATACTTTGATGATCTGGTCGCAAATTCTGTAACGATCCAATAAAAAGCGCTTCTCCCCGCCCGAAAGGGCTTTCAGGAAGTACAGTATATGAGGCAGTTAATGTTGCTACATCCAAAACAAGCGAAACATCACCATTACGAAGTGTTGTTGTTTGTGGAGATGGTACTTACACTTTACCAATGTATTTGATGGAGGAATAATAATGAAAAATATATTTTGCTTATTGATAACAATGTGCGTTTTTTTTACCGGATGCACTGCCATTCAGCAGACTTCCACTCCTTCAATGTCTTCAATTCCCTCAAATTCTTCAATTGATGACGATCCGTCATCATCAAGCCCGCTGGCGGATAGCGATGTGATGTCGGAAAATGTATCTTCAAAACCTATTTTGACAGAAGATGCATCCTGTACACCCTCAAGCGACGAATCGCCCACACCGGAGCCGAGCGAGAAACCGGATGATGAAGAGGAGCCTTTTGATCTGGATTATACAGCGCTTTTGGTGGATTATTCGGATTCCGTGGACGGAGTATCCTGTACGGTTGAATACGAGTTTGCAGAACGCGATCGATATGAACAAATAACGCCTTCCGAGAAGATACAGATCACCATTCAGCAGAACAAAATTGAAGGAACCTACAGAAGAAGCAGATATTCCGCTTACAATTATTATCCTGAGTACGTATATACGGATAAGCACAATAATCTCTTTTACGTTGATCCCGATGGAAATTTAGTGTCTTGCTTTTGGGGGCAGACCGTTTCAGACAAGGATCCGTTGACGCGGGAGCAATGTGTTGATATTGGCAAAGCCTTCGCTGCGGAGATTTTTGATATTTCTTCCTACCAACTCAGAGTAACGGATGATCCGCAAGGAAAGTTTTACCGAATGAAGTTTACGAAGCCGATCAACGGATACAAAACTTCGGAGTTTGCAGAGATTTGTGTGCAATATACAGGAGAATTATATAGCTTTTCCTCCTCCATGCTGGGGAAAATAAATATTGATTCAAATGCTTCTATTGATGAAGAAAAGTTGAAATCGGCAGTATATGAAAGAGTGGATGCACTTTATGCACCGATAAAAGACAATTATGATAGAGTTGAATACGGCGAAGTCACCTATATGATAACTGTTTTAAAGGACGGCTCTTGCGGAGTGATTTGTGAAATCAATGTGGATTTCATAAATATCAGGGGTGAGTATTCTTTGGTTACAGGTGCGTATTTATCTTTCGTTGTTACTTGAAAAGCGCTTAAGGAATCAAATTGATTTCCCCGCCCGAAAGGGCGGGGAGGAGTCCCGTTCAAAAAAACAAAACCAAAATTTAAAAACAAAATTAAGAAAAAGGAGGCACGTACCATGCGTAGAATAACGATTTTAACCGTCCTGCTCCTTGCGGCTCTGTTGCTGTTCTCCTCTTGCAACAACACCACTGCAAACACCCTTCCGCCCGAGGAAAGCGATCCTTCTCAGGTGCTGTCAGAGAGCCCTTCCGACGAAGAAATGCGGATCTATACGGCAAAGGATGCATCGGCGTTCATACATCCCGGAATGACTATTGAAGAGATTCGGGAGCTTACCGGTGGGCGATTTGGGACTGATCCCAAAAATTTTGCCAGCATAAGGGGATGGTACTGGAGTCTTAGCGATGGAAGCGGACTGGAGGTCTTTTTTGAATCGGACGGCGCTGTTGCCGCGCGGATTACGTATATATTAGAGGAGGATGATCGTCCCGAGAGAGTGCTCTTTGATGAGGTGGAGCCGGATAACACCGAGCTGTTTGAGGGGCAAATTTCTTATATAAAGAAATGGAAGGACGAAAGTGACAAGATTCATACCGATTCAAATGCGGATGAAAAGGGCGAAAAGATTTTAACGTCTAAGGATGCCGTAGCATTGTTGAAGCCCGGCGTGACAGTGGACGAAATTCGAATATTAACGAATGGCAGCCTTGGAGTTGAGTACTTTGTTTCAACTTATGGTTGGCTGTGGCATTTGAGCGAAGGCAGTGCTATACAGGTTTTCTTTGAGTCGGATGGTACTGCGGTAGCGGCGCGCATAACGCATATGTTTAACCAAGGAGATGATCGTCCTGACGTGGTGATCTTTGATGAAGTGGATGTAAAGAACACTTCGCTTTCGGAAGAGCAGATTTCCTATATTAAGAGCTGGTGAAAAACCGAGTGATCTTATAAGCGCTCCCCGCCCGAAAGGGCGGGGAGCTTTTTGTAAAAGGAGGATTTGCTCTTGACAAGGGCGGTTTCATATGATATAATATATTTAGCATTTAGGCTAAATGTTAAATGAGGAGGAGCCATGGGCATACAGCAAACGCTAAAGGCGCTGTCCGATCCCACGAGAAGAGAGATCCTGAATCTGCTGAAGAGCGGCCGTCTTCAGGCAGGGCAGATCGTGGAGCATTTTGAAATGACGGGCGCTTCAGTTTCAAGACACCTCTCGGTTTTGAAGGATGCCGATCTGATCAGAGATCATCGGGAGGGAAAATTTATTTATTACGAGCTTAACGCATCTGTTCTTGAGGAGATTATGATGTGGATTGCAGATTTGAAAGGAGAGGATGAACATGATCAAAAAGAATAAATGGAGGATCCTGCTGTCGTCGCTGACCATTCTGTTGCCGATGGTTTTCGGTGTGGCAATGTGGGAAAAGCTGCCACGGCTCATTGCCATCCATTGGGGATTTGACGGCAATGCAGACACCTTTGCAGGTCCGCTTGCCGCTGTGCTTTTTATGCCCCTTGTGCTTCTTGCAGTACATCTGCTTTGTATTTTTATCACGGTAAGAGTGAATGGTAAAAGCGGTGGAGAGCAAAATGAAAAAATGATGCGTCTGGTCTTTTGGATCATCCCCTTTATCTCCCTTTATGCTTCTGCCGTGATATACGGCACGGCGTTTGGACTGAAGATCCGCATCTCCTTTCTTACCTGCCTGCTTCTTGGCGTGATGTTTGTGGCTATAGGCAATTATCTGCCCAAATGCAGACGCAACCGCACCATGGGCATCAAGGTGAAATGGGCGCTTGCAAACGATGAAAACTGGAACGCCACCCACCGCTTCGGCGGCAAGGTCTGGGTGGTTTGCGGCATTCTTGTTCTTCTTTGCGCCTTTTTGCCCGAGGAATGCTTTATGGTTTCGGGGGCGATCCTGCTTGTGGGTGCTGCTCTCTTGCCCACCCTTTATTCCTATCTTTTCTACAAAAAGCAGCTTGCCTCGGGTGATGCCGCGCTCGAAGACTACACGCTGCAGGTGAGAAAGTCCGATAAGATCGCAGGTACGGTCGCGCTTTGTATGATCCCTGTTTTACTGGTGAGTTGTCTGGTGTTTTGCTTTACGGGCGATATTACCGTTAAGATGGGCGAGGACTCCTTTACCGTCCTTGCGGACTACTATGAGGATCTGAACGTCTGCTATGAGGACGTTGAAAGCATAGAATTCAGAGAAAACGACGATCCCGGCAGCAGGATCAATGGGTTTGGAACGCCTCGGCTACTGATGGGGTGGTTTAAGAACGACGAGCTTGGCAGTTATACCCGGTATTCATATACCGAAGGAAGGGCTTGCATCGTGCTGACGGTCAAGGGAGAGGCGCTCGTACTCGGTGCGAAAAACGACGAGGAAACCAAGACGCTTTACGATCAGCTTAAGGACGCGATCGAAAAGCAAAAAAAGGAGGAAGAGTAATGTACGCGATCAAAACGGAAGGCTTGACCAAATATTACGGAAAGACTCGTGGCATTGAAAAGGTGAGTCTGCAGGTAGAGCAGGGCGACTTTTTCGGCTTTATCGGACCAAACGGTGCAGGCAAAAGCACGCTGATTCGCACCCTTCTCGGACTGATCTCCAAAACCTCGGGGCAGGCGGAGATCCTATCCATGGACGTAAGCAAGCAAAGAGAAGAGATCCTTTCAAGGATCGGCTATCTGCCCTCGGAAACCGCTCTTTACAGCGGAATGAAGGTCAAGGACGCCTTGGCTCTTTCCGCAAGGCTGAGAAAGGCGGATTGCCACAGCGAGGCGGAGGCTCTCTGCAAACGCCTGGAGCTTGATCCTGAGCGGCAGATCGACAGACTGTCCTTAGGAAACCGCAAAAAGGTGGGTATCGTTTGCGCTCTTCAGCATAAGCCCGACCTCTATATCCTTGACGAGCCCACCAGTGGTCTTGACCCGCTGATGCAAAAGGAATTCTACGCCATTCTGAAGGAGCGAAACGAGCAGGGCGCCACCGTCTTCCTTTCCTCCCACGTCCTTTCCGAGATCGGGCGGTATTGCAAAAACGCCGCCATCATCAGAAACGGACAGATCCTTGCCTGCGACAGCGTGGAGCGTCTTGGGCACACGGGGGTAAAGAAGGTACAGCTGCGCGGGGCAAGAGAGACACCCACGCTTGAAGGGATCAAGGACGTCAAGAGGGAAAACGATACGCTTTCCTTCCTTTATAGCGGTCAGATCGGCGCGCTTTTAGAGGCGCTTCTTGATCTTGCTCCTGCCGACGTGAGTCTGACGGATCCCGAGCTTGACGAGGTCTTTTTACACTACTATGCAAAGGAGGAAATGTAAAATGACGATATTCCGCCATGAGATGAAAAGAGGAGCGCTTGCTCTTGCCATTTGGACGGCAGCGATCTCCTTTATGCTTGCCGTTTGCGTCTTCATTTACCCCGAAATGGCGGGGGAAATGGATCAGATCAGCGATATGTTTGCCGATATGGGGGCATTTTCCGATGCTTTCGGTATGGATCAGCTGAACTTCGGCGAATTTATGGGCTATTTCGGCATCGAATGCGGCAACACGCTGGGTATTGGCGGAGCGCTCTTTGCCGCCATCCTGGGCATCTCCATGCTATCAAAGGAGGAAAAGGACGGTACGGCGGAGTTCCTCTTCAGCCATCCCGTTTCGAGATCGAGAGCGCTTGGTGAAAAGCTTCTTTCGATGCTATGCTCTCTGCTGATCTTAAATCTGGCAGTAGTTGCAGCCTGCCTTCTTTCTGCGCTGATCGTGGGTGTGGAGGTGCATTACGGTAAGCTGCTTCTGATGTTTCTTGCATACTTCCTTTTGCAGGTGGAGATCGCCGCCATCACCTTCGGTATTTCGGCATTCTTAAAGCGGGGAGGACTTGGGATCGGTCTTGGACTTGCCCTGGGCTTTTACTTTATGAACATCGCTTCCAATCTTTTAGAGGAGCTGGAATTCTTGAAGTATCTCACGCCCTACGGCTTTGCCGACGGCGGGCATGTGATCAACAACTACTCCTTGGAATGGCGCTCTCTGTCGGTGGGAATGGCTCTTGCCGCGGCGGGCATCATCGTGGGATTTCGAAAATATCTTAAAAAGGATCTTTCTTAACGAAAGGACTGCCGAGTGCATCGCACTCGGCAGTCCTTTGTGTTTTCAGGCTATTCGTATTTTTCTCTGATGGGATATTTCTTTGAAAGCTGGGAAATGCCGTTTCTGCCCTTGGAGGAGAGCTTGGCAAATTCACTGCTTTCGTATTCCTTCCAGATGACCTCAATATCCTTGCCTTCCAGATCGGTGCCCTTTAAGATCTCCTGCCAAGCCTTTTTCCAGTTGTCCTTGTGGTATTTTTCGGAGCGGCAAACGGTGAAGAAGTTCAAAAGCAGGTCTACCTCTTCGGTAGAGTAGGTGTAGTCCATCCAGACGAGGAAGCGCACAGAGGTCTCTCTGGTGTTTTCGCTCGATACCGTCTGAAGCTCCCAGACCTCGTCGTTGATCCTGCCGCCGTCAAAGGCGTAGATGTATCTGCAGGCATCGGCAAAGCGCTCGATGTATCCGCTGTATTCGCAGTAGCTTCCGTCCCAGCCGTTCTGGATCACGTGGGCAAGCTCGTGGGTGATGCAGTCAAAGTCAGAGGGGTGATCGGCAAGCCAGCCATCGTACAAATGAACGCTGTTGCCCGAGGCGGATGCGATCTCATAGCCCTCGTTTTCCACGTTGAGCTGTACGTCCACAGGGCTTTCTCCGGCCTCACCGAAGCGGGCGTGCATTCTGGGGTAGCACTCCCAGAAGAGCTGTGAGAGGGTCACGATCTGCTCGGGAGAGGTTCGCTGTGCCCATTTGTTTAAACCGATGGTCAGCGAAAAGTCGGTGCCGTTGACCGTTGCGGTCTGACGGATCATATTCTTTGCCACCATTGTGCTCACCTTGTCGCCAAGCTTTGCATCAAAGCTTGCGGCATCCAGCCCGTAGTAGCAAATACCCTTGAAGATGCTCTTTTCCTTTACGGAAAATTCCTTGCCGCTCTTGTCCTTGAAGGACAGATCGAAGGACACCTTGTCGTAAAGATCGATGGAAAAGCCCATATCAAAGCACACGCCCACGTATCCGTAGTCGTTTTTGATGGCGTCAACCGAGCTGTCAAGGGGTGCCTGGCCTTCCACAACGCTGCCGTCGCTCTTGCGGAAGGTGTAGTGGATGGGGGTTGCTTCTTCCAGATCAAGGCCTGCCTTTTCCTTGGCAAAGGTAAAGACTACCACCAGCTTGGTGCCGTCAAGAGAAGGGTTTTTGCCGTCGATCACACCTTCCACGTGGCCGTCGCCCATAAGAGCAAGCACGCCGTTTTCGGGGAACTCGAATTTTTCTTCGGACTGCTCACTGTCGGGAGCTGAGGTGGGGGCGGACGGAGCGGGGGGATCGGTCTTGGCGGTGTTATTACAGCCGCTTAAAAGGGCAAGCAGTGCGATCAGCACCGCCAAAAGAGAGAGGACTATACATTTTTTCATAGTGTTGTTTCCTTTCGGTATCATATTTTTGTATTTTTAAAATTTCTAAAGCGTTTTTAAAATACTCACCATTCGAAGGTGATCTCTTTGCCGTTTAGCAGGTATCTGCCCGGTGTACGGCTTTCCATCCAATCAAGAGGACGAAGAACGTCTTGCTGCACCGAGCCTTGCAGATAGCATTCCTCAAGCTCTGAAAGGGCATCGCCCTGCAGAGTGTCGCTCTTGCAGGAAACGAATAAACAGCTGCCGCTATAGGCAAGGAGCTTTAGCCACTTTCGGTTGTTTTCCCAGCAGATATGGGGAGTGATCCCTGCACAGTCGGCATCTGAAACGAAGAATGCGCCGTTTTGCACCATACGGAAGGCGAGGGTGTTGACCCCCATCTTCAAGGTGCGTGCCCATTCGTAGCCGCTGGTGTCGTCGCCCGTGCGCTGAAGCTGATGAATACCTGCGCAAAGGTGTCCGATGGTGTTGCACCCGATGATCACCGCATCAGGTGCGGCGTTTTTGACAGTAAGATAGAAGTTTTTCACGATCTCGGCACTCGTCTTGCTTTGATCGTAAAAGTGCCAATCACCCTCGGCAGGGAAGCGGGACATCTGAAAGCCCCATTTTCCGAAAATATCAAAGGTGGAATAATCGTGCTTGATGAGGGTGTATCCCCACTCGTAAAGGCGTTTGGTCGTCTTTTTCACGTAGTCAAGCACTACAGGATGGGAGGGGTCAAGATACCGTCCGTCCCGCATCAGATAGCAGTCGTTCTCAAACCCATCAACGCCCCTTTTTTCGGGTGTGCCGTTGATGAGGTATCTGACCCAGATGCCGGGGCGTACGCCCAGCCCCTTGATCTGGTCTGCAAGGCCCTTCATATCGGGAAAGCGCTCGTTTCCTTTATCCCACGGGGCATCGCATCCGTTTAACTGCCAGCCGTCGTCAATGACCATATAGGGCTTGTTTTCAGCCTTCTTGCACATCGAGCAAACGAATCGGGCATCCTCCAAAATCTCGTTATGAGAGCTGTTACCATAGGCGTAATACCAGTTGTTTGAGCCGTATACGGCAAAGGAGGGCAACAGCGGATCCTTGCACAGCTTTTTGCAAAAGAGTGAAAGAGCGTCAAAGGCAGAGCAATCGTTATATTCCTCAAAATAGACGGTGGCACAGTGAAGCGTCCGCTCTCCAAGCTTCACGGGAGCACAGCCGTTTCTCAGATCCAGCGTCAGACTGATCCCGTCCTCGTGGCATTGCCAGAGGGCAAAGGCATTGGGGCGCACGCCCACGCCAAAGCACTGCGTTCTTCGCCCCCGCACGTCAAGGCAAGAGTCGCTTCCGTTTGACAGCGCCATATACCATGGCATCAGCCGCTTATACTCCACAGTCCGCCATTCAAGATCGCCGTAGCCTCGCTCCCAGGCATCCCCCAGGCATTTTAAGGAGGGATCGATCGTAACCTTCCATTTGAGGGTGAGGTAAGAAACGCCTTCCTCTGGGCTTGTTAGGAAAATATCCAAGCCGTCTTCACTTTTTAAAGTGAGCTGTCCTCCTTCAAAGGTCAGCGATTCGGTCAAATCAACGGTGGATCCCTCCAGCTGCAGGGTGATGTGATCGGGTGTTTTGGTGTACATAGCAACCTCCAAAGAGATCTTGTGAATACAGTATATCACATTTTTTTGCATTTGTAAAGAGAGTTTATTAAGATTTTTGAAAAATACTTTTGACGGCATCAAAAAAGCAGACCGATGAAGGTCATCGGTCTGCTTTGCAGATATTGTGTTCAGATGCCGTAGTAGGAGGCAAGTGCTGCAACGTCCTTTTCGTCCAAAACGCCGTCAAAGAGCATCAGCTCGTCAAGCGCGCCTGTCAAAGGATACTGAAGCTTGCCCGTGCCGTCCTGACCGACGTTGAGCACGTCATAGCCGTTTGCAGAGGCGTTCTTCAGGCTGTCGGGAATATCGGTCTCGATAAACTCACCAAAGTCCATAGAGAGCTTTACCTTGTTTGCCTCTCTGTCTACAACCAGGACCATATAGACCCAGCCGTCGGCAAAGTCACCGGGCAGGGCGTAGGTCTGATCCATACGGGAAGAGCCGTTGCCGAAATTGAACTTCACATCGGGGGTATCACGGAAGGAAAGGATCCATCCCGCATTGCCGCCGCTTTGCCAGTTTTTATTGGAGAGGATACCGGGGTCTCCCTTTACGCCCTTGGTATTGATCCAGAATGCCGCACTGAAGGAATTCTTTTCGGGTGCGTAGTTTTCGATGGAAACGAAGCCCTTATCTAAAACTGCCGCCTTGCCGAAGACGCCGTCCTTATAGCTGATGGTTCCGTGCTCGGTAAGGGTGGATTTGCCGGTCTGATCGGCGATCTTCTCATCAAAGGTGATGTATGCCGACAGCTCCTTGTCCTTGATAAAGTTGGTCACGTAGTCCTTGCTGTCCTTTTCGGGGGTGGGAGAGGACTCTCTGTCTCTGAAGCTGGGGCTGCTCTGCAGGGTCTTGCCGTAATAGGCGGCAAGGGCGGCAGCCTCGTTAGTGTCAAGTGCGCCGTCAAAGATCATCAGTTCGTCTACTGTTGCGGGCAGTCGGTGCTCGTATACACCCGTGCCGTCCTGACCGATGTTCAGTCCGCTGATACCGTCAAAGGATGCTTTTGCCAGGGAGGAGGGAATTGCGGTGGTGCTGAACAGTCCGAAGTCGTAGCAGAAGCGTACCTTATTCTGCTCTCTGTCCACGATGAGAAGGATATGCATCCAGCCCTCGTTGTAGTCTGAAGGCAGGATGGCATCAGCATCCATACGGGAGGAGCCGTTACCCACGTTGAAGCGGATGTCTTCGCCGTTGCGCAAAGAAAGGATGATGCCCTTGTTTTTACCGCTTTCCCAGTCTTTATTGGAGATGATGGCAGGGTCACCGCCCGATCCCTCGGTCTTTAGCCACATGGATACGGTAAAGCTGTCTGTGCCGGGCTTGAAATCGTCTAAGGATACGTAGCCGTCGTCAAGGGATACGCCCTGACCGTAGTAGCCTTCCACGAAGTAAAGCTTGCCCGATTCGGAGGTCTTGTTGCCCTGCACGTCGGTGCTGTTGCCGTCAAAGGGCAGGTAGACCTTCAGAGGTGTTTTGGTAACGAAATTGGTGATATATTTTTCGCTGTCCTTTTCGGGAGTGGGCTCGGGCTCGTGGTAACGGTCAGAGTCCTTGTTGACGTAAACGGGACGATCGGATGCGGTCACGCCCTTGAACAGTCCGGAGGGAACGCGGGCTGTCCAGGTCTCGGGGCAGTCGTAGCCCAGAGCATAGAGGACGATGGCGGCGGTGTCGCGGATCTCGATATCCTCGATCTCGCCCTTCTCAACGCTCTTGCCGCTGGCGGCAAACATCACGTATTTTTCACTGTCTGTAAGACCGCCGTGGCTGGTGCCGTTTCCGCCGTGGTCGGCGGTCACGATGAAGAGGGTCTCGTCAAGAAGTCCCTTCTTTTCGTAAGCCTCGTAGATCTGTCCGATGTAGCCGTCTACCTCGGTGATCTTTTCAAGATGCTTTTTGGTGCCGTATCCCACCGAGTGACCGGTGCTGTCCGTTTCGTCAAACTGTACGAACAGGGCTTTGGGATCGTTCTTTTTCACGTAAGAGCAGATAGCCTGCGCCAGGCGTCTGTCGTCCATATTGCCCATCTTGTGAACGTCGATGTCATTTTCAACGATGCCCACGTTGATGGGATTCCAGTGGGTAAAGGAGGCAAGCACCGCATCCTTGTCGTTTTGGCGGATCACCTTGAAAAAGCTGGGGAAGGGCGAATCGGTGGGGTAGGCGGTGTTTTCAACGATGCTGTTGGTCAGCTTGTGGAAAACGGGTGTCACACCGTGCAAAAGAGAGCCCCAGCACTGTGCGCTGATGGTGGGGGCAGAGGTCAAGCACTTGTAGGAGACGGCACCGTTTTCAAAGATCTTGTCAATGTTGGGGGTGTCGGCACTCTTGAAGAAGGTGCCTGCGCCGTCCACGCCGATCACCACCACGTGTTTATAGGGGGTAGCGGTAGGCTCGGGCTCGGTCGAGGGGCTTTCGGTGCCGCTGTCGGGAGAGGGCTTTACCGAAGGCAGGGAAGGGGTGCCGTCTGAAGGCTTCGTTGAGGATTCTTCAGAGGGGGTACCTTCCGAAGGAGAGGGAGCGGGCTCGGTCTTTTCGGTCTTTTTGCTTGAGCAGGCAGGCAAAAATACCGAAAGTAAAAGAGCGCAAAGTAAAAGCGAGGAGATGAATTTTAAGTGCTTCATAAGATACTCCTTTTTATTGGTTTTAAACTATTGAGTATTATACCGCGAAAGGCTTGCTTTGTCAAGTGTATTGACAAATATCCCGAAAAGAAGTCGCTGGTCGGTCGATTCTTGACAGAGGAAAGCAGATATGGTATAATAAACGGCGAAGTCACCACAGTTCAAAAGGAGCGTATATATGAAGACCGTCCGCTTGAAAGATCACGGCATCCTGCCAAACACCGATATCACCGCCTCGCTTCGTGCTCTCTTTGAGGGGTATAAGGAGGATACCGAATTTCTTTTTGAGGATGGCGACTACTATTTTTCGCCAACCAACGCCTTGCAGGCTGACTACCGTCTTTCAAATACAGACGTTATCCCCCTGCGCACTCTGGCGATCCTTCTGAAGGATATGAAAAACTGCGCCTTGAAGGGAAACGGTGCCCGCCTTTGGCTGTCGGGGCAGATGCAGGTCTTTACCCTTGACCACTGTGAAAAGGTCAGTCTTGAGGGCTTCACCGTCAACTGGAAAAAGCCTCTTGCCGCAGAAGGACGGGTGGTTTCCAAAAAGGGATGGGAAATGGACGTGTATATCGATCCGGAATGCTTCCCACACCGCTTTACGGGGGACAATCTTGAGTTTGACGTCGGAGCGGACGAGTGGTACGCCTTTGGCAAAAGCACCATCGTTTTCGAGCCCCACGGACTGCTTGCCCGCCGCGACGTGAGCGACGTTTGCATCAAGAGCATCAGAGATCTGGGTGGGTCGGTGTATCGGATGACTCTTTACGGAGATGAGAATATTCACGAGGGCGACCTCTTGAATATGCGCCATTGTCCCCGTATCCACGCAGGCGTTTTCAGCGAGAAATGCTCGGATATTACCGTGGAAAACATTGTTTTTTATTCCTGCGGAGGGCTTGGCTGTCTTTCTCAGTTCTGCCGCAATATGACCTATAAAGGGGTGCATTTCCTGACCGACAAGAGCCTTGGCAGATTGGTTTCGGGGGGAAGGGACGACGGAATGCATATCACCTGCAATGCGGGTACGGTCACCATCACCGAATGCACCTTCCACGCCTTGATGGACGATCCCATAAACGTCCACGGATGCTCGGTTACCTCCGACGAGGTGGTGGACGAGCGCACCCTTCGCTGTAACTTCCGCCACCATCAGGCATGCGGCTTTTTATACTGGGCAGAGCAGGGCAACGAGATCTCCTTTATCAACCGTGCCTCAATGGAGTCGATCGGCAATGCGATCGTTTCGTCCTATATCCTTGAAGACAGAATGACCTTCTTGCTGACCTTTGATCGACCTCTGCCTCAAGAGATCCTTGAAAAGGCAAGGGAAGGGGATGGGCTGGCACTGGACAATCTGACCCATACCGCAGCCTTTGTCTGCACGAACAACCGCTTTGGCAGCTGCCGCGCAAGGGGAGTTCTCGTTTCCACACCCAAACCGGTGAAGATCACAGACAACTATTTTGAATCCTCGGGATCTGCGATCCTCGTGGCGGGTGATGCCAACTATTGGTTTGAGTCGGGGGAGTGCCACGACGTGGAGATCTCCCGCAACGTCTTTACAAGTGCCTGCCTTTCCTCCATCTATCAGTTTTGCGACGGGGTGATCAGCATCTGTCCCGTGGTGCCATCCCCCGAGGAGGAAAAGCCCTTCCATAAGAATATCCGTATCACGGAAAACGTTTTCGATACTGTGGGTGTCCCGCTGCTTTACGCCTTTTCTTGTAAGGATCTGGTCTTTTCAGAAAACCGCATCTTCAAAAGCCCGTCGATCTCCTATCAGCCCGAAAACAAAGCCCCCCTGTGCCTGCGCTACTGCAAGAACGTTTTGGTTGAGGGCAATAGGTGGTTTGGTATGCACGCTACCACCGCCACAAGGGAAGAGCACTGTCAAAACGTAAAAACAGACCTTTAATAACAGACAACGGACACCCCCGCGGTGTCCGTTGTCTGTTATTTGTTATCTGTTATATTTATATTCGGCAAGCTTTTTGCTTTCGGGCAAAGCACCACCGTATTGCTTGTGTTTACTTAGGAGAAAAACAGAAATAACCTATAACGAGCATATCAAATCTTGAAATCTGTCATCACTACGCAGCACGTCAAACTCGGGATTCTCCAATTGCTTTGCAAGCTCTTTGAGGGCGGGACCGTCGTTCGTGTGCAAAAACGTGCTTGTATCGACCGTAAGCTTGTCAAACAAAGGGGCGGTATAACGATATTCACCCGGTGCGTCAAACTCGATTTTATCCATCTCGGCTGCATGATGCTTGGCTTTTTTCAGATGCGCCAAGGCGTCTGAAGACCGCTCCTCCTTTAACGCTTTCTTGCTGTTTGTAAGCTCATAAACAAACAGAATATAATGCTTGTCAAGGTAGTTTTCATCGGGGAAAAACAGCTTGATGATACCAACCGCGATTTGAAGGTGGTACTCATCAAAAAAGTAATTGAGCTTTGACAAAAGATGCCCGTACTCCTTCTTTAAAAGCTTTTGCTTGTGCTTGATTAACTCCTCGCCTTCAAGATAATACTGTTCGATTTCATCTCGCTTTTCTTCGGGATAGAGAAGCGCATATTCCATTGCCTCTTCCTTTCGTCCCGCATAAGATAGCTGCTGTACAATGGCTGCAATTGCATTCTCCCGAAGCTTTTCGTCGGTTGCGTTTTCAATCACGATTTTATAGCATTGAATTGCTTGTGCACGCTCCGCTTGATACCGTTCATTATCCTCGTAAGAAAAGCAATGCATATCAAGAGCCATTGCCAGCCGCGTCATCCACTGCATATCACCGGGATACTCACGAACAGCACTGCGGCAGATTTCCAAGCGCTTTTCAAGATCGCCGCTTTTCCAGGTTTCCTCATACGCATCCAAGTATTCTTTTTTCAACAGCTCTTCTTTAGACTGCTCAAATCCCAAAAGCGCATCGGTAGATATACCGAACAATCTTGCCAAGGGAATTATGAAAGACAGATCGGGTGTCGCCACGCCCGTTTCCCATTTACTGACCGATTGATAGGATACGTTCAGACAGTCCGCAAGCTGTTCTTGTGTCATATCCCTTGCGCGACGCAATTCTCTGATTTTTTTGCCTAAATTGTTTTCCATAGTTACGATTCCTCATCAAATATTTTTCGGTGTGCACATCCTTTGTGTATATTGTATCATAAATAACGGAACTTGACAATCACCGAAACAGAGAGAATAATTCGCTTCAAAAGCGAGTTTAAATTGAGAATAAGACATCAATCCGCATTACCCGCAGAGACTATAAAAGGGGGTCTTACATCAAGCATCCTCTACCTTATCACTGCTCAGAAAAGTCGAGGAGAGATTCAGGGAAAAGGACGGAGGGAAAGTGAAAAAATAAAACCTTCTCGGACTTTGTTCGAGAAGATTTTATGATAGAGATGCCGAAAAAGATGGAAATATAGGAAGATCGTCGCATATATCAAGCCGCAGTGAACGTTTTTCGGTAGCTATTGATATAATGCGGTTAGTCACATCTATCTGAATTCTTCAACTTTTCAAGAAGCTCCACGTACCTGGGATGATCCTTTAAAATATCATATACAGGAAATTTATAATAAAAAAGCTTTTTGCCATGACAAAAAGCTATATCCGATACCTTTTCACTATTCACTATTACTTATTACCTCCAAAAAATTCCTCGACGGAAGGAGAAAAGTGAAAAGTGAAGAGGTAAAAAAATATCCTCGGAACAAGTCCGAGGATTTTTTTTGGCAAGTCGCACCGAAAAAGATATCGGCTTGTTTACTTCTTTATGCTTATGTTAATATCACCGGTCGAGGTTGTAATCTCACATTTTCCACCTGATGTTGTTTTAGGTACATTGATGCTGCCGGTAGAGGTTTCCGTAATGAACACCTTTTCTGAAAGCAATGTGCCGGTAACATCACCGGTGTCGGTTTTTACAGATATTTCAGTAGCGTCACTACCTTCAAATCTTACATCACCTGTACTTCTTTCAATAGAAAACTTTTCTGCGGCAATAACATTATTTAAGGATATTTCTCCCGTGTTTCCAGTCGACACAACATTTTTACACCTGATATTTGTCAGATTCGTCTTTCCGGTGGAAACACTAATTTTAACATCGCTTTCGCAGGTTACATTAGAAACCGCAACACCGCCCGTTGAAACAGAAAGATCAAGTGTGCTTGCGGATACATTTTCAACACGAATATTGCCTGTACTTGTCTTGATTATTATATTTTCCGAAGCGGAAGCATAGTTCGTTACATTGCCTGTGCTTTCCGAAATATCAATATTTTCGAATTTGAATTCTTTGGGTATTTCTACGTTACCGGTACTGGATTTCACCAAAAGCGCACCATATTCGCCCTGCGGAATATATACTGTTATTTTCGGCGTGCCGAAGTTTATACCGATATATTCATACCATTTCCGCGTATCAACGATCTCAATTACAAGCTTGCCGTTCTGCACTGTAACCGAATGCTTCATATTTTTCTGTTCGTGGCAGACAACGGAAGTTTTTTGGTTTTCAGAAGGCACAAATAAAATATCGGCTGTATCTGTTATAATCGATATGTTATTAAAATTTTCATCAATCTCATAATCATGGGTTTCGTATTCGTCCGTTGATAATTTCGTAAAATCCCATTTAAGCATTGACATTACACCTCCAAAAATGAGACCCCCAACCAACACAAAAGAAGCTGCTATAATAAGCCATACTTTTGTTCTCGTTCTCATTATGCTACCTCCTTTTTGATAAAGCAATTCTTAGTCCATATTGCCATTTTCTTTGTGAGTATCAAGGTGCCATTTGTTGCTGCTTTGCATCCGTAGAACATAAAGATGGAAAGCCCTACACATACAATACCTGCGGCAAGCAGGGCGATTCCCGAAGGAGCATTGCCGCTACAAGCAAAGACAACCCCTGCTACAACGCCGCCGAACGCACAGCCAATAAGCAAACCGAAAACAGCCCACAAGGAAATTACCACAGACCATAACGAGGCATAAAGCGAAAGAATTACGGCAAATGCGGCAATCAGAAGCGAAAGCCATATTGGAGAGCCGAGAACCAAGAGGACAATTTCACCCACACGCGACCGTCTTTTAGATTTAATTTTTTTCTTTGCGATTTTCGCAAGAGGCGTTTCCGCTATTACCTGTTTAACGATTTCATCAACCGTGCCTATTGCCGCAACAGCTTCTTCCTCCGTAATACCTTCTTCAATTCGATCATCTATCATTTCACTGTAAAACGTCACGCGTTCCTCAATGTCCTCTTGCGGAAAGCCTGACAATCCTTTGCGTAATTGCACAAGAAACTCTTGCTTACTCATTGCCATTATCCTCCTTGGTTACGAATCGATATATAGACAGAATTTCTTTCCACTCATCCTTGAAATCTTCAATACGTTTTAGTCCCTCACCGGTTATCCGGTAATATTTCCGAAGTCTGCCGCCATGTTCTGCGGTGCGGACGGTCAGCATATTTGCAATTTCCAAGCGCTTCAAAATGGTATATAAAGTGGATTCAGAAAGTTCAATGTACGGCTTCATATCTTTAATGATCTTATATCCATATGAATCCTCGCTTTTAATCGCAGCCAACACGCATACATCTAAAAGACCTCGTTTTAACTGAATATCCATAACATACCTCCCTATGTGTTATACATCATAGCACGAAGTATTGATTTTTGTCAATAGATTTTGCAAAAACATCAAAAAGAAATCAAAAAAAGAGCAGACACTGCGATTATGTTCGCGGTGTCTGCTCCTAAAAGCTCAAGTATTTAGTTCAAGTCCTCCCCAAAGGTCGTTTTGGGGAAATGATATCTTTTTATTTTGACTATTTTTCGAGTTTTGAAAAAGTGAGAAAACGAAAAATGCTTTTTGCCGTGACAAAAAGCTACATCAAATACCTTTTCACTATTCACTCTTACTTATTACTTCCAAAAAAATTCATCTGCGAAGGGAAAAAAGTGAAGAGTGAAGAGTGAAAAGTGAAGAGGTAAAAAAATATCCTCGGAACAAGTCCGAGGATTTTTTTTGAGTAGAGGTGCCGAAAAAGATGCATTTCAAAACATCTCTGCCAATCTGTTCATTAACGTTTCGTTCATACCCCTTAGTGACGGAATATGAATAAAAACGGTATTTGAATTCTTTTTCAACATGTGATAATAAGCTGCATTACATAAATATTTGGTTGGAATACTTGAAATAGAATATGGAATGTTTGATTCGATTAGTTTTCTTTCAAAAGGCAACAAATAAAAATCAGTACATATATGCTCACAATTATAACAAGCACAAAGATCTATACGAATTTCATTAACCAAGTTTTTGTCAATGCCAAACATATACACGGTATCAAAATCACAATCAAGGCTCGTAATATCTTTTTCAAGGCCGGTAAAAGAATTGGTTAAAAACAGTGAATTCTTATCAATGCGTGAAACAAGCTGATAAGAGGTGTTATTTTTACCTTTGAAAGCAGTATAAAGAGTTTTCATTTGTTTTCCTTAGCAGTATTAAGAGAAGCGATCAGCATTCGTTTGATTTCTTCGGCTAACGAAAGCAACTTATCAAAATCATAAACAATTAAATTTGTGCGCTTCAACAAGGTGAGCCAATAAATACTTTCGCCCGTTTCTTTGAGAGAAATATGTAATTTAGAAATAAAATCTGCCTTACTGTTTCCGTAAATCGCTTCGTTTATGTTCGCACCTACACTTGTAGCAGAACGCAATAATTGCTTTGCGATCGTCGTATCCTTTTTACTCTTTGAAAACTCCTCGTAGAAAAGTACAATCTGCGTTGCAAAGTCCATAGACTTTTCAAGTAATGGGCTATTCATTGTCTTCACCTCACTCTGTAATATGATTATACCACGATTTTAACTAAAAATCAATGCTTTTCGACCAAAGGGAGAAAGGCTACCTTTTCTTTTCTCTTTTCCCTCTTATCTCTTCTCTGGAAAAGTCGCGCGGGAGATTTAGAGAAAAGTGAAGAGTGAAAAGAGAATAGTGAAAAGTACAAAAAGAAAAAGCCGCTTGCGCGACTTTTCTTTTTGGTTGCGGGAGTGGGACTTGAACCACACGACCTCCGGGTTATGAGCCCGACGAGCTACCAACTGCTCTATCCCGCGATATTTGGTTTTGGTGAATCACACGTTGGTGTGGTGCCGGTGACCGGGGTCGAACCGGTACGAGATTTAAGTCTCACGGGATTTTAAGTCCCGGGCGTCTGCCTATTCCGCCACACCGGCATTTGCTCACCAGCAGGGAAGAGTATACCACACTTTCTTCCTGTTGTCAACCCCTTTTTTTAAAAATTCCAAAAGGTTTTTGAATTTTCTCGTAAGCTTTTTCGCCTTGATCTGCCATACCGCAAGCGCCTTTGATGTGCCGTCGGTTGGTAGTTTGTATGCCGCACCGTTTAGGTTGGTTGTATTTTGCATCCTTTTTCCGAAAAAAGTTTGAAAAAGTGCGGAAGTTTTTCAAAAGCCCTTGAAAAATCAGGGAAGATGTGGTATTCTTATAAGGTAGAACGCCACAGGCGAATAACGGAGGATTACTATGAAAATCGTTGTATGCGAAAACTACGAAGAAATGTCCAAGGTCGGCGCAGGCATCATTGCTGATCTCTTGAAGGCAAAGCCCGACTGCATCCTCGGTCTTGCTACCGGTTCCACTCCCGTTGGAATGTACAAGGAGCTGACCAAGATGAACAAAGCAGGCGAGATTACCTTCAAAAACGTAACCAGCTTCAATCTGGATGAATACTATCCCTTAGCTCCCACCCACGATCAGTCTTACCGTTACTTCATGAACACCAATCTGTTCGATAACGTAGACATCGACAAGGCAAACACCAACGTTCCCGACGGTCTGGCTGAGGATCCCGCCGCTATGGGCGAGGCATACGACGCTGCTATCGAGGCTGCAGGCGGCATCGATCTGCAGGTCCTGGGTCTTGGTCCCAACGGTCACATCGCCTTCAACGAGCCCGAAGAGGAGCTGTATGCAGGCACTCATCTGACGGGTCTGACCGAAAGCACCATCAAGGCAAACTCCAGATTCTTCGAGTCCATCGACGACGTGCCCACTCAGGCAGTGACCATGGGTATCGGCTCCATCATGAAGGCAAAGAAGATCATCGTTCTGGCATCCGGTAAGGGCAAGCACGCCGTGATCGAGAAGATCATGTCGGGCAGAATCACCACCATGTGCCCCGGCACTCTGCTGCTGGCTCACGCTGACGTGACCCTGATCGTTGACAAGGACGCTTACGAAGGCTGATAGAAACCCAGAGGCAGGAGTGTACGCTCCTGCCTTGGCTTTATATGAAAGGAATACGCTATGGAATTTTTGGTACAGAATGACGAAAGATACCCTAGAAGAGAAAGCGTTTTAAAGGACAAAAAGGTGCTGTTCTGCGGCGACTCCATCTGCTCTGCGGCGGTATATGACTACAAAGACTGTCCCAGATGGGGATGGGCAGGCAGATGCTCCTCGGTGACGGGGCTGAAGTACATCAATAAGGGGCTTGACGGTGCCTCCCTTTCCACCTGCAGAAAGGATAATCGCATTCTTTTCCAGATCGAAGCCTGCAAGGAGGAGTGCTTTGACCTGATCGTGCTCCACGGCGGCGTCAATGACGGCTGGGACGCCATTGAGCCGGGTAAAATGGCAGAGGGCTTTGACCTTGACAGCTTTGACACCACCACCTGCTGCGGCGGACTTGAGGAGCTTCTTTACTACGTAAAAAAGTATTTCCCCGAAACAAAGGTCTGCTATCTTGTGAATTTTGCCACCCCTTCCTCCAAGATCGGCGCCCTTTCCAATATGGATCCCTACTTTGACGAGATGGTGAAGATCCTTGACAAGTGGCAGATCCCCACCCTGGACCTTTACCACGATGCCGCCTTCTCGGAAGAGTTCAAGGTTACCGAAAGAATCAACACCGCAGACTTCGTACACCCCAACGCACAGGGCTACGATGCACTCTATCCCTACGTTTTGAAGTTCCTTGAGGAGCAGTTCTGAGGAATTTTCAAAAAATGCATTTTTACCTTTGGGACCAAAATAAAAGTAAATAATATAAGTTTCTAAAGTTAAGCACGATAGATCCTTGATAGCTTAAAAACTGTCAGGGATCTTTGTTTTGTTAAAGAATCCTTGGCAGACAAGAATGAAGAGTTTTTTGATAAGCCAAATCGAAGGGTATGTGTTGGTCTGATTGAGTATAAATGTTTGAATTAAACGCAAGGTTGTTTTTTACAACCTTAATACAACTTTCCCGTTATTGTTAATACTCGTAGAACATGGTATAATAACACTGCGATGATCATTGCAATTAATTTATGAAAATATGAGGAAAAAATAATGGAGATACAACTTTCAAAAAGACTGAAATCTTTGCGTTTACAAAACGAAAAAACACAAGATGAGCTTGCGCTTTTTCTTGGAATATCGTCTCAAGCTGTTTCCAAGTGGGAAAGGAATGACGGATATCCTGATATTACCCTACTGCCCAAGATTGCAGGCTATTTTCATGTTTCGGTCGACGATCTTCTCGGTGTGGATGAACTAACCAAGCAACGAAGAATAGATGATGTTACTGCAGAATATAACAGCCTTCGCCACCATGTTCCGCTGGACAAAAATTACAAATTGGATGAAGGCATTGAATTGGTTCGAAATGCGCTAAAGGAAGTACCGGGCGTGTTTTTCTTGGAGCAGCTGCTTGCCTCTGATCTGTCATGGAAAGGAAAGAATACGCTTGACCAATCCGAAAAATACAAGTTGTTTGAAGAAGCGATCTCGCTCTGTGAAGACATTCTTGCACGTTGCACCGAAGAACGCTGGCGTGATTCTGCAAAACAAATATTGCTGGTGACATACGCAGATCTTGGCATGACGGAAAAGGCTCTTGATCTGGCATATCAAATGCCCGGCCCACGCTGTACTCGTGAATATATGCTGACATATATCCATAATGGTGAAAAGCTACAAAATAGATTAAAACTAAACGCCGTTTTGTATTATCAGATTTTTAGAGAATCTGTCCTACAACTTTCACATGACGGAATACCCTTGGAGGGTATGGTACACGTGGATGAGCTTGCAATTTCGGGGATAGATGCCGATGAATACCGTTTATCAATTGACAATGTGCTTTCCCGCCAATAATACAGTATCTTTGATTTTAAACCATTGGTTTAATTGATTAGAAACATATCGAAACACTATTGACAAAAAGTGATTAGATGTGTATAATATCAGTGTGATCACAAGACAGCACGTATTCATAAAAGGAGGGAAAAGAATGACCGCTTTAGAAATTGATAAGGCAATGTATGACATTGTTACGGAAAGGTATAACGACTGCCAACGCCGTTTGGATGCAGTACCTAAAGAAAACAAGGCTGAACGCAAGGCACTGATCATTGAGCGGGAAATGTACGGTCTTTGCAACCGCGCGGGTTTGCTTTGGTATGCTTTGGATCCTCGTGAATCCTGTCTTACAAAGAGATGCGGTGTGATCGGACGGATCCTGCAAAGGTATCCGCGTTTAAACAAGGTATTCACAGAGCTTGATGAAGAGGAACTGTTGGTATTCACTGCAGCTTTGCAGGCAGAGATCTTTATGCGCGATCAGTTCGTGCATTCATACTATGCCGAATTGAAAAAAGCCGAAGCCGCAATGGATTTTGAGAGCGTCTTTGAGCTTCAGATCAAGATCGGTGCCTGTGAAAGCGTATTTAAGGCATGGGAAGAGTGGCGTGTGAAGAAGAATCTTTACACAGGGATGTTTTCGGAGGGACTTTCGTGAAAGAAAAACTTGAACTTTTAAAGCTTCTTGCGGATGAAACGCGCCTTGACATCCTCAATATCCTTTTAAAAGAGGACTCGTACGTGGAAAAGATCGCTTGTGACCTTTCACTCACCCCTGCAACCATTTGCTACCATTTAAAGAAGATGGAAGCGGCGGGCGTAGTCAACTGCTCTCGGTCACAGTTTTATATGATCTATTCGCTGAATCGTGAGATCTTCGATAAGCCCCTTTACGAGTTGATAAAAAAGGATGAGGAGCTTGTCGATGACGAAGAAAAGTACAAAAAAGGGGTGCTGTCCGGCTTTTTCAAATATGGCAGGCTGACGCGCATTCCCACGCAAAGAAAGAAGCGGGAGATCGTTCTTGCTGAGATATTAAAGCAGTTTGATCCTTCCCGCACGTATGAGGAGCAAGAAGTCAACGAGATCATTTTGCGCTATCATGGGGATTATTGTACCATTCGCCGTGAAATGATTGCATTCGGAATGATGACACGGCATCACGAAACGTATAAGAGGGTAAAATGAAAAACAAGATCTGTATAGGAGAACGTATCTTGTGTTACCGTAAGGAGCAGGGAATCACACAGGGGGAATTCGGAAGCCTTGTGGGTGTAAGTGCCTTTGCCGTATCCAAGTGGGAGAGGGAGCTTTGCTATCCCGATATTTTTCTGCTTTCCGATATCTCGAATATCATCGGCGTTTCTATCGATGAGTTGATGGGAAAGTCGGTACGTTCGACGCAATGAACAGGATACGAACACAAAAGCACCGCTGAAAACGACCATCATAACGGTTGTTCTCGGCGGTGCTTTATTACGTTTTTTGTGCCGTTAGCCCTGCTTTTTTGCTTACAGCAGTTCTTTCCTCAACTGCGCGCCACTCTTCGGTGAAAGGTAAGTAGGGGCAATGTCAAAGGCGGTCTTACAGCCGCTCTGACCTTCTTTTGAAAGCCTATATGCCGCTCTTGCATACGCCACAAGGACGCTTGCGGTAAACTCGGGGTTGGAGCCGAGGCGCAGCGAATACTCGATCACGTGTCCCGTTTCGGAATTCTTGCCCGTTCTGCCGCTGCGGATAACGAATCCGCCGTGCGCCATACCGCCGTGCTCTTTATCAAAGGTCTCTCTGTCGATGAAATGAACGGTGGTATCGTAATCGGCAAAATAGTTGGGCATGGTCACGATCTGCTCTCTGATCCGCTCCTTGTCCGCGCCCTCCTTTGCCACCACGAAGCACTCTCTCTTGTGCTTTTCTCTGGTTGTCAGGGCAGGGGCTTCTCCTCTTCTGACAGATTCGATCGCCTCTTGTACGGGCACGGTATACTGCTTTGCCGTCTCCACGCCCTCAATGCGTCTGATGGCGTCCGAATGCCCTTGGCTCACACCCTTTCCCCAGAAGGTATAGTCCTCACCGCAGGGAAGGATGGCGTTGCCGTAAAGACGGTTGATGGAGAAAAGTCCCGGATCCCAACCCACCGAGATCACAGCAACCTTGCCACCCTTATTGGCTGCCTCGTTTACTGCCTCAAAGTGGTCAGGGATCTTGGCGTGGGTGTCAAAGCTGTCCACCACGTTGTAAAGGGCGGCGTAGCGGGGGGTCTGCAGGGGCAGATCGGTGGCGCTTCCGCCGCAAAGGATCATCACGTCAAAGTCGCCCGTCAGCTCTTCAAGACGGTCGATGTGATAAATGGGAACGTCAGGGGTCAGGATGGCAAGACTTTCGGGGGCTCTGCGGGTAAAAACGCCGCAAAGCTGCATATCTTCATTCTGTGCTACCGCCAGCTCCACGCCGCGGCCCAGGTTTCCGTAACCGATAATACCGATGCGAATGGGATCAATCATACTATGCGCCTCTTTTCTTTGTTTGGGGAAAGTATAGCACAATTTTTTTTTGATGTCAACGGAAAGTTTGAAATTTTTCCTTTTTTTGTCACGAGCCCTTGACCTGTGCAGAGATAAATGGTACAATACGGATAGTAAACGAAAGGAAGGCAGAGATGAAGAAGAGCAAATACGAGCTGTTGCTTTCAAACGACCTGATGGAGCGGATAGACTATATTGCCAAGCGTATGGCGACCAGTCGATCAGCAACGGTGAACAGACTTTTAGGTGAACGGCTGGAAATGTCCACCCCCGAAGGGCAAATAGATCCGCTATTTGCCGAGATAGAGAGATATTTCAACAAGGACCAAAGCACGGTCTATCCCTTCCGCATCCCCGATAGCGATTCAATGGTGCTTATCAGCAAGGAAAAGCGGGGAATTCAATACGATCTTTCTCTTTACAGACGGGGCGGGGAACTTCACGGAGAGATCCACGTCTATTGCAAAAGTGATTCGCTGCTGATGAGACAGCGAAGTGAGAGCTTTTTTTCTATCATCAAGATCATTGAAGGGCGATATCTTCCTTGGCAGGTGCGCTATGGGAGCGGTGCGGGGGCATTCATCCGCTTTTTTAAGCTTTCCGATGAAGGAAGGCTTGATCTGATCAGCTATTATATCGGGATGATCGATCGTCTTTTCAAGGGCTATCTTACCGGCGTTTACAGCGATAAAGATCTGGAGGAGGAATACTTGCAGTATATGCACGACGGTTTGGCAGGAATATGATAAAACAAAAGTGTCTTTCCCGACGTACCGTCGGAAAAGACACTTTTCATTTTTAGTACAGCTCCCGAAGCTTTTCTACCAGATCGTCGTCAAACTGGGTGCGGTCGGGATTTTCATAGCGGGCAAGCCGATAGCTGTCAAAGAGCAGGGAAATGTCTTCCTCCTCCTTGAGATACTTTTCAAGCTCCTTTTCGGTCTCGCTGGGGGTCAGGGTCTTGTTGAAGCGGTAGCCCTTCTTCATACGGTACTTGATGTGCTTGATGAAGATGTAACGCACTCTTTGGTGATTGTCGGTCAGGTTCTTCCACTTGGGAATCTTGTCAACACGTACACGACCGGCACGCTCTCCAAAATCGAAGATGAAGCTGTGTTCATCGTTGGCGTTGCCGAAGCGTCCCCGCAGGAATCCCAGCTTTGTCAATAGCTTGACCACGGGTAAAAGGATAAAGTTGAACATCTTACCGATGGCGATGAAGATGAGCACCATACCTTCCTCAACCGTGCCCTTCAGTACCGCTCTGCGGTAGGAGACGACAACCATAATGAAGGCGGCAACGCTGGTGAAAGCGAAGAATACGCCGAAAATGTCGTGATTGATAAAGACCACCATCAGCACGATGGAGAGTGCCAGCAAAGCCAACCACATCAGCGTCAGCAGAACGTACTTTTTGTCAAAGCGCTGGGAGAAGGATTTGGGTTCTTTTTTGTTCATTGTACCAGATCCTCCTCGCTTAAGGTGATGACCGTTACGGCGTTGGAGTATTGCTTGAGCATCCGCAGACGGTCGTCGATCTCGTCGTCCATATAGGTGGTGAGGAAGATGATCTCTGCGTTGTTCAATCCGTCGTCAATATCCATTTGTAACAGCTGCTTGATGGAAATACCGTCGGAGAGGCGCATTGCGGCAAAGCCGTGCATGATCTGCTTATAATGCTCCTCGCTCGACTGCATCGGGTAGCGGATATAGCTGTCGTTTTCTACGGGACAGTTGGCGGAAAATCCTACCTTGCATCCGTTGTGCACCGCATCGCGGATGAGTGCAGAGGCGACCGAAAGCCCGTATTCCATCAGCTTTTCGTAGTTATCATACAGACCCTTACCGGCATTCTGCAGATGGAAATTCTGATAGATCATAAAAAGACGACCGGTGCAGTAATCTCTGACGTTTACCATAATGTCAGACATGGTGATCACGGGATGACGGGCGGTGGCCTTGTAGTTGATGGCGTTCATCGAGTCGCCGAAGCGGTACTCTCTGATTCCCGCAAAGGAGAAGGGGTCCTGGATCAGCCTTCTTTTGGAGGTGTACTCGCCCAGCAGGCAGGACACGGGGAAGGAATTGATCATCGGATCCACCAGCGGCGGGTAAACGTAGATCTCGGCAGGGGCGTTAATGAAGAGCGGATCGTTCTTTCTGTAGATACGCACCGTGCTGATCTGATAGTGCCCTCTTTTTTCGCAAAATACCTGATGGTGTCTTTTGGTCTGCATAAAGGGCAGAAGGGTGAAGCGGCTGAGCACCGGCTCCTGCTCGGCGCCCGCCTTTACGTCGGGATTTGGCTTGGCGCCGTCAAGCCAAAGTCCACCAAGGAAATATTCCTCCACGTCCACACTGAACAGCGGAAAGAAGGTGGGGTTGAAAATGGTTTCGGTCAGGGTGACCGTTTCACCTGCGTAAACGTTTTCGGTGGAAAACTCTCTTTTGTAGATCAGCTTTGCCAGATATTTGCCCTTGAGCTTCTTATAGATGATCATCAGAATGAACAGGATGATCAGGATCACCAAAAGGATGATCAGCAGGGCAACCAGGGCCGGCCGCTCGCGGAAAAAGGCAACCACCGAAAGGAACTTCTCGTTCAACCCCATAATAAAATTATAAAGATTGTTTAAATAACGACTCACGGTTTTCGTCCTTTACGTTGTTATTTTGTGGGGGTGAAAGATCAGTTGTAAACGCCGTCAAATACCGTTTCGGTGGGCACGGGTGCCTTTTCCACGATATCCTTGATCACTTCCTCGCCTGCGTTGAGCTTCAGTCTTGCAGAGGAGGTCATCATCAGTCTGTGTGCAAGTGTGGGGACTGCCATCTTCTTGACGTCGTCGGGTAAAACGTAGTTTCTGCCTTCGATTGCCGCCATACACTTTGCCGCCTTCATCAGGGCAAGTGCACCTCTGGGAGAGGAGCCCAATACAACCGAAGGATAGCTTCTGGTTGCCTCAACGATGAAGGTGATGTACTTTAAAACGTCTCTGTGGATGTACACGTCGTTCAGCTCCGCCATAGCCGCCAGTACGTCCTCCTGGGTCGCGATGGGCTGCAGGGAAGAGAGGGGATTGTTGCGGTTGAAGCGCTCAAGAATGTCAACGTTTTCGTTAAACTTAGGATAGCTCATAGAGCACTTGATGAAGAAACGGTCGATCTGTGCCTCGGGCAGAGGGAAGGTACCCATATTCTCAAGAGGGTTCTGAGTTGCAATGATCATAAAGGGATCGGGGCAGGGATAGCGGCTGCCGTCGATGGTTGCCTGACGCTCCTCCATACACTCAAGCAGACCCGACTGAGTCTTGGGAGTTGCGCGGTTGATCTCGTCAGCCAGAACGATGTTTGCAAAGATCGGGCCCTTGATGAGCTCGAAGTCTGCGGTCTTCATGTTGTAATAGTTGATACCGGTGATGTCGGAGGGCATCAGGTCGGGAGTGAACTGAATACGCTTGCACACGCAGTCAAGAGATGCGGAGAAGGACTTGACCAGCATCGTTTTACCGGTTCCGGGGACGTCCTCGATCAGGATATGACCGCCGCAGAGCAGGGAGATGTAAAGAAGCTTGATGGTCTCGTCCTTGCCGACGATGACCTTGTGGATGTTTTCGCTGAGTTTGCCGTAAAGGGCATTGATCTTTTCCATATTAAAACGCTCCTATCAGAGAATAAGTATATCGTCTTTATTATACAACATTTTTTCACGAAATACAAGATGTGCACCTGCCTTTTCTTGCAAAAAACTAAAAAATCCCTAAAAAACTTCTCTAAAAATCAGTGAACGATCGTTCACTTTTGGGGTGAACGGTCGTTCTTTGTTGATTTATTGCAATTCTGCTGCCGTTTTTAAGATCTGTTCGCTCAGATTTTTCAGGCTTCCTTTAGCAAAGGGAGAAGGAATGCCGGCATCTTCAAGCAGATCTTCAAAGGATTTCTGACCGCCGGTCTTTGCAAGGGTCAGGTAGCCCTTTAAGGCATCCTTGTAGTTTTCTCTGCTCTTGACGAGGAACCACAGCGCCACCGTCTGTGCAAGACAGTAGTCGATGTAGTAAAAGGGTGATTCGTAGATGTGCATCTGATATTGCCAACGGGTGCCCTCCGAAAGATAGGGCAGGTTGTCGTAGTCAAGATAGGGACGGTACTTTTCCTCAAGAGAACGGTAAAGTGCCTTTCGATCCTCGGGGGTCATCTCGGGATGCTCGTAAACGCCGTGCTGGAATTCGTCCACGATCACGCCGTAGGGAATGAAGGAAAGGCTGGAGAGCAGATGCTTTTTTCTGTAGGCGTTTGCCATATCGCCAAAGAATTTCTCTGTGTCCTTCCAGCAGAGAAATTCCATGGACATGGAGTGGCATTCGCAGGTCTCCATACCGCCGCTTTCAAGGTCGGGGTCACCTTGGCAGAAGGCGAAATGGGCGGCAAGAGCGTGCCCGAATTCGTGGGTGATCACGTCGATATCGCCGCAGCTGCCGTTGAAGTTTGCAAGGATGAAGGGTTGCTTGTAAAGGGGGAAGGTGGTGCAGTATCCGCCGCCCCACTTGCCTTCTCTTGCCTCCACGTCGAACGCCTCGTTTTCAAGCATCGAGTGCATAAAGGCACCCACCTCGGGGTCCATATCGTCGTACATTTCGGTTGCTGCGGCAAAGATGCCGTCCTTATCAAGAATTGGTGCGGGGGTTTTGCCTGCAGAATAGATCTCGTTGTCGTAGAAGGTGATGCTGTCAAAGCCCAGCTCCTTTGCAAGGCCCTCCTTGAGCGTCTTGACGCAGGGCACCAGATCTTCTTTTACGTTTTCTCTGAACGCCGCCACCATTTCCGCGTTATAATCCAGCCTGCCCATACGGTAGTAGCCTAACTCCACGAAGTTTTGGTAGCCCAGCTTTCTTGCAATGCCCGTGCGGAGCTTCACCAAGCGATCGTAGATGTCGTCAAGCTCGTTTTTGTGCTTTTCAAGCCCTCTGCCGATGGCTTCCGCCACCGCCTTTCTGACGGCTCTGTCAGAGTCCTCCAGCCTGCCGCGGAGTGCGGAGAGAGGATATTCCTTACCCTCGTATTCAAAGAGCATGCTTGCCATCATTTTGGAATACTCGGTAACCAGTGCGTTTTCCTTCTGACAATCCTCGATGATGGCGGGGGAGAAGGTCTTCTTGGAGATCTCCGCTTGTTTTAAAATACGGGGATTGAGCTTCTTTTCAAGCTCAGCTCTGTAGGGGCTTTCCAAAAGCATATCCAAAAATGCCACGTACAGCTCGCTGAAGTAGGGAGATACGCCGTCGTAATACTCAACCTCGGCAGAATAGAATTTGTCGCGGGTGTCCAAGGTGAAGCGGCAGTTTGCCAGAGAGCAGGCGGTGGAATACAGGATAAAGGCATCGTCAAACACCTTTTTTGCCTTTAAAAGTCCGTCGGCATCCTTTGCATCTGCCACAAGAGCCTTTACTTCTTCAAAGGCGGCTCTGCCTTCCTCGATGGTGTAGCGCTTGTAGGGGATCTGAGAGACGATCATAGGGGAAACCCTCCTTTTGGATTTGTATTTTAGGGCGGTATCCTTGCTTATTCACGACGTGATCTGTCTTTTGAAAAGATACCTGTCCTCTTTTCGATGGTGGAAAGAGAAAAATAAAGGGGTGCGCCCAGCAGCCCGCAGGAAAGGAACTGTCCGATCAGAACCGAAAGGGCGTTTAAAAAAAGCACGGGAAGCATGGTGTCAAAGCCGAGAAAGTCCTTGAAGCCGTATCCGAAATAGAGGATCAGCGGGACTGCAACGGCGTTTAAAAGAATGGGGGGCAGAACGGCGAGGGGAAGCTTTGCTTTGCCCTTGATCTTTTGTCCGATGAAGTAGGTCAAAAGGGCGGCAAGGAGGGTGGTCAGCGACCCGAAAATGGCGTCGATCACGTTTCCGCTCATCAGATTGGCAACAAGACACCCGATAAACAGCCCGGGGATCGCGGCAGGGGTAAACAGCGGAAGGACGGTGAGCGCCTCCGCGACGCGAAGCTGGATCTGCATAGATGAAAAAGACCATGTGGCAAGAGTCAAAACGGCGTATACCGCCCCGATGATCGCCCCATGGGTCAAAAAACGAATGTGCCTTCTCATAAATTTGTACTCCTTAGTTTTGTTTAAGGTGAGGATGGTTACGAACTCACCGGATGGGGAGATTATAGCACGGTTTTCCTTGATTGTCAAGTGGGAAAAGGTAAAGAAGAGAGGAACGCCTTTGCCCGTGAGGGATGAAAAAAACGCTTTTGTTTTCAAAAGCGTATTGACAAAATTGATCCGTTATTATAAAATACCTATCGGTCAAAATAAGTGATACAGATTTGAAGAAATGAGGTGATGGCTTGATTTTCGGAAAGCACGTCAACAGATATTATCTGAAATACGCACCACTCCTTCTTGCGGGACTTTTTGCCCTGCTGGTAGTGGACTATTTTCAGCTGAAGATCCCCGAATTTTACAGAATGATCGTCAACGGTATGAACGGCGGAAGTGTGGATCTGGGAAATGGAAGCGTGGCAGTTTTTGATATGCAGTTTCTCCTTGACGAGATCTGTTTGCCGATGATCTTGACCATTTTTGCAATGGTCATCGGTCGTTTTGCCTGGAGAATCTGCTTCTTTGGTACGGCGATCCGAGTGGAGACCGATTTAAGAAATCGGATGTTCGATCACGCCAAGGATCTGTCAAGAGAATACTATCAGGTCAACAAGGTGGGCAACCTGATGTCGCTGTTCACAAACGACCTGGAAACCATCCACGAGTGCTTTGCTATGGGTGTGCTTTCTACCTTTGACGCCGCGTTGCTTGGCACAATGGTCATTTTCAAAATGTGGCGTATGGATCCTCTTCTCACCCTTTTCTCCCTCATCCCCATGGCATTTTTGCTCATCGTCGGTCTGATCGTGCGCAAGTCTATGATGAGAAAATGGGCGGTAAGACAAGAGGCGTTTTCCGAGCTTTCCGACTTTTCTCAGGAAAGCTTTTCGGGGCTTTCGGTCATCAAGGCGTTCGTTAAGGAAGCAAAGGAGCTTCTTGCCTTCAGATGGCTGAACAAAAAGAACGAGAATGCCAACGTGGAATACACCCGCACCTCCACGATGATGAACGTTTTTGTGACGCTGTTCGTGGAGTCGGTGATCTGCGTGATCCTCGGTTACGGCGGATATCTTGTACATACCGGTGTCTTTGATGCGGGAAAGCTGGTGGAATACGTGGGCTATTTCCTTTCCATCGTCTGGCCGATCATGGCGGTGACCCAGATCCTTGAGATGTCCTCAAGGGGTATGGCGTCCTTAAAGCGTATCGGCGAGCTATTGGATGCAAAGATCGACGTAAAGGATGCACCTGACGTGCAAGAGCTTCGAAACGTGCAGGGCTCCATCGAATTCCGCGATCTGACCTTCCGTTATCCGGGTGGTGAGTTCAACGCCCTTGAAGGCGTTTCCTTTACCATCAAGGCAGGGCAGAGAGTGGGCATCGTTGGCAAAACGGGCTCGGGCAAGACCACGGTGGTGGACCTGATCTTGCGCAGCTACAACGTTGAAGACGGCAGGCTGTTCATAGACGGCAAGGACGTCAATAGGATCTCCATCCGCTCTTTACGTGATGCGGTTGCCTACGTTCCTCAGGACAATTTCTTGTTCAGTGATACCATTGAAAACAACATCGCCTTTTCGGGCACAAGCACAAGGCACGCCGATATTACCCGCGCCGCAGAGCTTTCGGGTGTACACGGCGACATCTCTTCCTTCAAGGAGGGCTATGAAACGGTGCTTGGAGAGCGGGGCGTGACTGTTTCAGGCGGTCAGAAGCAGCGTATTTCCATCGCAAGAGCCCTTTTGAAGGACGCCCCCATCCTCATCCTTGACGATTCGGTGTCCGCTGTGGATACCGCCACCGAAAAGGAGATCTTGAAGAATCTTGATGAGTTGAGAAAGGGCAAAACCACCATTCTCATCGCTCACAGAATTTCCACGATTGAAAATATGGATATGATCGTTTATATCGAAAACGGCACCGTTTTGGCAACGGGAACCCACGAGCAGCTGCTTTCCTCCTGTAGGGAATACGCCGCGGCAGTGGAGCTTCAAAAGCTTGAAAGCGAGGAGGGAAGCGGACATGTATAAGTATTTTCCTCTTCTTGTGGTGGGTGCGATCATCGGTGCATTTTCACTCATCCTCACCCTTGCCTACGCCTTTATGAAAAACAAGAAGGAGGCGATCGGGTTTGACCGCAATATGAAGGACTCTGAGATCATCAGACGCCTTTTGGTCTACGCCCGTCCCCATCTTGGAAGCTTTGTTTTTGCAGGCTGCGTGATGCTCCTCTCCATTGCCTACGATATCCTTGCCCCCACACTCGTCGGCAGGATCGAGGGGCTGGTGAAGGAAGAGGGCTTTGCTTTAGAGACCCTCTATTGGCACGTGGCGCTTTACGGAAGCATCCTGGTCGTTTCGCTCATCGGTACCTATATACAGGCAATCGTCCTGCAAAAAACGGGGCAGAAGATCCTTTCTGCCATCAGAATGGACCTCTTTGAGCACATCGAGGGACTTTCTCACGAGCAGCTGACGCAGATTCCCGTGGGCAAGCTGGTCACCCGCGTTTCAAACGATACCAACGCCATTTCCATGATGTTCACCAACCTTTTGGTGAATCTCATTAAAAACTGCCTTGTGATCGTGGGCGTGTTCATTGCTATGCTGTGCTTGAACTATATGCTCACGCTGGCAGTTTTGTCCTTCGTTCCCTTTATCATTCTGTTTACCGTCATTTTCAGAAAGTTTTCAAGACGCGCTTACAGACAGGTAAAGGACCGTACTACCGACATCAACACCTATCTGTCCGAAAATCTGTCGGGCATCAAGATCACCCAGATTTTCAACAGAGAATCGGTAAAGCTTTCCGAGTTTACCGCAAAGAATAAGGAGCTTGGCAGAGCAAAGTACCGTCAGATGTTTGTCTTCGGTATTTTCAGACCGATGGTCTATATGCTCTATATCTCCTCGGTGCTCGTACTCTTTTACCTTGGTGCAAAGGGCTATATCGACGACGTGGAGTTTTTGGGTCAGGCGGTTACAAGCGAAGTGATCGTGGCGTTCTACCTTTACGTGAACAAGTTCTTCAATCCCATTCAGAATCTTGCCGAGCAGTTCAATTTCCTGCAATCGGCTCTTGCCTCGGCTGAAAAGATCTTTACCGTGATGGATATCAAACCCACCGTGGTGGACGAGCCCGATGCGATCGAGCTTGAGGAGGTTCGGGGCGAGATCGAGTTTAAAAACGTATGGTTTGCCTACCTGCCCGGTGAGTGGGTGCTTCAGGACGTGTCCTTCAAGGTGGAGGCGGGACAAACGGTGGCGTTCGTCGGCTCGACGGGCTCGGGCAAGACCACCATCCTTTCGTTGATCTGCCGCAACTACGATATTCAAAAGGGACAAATCCTCATCGACGGCATCGACATCAGAAAAATCAAGATCGGGAGTCTCAGAAAGCACTTTGGTCAGATGCTTCAGGACGTCTTCCTCTTTTCGGGCACCATCCGTTCAAATATCGTGTTAAGAGAAGAAGGATTTACCGACGAGCAGATCATGGAAAGCTGCCGCTACGTCAACGCCGACAAGTTTATTGACAAGCTTGATAAGGGTCTTGACGAGGTGGTCAGAGAGCGGGGCAACAACTTCTCGGCAGGACAAAGACAGCTGTTATCCTTTGCCAGAACCATCATCCACCGTCCAAAGATCATGATCCTTGACGAAGCAACGGCAAACATCGACACCGAGACAGAGGTGCTTATTCAGGATTCACTTGAAAAGATGAAGAATATCGGCACGATGCTGATGGTGGCACACAGACTATCCACCATCAAGGGAGCGGATAAGATCATCGTTTTGTCAAAGGGACGGATCGTGGAAAGCGGCAGTCATAGCGAGCTTCTCGCCCTTGGCGGACGCTACCACCGTCTTTACACTCTTCAGTATAAGAAGCAGCAGCTCTCGGGCTCTGCAAAATAAAAAAAAACCGTATATCCGCCCAATAGCGGATATACGATTTTTTATTCCTTGCGAATGCGCACAGAAAAGGCAGAGCCTTTTTCGGGGGTGCTTTCAACGGTGATCTCACCGCCCGTGATCTCGATGATCTTTTTGACCAGTGCAAGCCCCAGTCCGTTACCGCTGGAGGCGTGGGAGGTGTCTGCCTGATAGAATTTCTCAAAGATCCGTGCGCCCACCTCCTTGGTCATTCCGCAACCGGTGTCGGTAACGGTCACCGTGGCGTGATGGGGGCTTTCGGTAAGGGTGACCGTGACCCTTCCTCCCGAGGGGGTAAACTTGAAGGCGTTTGATAAAAGATTGCTGAAGACCAGCTCCAACAGCTCCTCGTCTGCGGTAATCAACACCCCATCGGCAATATCGGTGTCGATCTCGATGCCTTTCTTTTCCCAGACCTGCTCATACTGCAAAAGGCAGGAGCAAAGCTGCTCACCAAGATCGTATCTTTTGGCGTTGGGGTAGATCTGCTGGTTTTCAAGGCGGTTGAGCTTTAAGATATTGGTCACCATATCCGCCATTTTGCGGCTTGCTTCCTCCACGCCCTTAGCGTATTCCATCCGCTTTTCCTCGGTTAAATCGGGCATTTGCAAAAGAGTGCCGTAGTTGCGGATGACAGAAAGAGGGGTCTTCATTTCGTGGGAAACGTTGGCAATAAAGTCGGTGCGCAGGGTCTCCACGCTGGAAAGCTCCTTTGCCATATCGTTAAAGCAGGTGGAGATCTTGTAAAAGGAGCCGTCGGTGCCAAGGCGCCCTCTTGTTTTGATGCGCACCGAAAAGTCGCCTTTCATAATTCTTTCTGCCGCATCGGTGATCTGCTTTAAGGGTCTATCCACGGTGATCCTTCTGCGGATACAGTCCACGGTGGTGAAAATGACGCTTAAAAGAAAGACGTTTAAGAAGGTTGCCTTTGCCGCGGCTGCGATATTTTCCTCGGTCAACGTGATGCCAAGCGATACCGAAAGGGTACTGACGAAGAGCATGGTACAACAGGTAGTCACGAAGGAAACGAGCAGAAAAACGATCAGGAAATCATAGATGATCTTTAAAAGCCTTTTAGACCTTTTTTCGTTCATTTGATCACCACCTTGTAGCCAAGACCGTGTACGGTAACGATCTCGAAATCCTTGCAGGAGGAGAGCTTACTGCGCAGCTTGGTCATATAGACGTCCACGGCGCGAGGGGCGGTGTCGGTGTCGGCATCCCAGAACTCGTCCATCAGCTGGCTTCGGGTGAAGGTCTTTTTGGGATAGGAGAGGAGCTTGTAGAGAATGCTGAACTCTCTGTTGGTAAGGGGGATCTCCTCACCTTCAAGATAGGCGGTATGCTCGTCTGCATCCATCACGAAGGCGCCCACCTCCAGCTTTCTGTTCTGGGCGATCTTTGCCCGCCTCAAAAGGGCGCCGATGCGCAAGAACAGCTCGTCAAGATCGATGGGCTTGACCATATAATCGTCTGCACCCACCCGAAAGCCCTTTTGTTTTGAAAGGATGTCGTCCCTTGCCGTAATGAAGAGCACGGGAATATCCTCGTTTAGCTGTCTTACCGTGCTGACGAACTCAAAGCCGTCCACCTTGGGCATCATGATATCGGTCACGATCAGATCAAAGACGTTTGAATACATCGCATCGTACGCGGCGTTTGCATCAAGACACCCCACCGCCTCATAGCCGCTGTGATTCAAAAAGGAACAGACCGTTCTGTTCAGATCCTTATCGTCTTCCACTACCAGTATTTTAAACATAGCATCCTCCGCCTACTTTATATCTACAGTATAACACCCAAATGTTAAAGATTTGTTTACAGCAACGGTTTTCTCAAAAAAAGAAGGAGTCGGTTTGCCGACTCCAAAAGAGGTTATTTCTTCATCAATTCTTCGCTGAGTGCCAGGATCCTTGCGGCGTACTTCTTTCTGCGGGAGGAAAGAATGCCCTTGTAAAGGGGATAGTTGACGATCGCCATCGCCATACCCACCACGCCGATCACGATGCCGGGGATCAGCGGGCTTTCAATGCCGACGGTGCCGCCGATGTCGGTCATTACCAAGCTCATACCCGCGCCCATTACGATGGCGCTGAAGCTGCCGAAAATATAGGCAAACACGTATGCGGGCTTTTTTACCTTGCCGTCAAGCTGCTTTAACTCTTCAAGTCCCGAGTATTCTTTTTTGCTTTCGGTATACTGAGTGCGGATCTTTTGTACCAGAAATTCCTGATCGTTCTTGTTCATAGCTGTTACCTCGTTTCATTTTTTACTTGCTCTTGATTACAGCGCTATTATAAGGGAGGATTGTTTGTCACTTTTTTAAGAAATGTTTCTGTTATATTAAAAAGGGGGATTTTTCAAAAAAAGAAGAGCCCTCTTTTGGAAGAAGGCTCTTAGATTGATTTATAAAAGCAGGCAGATGAGGGGAACGGTCAGCACGCTTGAAAGAGTGCCCAGAAGCACCATATTGGCGGCTTTGTCCTGCCCTTGACCCAAAAGCTCGGCATAGTTTTGCACCATGCTTGCAACGGGGCAGGCGGAAAGGATGATAAGAGTGGCTTTCAGCGCTCCGTCAATGGGCAGAAAATACAAGACTGCAAAGGTAAAGAGGGGGAAAACGAACTGATTGAGCAGCACCGCAAGATATTGCTGTTTGTTATTGAAGATCCTTTTTACGGGCACGGTGGCAAGACGCATCCCCATGGTCATCATGCAAATCACCGTGGAGGTCTTGGCAAGAAGGGCGATTACGTCAAAAAGAGCGGAGGGCAGGGAGCGTCCTGTGAAAAAGAAGGGAAGAGCCACCGCCAGCGCGAGGGTGGCGGGATTAATGAAGATCTTTTTGGCAGAAATAAATTTTTTGTCTCTTGAAATGATGTAAAGACCCACAGACCAGCCGAGAATATGCATTGAAAGGGCAAAAACGCAAGAATATGCGGCAACCTCGGGATGGTCGGGCAGCAGCTTTTCAAGAAGAGGCACGCCCATAAAGCCGCAGTTGGAAAAGACGGCGGCAAGGTTGACCAGACGCCAGGAGATATCCTCCCTCTTTTTGCGGAACAAAAGATAGTAGACCAGAATCAAAATTCCTTGAAGCCC
This sequence comes from Clostridia bacterium, assembly GCA_017465885.1. Lineage (GTDB taxonomy): Bacteria > Bacillota > Clostridia > Oscillospirales > CAG-272 > UBA11512. The sequence goes on along the minus strand of JAFTVG010000014.1, from coordinate 25,549 downwards.
GAGGGTCAATGCAAGGCAAAGGAGCAGATTCTTGACCGATTCGGCGGAAAAGGAGATCTTTGAAAGGGAGTTGAAGGTCAAGCAGGGCTGACAAACGTAAAGAAGAAATTTGGTGAATGCGGGAATGGCAGAGGGGGAAACCGCCTTTGTTTTCACCAGCAAAAAGCCGGGAAGGGCGTATAAAAGCATGGTGGCAACTGCCGTTAAGGTGATAAAAAAGCTCATAGAACGCTCCAAAAAACAATCAGAGAGGAAGATCTTCCTTGAGTACAGTATACTGCAAGGGAGAAAAAAAGTCAATAGAAATGAGAAAAGAACCGGTCGTGTATATCACAGCCGGTTCTTTCTAAACGTGTCCAAACAAATTGAATCTGAAGAGCTTTGATTCATCATCAGGGTCAGTGCAGATCAGCTTTGCATCGCTCAGTCTGCCTGCTTCCACCAGATTGATCAGTCCGATCACGCGGCAAAGTCTGCTCTTCAAATTCAGCTTGTCGCCTTCATCGGTGATCAGGTAGACCTCGCCCTTGCAGCTCTCCACCACGCTTACGAACTCTTTTAAATCCACGTTGTGCATCTCGATCTTGTCTTTCATCGTTTGATCTCCTTTCTTTTTCGTTCAAGCGCATTATATGCCCGAATTTCAGAAAGTTAAACGTTTTAAAAAGAAAAATTTTAAGATCATTTATGAACGATGTGCCCCGAATGGACTTCATAGCCAAGGTAGGCGCACCGGTATACAATCAAAAGATTGTATACCTTGCGGTTGGAGAAAAACGACTGCGCTCAATCATTTACAAGAGGTACACCCAGAGCGCTGAGCTTTTCCTTAAATGCGCAAAGCTGACTGTCTTGCGGCGTGTAGCTGTCAAGATCGGTGTATTCCATATCAAGCTGGGCGTATTTTGCACGCCCTGCGGGATGGTGGGCAAGGACCTCCGCACCAGTACAGCACGAAAGGGAGCGGTAGATCTCTGCAATCCTTGAAAGATGCTCGTCGTGATCGTTCACGCCCGCAAGAAGAATGAGCCGCAGGCGGGTTTGAACGCCCGCGCGGTCAAGGGCGTAAAGATTGCTTAAAACGGTTTCAAGCTGTCCGCCCGTGTTTTCATAAAAGCGCACGGGATCGCTGTCCTTCAAGTCAAAAAGCATAAGATCGCAAAGGGACGAAAGAGCGGGGATCGAGCCGCTGTCAAAAACACCGCAGCTTTCGATCACGGTGTGAATGCCTCTTTCCTTGGCTTTGGAAAGAAGAGCGATGCAGTCCCCTCTCCGCATCAAGGGCTCACCGCCCGAAAGGGTCAGCCCGCCCTGTTTTCCATAAAACGCGCGGTCTTTTTCCACGATTTCAAGGATTTCGTCGGTAGAAAGGATCGTTCCCGCCTGCTCTAATGCGTCGGTTGGACAGTATTTGGCGCAAGCGCCGCACCCTGAGCAAAGATCGCGTAGGTAGGAGTGGGTGTCTGAAAAACGGTGGGCGCTTTGAGGACAAGCCTTTTGACAAAGTCCGCATCCGATACACCGCTCGGGGGTGAAAAAGATCTGCGAAAGACTTTTTTGCGACTCGGGATTATGGCACCAGCGGCAATGAAGGGGACATCCCTTTAAAAAGACGGTGGTTCGTATCCCCGGACCGTCGGCGGTGCAGAACCGCTGAATACGCAGTACGTTCATCTGTCCTCTCCTCTATCTCTTTTGCTCGGTGCGCTCAATGATCATTCTTTGCCATTGCTCGTCTAAGCTGACAAAGCGGGCGTTCCAGCCCGATACCCGCACGGACAGGTTTTTATAGTCCTCGGGATGCGCCTGCGCATCTCTCAGCATTTCTGCCGAAACCACGTCGATCTGCATAAAATATCCTCCCAGCTCCACAAATCCGTCAATAAGCGCGCAAAGCACCTCTATGCCCTTTGGATGCTCAATAGCGCCGGGATCGAGCTTGAGATCTAAAGCACATCCCGTGGTGAGTGCGGCGAGATCGCTTTTGCAGTAGGAGCGGATCACGGCACTTGCCCCCTCCATATCGGTGTTGGGGGTGGGGGAGAGATTGCCCGAAAGGATCTCGCCCGCCTTTTTTCCGAAGGGCACGGCAAGGCGGTAGGGCGCCCAATTGATCTGCCGACCGAAGGTGCTTACCCCCGCAGGGAAGCGGATTAACCGATCTTCCTTGTTGGGCGCAAGCATTTTTCCGTAGTCATCAAGAAAGCGGGTCACGTATGCATCGGCTTCATCGTTGTCATTTCCGAAATAGGCGTATTTGTTCAGTGCGTATTGACGGATATATTCTTCGTTTGCCCAATCGTTTTTCAGCGCCCTCATCAGACCGTCAAAGGAAATGAGCTTATCCTTAAATACCAGTCTGTCAATGGCGTAAAGGCTGTTACCGATATCGGGAACACCGCCAATGTGGGGGGAAAGAATGGTGTAGCGTGCGCCTCCCTCGTGGTAATACCGTGCCTTGCTGATGCAGTCGTCGGTAAGAAGGGAAACAAAGGCGCAGGGGGCGTTTTCTTTAAAGTACTCGTTGCCCTCCTCGTCCCTTGTGATATATCTGTCAAGAGTATACTGCTTGATGCGCGAAAGGTGTTTTTCCAAATTTCGAAGGAAGCAGTCGTATAGTGACGCATAATTGTCAAAGTGGGCAGGGATGTCGGTGTGAAGCCTCAGCGTGTCGTTTAAAAGTATGCGTAGTCCGTCAAAGGGGTAGTAAGAAAAGCAGGTCTTTCCGGGGATCTGCACCTCCCAGCAACCGTCGTTGGCAAAGTCAACGATCTCCTCCTCGGGATACCCAAAGCGCACCATGCTGTCAAAGATCAACTCCTCGTTGTAGACCGCCACCGTTCCCCCTCCGCATCGGATTGCCCGCGCCGTTAATTCTTTTAAACGCTCAGGGCTGTCCTTGCGCATTCGCACGGTGATGGGAAAGTCACCGATGGGCAGTTCCTCAATGATCTCAAGGATCAGGTAGGTCACTTCGTTTGACGCCTCCCTGAGAATGCCGTTTTCACGGATCAGACCGCCCAAAACGATGTTTTGATAGGTCTGCGCATCTCCCGAGCCTCTCGTGGGAGCACTTTCGATCCATTCACATCCCTTGATGAAAAAGCCCGCAAGAAACTCCCTCGCCTCTTCAATGGTGATGACACCCTTTTTCAAGTCCTCATCCAGGTACGGACCCAAAAGCACGTCGATCCTTCCGATCCCCGGCCAGTTTCCAAGAAGCCTTGCAAAGGAAAAGAGAAACCAAAGGCTTTGAACCGCCTCCTTGAAGGATGCGGGTGGCAAAAAGGGAACGTTTTTCAGATTTTCGGCATTTTCTGGCTTTATTTCTGCCAGTGCCTCCATATATCTTCGGTGATAGATGCGCAGGGCGTCAACAGATGCCTGCAGGGTGTCAAGCACCTCGATTTGACGGGCGGTCAGAGCGGGATCGTTCTTCCGTTGTTGTATTTTTTTCTCATAGACGTCAATACCCAGGTTGACGGCGTCAATAAATCCGAGGGTCAGGTGATCGGTGCCCGGAAGCAGGTTTTTTCCATTATAGTTGGCAAGCCCGCCGGCAAGAAAGGCACCGCCTAAAGTTGCAGCACCGCTGACCGATTCGTGGGGGCAGATGCGCAAGGGGGCGCGCTTTGCCACCTCGGTCATTGCAATGGCACATTGCTTTGAGGTGGAGAGCTCGTCAAGCCCCTCTATGTGGTCAAGTGAGATGGAGAGCGTGCTTTTGGCTTCATCTCCGTATTTGCCCTTCAAGGATTCGTAGGCAAAGCGTCTTGTTTCTTCCGTTAGTCTGATGGGGCGCGGAAAAGCGCCTGAAAAGGTAATCATATCTATCACCGCATCCTTTCTGCTCTCGGTATACTAAAAGTATACTGTCTATCATCAGTATACCGATTTTTTCAAAAAAGACAATTGACAACGGTATAAAAAAGTTGTACTATATTCTCAAAGGAGTATGGGTATGAAGATGGAGAGCTTGGAAATTAGAAATTGGAGCGTTTCTTCGATGTACTGCGGCTGTGAGGGACTGACCCACGTGAAGAGTCTGTCCTGTCTTTCGATCGTGCAGGCGACAGAAGGATGGTATGACCTTTCCCTTGACGGCGGTCAGACGTATACCGTCCCTTCAGGCTGCTTGTTTATTGCACCTGCGGGATCGGTCCAGAGAATCGTGCATCATAACGACTCTGCGTCGGGGAAAATGGGGGCGCGCTGGATCTTTTTGGAGTTTTACGTAAACGGCTTCCGTGTTGACGACCTGTTTTCTTTTCCCGTTTGTCTTACGGGAAAAACGGCACAGCGAATGGGCGAGCGGATCGGCAGACTGTTAAACGAGCCCGAAAACAGCCGTGGCAACATAGCCATTCTTGCAGGGGAGCTGCTTGAGCTTGGCGAAAAGAAAACGAGAGAAGCCCCTCAAAAGGAGAGGATCAAGAAATACATTCTTGACCGTTTTTCCCGCGGGATCTCCCCTGAGGAGCTGGCATCGGAGATCAATTGCTCAAATGCGACCTTCTATCGCTTTTTTAAGAAGGAGTTCGGCTGTACGCCAAGCGCATATCTCAATGACATCCGCCTTTCCCACGCCGCCCTGCTTTTAGAAACAACGGACGAAAAGATTTCTGCCGTTGCCGAGCTGTGCGGATATGAAAACCAGTATTATTTTATCAAGCTTTTTAAAAGAAAATTCGGCATTCCGCCCCACGCCTACCGATGCGCTCTGAAAATGAAGGGATGAAGGGATAGGTAAAGACATAAAAACGGCTTCCCGCGAAGGGAAGCCGTTTTGGATATATGAGAATCAGCCGTGGTAAAGCTTTCTGATCTGATATTTGGGCTCGCTTGTCACGTTGATGCCCAGCTTTTTGTAGGTCTTTTCATCCACCGTTGAAAGGATGACCGAGAAGTGAGCGTCACATCCGTGCAGATTGCTCAGCTGTGCCAACGCTCTTGCGGCATCGGGGTTGGTTACCGAGCTGATGGACAGGGCGATCAGCACCTCGTCGGAATGAAGCCTCGGGTTGTGATTCTTTAAATTTTCGGTCTTTAAACGGCAGATGGGTTCAAGGGTTTGGGGGCTGATCAGATCCACCTCGTCGTCGATCCCCGCAAGAGACTTCAGCGCGTTTAACAGCAGAGCGGCGGAGGGGCCAAGCAGCGAGCTGGTTTTCCCGGTGACCACGGTTCCGTTTCCAAGATCCATCGCTCCTGCAGGCGCGCCCGTTTCTTCGGCACGGTCAAGAGCTGCTTTTATCGCAGGACACATATCGGGGGAAATGTCGGCTTTTTGCATTAACAGCTCGATGGTTTCCTTCTGTGTCTCATCCGACTCGCCCTGTCTGATGGCGACCTGCGTCTGATAGTAGCGGCGGATCACCTCCATTTGGGAAGCGCGGCAGACCACGTCCTCGTTGATGATGCAAAAGCCCACCATATTCACGCCCATATCGGTGGGAGATTTGTAGGGGGAATGACCGAGGATCTTTTCCATCATTGCCTTCAGCACGGGGAAGACCTCCACGTCACGGTTGTAGTTGACGGCGGTCTTGCCGTATGCCTCCAGGTGGAAGGGATCGATCATATTCATATCGTCAAGATCGGCGGTTGCCGCTTCATAGGCGATGTTTACGGGATGCTTTAAGGGCAAGTTCCAGATAGGGAAGGTTTCAAACTTGGCGTATCCCGCTTTTTGTCCTCTCTTATGCTCGTGGTAGAGCTGGGAAAGACAGGTTGCCATCTTGCCGCTGCCGGGGCCGGGCGCGGTGACCAGCACCAGAGGACGGGAGGTCTCGATATACTCGTTTTTGCCGTAGCCCTCTTCGCTGACGATCTTTTTCACGTTGTAGGGATAGCCCTCGATGGAATAGTGGAGATAGCTCTTGATGCCCAGACTCTGGAGTCTGCGGATGAAGGCGTCTGCACCGGGCTGACCGGTGTACTGGGTGATACACACGCTGCCCACAAGAAAACCGAGGGCGCGGAAGGCGTCGGTGAGCCTTAAAACGTCATCGTCGTATGTGATGCCGAGATCGCCCCGCTTTTTGTTCTTCTCGATATCTGCGGCGTTGATGGAGATGATGATCTCCACGTCGTCCTTGAGCTGAGAGAACATTCTGATCTTGCTGTCGGGCTCAAATCCGGGCAGAACTCTTGAGGCGTGGTAGTCGTCAAAAAGCTTGCCGCCAAGCTCAAGATACAGCTTTCCTCCAAACTGCTCGATCCGCTGTCTGATACAGTCGGACTGCAGAGAAAGATATTTTTCGTTATCAAAACCGATGCGCATTTCGTATCCCTTCTTTCGTGTCATAATAACTCAGCCATTATATCATTTTTTTGCAACAAAATCAAGAGAGAACCTGCTCACTTTTCAGAAAAAAGTCAGAATATTTTTTTGTTCCTCCTCCCAAGGCGATGCCATACGGCCTTGAAGGAGGAAGCGCGGGGCAGGAGGGCGCATGGGGCGGCTTTGAAAATTGCAAAAACTTTTTTCAAAAAACCTATTGACTTTTTTTTTGATTTGTGTATAATATAACCGTTGCCTGTGAGCAACCCAATATGCGAGAGTGGCGGAACTGGCAGACGCGCACGTTTGAGGGGCGTGTGGTTTACACCGTACGGGTTCAAGTCCCGTCTCTCGCACCAGAAAACGACAGATTCCGGCAGGAATCTGTCGTTTTCAACTAAATCTTCCCTTGCGGGTGGGTGAAATCGTCTTCGACGATGAAATCCAACTTCGTTGGGTGAAATCCGCCTCGACGGCGGATGGGTGGATTTAATTTCATCTGAGGCAAAGCCGAAGATTTCATCAGCGTTAGCTGATTTCATCCTTGCGTCAGCAAGGATTTCATTTTCTGTAAGAGCTCGAAGTCATACACAAAACTGCCGAAAATATCTTTTTTGTAGCCCATAGCCAAAAAGAACGAAGCAAACGCTTCGTTCTTTTTTTGCGCGATCTGAGCTGCCTCTAATTAAAACAATGGCAAAGAGTGCATTTTTTTGCTGTATTGCGGGTATCTCTACGAAGGGTAGAGGGAAGACGGGAAAACGGCTTAAAAGTTCTTTTTTTGATTTGTTGACAGAAGGGGTGCTTTTTTGTTAAAATGATTTTACTAATAGAAGACTGTCTTTTTATGAAACCGAGAAGGATGTTTGCCCCTTTTGCGGCTTGCAGCTCTGTTTCGGTCAGCGTCGTGCGTAACAAATTACTACGTTATAGTTATATGTGAGGAGAGAGGATATGCTGGTAACCTTAAAGGAGCTTTTGCCAAAAGCAGCGGCGGGGGGATACGCCGTAGGACTTTTTAACACCACGGACACCGATATGCTGCAGGCGGTCATCGATGCAGCAGAGGAGACCCGCTCTCCCGTGATCATCGGCACGGCAGAGATCCTGCTGCCCTCGGGTGAGCTTTCTCTGATCGCTCCTTCGATACTTGCGGCTGCAAGGAACGCTTCCGTACCTGTTGCCGTACATTACGATCACGGATTGACCTTCGATCGCTGTATGCAGGCGTTGAAGCTGGGCTTTTCCAGCGTGATGTTCGACGGATCTCTTGGAGATCCCGCTGAAAACGTAAAGGATACCGGGGAAATGGTGCGTATTGCCCATGCCTTTGGTGCAACGGTGGAAGGCGAGATCGGTCACGTCGGCAATGCCGACGAGGAGGACGGCGCTCTTTGCCATACCACCCCCAAAGAAGCAATGGATTATGCACGGGATACCGGTGTTGACGCCCTTGCCATCGCCATCGGCACGGCACACGGAGCGTACAAGCAGGCGCCAAAGCTGAATTTTGAGCGTCTATCCGAGATCAGAAAGGTCACCGACGTTCCCCTCGTTCTTCACGGCGGCTCGGGGCTTACTGACGAGGACTTCAAAAAGGCGATCTCGCTGGGCATCAGCAAGATCAATATCTATACCGATCTCTGTCTTGCAGGTCAGCGGGCAATGAGGGATGGGCTGAACGGCGGTCTTTCCTATCTTGCCATCCGCGATCTGAAGGTGCAGTACATCAAGGAAACGGTTATTGAAAAAATGAAGCTGTTCGGCTCTTGCGGAAGGGCTTGAAAGAAAACGGAAAGGAAAAGCTTGTATACGGCGTATATGGGCGCAAGGAAGGGTGTCTCTACTTAAAGTAGAGAGCCTCTCCGCTTTCCTTTTTGAAAATATGCCGAGAAGTGGTTGTACTTTTTCCTCGGATTTATTATTATATGATTGGTATAAACGTTTTATCAAAAAACAAGGACAGGGCATCGGCTGTAACTTGAGCCGACGATGCCCGCACTCAGCGGAGAAAAAGATATGAACGTAAAGCATTTTGGAAACAATCTGTCCCTCTTTCGCAGAAAGAAGGATCTGACGCAGGCACAGTTTGCCGAAAAGCTGGGCGTCACCGACAAAACGGTGAGCAAGTGGGAATGCGGCAGAGGACTGCCCAACGTCAGCCAGCTTCCTGCAATCAGCCGCATTCTGTGCGTCAGGGTGGACGATCTTTTAAGAGAAAGCGGCGGCGGTATCGTGGTGGCGGGCAATCTGATCGCCGATACGGTAAAGACCATCGACGTTTATCCCGTTGCGGGAAAGCTTGCCAACATCCAGCAATCCTGCAGAGCATCGGGTGGATGCGTTTCAAACGTTTCCATCAACCTTGCCACCATTGACCCCAGCCTTGATATCACGGCGGTGGGAATGGTCGGTAACGATGAAAACGGGCGGTTTCTTTTGGATAAGCTCCGCTCAGCGGGGGTGAACACAGACAACGTATCGATCACCGGAGAGTATTCCACCGCCTTTTGTGACGTGATGAGCCTTCCCAGCGGTGAAAGAACCTTTTTCAGCTCCAGCGGTGCAAATATGCATTTTTCGCCATCCGACATCGACGTGGCGCATCTGAGCTGTAAGATCTTCCATATCGGGTATCTCTTGCTTTTGGATCAGTTTGATCTGCCCGACGAGGAATACGGCACGGTGATGGCACGATTCCTTTGCACCCTGCAGAAAAAGGGGATCAAGACCTCCCTTGACGTGGTCAGCAGCAGCGATACCGACAAATACGAGCGGGTGATTATTCCTTCATTAAAATATGCAAATTACGTGATCTTCAATGAGATCGAGTGCTGTAACATCTGGAAGATCCAGCCGTATACCGCAAGCGGTACGCTGGATATCGACAGAGTTTATCTGGCAATGCAAAAGACCATGGCGGCGGGCGTAAAGGAGAAGGTGATCGTCCACGCAAAGGACGGCGGCTTCTGTCTCAGTGCGGATGGCAGCTTTACCAAGGTGGGCTCATACGAGATCCCCGCTGATCTGATCAAGGGACGTGTGGGTGCCGGAGATGCCTTCTGCTCGGGATGTCTTTACGGTCTTTATAACGACTGGTCGGACCGCGAGCTTTTGGAATTTGCCGCGGCAACGGCGGCGTGCAGTCTATTTTCCGCCAACTCCTCCGATGGCGCAAAAAGCAGAAAGGCGATCGAAAAGATGGTATTGCCCTTCAAGAGAAGAGAGCTCTGATCGGCAGGATCAGAGAATAGGCGTCCTTTAAGGACCTGATAAATAAACGATGTAAAGGAGGATGCGATGAAATAACGATCCGGCACGGCACGATTAAAACGAAATTTAGAGAGGTAATTATGAAAACGGTATTTAAAAAACTATTGGCATACGTCCTCGTGTGTTCTCTTGTTTTTGCAAATGCAGTACAGCTTTTCGGCGGTCTTTCCGTGGTCGCTGAGGGTGCAGGCAAGGATAAGGTGCACTTTGAGACCTCCTTTGAAGAAACCGACAGCGACGGCTTCCTTTCTTCCACCCTTGAAGGAGGACTTCTTCAGGGCGTGATCAACACCTCCTCCCCCACGGGCGGCGGAAAGGGCTTGACCGTTCTTTACGAGACGGTAGACGGCTCTGAGGATTATCTGGGAAGCGAGTGCAAATACAATCTGTTTGACGGCAAGACCGGCACCAAGTTCCTGTCTACCGGTTCAAACGTGTACGTTGTCTTTGCGCTGGATAAGGAAGCAGTGGTTCGTTCCTATTCTATTGCTTCTGCAAATGACGAGCCAGCAAGAGACCCCAAGAACTGGACGCTCTTTGGCTCCAAGGACGGAGAGAGCTGGGTCTCCCTTGACGTGCGTGAGGGTGTGTCCTTCACCTCCCGTCAGCAGACCAAGACCTTTGGCTTTGAAAACAAGAAGGCTTTCAAATGGTACAAGTTTGAAGTGACCTCCAACTGCGGCGGAAGCCTGACCCAGTTTTCAAATCTGGATCTCTTCACCGAGTCCTTTGAAGATGGCGGCGAAGGCTACGTGGATTCCAGCGTGAGCTATCCTGCTATCGACAGCTACGACGGCACCAAGGACTTGAACGGTACCGAGGTGAAGGCAAATCTGTTTGACGGCGCCACCTCCACCAAGTGGATCGCAGACGGCAACGTGAACGTCTGGGTATCGGTGAAGTTGAAGGAAGCCTTTGCGGCAAACTTCTATTCTGTCTCGGTTTGCAACGACCATCACAAGCGTGACCCCAAGAGCTGGAAGCTTTACGGCTCAAAGGACGGCGCAAGCTGGGATCTGCTTGATGCAAGAGAAGAGGAGACCTTTGCAAACTTCTTCGAGACCAAGACCTATACCTTTGAAAACACCACCGAATATCTTTATTATAAGCTGGCGGAGATGAACGCCGTCGGCACCGATAACGTGGGACTGAACATCACCCATATGTCCGAATTGAAGTTCGGATACAAGAGCGAAGCGGCTGAAGAGCAGGTAGAGGTCCAAGTGGACGCTTCTACCGTAAAAGGCTCTGAGGTTTCAAATGCAGGCGAAGGGCTTGACAAGCTGTTCGACTGCAGCCTTGACAGCAAGCTGTGCACCACCTATAACGGCTCTATGTGGGTGTCCGTGAAGCTGGTCGCCTCCGCTGTGGTAAACGGCTACGTTATCGGTACGGCTTCCGACGCTCCCGCAAGAGACCCCAAGAGCTGGAAGCTTTACGGCTCAAAGGACGGCGAGAGCTGGACCCTTCTTGATGACCGCGAAAATATCGATCTGCCAGACAGAAAGACCCTTTACGCCTTTGGCTTTGAAAACGAAGAGTCTTACGAATACTACAAGCTGGAAGTGACCGCAAATCACGGTCTTGACCCTTGGGGCTACGACCTTATTCAGTTTGCCGAGCTGCAGCTTGAATACGTTTCCGAAGAGGAGCAGGTCGCCGAGCCCGAAAATCAGACTGTAGACACCTCCACCGTAAAGGGCTCTGCCGCTCTTGACGGCGGTCAGGGCATTCTGCAGATCTTTGACGGATCGGTAGATTCCAAGGTGTGCATCCCCCACACCACCACTCTGTGGGTATCCGCAAAGCTGACCGCACCTGCGGCAGTTAATATGTACAAGATCGCTTCTGCCAACGACCATGATCCCAGAGACCCCAAGGACTGGACGCTCTACGGATCAAACGATGGCGAGAACTGGGTAGCCCTTGACGTGCGCAGCGACGAGGATATGCCCGAAAGAAATACCTACTACACCTACACCTTCGACAATACTACCGAGTATCTCTACTACAAGCTGGACGTTACCTCCAACGTAGGACAGGATGCGGTGGGTCTGCAGGTGGTACAGTTCTCCGAGTGGCAGCTCTTCGTTGCAGAGACCGCCGAAGAAGAGAAGCCCGAGCCCGAAAAACAGACTGTAGACACCTCCACCGTAAAGGGCTCTGCCGCTCTTGACGGCGGTCAGGGCATTCTGCAGATCTTTGACGGATCGGTAGACTCCAAGGTGTGCATCCCCCACACCACCACTCTGTGGGTATCCGCAAAGCTGACCGCACCTGCGGCAGTGAATATGTACAAGATCGCTTCTGCCAACGACCACGATCCCAGAGACCCCAAGGACTGGACACTCTACGGATCAAACGATGGCGAGAACTGGGTAGCCCTTGACGTGCGCAGCGACGAGGATATGCCCGAAAGAAATACCTACTACACCTACACCTTCAACAACACCACCGAGTATCTCTACTACAAGCTGGACGTTACCTCCAACGTAGGACAAGACGCGGTGGGTCTGCAGGTGGTGCAGTTCTCCGAGTGGCAGCTCTTTGTAGATCCTTCCGCGAAGGTGGAGGAAGAGGAAGCTAAACCCGTAAAGGCAGAGGTGGATGCTTCCACCGTTTCTGGCTCGGAAGACCTTGGCGGCGGCGAGTCCAAGGCAAACCTCTTTGACGGCAAGACCTCTACCAAGATGGTCTGCTCGGGCTCCACTTTCACCGTGGTCTTCGCACTGAAGGAATCCCGGGTGGTGAAGGGCTATTCTATCACCTCCGCCAACGACCACATCTCCAGAAGCCCCAGAAAGTGGAACTTCTACGGCTCTGTGGACGGCACCGATTGGGTAAAGCTTGACAGCCGTACCGGCGTGGAGTTCTCCGACTATTTTGAGGAGCAGCTCTTCGGTATTGCCAACGCCACCTCCTACCTCTACTACAAGCTGGAGGTTCTTGAAAACGGCGGCAACGCCCACACCCAGTTCTCCGAGCTGACCCTATATACCCAGCTTGACGAGAGCCTGATCCCCGAGGAGATCCCCGGTATGAACACCGAGATCGGCTTTGGTCCCATTGCCACCGAGTGCAACACTCCCGGTGCGTGGAGCGGCTTCAGATGCCTTGCCGTATACGGCGAGCAGACCGCAACCGACAAGACCTACGCCAAGAACGTGATCTTCAAGGATCTGTCCATTCCCGTAACCAAGAACACAAGACTGAGCTACGTGATCTTCCCGGGTCTGTTCAACATTCATTCCTACGATTACGAATACACCTCCTGCCGCGTGGTCATCGACCTGAAGTTCACCGACGGAACGTACCTGTCCGAGCTTGGTGCAAAGGATCAGTACGGTTCTTTGATGACCCCTGCAGGTCAGGCTGAGGGCGAATGCCTGTATACCGCTCAGTGGAACTACGTGGAAAGCGCAATCGGTGAGGTTGCCGAGGGCAAGACCATCGAAAAGATCTGCGTATACTTCGATATGGAAAATGCGGTAGACGCCTCCCGCTTCGTCACCTTCTTCGACGATCTGAAGATCGAGGACAAGGCTGAGGTGGTAAACGAACATCTTTCCGACTACGTCAACATTCTGCGTGGAACCAACAACGATATCGCCTTCTCCCGCGGTATGTGTACTCCCGGCGTGACTATGCCCGGCGGCTTCAACTTCTTCACTCCCGTGAACAACGCTGACGCCCCCACTCTGCCTTATACCTATCAGCAGACCCGTTCGGGTAATCCTCTTGATTCTATCTCCATCATCCACGCCCCCAACTTCTGGATCGGAAGCTACGGCTCCATGCAGTTTATGCCCAACACCGGTGTGAACACCGAAAACGGCACCGACGGCATCACCTCGATTCAGATCTCTTCTCAGAACAGAGAAGCGGGCTACAGCCATAAGAACGAAAAGGCAACGGCTCATCTCTACAGCGTCTTGTTAGAGGAAGGGTCTGCCGCATCGGGCGTTAAGATCGAGGTTACGCCCACCCTGCACGGCGCATATCTGCGCTTCACCTTCCCCGAGGGCAGTGAAAACGTAAACGTGATCTTCGACAGCATGTGGGGCTCGGGAAGCCTGTCCTTCCTTGAGGATGGCAAGACCTTCAAGGCGAAGACCTCCCACGGCTCGCCCGCGATGTACGTTTACGGTCAGTTTGATACCGCTTGGGCAGACGCTTCTGTGGTCAGCGGCGTCAAGGGCATCGCCGCATTTGAAAAGGGCACCACCGTGGTGACCTTGAAGCTGGCGACCTCCTTCATCAGCTACGATCAGGCGGCGCACAACCTGGCTCTCGAGATCGGTGCAAACGATACCTTCGACACCGTTTTGGCATCGGCACAGAAGGAATGGGACGATCTGTGCGGCAAGTTTGAGATCGAGGGTGCAAGCTATCACGAGCTGGTATCCTTCTATTCCTCCATTTACAGAATGTACGCATTCCCCAGCCTCTTCTCCGAAAACGAGGGCACCAACGAAGAACCCAAGTGGGTCTACGGCTCGCCTTATAAGAGCGGCAAGAAGACCGAGGGTATGCTTTACACCAACAACGGCTTCTGGGATACTTATCGTACCGCTTGGCCCGGCTACTCGCTGTTTACAGCAGACAGAGCAGGGCAGTACGTGGACGGTATCGTGGGCCACTACAAGGAAAGCGGCTGGATCCCCAGATGGATGGGTCCCGGTCCTGTGAACTGTATGGTCGGTACCTCCAGCGACGTGATCTTTGCAGACGCCTTTATCAAGGGCGTGGAGTTTGACTATCAGGCAGCCTTTGAGTCAATGGTGAAGAATGCAGCGGCATACTCCTCCAATATGACCGCAGGCGGCAGAAAGGAAAACAACACCGCTCCCTATAAGGGCTACATTGCAAACGATAATCCCGTAACCGGCGCCTTCGTGCAAGAGGCATATTCCAGCTCCATTGAGGGCTTCATCAACGACTACGGCATCTACAAGATGGCAGAGGCGATGGGACTTGAGGACGAGGCGGCTTACTACCTCAACCGTTGCAAGAATTACGCTCTGCTCTTCAACGAAAAGGCAGACTTCTTCATGGGCAAGTCCACCGCAGGCATCTGGTCCTCCACCAACTTCAATCCTGCACAGTGGAACGGTGACAAGTACGACTTCACCGAGTCGGTAGGTTGGGTCAACGCCTTCCCCGCAGTATTTGACGGCGAGGGTCTTGCAAACCTGTACGGCGGCGAGGAAGCGCTCTCCGCAAAGCTGGATCAGCTCTTTGATGACAGCTACGATGCAATGAAGAAGGTGGTTGAGCTGGCTTCGGTACACCACGAGATCAGCGAGTTCAAGGAAGTGAAGATGGGTCAGTACGAGCACAATAACCAGCCCGCTCACCACGTGATCTACACTTACGCCTTCTCCTCCACTCCCTATAAGGTACAAGAATACGTCAGAGAGGTCCTCAGACACGTATACGTGGGCTCTGAGATCGGTCAGGGCTATCCCGGTGACGAGGACAACGGCGAAATGTCGGCTTGGTACGTCTTCAACGCTCTGGGCTTCTATCCCTACAGCGTGGCATCGGGCGAATACGTGATCGGCTCTCCCCTCTTTGACAAGGTGACCGTGCATCTGGATAACGGCAACGATATCGTGATCGTTGCGAATAACAATTCCGACGAAAACGTGTACATTCAGTCTGCAAAGGTCAATGGCGAGAGCTACAACAAGATGTTCCTCACCCACGAAATGCTCAGCACAGGCTGCACCATCGAGTTTGAGATGGGTGCAAAGCCCTCCGAGTGGGGCAGTGCTGAGGACAGCGAGCCCACCTCTCTGACCGCACCCGGACAAAAGCCCGAGGCAGGCAAGAAGGATCTGGCAGTGGTGCTGAGTACCATCGAAAGCGGTCTTGAAAAGGTGAAGGATCTGTTTGACGACAACAGCCTGACCTCCGCCACCATTTCCGACGGTGAAGAGCTGATCTTTGACGCCACCTGCTCCAAGATCTCGATGATCACCCTCACCTCCTCCACGGTAAACAAGGCACCCACCTCCTTCAAGCTTGAGGTATCCAACGACGGCGAAAGCTGGGCGACCGTCCTTGAGGAAGAGGAGATCACCTTCCTTTGCAACAACTTCATCAAACCCTTCGCGATTGACGAAGAGCTGCAGGGCAACTATCGCTTCTATAAGCTGACCCTCTTTGGCGGCAGCTCGCTTGCAGAAGTGGAATTCATCGGCGAGCAGGATATTGCAGGCGGTCTTGATGAGATCCCCGGCGGACAGACTCCTCCCGTGGAGCCCTCCGAGCCGGTAGAACCCTCCGAGCCCTCCGAGGATCCCTCCGAGGATCCCGATAATCCTCCCGCTACAGGCGACCCCACCGCAGTGTTTGCGGTAACCGCCGTGGTGCTTGCAGTGCTTGTGGGAGCAGTGATCGTGTTGATCGTTGCAAAAAAAAGCGCGTCGCGTAAAAAAACAAACGAAGGGATAAACTCCTGACATACTGAAAGAACCTCGGACGGTAAAACGTCCGAGGTTCTTTTTCGGTTATGAGAAAGGGGGAAGATCTTCTTACTTGAAGCGGATCTTTACCGTTTTGATCCCGTAAGGCGGGCAAATGCCGGAAGCTCTCTTTTTGTCAAAGGAGATCTTACAGATCTCTTTTTCATTGAGGTCGGTATAAAATGCTGCTTTGATCTCCTTATCAAAGGTGAAGGAGAAGGGGGCGCTTTCCTCTTGGGTATTGAAGAAGCGGAGGATCAAGCCATCGTCCTCCTCGGCGCTTTTTAAGGCGGTGATCCTGATCTTGCCCTCGGGCTTGACGAAGCAGCCGCTTTGAGCAAGCGGTCCGCCGTGGGGATGGCGGTCTGATGCACAGTAGGAAAGGGGATGCACGAAGCGGTCCACGGTGTTATAAAGGGCGCTGTCGCAGTTGGCATCGGGACAGAGCGCAATACCGATGCGCATCTTGTGTACGCCGTATTCGGGATAAGGATCGGGGTCGTAGGACGAGCGGATCAGCGAAAGGGCGATCTGTCCGTCGGTGTAGCGGAAGCCGTGCTTGCAGTCGGAAAGAAGCATCAATCCACTGCCTTCCTCTGGCATGGGCAGGGCAAAGCAGGAGGCGGGCACGTCGTAGTCCATCGGCTGACGAAGGACGGTGGCAAAGGGAACGTCGTATTTACAGCTTTTTGCACTATAGCTGAAGGGCAAGGCAAAATTCACCTGAGGAATACCCTTTTTTGCATTGCCCAGCTCGTGGTGGTTCAAGGTCACCTCGTATTCAAGGATGGGACTGCTCTTGTCAAGCCGTACGGTCACGCTAATCGAGGATCGGTCGCCATAGGGCATCTTATAACCGAAGGATTGGCGCAGCTCTCCCTTGCTGAGACCGTAAACGGTCAGCTCCTTGCTTTGATGCAGATCTTTTACCGATTTGTATTCGCCCATCCGCCAGGAGGTCATTCCTCGGTCGGTGTGCTCGGTGATCAGACGGAAAAGAGCGGAGGGACGGCTTATGAGAGGCAAGCCCTTTTGCTTATCGGTCAAAGAAAGAAGGCGTCCGTTTTGCTTATCAAAGGTGCAGCGCAGCAGATCGTTTTCAAGGACGATCTCCGACTCGCTATTTCCCGCGTGCAGGTCGTTGCGGTAGTAGGGAAGGGTGTAGCTGTCGGCAGAGTGGATCTCTTCAAGGGTCATTTTGCAGGTCAGATAGCCGAATGCAGGTACGGTCAGATGCAGGGCGTAGCGCTCGTAGGAGTGATCCCAGTAGCCCTTGCCCGATTCAAGGAGCTGATATTCAACGGGCGTGCCCTCGTCGGTGGTGAAGACCGCCCTTGCACCCTTTCTGTCCAGATCGTAAACGAGGATTTCGGTAAGTCCGCAATAGTCGTATTGGGTGGGGTTGAACAGATGGAAGAGGCGCACCTTGCCTGATCCCCGCTCGGTTGAGGGCATCCTGTAATAATTGTGGGAGGAAATGCCGAAGCCCACGCCTCCGCCCTCGGAGACCGACTCGCTATCCACACTCAGCCCCGAATTTTCGGTATCGATCTTTGAGGCGATATAGCGCATGGCGGTGTTGCCGTTGATGCCGATGTGCGCCATTGATTCCTGAAATTGCCCCATAGCGTATTCACGGCTTTCAAGCACGCCCGATCCCGGCAGGATATCGTGAAATTGAGAGAAAAGGATGTGCTTCCACGCCTTTTCAAAGGAGTCGGCAAAGGAGTCTGTGCCTGCCATAGATGCTTGTGCGCAAAGCGACTCGCTTTCAAACGCCCTTGCTTCGGCAATACGGTTCGCCATCTTGATGCGGGACTGGGAGGTATAACAGCCGTTAAAGACGTAATTGAGCTCGCCCTTGATCACGGGAAGCTTTTCTTTTTGCTTTTCCACCTCCTCAAAGAAGGAGCGGAAGGTGGCAAAGCGGATCTCGGGCATAATGGGGAAGGAGGACATCTGAATCAGTCTTTCCACGTCTCTTCTGGTGGGGCCGCCGCCGTGATCGCCCACGCCGTAGACAGTCAGATGATGAGGAATACCGCTTTGCTTGCAAAGCAAGGGAACGTCTCTAAAAAGATCGTAGTCGATGGTGGAGGTATACCAGTGGGGATCGCGGTAAACGATCAGCTCACTGCCTTCCTTGCCCTGCCAGCGATAAAGGTGGGCGGGGCGGGAATTTCCGCGGCAATGATAATAGTATTTCACGCCGCCCGACTGACAGATGGCGGGTACGGACAGGTTGTGCCCAAAGGTATCGGGCTCAAAATCGATGAGAAGGGAGTCGGGGGAAAGGTCAAGAAGTCTTGACAAATAGCGCTTGGTATACAAAATGTGACGGGCAAGAGATTCCCCGCAGGGCAGGTTCTTGTCGGTCTCCACCCAGGCAGAGGCTGTGACCTCCCATCTGCCCTCCTTGATTCGCGCCTTGATCTCCTCAAGCATAAAAGGAGCAAATTTTTCAACCATCTCGTAGGTCGCCGCCTGAGACTGAGCAAAGGTAAAGTTCTCATAGTCGTGCATCAGGTCAAGAATGGTGCGGAAGGTGTCGATGGTCAGCGACGCCGTCTCCTGATAGCCCCATTCCCAGTTCATATCGATGTGAGCGTGAGCAACACAGTGCACGCAAAGCGATTTTGCGTCCTGACGCATAGGAAGAAGTATGCTTTCGCTTTCAAGAGCGGCACTCTTGGTGATCACGCCGCCCTCCTCTTCGACCTTGCGGTATAGATGCTCCAAGGCATCGTTGATGATGCCGTCGTGCTTGTGATCCAGGGTTTCAGACAATGCGGCAGCATAGTTTAACTCTGCCAGAATGCGGTCGGCAAAGGGGGTGGAGTCCTGAAGGGCTCTCAACCGATCAAGCTGGTCGTATCGGATCATATCTTTTCTCCTTCATCCTGCGGCGTTTTCAAAACGCTACATATTATTTAAAATACTACAAGTCTATTTTACCACAGTTTGCTTCATTTTGCAATACGCTGACAGAGGATTATACCATCTTTTTTCGTGTAGACAACCAAAAAGCACCCCGCTCGTTTTGACGGGCGGGGTGCTTGGGATTTTCCTTTTACAGAACCAAGTGAAGAGCAAGCAGAGCGATGAGAATGGTGGGCAGGGCGATGGTCACGCCGATCTTCAAAAAGTCCTTGTATCCGAATTTCAGACCGTTCTGATTTAAGATCGAACTCCAGAGAATGCCCGCGAGAGCCCCGATGGGGGTCAGGAAGGCGCCCACGTTTGAGCCGATGACGGTGGCAAAGACGGCTTGCTGTCTTGCCGCCCCCTCAAGAGGCTCGATGATGGAGGAAAAGAGGACGCTCATGGGAATGTTGTTGATCAGATTTGCCGCAAGGAAGGAGGTAACGCCGTATTTGAAGATGGCAAGCTCGCTTCCGAGGACTTTACTCAAAAGCGCGGTCACGCCGTTTTCCGAAAGCGAAATGATCAGAATAAACATAGAGATCACGAAGGGGATCAGCTCCCAGGGGGCGCGCCTTAGGCAGTTGAGAAGCTCCTTCGGTCTTCTTTTTTTGATGAGGCAGGCGATCAATACGCAGATAAATAGGCTGATCACAGCGCCAAGCGAAACGATCCACATTTCGATGTTGACGTAGGAGCTGACGGCAAGGATCAGGGTGCAAAGAGAGAGATGTACAAGACCGATGATCAGCAGGATACGGTCGTGGATGCGCGCGGCAATGGGCTGTCCCGAAATGGGAGCCGACAGCTTCTTTCTGTACACCAGAAAGAGGGCAAGAAAGGCGCCGGCACCTGCGCAAACGGTGGGCAGAAGCATCACCTTCAGATAGGAAAGAAAATCAATGCCGCTTGCCGTTGCAAGATAGATGTTGGTGGGATTTCCGATGATCAACGCCATGCTCCAGGTGTTTGCGGCAACGAATTCGGCGGCAAGATAGGGCAGGGGACTGATCCTTGCATTTTTTGCAAAATAGCAAATGAAGGGGGTAAAGGAGAGAATGATCACGTCGTTTGAGGTGAACACGGTCAGCACAGACACGATGAGATAAAGATATATAAAAAGCTTGGTCTGGCTGGTCTTCGCCTTTTTCAAGGTGACTCCCGCAAGATAGCGAAAGAAGCCAAGCTCGTCAAGGAAGACCGACAAAAGGGTCATTGAAATGAAAAGCACGAGGATCTTCAGGGGATTGACCGCGCTGTTTTCAAGAAGAGCTCCGCCCACCGTCCCGATATCCACCTGCCCCGATATCAGCAACAGCAGGGCGCCCGTCAGCACGATCACCCAGTAGCTGTCCACGTGAAGCTTGCCCAGCTTCAAAACGGGCTTGAAGGGAATGGAGAGGATCATCAAAAGGCAGGTGCATGCGCAAATAATGATAGAAGGGAACATACCGCCTCCGAAAGTCAAAAATTACCGAATAACTATAGCACAACAACGAAAAAAAGTCAATAAACAAATAAAAAGAAGGGGCAACGAGAAAGAAAATTTTCAAAAATCCCGCGGGAAAAAGCAATCACCAAGGAGCGCTTGGTAAAAAAGATGACGATTTGAGTATGTTTTCTGAAACGATTTGACTGTATTCTTTGGCTATTGACATTTTCTTGAAAATGTGTTATACTGTAAACGTGATCAAGAGGATCTATATGAAGGAGGTGCATCACCGATGGCAACAGAAGCACAGTGCTTGGCTTATGCTTTGCCTATGGGGTGAGGGCACCTTTATTTATACCTTTTCCGCCGATAAAGCATTGCATGAGCCAAGAAGCCGGGTTCTGCGATGCTTTTTGTTTTTAAACCCCGACTACACCTACGATCGTGCCTGAAAATGAAATTGCAGAATACTTTCGTGAGTGGTATATGTCTATTTGGAAATAGGAGGACTATATGAAAAAGATGTGTTTAAAAAAACTATGGGCGGTTGTGTTGCTTTTGACTATTTGTTTGTTACCTGCCTGCGGGACTAAGGGAGATTTCTATTATGCGATCCGTTGTGCACACGTAGCGGTTCCTACGTTTTATGATTTTTTGCAAGGAGATCCAACAGGATACCATTTTTATGAAAAAGATTCCTACGGCAGAATCTTGTTTTCCGTAAAAGGAAAAGGGGAAACAGGAACTGCGTTAGTGATCCTACAAAAGTATGATGAAAAGTATGTCTACTATATTGAGGACTACTGCTATCTGATCGGAGAAGGGACCGAAGAAAACCTTGAGAAACTCAAGGAACGCAACGATTGGAATAAAGACTATGATGATAGCAGAATCTGCCGAAGACGCACAACGGGAGGTTTCGAAAAAGATTCTAAAAGAATATTTCCTGATGTATATGAAGTCCTTGAAATAACCGAAGAACAGGTCATAACTCGCTGGTTGCTTGGAGAATTTGATGAAAACGGAAATGAACTCTATTATTTCATCATTGAAAAGGATGGCGAAAGATCTCACGCTTTGGTAATTTGTGACGTGGAGTATCAGGTTTCCTATCTGCAGTTTGCTCCTGAAAGTTATCCTTCACCGGAGGAAATAAGAAAGTTTAAGAGTGAACATGGCTGGGTTTATGAGACCGTTGAATATCTGTAATTGGAAAAGCCGTGGATAGAGCAGTTGAGGATCAGGCATCGGGACTTATGCCTACTCTGACACCTGGATTTGGTAAATGTATAAAGGCGTTCTTTGGCTGGGTCAATGATGCGGCAGTCTACTTTTGGGGAGAATCTTATGAATAAACGATATGGTGAGTTTAAAGCCAAGGACCTGTTAACGTGCTGGATAGGGCTTTCACTTTTTGGAATAATGGGTTTGTGTTCGATTATTACGAGCGTTTGGGGAGGCGTTCTGTTTATTATTTTCGGTTTTTTGTTAATTGGTGGTGGTATATGGAGCGTTTTAACTTACGCACTTCAATACAAAGAACGGTTCTCTTTGAATGGAGATACTTTGAAAGTGTGGCGATATAGTTCGCGCTGTGAAGACATACGACTTCCAAATGATTTGATCGTTATTGTTTCCGTAGCGGATATGTCAACATTGACTTCAAAGAAAATAGGTGTTGTCGGCACAGATCGATTTACATTAAAAGGGCGTTTTGCTATTTCTCTCTTGCAAGATATTTCCGTCGAAAAAACATTGACTGTTTTGCACAATAGTAACCTGTATTGGTCGAGAATGTATAATAAATACACGAATAGCTTTATCGAAGCAGATTTTGAGACAATATGCCCAAACAGGTTTATCTACAGCTTTGTAGGAAGCAATGAATTGCTGAAGGAGCTTTGCTTAGGCAGAAATTGTACGGTAATTATACAGGAATCGTTGTCCAATCAAATCGAGACAGCCGATCTAAATGCAACTGTTTTGATTGATAAAGGGTATTGAACGTATTCAAAAAGTGTGTTTTTAGGTCTTAATAACAATAATGCGCCTATCCCTTGTTAATAAACAAGGGATAGGCTAAAGAAAACGGCAGCACCACTACGCTCGTTTCGGGCTTGACTTACAGCGGCATCGTGATCTGCAGTGTCTTTTATAAACGACACTTATGAGGAGCAACAAAAATGAATAAGAAACTATATTGGACTTTGTTAATTATTTTATCAGTGCTTACGATATGCTCAGTTTTGGGTACGTTTGTTTTTGAAAATGTGGAAAACTGTTTTGCATTTTCTACCGTTGGCTTTTTTATGGCAGGTTTTATGTTGTGGCAGTATAAAAATGCTTTAGTACCTTTAAAAAAAGGTGGGCCAATTAATTTATCAAAAGGTTTTTGGCATCGTATTGGAAAACCGGGAGGATATAAGGTTCATTGTATTGTTTGGGGCGTGGTAATGTTGCTTATAGCAATAGGAAATACGATAAAAGGTATTGTTCTGTTGTTTTGAATTTAGTAAACGCAGGAATAGGAAAGGACTTTTGAGCATTGATCTCTCCCATGTTGACCCGCTCCTTAAGATTTTAGGACATAAATACTTTGCAGAATTTTTGGAAGAAAGGAATGAGATCTGCAATATGAAAAGAATATTTTTAGTTGTGACGATTCTTTTGAGTGTTAGTATACCTCTGTGTTCTTGTTATGATAAATATGCAGGAAAACGACCATTCGAATATCCCAATACCCGTTGGGAATCCCAAGATCCGTATGTATGGTTTGAAATTTCTGAAGACGGTACTGTGGGCCATGGACCATATTTCGGACAGGTGCAACTGCAAGATGGAACTATTCGAGAGGTTCAGGTAAGGTTTAATTATACAAACGAAATATTTTTCCACGTATATGATGAGAATACTAAAAAAATGCTGTACTATCACGGAGGAACATCTGAGTTTGGTAATCCGGAGTTTACAGTGATTTTGGAGGACGGCACGCTCTTTTCGAAGGAGTATGAGACTATTACCTTTGTTCGAACCGAGGCGCCTGATTCTGTGAATTCAGAAAAGGAAGCTATTGAAATTGCAAATGCATATGTACAAGATCGTTACGAAAATAAATTTGATAACTATACTGTCAGTGTTGTCTTAGATGGAGATTTTTGGTGCGTAAGTTGGGCGCCGCCTGCTTCCGGTGAATCTGAATTGTTGGGAGGGGGAGGACCTTTGGTTCGGATCCGAAAATCAAATGGATCAATAGAAAGTTGTTTATTACAAAAATAGATACTTGCTATACAAATTAATGTGATGGATTTTAGCAATGCAGGAACTGTGCACCTACCTTTTGAGCCTTGACATCTCCTGCGTTGCCTGACGGTTCACAGCTTGCCATGATGGTAATCACCAACGGTACAAGCGTTAAAACCATGAAGTTCTATTATGATGCCGAAGGTCGCCCGATGTGTTTGGACTATAACGGCACCATGTACTTCTACATCACGAACCTTCAGGGTGACGTGGTAGCTCTTTCCGACCAGTACGGCGAAGTGATCCGTTATGAGTACGACGCTTGGGGTAAGCCTATTGTTTCAGAGTATTATTTCTCAACTCATGGCGAAGTGATGCAGAACAACCCCCTGCGCTATAGAGGATATATCTACGACAACGAAACAGGGTTCTACTATCTGCAATCCAGATACTATGATCCTGTTGTGGGACGGTTTATTAATGCGGATGGGTATGTTTCTACAGGTCAGGGGGTTTCTGGATACAATATGTATGCGTATTGTGGGAACAACCCAGTAAACAGGAGCGACTCCACAGGTGACTCTTGGGTTTTAGCCGCAATAGTAGTTACCGTTTGTGTGATTGTTCTTACTGGATGCTCTGAAAGGCCTACATCCGATGTCGGTTCTGCTCGCTCCTACCAATATGTGCCTGGAAGTGATGACGAAGACTCACCAAATTGTTATGCGTACGCAATTGGATCATCAGTTAACGAACAACCGGGCGATACCAGCAAACGTACTCCCAATTGGTCGGATGTCGAGGATGTTGGAAAGTCTGTAGAAGCAGACCTTATTGCAAAGGGATATACTGTCCGAAGAATATCTGGTCCCAACGCAAAAGTATATGATAATGAATACAAAATTGCATTGCGTGTTGGAACGATACCGGATCTGTGTCTGCTCCTTACTTTAGGGTTGGAGGTATACGATTATCACTTTATGGTTCAGACTGATACGGGATGTTGGGCAGAGAAACATGGTGCTTCGGGTGAATCAATTTACTGGGATAATGGATTGACCCCGGATGAGCTGCCTTGGACATTGCACGGGCACGAGTACTATAACAGTAAAATTATTTATTATGCTATCGGTGAATAAAACAAGGAGATTTTGTATGCGAAGAATATTTGTGCTTTCTGTTTTTTTGATAATTTGCGCCATATTTCCTTCATGCATAAATGAAAGGCATCATGATGGAACTATGAACTACATTAGAAATATTGATAACGCTTTGGAGAAAAGCTCCAATAAAAACATTCTCGAACTTAACAATAACTGCTATTCTGAAGGTCAGTTGGCCGAAATCATTCAGTTTAATGGAACAATTGGTGAGTATAACGATAACTTTCCTATCGACTGCATTCGTCGCGATTTTTATGGATTCCGGGTGGCATATTACGGAAACATTGGTATGGCCATTATACGCTTCAACGATTTGGGCGAAAAACTAACGGGAGAAATTGTTTCGACTAAAAAGTGTAAAAATGATTTTTCTCAGCTCAGTTACGGGGATGAGTTGCAAATAGTAAGAACAATAGATCCCGAGGGACAGTACTTGTTTCTGGAAACAGGAAGAAATGACTATCCTAAAGTATCTACACACTATACATCCGACGGTTATCTCATCACCATTGAGTATGATGAATTGCATTTAATTACAAATATTACTGAGGAATTGATTTAAAAGCAAGTAACGCAGGAACGAATTCCGACTTTTGAAATTTGACATCTCCTGCGTTGCCTTGCCACCTACACCTACCAGGATAAGACCGGTTGGCTGTTGTCGGTGACTTACGGAAACGGATTTGTCATTAGCTACACCTACGACATCTTCGGCAGAACCACCCGGGTGAAGTATAACGGAACGGAGCAGTATTCCTACGTGTAT
>JAFTVG010000013.1 GCA_017465885.1 Clostridia bacterium | reverse complement strand
TGACGCCTTGCGAGTATTACTTCGCCACCGCTGCGTGACGAAAATCTCCCCCTGCTGCGCAGCAGGGGGAGATAAAAGAATCTTATTCAATTTGAAAATTCTTTTGGTTTTTAGTCTGTCTACTTGACAGGGGGCACATTATTTTCCTCAAAGAAGCGCTTTTTATTTGGTGAACGCCCCAAGGGCAGAGCAAACACCGCCTTTATTGTCCGCCTTGCAGGGCGCGATGCCGATGGGCGCAATCGGCAAGGCTTGCTCCATGAGCGCGGCTTCCAGGTCTGCGGTCATGCTCGCGCTTGCCTAATCCCAATATGCCGTTTCCACGGATGCATCAATGGCAACCATATCGTCAAATTCACCTTGTGATTCTTCAAAACCAACAAAAAGAGTGGTATCGAGCCCGCCATCGTCTACTTTCCACCTAAACGACAGTTCTCCTTGGCTTATTCCGCCGCTTCCAACAAGCTTTTTAATTTGACCGTATGTCAACCCCTTCGTATAAACCTGCGTTCTCACTTGTTCTGCAGATTCTTTTGTAATCGTTTTCGGCAAATATTCTTCTGCTGTTTGGTAGCGTTCTGCCTGCCATTTTCCCATTTCCATCTCTGCAAGCTCTTCAATGCTGAGCATTTGGATCGAGGTTAATACACGCCAGCCATTATAGCGTACAATAATCTCTTTAATCGTGTGATCCTCTCCCACACGCCGCACAAGCTCATCCTTGGTGTAATTTTCAAGAAGCAACGAGCTATATCCCAAAAGCAGCACATTTCCGTCATCCAAAACGTACATCGTGTAAATATCTGTATCACAAAAAGCAACACCTACCGGATTGGTGTACGTGTTATAATGAGGACGTCCAAGGAGGTCATACACCTCATTTATTAAAAGACCTTTGACGATCTGCTCAGCCTGCACGCGGGATGGGAATACGGGATCGCCCGTATTATCATACGCAAAGCAGTCACTCCAACCAACACGAATCACGCGTAATACTCCGGGCTTCACCTGATAATCAGATAGTGAATAGCACTGATCGGTGGCAAACACACCGCCCTCGTTTGCCTGTAGTCTGTCAAAGACCTGCCTTGCAAGGGTGAGATCGGGGGTATATTCTTCCGAAGAAGAGGGCGCAGGGGCACTTTCGGGCTCGGTGGTAATGGTGGTGTCGTTGCAGGCACACAGAAGAAGCGAAAGCGCAACGATAAGTAACAAAATTGATTTGAATTTCATACTATTTGCCTCCTTTTTTTATTTTCCGTCAAATTTTCGGTTTCCCCCGCCCTTTCGGGCGGGGAGCAATCAGTTAAATCCCGTGCCGAAGACCCCTTGATAGTCCGCCTTGCAGGGTGCGATGCCGATGGGCGCGATCTGCAAGGCTTGCTCCATCAGCGCCTGCCGTCAGTACTTAGAGCTTTTACGCCTCCGTTACGGACGTAACGTTCACTACATACTGCGCAAAGTCGTCAACGTTGTCGCAATTCTCAAGATCAAAATCAGTCAACTCTTTCAGCCACCGCCCAAACATACGGCTGTGCTTCACATCGTCTGCAGGGATGACAATGGTATACATAGCATTGGTAGTCTCATAGGTACCCGACCGACGATCTAAAATCAACAAATATTGTTCATTCTCCTCATATGGGCACAATATGGATTGAAAGTCTGGCCACTCACTATAAAGACCGAGCAAACGATCCCATTCGCTTCGGGATATCTCCGTCCTACCCCGATATAACTTTACCTCTATCTCTTCGGAAACGATTTCGCCTGCATAGACTTTATCTACTGCAAATTTCACGTGAAAGCTTTCATTTGTCTCATCTTCTATTCCCTTGAAGGTAGCCAATACCACGTTAACCGGTTGATTATCATAAAACCTTTCACCAACATACTCTTCAAAAGAGTAAAACTTCAGCAATGGATACTGTGGAAAAGCATCCATTTCATCGGGCAAATCCGGATGATCATACGCATCAATCTGGTATTCCAATTCTTCGCAGTTGCAAGCTTCTCTTTCCTCTTTTGTTTCTACCGATCCGCTCGTTTCTATTGAAGGCACGGAAGGCTCGTCGCCGATAATCGTGGTGTCGTTGCAAGCGGAGAACATAAACACAGCCGGCAACAGCAAGAGCAAACATAAAATCGGTGTTCCGAAACGAATGAGTCGATATGTGGACTTTTTCATTGAAAAGCCCTCCTTTCCGGAGCTTCGCTCCAATATTTTATGATGCAGCCCTTCGGGCTTGCTTGCGTCAAGTGCGTTATTTGGGGCGTTGCCCCAAACCCCATTCAGGAAACTTTTTATAAAAAGTTCCCTGAAAACCCTCAAAAATTTTGGAAGAAGGAGTGTTTTTATCTCCGATGTTCTTCAAGAGAGGAATTCCAACACAATCCGAGGGGGATCAACACGCTCAGACCCTTTCGGGGGGCGCTTACGATTTGAATAGGGAACACTTCCCCAAGGATATTTTACCATACCAAGGCATGCTTGTCAAGGATGTTTACCAAAAAAAGGAAATTTGTTCCCGCTTTTTGAAAGGAAAACGCCGCATCCGCCCCCTCCCCGTGCGGTGCACGGCGGTGCAAAAGTCCCTTCACCTATGTAGTCGTTTTTTTTTGAAAAATTTCCCGATTTTCAAAAAAATTTTTCGATTTTTTCAAAAATTTTTTCGCTGAGAGAATTGCGCTTCAAAAAGGAGGGCGTGCAAAAAGCTTGTTTTTGCATTTTTTTACTTTGTGCGGGCAGATTTTCGTTTTCCTCTTGCAAAAGGGTGCGGGTTTGTGCTATAATAAAGGGTAGAGATGAATTTCGACACATTAAAAGACAAAATCACCGAAAAACAACAGAGAAAGAGGACAGATATGAACCAACCTCAGGAGCTTCAAAATAAAAAGACCATTCTTTCTGCCGTTCAGCCCAGCGGCATTCTCACCATCGGCAACTATTTGGGCGCCATCCGCAACTGGAACCTGCTGCAGGAAGAATACAACTGCTATTTCTGCGTGGCAGACCTGCACGCCATCACCGTGCGTCAGGTGCCTGCGGAGCTCAGAAAGCGCACCTACGAGGCATTTGCCGTTTATATGGCTTGCGGTCTTGACCCCGAACGAAACACCCTCTTCGTGCAGAGCCACGTGCCCTGCCACGCCGAGCTTGCTTGGGTACTCAACTGCTACACCATGTTCGGCGAGCTTTCCCGTATGACCCAGTTCAAGGACAAGAGCGCCCGTCACAGCGAAAATATCAACGCCGGACTCTTCACCTACCCTGCCCTGATGGCGGCAGACATCCTGCTTTACGGTGCCGACTACGTGCCCGTGGGTCAGGACCAGCTTCAGCACATCGAGCTTGCCCGCGACGTGGCAAACCGCTTCAACAACCTTTACAGCGACACCTTCGTCATCCCCGAGGGACTGCTGCCCAAGGCGGGCGCCAAGGTTATGTCCCTTGCCGACCCCACCAAAAAGATGAGCAAATCGGACGAGAACCCCATGGCGTACGTCTCCATCCTTGACCCTAAGGACGTGATCGTGAAGAAGTTCAAGAGAGCGGTCACCGACTCGGGATCCGAGGTGAAGAGAGGCGAAGACAAGGCAGGCATCAACAACCTCATCACCATCTATTCCGCCTTCACCGGCAAGAGCCCCGAGGAGGTAGAGAAGGAATTCGAGGGTCAGGGCTACGGCGCCTTTAAGATGGCTGTGGGCGAAACGGTGGCAGACACCCTTGCCCCCGTGCAAGACAAGTTCAACGCCCTGATGGGTGACAAGCCTTATCTTGAGAGCCTGATGAAGAAGGGCTCCGAGCAGGCGTACCGCCGTGCCTCCAAGACCCTTTCCAAGGTCTACCGCAAGGTGGGCTTTGCGCAGGTGAAGTAAGAAGTAAAAAGAATATTTTGGAGCGTCGCCCCAACTCCCATTCGGGAAACCTTCAAAAGCTTTAAACGACACAAAAGAAACCATCTTGCTTTCTCTTAAAGAGATGCAAGATGGTCTTTCTTATTCTTGACAAACCGCATAGTTTGCGCTATACTTTACGTAGCACGGCGCAAGCATAAGCGCCCCCTACAGCAACGAAAGGCATCTATAAACAACGCTATGAGTAACAACTTGAAAAACAAAAAGCTCTTCCTTCTTGATATGGACGGCACCCTTTATCTTGACGGCGACCTCTTTCCCTGCACTCTTCCTTTTCTGAACAAAATTAAAGAGATCGGCGGACAGTACCTCTTTTTGACCAACAATTCCAGCAAGAGCGCCTACAGCTACGTGGAAAAACTGAACAAAATGGGCATTGAAGCAACCGTCGATCAGCTCGTATCGTCGGTGCAGGCAACGGCAAAGTATCTGCTTAAGCATCATAAAGAGGAGCTGATTTACGTTGCGGGCACCGAATCCTTAAAAAAGGAGCTGCGCGAAGCGGGTCTTCGCATCACCGACACCCTGGAGGGAGGCAATTTTGAAGCCATCACCTGCCTGTTGCAGGGCTTTGACACCGAGCTGACCTTTAAAAAGCTGGACGACTGCTCGCGCCTGCTGACCCGCGGAGTGACCTTCATTGCCACCAATCCCGACTGGGTCTGCCCCACCGCCTACGGCTACGTGCCCGACTGCGGGTCGGTCTGCGAGATGCTTTTCCGCGCCACGGGCAAGCGCCCTCGTTTCATCGGCAAGCCCCAGCCCGATATGGTCTATATGGCGTTGGAGAAGACCGGCTGCAAACAAGAAGAGGCGATGCTCATCGGCGACCGCCTCTATACCGACGTTGCCTGCGCCTTAAACGCCGGCATTGACGGCGCCTTCGTCCTCTCGGGCGAAGGGACGCTGAAGGACATTGAAGAAACCGGCGTGGAGCCCACCTTCATTTTCGACGACGTGGG
Organism: Clostridia bacterium; assembly: GCA_017465885.1. Taxonomy (GTDB): domain Bacteria; phylum Bacillota; class Clostridia; order Oscillospirales; family CAG-272; genus UBA11512. The sequence goes on along the minus strand of JAFTVG010000013.1, from coordinate 29,912 downwards.
GCAGATCGCCGCCCTGCTTTAAAAACACCCAAAGGAGCTTATTATGACTGTTAAAAAGCCTAAAATGCCTGTTTTGACCATCATCGTTTTATTTTTCCTCCTCTTTTCTCTCATCGGAGCCTTTGGAGGACGGACCTATAGCTTCGTTTTAAACGTGGTAAACGTCACCCAATTCGGCGGACTCCCCTTTCAGATCATCCTGCCCTACCTGCTTTCCGCGTTCTCTTATTTGGGACTTATGGCGGCAGCGGTGCTGGCGATCGTCTCGCTGTTTCGGCGCAGAGCGGGCAAGCTGCTTCTTGTCAGCCTGATCCTTGCACTTGGCTCCCTTCTTGTGATGCTGATCTCCTCCCCCCTGACCGTCCTGCTTTTCGGTTACCGCCCCACCCTTTCCTCCTTTAGCGGAACGCTGGGCGCGCTTCTCTCCTTTGGAGCATCTCTGCTCACCGCCCTGCTGGTGCTTGGAGCACTCTTTCCAAAGAGCAAGGCGCTCACCGTCGGTCCACTGTATTTGTTCTTCCTGCCCTGCGTGTTGGAGTGCGTGGCGTCGCTTTGTAAGATCGGCTCGATCTTATCCTACGCCGTGGAATATTTGAAGGTCCTGTTTGAGGCAGGCATAGAGATCACGCCCGTCATCCTGATTTCCCTGTGCAATTCCCTCTCCCCCGTTTCCCTCTATTTCTGGTCACCCATCGCCCTCCTTCTTTTGGGCATCTTCATCAGAAGGGCGGTCAAAGCGGCTGTTCCCGATGCGCCTGCCCCGCAGGACGAAGCCGCCGAGCAAGACGAGATCGCCGACACGCCCGATCTGGAGCAAGAGCGCACCTAAAATCATTTTTTCATCCGAACAAAAAACCGGCGTCGCCTGCCAACAGCGAAAGAATGGAGCGGTAGATGGTTTCGGGATTCTCGCGGAAGTGGAATTCCATCTTGTCCGCCTGGTACTCGTTATCCACCAGCAGATTCAGCTCCATCGGGGTATCCTCCCGCCCTCTGATGCTGAAGGTCATCATATACCTGCCGTCCTCAAGCCTCTCCTTCTTCACCGAAAGGGTGGTGCCGCTTTCCTTGAAGGACAGATACCGCAGGGCGCTTTTCAGACTTCTGGTGCGGATATAGCCTGCGATCTCGCTTTTCAGCGTGTCCGCCACGTACTTTCCCCGCTCGGTGATCTCGTAATAGGGGCAGTCCTCCGGTCCCTCAAAGACCCGATGAAAGCATCTTACGTTGCCCTTTTCCACAAGCTGTGCCAGGTTCTCGGCAAAGTCCACGTAGTTTACCAGCTCGTCCTGACGGATCATATCATTCAGCTCGTTAAAGGTGACGGGACGGGGCAGATTTCTCAAAATATGCAGAATAAAGATCTTGATCTCGTTCTCGTTTTTAAATTCAAAATTCGCCATAGCCTGATCGTTTTTTTGCGCAAGCGCGCCTTCCTCGTTGAAGATTCAAAAGGGTTGCCCGAGGGCAACCCTTTTTCTTTGGTTAACCGATGCTTTTGCCGATCAGTCCTCTTCCTTCTTCACTGCGTCGGGATCCACGTAGTCGGGATACTTGGTCGCCTTGAAGTTGACGCTGCCGCCAAAGCCGAAGGAAACCTTCTTCAGCTCGGAGGAGCACAGAACTGCATTCTCAAATACGAACACGGGCATTACGGGCAGATCTTCCATCAGCATCTGCTCTGCCTCAGCCAGCTTTGCAGCTCTTTCCTCAGGAGTTGCTGCCGCAAAGGCTGCTTCGATGAGTGCATCGTATGCGTCGTTATCGTAGCTGGTGGTGGGCAGGATGGGCTTGTAGTCGGTGATCGCCTGAGACAGGTCGATGGCACCGCCGGAGAAGTACTTGGAGAAGGGTGCCAGAACGGAGAAGGGATCGGTGGTGGTCTGCGCAAGGTCGATGGCAATGATGTCAAAGCCCTCGGCAGTGAACTCCTTTCTGACCATCACGGGGATCTTGGTGTCGCCGTCTTCCTCAAACTTCAGGTTGCCCTGCTCGTCGGTTTCCTGATATTCGTATACGAAAACTGCCTTCTCGCCGTTTGCATCAAAGCAAGCGTTGAACATATCGTGTACGCCGTCGTAGAAGTTCTCCTGATAAGGCTCAGCCTGAACCTGATTGATGATCACCTTGAAGCCCAGCTCTTCCCAAGCCTTCTTGCAGAACTCAGCGGTGTGCAGAGAGATCTCGTCACCCTTCTTTACGGTGATATTGAAGGATCCGCTCCTCACGCCTGCCTCTTCAAGCAGCTTCTTTGCCTTTGCCATATCTGCGCTTGCAGATACGGAGGTCTGGGTGTTGGTGCCGGTCACGCTGCCGTTGACGATGGAGGTAGCGGGCTTTGCAAATACCAGCTCGCTGACCAGCGCGTTACGGTCGATGGCAAGAGAGAGTGCCTGTCTCACCTTTGCGTTTGCAAAGAGAGGATTTTTGGTATTGAAATAGTAGGTGTGGGTGAAGATGGAGTCGTATCTCTTCACTGCATCGGCAAACTCTGCTCTCTGATCAAGAGGCAGGTAGCTGATGAATTCGCGAGCGCCTGCGCCGTATTCAGCCAGTGCCATCTCTGCCGCGCTCTCGTAGTCGGTGGCATAGGTGTTGAGGTTGATGGTGATGCCGTAGGGCTTCACGTACTTGTCAACGGGATCGGTCTCGTCGTTTCTCAGATAGTACTTGTTTCTCTCAAGACGCAGCACTCTGCTGTCGCTTAAGGGATTGGTCAGCTCCTTGTAGTTGAAGGACTTCAGATAGAAGGGACCGTTTGCAACGACGGTTGCGTTGGATGCTGCCCAGTCGGTCAGCTCGGAAATAGCGTCGGAACGAACGGGAACCAGCATGGGGCTTGCCAGATTGGTCATCAGCAGGTCTAAGTCGGGCTCTGCGTAAAGTCCGTCCTCACCCTGTGCACCGGGCTCCAGCGCGATCTTCAGGATATCGGTGCCCTCAGCGGTTGCGCCGAAGTCGTACTTGGTCAGATCGTCACGTGCGTCCTTGATCTTGCGTGCGTTCTTGATCTGATAAAGCAGAACGGCACCTGCATTGCTTACTGAAGGATCAAGCAGTCTCTGCCATGCATATACGAACTGGTCGGCAGACACGGTGGTCTGGTCGCTCCAGCGGGAATACTTCAGCTTGATCTCGATCTCGAAGATACCCAGCTCTTTGTCCCACATGGTCTTCTTCATGCTCTTTGCAAGACCGTTTACAACCTTGCCGTTGGCATCGTACTTATAAAGACCCTCATAGATGAGAGACATAATGTAAGTGGACGAATCGTCAAGGTACGCATACATCGGGTCAAAGGTGGTGGGCAGATCGGAAAGATATGCCTGGATCATGGGACCGGTGTAGTTTTCGTCGTAGCCAAACAACGAATAATATGCAGCACAGGAGCAAAGGCTTCCCATCAGCATAACGGTACAGAGAATGAGTGCCAGAATTCGCTTCATCAGGTGTTCCCCCTTATAACTGAAAAGACTTTAGCGCATACGCAGGGCGCAATGAGCCATATTTACTTATTCATTATAACACTTTTTTTTCATTTTTGCAATGGGTATTTCGTTTTCTTGCAAAAAAACTTTTTTTCGAAAAAGTATGCCGTTTTTACAAAAAAATCGGGCGAATTTCACCTAAAACAGCATACATTTCCCCTTTATAGGGTAGAATATCTCCAAAGGAGGTGCACATATGCCGAAAAATATTTTTTGCAGGACCGACCTTGCCGCCGAGTGGCGGGAGGAGCAAACGGAGCTGCCCCAAGGAGTCCGCTACAGCGAGCAGCAGCTTGGAAAAAGCAGGGTGCTGACTCTGGTCATCGAAAGTCCACAGGGAGCGGCGCTTGCGGGCAGAGCGATGGGGTGCTATCAGACGGTGGAGCTTGGAGGCTGTCTTCATTTTTCGGAAAGTGAAAAGGAGGAGTGCGCGGCACTGCTCTGCTCTCTCATCATCCAAGCCGAGCGCGCCCTTTGCCCCAAGAAGGAGGACGCCGGGGGATGCGTGCTGGTGGCAGGGCTTGGAAACCGCGCCATGACCGCCGATGCCGTCGGACCGCTGACGGTGGAACGGGTGATGGTGACCAACCACGTAAAACAGCTCGATCCCTCTCTTTTCAAAAGCCTTCACCACCGTGCCGTTGCCGCCGTCTGCCCCGGGGTGCTTGGTCAGACGGGGATCGAGAGCGCTCTGATCGTAAAGCAGATGGTCGGCGCTCTGCATCCCCGCCTGCTTCTCGTGGTAGACGCCCTTGCCGCCCGCAGCTCCGCCCGTCTTTGCAGCACCGTCCAGCTCAGCACCGGAGGCATTGCTCCCGGATCCGGGGTGGGCAACGACCGTCCCGCCTTCACAAAAGAAAGCATGGGCGTGCCGGTGCTTGCTTTGGGCGTGCCCACCGTGGTGGACTCCTCCACCCTGGTGGCAGACGCGCTGGAGCAGGCGGGCATCGGCGATCCGCCCCCTGCTCTTCGCTCGGTGCTGGAAGGAGGGAAAAGCTTTTTCGTTTCACCAAAGGAGGTGGACGGCGCGGTGGAGGTGCTTGCCGAGATCCTTGCCAAAGCCATCGACGGCGCCATGGATCTGGGCGGTGACCGCTCTTAGCACGTTACAAAAAGAGAGGGCATTTCGGCTGCAAGCCGATCTGCTCTCTCTTTCCTTTGATATTCGGTTTTGCGCTTGGGCGTTTTCTTTTCATTCGCCAAGGATGGAGGAAAGTCCCAAGCCCTTTTCGCAGTCCTCGCAAAAGACGATCCACTCCTCTTCCATCCCCGAGGAGGCTGCCACCTCCACCTCTCTTCCGCATCCGTCGCAGTGCAGGATCTTCTTTTCTCCGCAAGAGGACAAAAGGGCAAGAAGGGCGATCATCAGGGTCAATCCAAGCAGTTTTTTCATATCAACGCTCCTGTTTTCTGATTTTCCGAATCTTATCCTCTCTTCACCATAGCGGCGATGTAAAAGCCGTCGGTGCCGTGGACATCGGGAAATAGGGTCAGCCTTGAGACATCCTCCCCGCAGGAAATGCCCAAGGGGGCTTCTTCAAATTCGGGGTGGCTTTCAAGGAAAGCGTCCACTCTGCCGCCGTTTTCTCTTTCAAGCAGGGTGCAGGTAGAGTAAATGAGCCGTCCCCCTTTTTTGAGATACCTGCAGGCGTTTTCAAGGATGGCGCTCTGTATTTCGGGCAGGCGGACGGTCTCCTCCGCGTTTTTATAGCGCAGGTCGGGCTTTTTGGCAAGCACCCCCAGCCCCGAGCAGGGCACGTCCAAAAGCAGGACGTCGGCGCTTTCGAAAAGCTCCTCCTTATACTTGGAGGCATCGGCGCAGGCAGTCGTTAAAATGGTGATGCCCAGCCGCTTTGCCCCCGCGTCAATGAGCGACAGCTTGTTTTGGTGCAGGTCGAAGGACATCACCCGTCCCTCATTTTGCATATGGAGCGCCCCGCCGAAGCTCTTGCCTCCGGGGCAGGCACAGCAGTCGATGAGGGTATCCCCCGGCTTTGCGTGAAGTGCGGCGGCGCAAAGCTGAGACGCCTCGTCCTGCACAAAGCAGAGCCCCTCGTCAAAGAGATCCTGCAGGGCTGAAACGGGGGCGTTTACCCGCACGCCGCAGGGGGCGAAGAGCGTTTTTTCATAGCCGATCTGCCGCTCTTCAAGAAGGGAAAGAAAGTCCTCCACCCCCACCTTCAAGGTGTTGACCCGCAGGGTCAGGGGAGGATTTTCATTCATCGCCGCAAAAAGACTTTTGCACCGTTCAAGCCCGAACTGCTCCAAAAAGAGGGCGCAGACGCCCGCCGAAATGCTGTAATATGAGGAAAGATAGCCAACGGGATCCTCCCTCTCGTCGGGGTAAGACAGCTCTCCCTTCTCTCTTGCAAGACGGCGCAGCATGGCGTTTAAAAAGGAGGCGGCGCTTTTGTGGTATCTTTTGCAAAGCTCCACGCTCTCGTTCACCGCCGCCGAATCGGGGATGCGGTCGCTAAAAAGGATCTGATATGCGCCCAGCCGCAAAAGCACCTTCACGCCCGCCTCGGTTTTCTCGTAAGGGCGGTCGCAAAGGGCGGCAAGGTGGTGATCGAGGGTGAGCTTTCTCTCGATGGTGCCGTAGACAAGTCTTGTATAAAGGGCTCTGTCCTTTTCCTTCAGTCCGCCCGCCTTCAAGACTAAATCCGCCTCCAGATTGGAATAGCGCCCCTCCTTTTCGATGCGCAAAAGCGACCTATAAGCCGCCTCTCTTGCGCTGACGGGGGCGCTTTTTTCCGTTTTATCGTGTTTGTTCGTCATCTCTTCATACCCGCTCCCCTTCACGGAGCCTTCCTCATCTTCTTCTACCTCTGCCGCCGACCAGGGCAAGGAGCCTGAGCAGCTGCAAAACGGCGTTGATGAAAGCGGCAACGTAGGTCAGTGCCGCGGCAGTCAACACCTTTTTCACCCCTTCAAGCTCCCCTTGGGGCAGGATTCCGCCCCCAAGGATGGCAACGGCGCGGTTGCTGGCGTTAAACTCCACGGGCAGGGTGACCAGCTGGAAAAAGACCACCACCAAAAAGAATCCGATGCCGATATAGGCGATCTCGGGAATGGAGAAAAGCATTCCCAAAAGGATGATGGCAAAGGACAGGGTGGAGCTGATATTGGTGGTCTTCACCAGCGCTCCCCTCAGCTTCATGGGGGCATAGCTCTCGGCATACTGTACGGCGTGCCCGCACTCGTGGGCGGCAACGCCGATGGCGGCAACCGAGCCGCTCTCGTAGACCCCCTTTGACAGCCGCAAAACGTTTGCCCGCGGGTCAAAATGGTCGGTAAGCTCGCCGCCGATCATTTCGATCTGCACGTGGTAAAGCCCTGCGCTATCCAAGATCCTTCTTGCGGCGGTGTAGCCCGTCAGCCCCGAAAGGCTTCGTGCTCTCGCATATTTTCCGTAGGTGTTGCTCATATAGACCTGCGCCGCCAGCGCCAAAAGAATGCCGGGGATCAGGATGAGCAGGGTGGGATCGTACCAAAACATCGCTTTGTTCTCCTTTTTTCAAAAAGCGAGGGATCAGCCTCCGAGAAGATCTCCCTTTGCAATGCCTCTGCCTCTGATGAAATCGGCGCAGGACATCGCCTTTTTGCCCTCGGGCTTCACACCCTCAATCTGTAAGATGCCCTGACCGCAGGCAACGTATACCCCCTCCTTTTCAAGAGAAAGCACCTGACCGGGCGCGCCGAACACGCCCTGCTCCTTTATGACTCTGCTTTTGAGGATCTTCAGGCTCTTGCCCTTTAAGGTGGTAAAGGCAAGGGGGACGGGACAAAGCCCTCTGATGCGGTTATGAAGGGCGGCGGCGCTCTCTTCAAAATGGAGCAGACAGTCCTCCTTCAAGATCTTTGCGGCATAGCTTGCCTGCCCTTCGTCCTGCTTTTCGGGAAGAAGCGCGCCCTCCTGCGCCTTTCTTAAGGTGGAAAGAAGCAGCTCCGCGCCGTTTTTTGCAAGGGTATCGTGCACCCACTCGAAATCGGCGTCGGAAGGCAGGGGTGTGCGCCATTTTTCAAGCATATCTCCGGTATCCAGCCCCTCTGCCATATACATGGTGGTCACACCGATCTCCTCCCTGCCGTCGATGACCATTCTCTGCATGGGCGCCGCGCCTCTGTAAAGAGGCAAAAGCGAGCCGTGCAGGTTGATGCATCCGTACTTGGGATAGTCAAGGATATAAGAAGGCAGGATCTTGCCGTATGCCACCACCAGAATGATCTGGGGGTCAAGCTCCTTCAGCGTCTCCAAAAAGGCTTCGTTTTTCAGCGTTTCGGGCTGATAGACCGTAAGCCCCGCCTCAAGCGCCGCTTTCTTTACCGCCGAGGGGGTCAATACCATATGTCTGCCCTGAGGCTTGTCGGGCTGGGTGACCACGTCGATCTCCAGATCCTTCTCCTCAAGCAGTCTTTTTAAACTCACCGCCGCAAAATCCGGCGTTCCCATAAACAATACTCTCATGATAATATAATACATTAAGGGCTCCGCCCTTAACAACCCGCTTAAAACCTTTTTTATAAAAAAGGTTTTAAGAATTCCAAAAAATTTTGATGGTTGGGGGTGTTTGGGGTTCGACTCAAGCCGAAAGCACACCCGCATGCTTTTTCTAAGCCGCTTGATCGACTTTTTGAAGGTTTTAAGAATTCCAAAAAATTTCGATGGCGGGGTGTTTTGATCGGTTTTAAGCCGAAAACACGCCCGTATGCTTTTTTTAAGAACGGCTTTTATTCAAACCAGCAGCCTTCCGCTCAATCCTCTGCAAAGTACTCCTCGATCTCTTTTCTTGACATCATATGCTCCGCTTTGTCCTTGAAGAGGATGCCGTTTAAGTGGTCGATCTCGTGGCAGAAGGCTCTGGCAAGCAGCTCTTCGCCCTCGTAAAAGACCCATTCGCCCTTTCTGTTCTGTGCCTTCACCTTCACCCAGGCAGGGCGCTTCACCGTTCCCCACTGATGGGGAAGGGACAGACATCCCTCCACCTCGCACTGCTCGCCCCTTGCTTCCACGATCTCGGGGTTGATCAACTCGTAAAGCTGTCCCGGCTCTGCCTCCACCAGCACCACTCTGCGCAGTACCCCCACCTGAGGGGCGGCAAGACCCGCGCCGTTTGCTCTGTGGAGGGTCTCGGTCATATCGTCAAGCAGGGTCAGGATACGGGGAGTGATCTCGGTAACCTCTCTGCATTTTTTTCTCAGCACGTCGTTGCTGTCGTCTAAGATCTGAAGAATTGCCATATCGTTCTTCCTTCCTTCGTTTTTCGTTTTTTCTCCTCCGATCAAAGGGAGGAGGGGTTCATATCCGCAAAAATTTGTATTTTTTGCTTGTAATCCGCCGAAAACTCCGCCATGATGCGGTGTATCAGCGCCCTTAAGGGCTTACTGTTCCGGCATTTGATCACAAAGCGCATCCGATAAGTATCCTTTACTCTGTAAAGGGGTGCCTCGAAGGGTCCGAAGACCGCCATAGGCAGGTCCTTATACGCCCCTTCTCTGTATTTGCACAGCTTTTGCGCCAGCGCACCTGCGCTTCTCTTCACCTCGCCCTCGTCAGCCCCCCAGACGTTCAAAAGAAGAACGTCGCAAAAGGGCGGGAAGACCAGCGCGCGGCGCAGCTTGATCTCGTTGTCGTAAAAGGCGTCGTAGTCCTGCTTTGCCGCAAGGACGATGGCTTGGTGGTCGGGGTTGAAGGTCTGGATGACCGCTCTGCCCGGGCTCTTGCCCCTGCCTGCTCTGCCAACGACCTGGGTAATGAGCGAGAAGGTGTGCTCGGCGGCACGGTAGTCGTCCATATAAAGCCCGCTGTCTGCCAAGACCACCCCAACGAGGGTCACCCCGGGGAAATCGTGCCCCTTGGTCACCATCTGGGTGCCCAGCATAATGGACGCCTCCCCTCTTCTGAAGCTGCCCAGCTTTTCATCAAAGGCATCCTTGGTGGCGGTGGTATCCGAATCCAACCGCAGCAGGGGAACGTTTTCAAACAAGGTGCTCAGCTCGTTTTCCACCATCTGGGTACCGCACCCCATAAATTGAAGCAGGGGGCTTGCGCAAGAGGGGCAATCTTGGGGCACGGGCTGACGGTAGCCGCAATAGTGGCAGGTCAGATACCCGTGCTTCGCCCGCTCTGCGGCGGTGTTTTCCTCGGGCTTGTAGCGTCCGTAGGCGTGGTAGGTCAGGCTCACCGAGCAATGGGGACAGCTGACGCTCTCTCCGCACAGGGCGCAGGATGCAAAGTGGTTATAGCCCCTTCGGTTCACGAACAGAATGCTCTGCTCTCCCCTTCTCAAATTTTCCGCCAGCTCATCCCGAAGTACCTGCCCGATCGGTTCGTTACGGTGTCCCTCGCCCCTCATATCGCAGATGATGGCGCGGGGGAGGGCGGCGCTTCCGTACCGCTTTTTCAAGGTCACCAGGGTGTAGATCCCCTCTTTTGCCTTGTAATAGCTTTCAACGCAAGGGGTCGCGGAGGAAAGCAGCATCAGGGCGTTTTGCCCCGCGCAACGGTAGCGGGCAATATCCCTTGCGTGATAGCGGGGGGACATATCCGATTTATAGGTATGCTCCTGCTCCTCGTCGATGATCACCAGCCCCAGCTTTTCAAAGGGGGCGAAGATGGCGGAGCGGGTGCCGATGCAGATCTTTGCCCTGCCCTCCTTGATGCGCATCCATTGGTCAAAGCGCTGACCTGCCGAAAGGCCCGAATGCAGGATCGCCACCTGCTCTCCGAAGAAAGAGGTGAAGAGCGACACCGTCTGAGGGGTCAGCGAGATCTCGGGCACGAGAACGATCACGCCCCTGCCCCTTGATACCACATGGTCAATGACCGCCTTCATCACTCTGGTCTTGCCGCTGCCCGTCACGCCGTAAAGAAGGACGCCGCGGGGCTTTCCCTCGTCCACCAGCTCGCAGATGCGGGCTCTTGCCGCCTCCTGCTCGTCGCTTAAGCGGTTGTCATCGGGCGGGGAGGGGGGCAGGTCGAAGACCGGTCGGTAATATTCTTTTTTCGTTAAAACGATCTGTCCCTTTTGCACCATCGCCTTCAGGGGAGCGGCGCAGTTTCCGAAGCGCTCGCAAAGCTCCTCCTTCGGGACGGGCAAAGAGGCGGCGGCAAGGTATTCGTAAAGAGCCAACTGCTTTTTGCCCTTGGGCAGGGGATGTTCCTTTGAGGAAATGCCGTATTCGTCCCTATACTGTCTGCCCGCCAAATCTCTTGAGCGGTAGCGCTTTTCGATCAGCCCCAGCTCGGTCAGCGACTCAAGCAGTCTCTCGCCGTCCTGCCCGAAGCGCTCCTTCACCTTTTCAAGGGTCAGCTCTCTTCCCTCGGGCGCCTTCTTTATCAGCTCGTAAAGCTCTTTTGCCCGCAAATTGAGCTCGCCCTCAGGCTCGCCCACCGCGGTATAGTAAACGCCCAGCCCCTTGAAGACCCCCACGGGCAGGATGGCTCTGACAGCGTCTCCCAGCGTGCAGAAGGTCTGCTCCTTCATAAAGCGGGCAAGACCGCGCATCTCCTCGTTCAAGGTCAGTCCCTCGGTGTCGAAGATCTGCCGGATGCTCTTAAGCCCCGAGACGTCCTCGCCGAAGGTCAGCTCAAAGACCACCCCGGTCATGGGACGGTTGCCCTTGCCGAAGGGCACCGCAACAAAGCACCCGAGACACAGCTCCCCCCGCATCTCGGCGGGCACGAAATAGTCGAAGGGGCGGTCGATGCTGTAGGGCGCGTCAAGAAGCCAGATCGAGGCAATATTATAGTGTTCTACCCTGCTTTCGCCCGTTTTTTCCACGGTTTCCCCTCCTTTTCGATCTACAAACAAAGAGGGTCAGCCTGCCTGCCAACCCTCAAAGCGGTATTGTCTTTCACGGTTGCCCGTTATCTTTTTCCTTTTTTGAGCCCTTATTCTTCAACAGGCTCTGCGCCATCAGCATCTTCCTCTGCGCTCTCTTCTTCTGCCGCTTCGGGAAGCTCTTCGCACTCCTCAGCCGCCTTTTCGGGCTTGGGGCCGATCACGTATTCACCGCTGTGCAGACGGTGTACCGCGGTTCTGACCGCCTTTTCGTCGCGAAGCTCCTTGTCGATGAGTGCGCCCAGGCTCTTGTCGGTCTCCTTGCGGGCAACCATCTGCTCGGCTCTCTCTCTTTCGGCAACGTATTCCTCGGTCACCATTCTTGCCCCCTTTGCGGCGGCGATGGTCACGGTGTAACGGTCAAACTTTCCGTCTTTGCTCAGCTGGTCAAGGGTAGGATAGATCATATTGTTCCTCTTTCTTCATTTCGGCGTGTCGCCGTTGCTTGATTGTGTATTTCGCTATACGTTCTTTGCCCCCGGGGGCATTTTTCAATTTTCAAAAAAGATCCTTGCAAAATCCTTGTTGCGGCAGGTCCTCTTCTTTTCGCTTGCCACGATGGCGGCGATCTCATCTGCCGCATCGCCCGCTCTGCCGTCTTCGTTGATCACGGCGTAGTCGTACCTTTCCAAATTGGAAAGCTCCCATCTGGAGTGGGCAAGACGGTTTTTGATGTCCTCCTCGGTGTTGGTCCCTCTGCCCCGCAGACGGGCTTCAAGGATGGAAAAGCTTGGAGGCGTGACCATCACCAGCAGGGTGTCGGGGAAACGCTCCTTGATCTTTAATGCTCCTTGCACCTCGATCTCAAGGATCACGTTTTTGCCCTCCTCAAGCTGCTTTTGCACGTAGTCGGCAGGCGTTCCGTAGTAGTTTCCGCAGTATTCGGCGTACTCCAGCATCGCGCCCTGCCCGATGCGCTCTTCAAAGGCAGGCTTATCGATAAAATAGTAATGCACCCCGTGCTCCTCGCCCGGTCTCGGCGCTCTGGTGGTCGCCGATACAGACAGACAGAAGTCTGCGGGATAGCGGTCAAGGATCTCCTTCACCACCGTTCCCTTGCCCGAGCCCGCAGGACCCGAAAGGACGATCAAAAGTCCCTTTTCCTTTTTCACACTCACACCGTCTCCTCCTTTTTGGTCAACCGCTCGGTCAGGGTCTCCATCTCAAGAGCGGACAGCACCACCATACCGTTATCAAGGATGAGCACCGAGCGGCACTTCTTTCCCTGGGTCAGATCAATGGCACTTCCCTCCTCCTTGGCTTCCTGCACAAGGCGCTTTAAGGGTGCACTGTCGGGTGCCGCAGCAGAAACGACCCGCTCTGCCGCCACCACGCTTCCCGCGCCCACGCTGACAAATCTCATATCAGTATATCCTTCCGAGCCTTCTTTTACTCTAAGTTCTGGATCTGCTCTCTGATCTTTTCAAGCAGACACTTCATTTCCACCACCGTTGCCGCCGTTTCGGCATCGGAGCATTTGCTGCCGATGGTGTTGGTCTCTCTGTTCATTTCCTGAAGCAGGAAGTCCAGCTTTCTGCCAATGGGCTCGTCGCTTTCAAAGATCTCGTCAAAGGCGGCAAAGTGGGAGCGCAGACGCACCAGCTCCTCGTCCACAGCCGTCTTGTCGGCAAAAATGGCGCATTCGGTCAGGATCCTTGCCTCGTCAAGCACGATCTTCTGATCGGCAAGCACGTTTTTAAGACGCGTCTCCAATTTCTGACGGTAGACCTCGGTGTAGCTTGCCGCCTTCTTTTCCACGATCTCGGCAAGTGCCATCAGCTCCGCCTTCTTCAAAAGAAGATCCTTCTTTAAGTTCTCGCCCTCAACGCGCCTTCTTTCAAGGAACATTTCAAGGGCGGGGGCAAAGACGGTGACGATGTCCGCCCAAGCCTCTTCCTCGTCCTCCTGCCCGTGGGTGAAGACGAACAGATCTCTGTTTGAGGCGACCCGCATGGTGGAGATATCGTCCTTTAAGTCAAATTCGCTCTGAAGCTGACGCAGGGCGGCAATGTAGCTCTCGGCGTACGCCCGATCCAGCACCACCTGTCCCACCTTGTTTTCCAGCATATTCACGGAGATAGACAGATCCACCTTGCCTCTTGAAACGCCGCCCTTTGAAAGATAGGTCTTTGCACGCTCTTCAAGAGCACCGTAGGCTCTGGAGATCTTCACGGTGGTGTCAAGATAACGATTGTTTACAGAGCGGATCTCCACAAGGATCTCCTTACCGTTTACCACGCCGCTCGCTCTGCCGAAGGCGGTCATACTTCTTGCCATAATTGCTCCTTACCCGCACCCGAAAAAGGGGCGGCATTCAAACGCGATCTTCGTCCATATAGGCTCGTCCTTACGGGATATTCTTATAGGACTCTATACATAGATAATTCTATCATATCGACCTGCCGTTGTCAAGATTTTTTTGTCAAAACTTTTTCATCCCCCCAAGCAAGCAAGAAAAACGCCCCTCTTTTTCCCAGCCCGCCCGAAAGGGCACACCCTTTAAAAAACAAAAAGCTCCCCGCCCTTTCGGGCGGGGAATAAAGATTATTCAAACTGCGCTCTGTCACTTACAAGGTGAAATTTGTCAGCAACCGTTTCTCTAAACCACCTATTGCGTTCCTTTTCTTCAAAATGAGCAACATCCTCGCCCGTAACAGTGATCATCAGCCCCTCATACAAAAGAATATAGGCGCCCTCCGATTCACAATGGAACCATTCCCACATCGGATATTCCTTCCAATAAACGCCGCCCTTACGATGCGTATAATCTTCAGATCCTTCGACTACCCGATATGCCTCTTCAAGTTGCTCTACCGTGGTCAGGTAATCAAACTGAACATTCAGCCCGCCCAAACGGTAATAGGTACGAATCCGCTTGGTATCACCGAAATACATCAGCCCGTATTCGTCGCACTCAGTGGAATGAAAGACCTTCTGCTCCTCAAGCGCAGCAAGCAACGCAGTTACATCCTCCCGCGTCTTGATGCCTCCTTCGGCATAGGAAAACCGTCCGTCACTCCCTGCCAAAAAGGCTTCCAGCTCCTCGTCACTAAGCTCTTTTTCTGCCAATATAAGCTCATCAATCCCGCACACACCGATATCGAAAAAGCCGTTTTTGCCCGTTTTTTCGTCGGTACTGCCTAAAAGCGCGCCGGGAAACAGAGGCTTCATTCTGAGCTTAGATAACTGCGCTTGGCTAAACGGCGAACCTCCGTAATTTCTAAATTCAACGACCACGTTCCGATCGTATGATAGGAATAACGTTTGAGATCCACTTTCAAGATCGGTCACGCGCGCAGCCTTCACCGTTTTCCCTGAAAAAGAAAGCGATTCCTCAACAATTTCAAAATTTTCGTCACCAATGTGCCCCCAACGTTGCAGGCAGCTTGCCAAGAAATCCGCTTCGGGCTCCTTATTGACATTGTATCTTACTTTCACGGAGTATCCCTTCCCCTTCGTTTTACAATCGTACCTGATTGTAGGAAAGGTCTGATAGTTTAAAACAGCCGCACCGTTCTTGACCAAAGGAGAGGAGCCGTTAGTTAAAGTAAGATCATATACAAACGCTCTGCCGCATTCAATTGCATCGAACAACTGCATAAGGTATCCTGCCTTACAGTAAAGCTCTGCCTCTGAAGCTCCTAAACCGTCAGGATATATCCACCGCGCCAACTCTTGCGCCGTTTGAAAGTGAGCAATTACAAAATCCCAAACACCATCCTCACTCAAGGAAGGGCTCTGTCTATCGGTAGAAGCAGCAGGAACAGCGCAGGAGGATAAGACAAGTGCAAGCACCAGCAAAAGAACGCAAAACAATCGAAATTCACGTTTCATAACTTACTCCTTTCAATTTTCATTCATGATGGTCTTTTAAGTGTGTCAAAATGTCTTGCAAGCACTCGGCACATGTAAACAAACCTGCTCAGTTACTTCTCTTGGCGCATCTCTTCTAAAAGTTGCGCTGAATTTTCGTCATACCACATCCGATCACAGTTCCAACATACCAATTGTCCTGAAAAAAAGGGATATTCATCATATCTGTATTCACCAATATTAATCAATGGTTTATCAGGAATCCAGAAATCGCTCAGAACGAGCAGATACATCTCGTATTTCGTTTTACCGTCCTCTTCTACAACCAATCCTTCGATATAGTCAAAAATCGGAAAGCAGTAAGCTATCAATTTATTGTCATCTTCCATTCCTCCATAAAGAGCTCTAAAAGGCGAGCAAAAAAAGTGATGGTATTGCTCTGTTCCTGCTTTTCGATATACAAACAAATATTGAAGATTTGGAATCTCTTCTACAGGAATTTCATCTTCCAAAAACTTCCACACAAGAACCGGTGGAGCATCTTCACCATAGCTACGCCTAAAGTCATGTACATCATTAAAACCATTACTCACAATCGGGTCACCTTTAAGTTTTGAGAGCACTTTCCCAAAACTGTAGGGATCCTCGAGTTCCCCATATTCAATATCCGTTTGCAAAGCAAAAATATGAGAAGGCGGAATCAACGGATCTTCAGAAGTATCAGAAGGCGAAAGATTCGAAGGGGTCGGTTCAATCGAAGGAGCAGGGCTGGGACTCACGGGTATCTCCGAAGATGCGGGAATTTCGCCAACGGAAGAGCTTTCCGCAGGAACTGTAGGGGCACCACTGCTTTTCTCCCCTGAAGGTAATCCTGAAGCGGGGAGTTCTGTGGTCGTTTCAGAACGACAAGAGCATACAGTTATGCCAAGAAGCAGCACCGCTAAAAGCAACGCTATATTTTTCTCAAAAAACTTGCTGTTTTTCATTTCATTCACCTACCTCGCTATTCATTTCTGAAACATACTTTACAATGCTCTTATAACAATCTCTACAAATTACATCTGCATCCTTATTTAAGGTCACGCTGTTGCCATTATATGCAAGGGTCACGCCGCCCCCGATGGCGTCGGGCAAGACAAGGCTCGTCCGTCAAAACCATCCTTCTCCCCGCCCTTTCGGGCGGGGAGCGCTTAGCTCAGTATTCCACCTGCAGATAGGTGAAGGGATCGTAGTCAAGAATGTTTTTGATACATTCCTCGGTGGGATTTTCTATCGAATAATGGTAGCGATGGTTGCAATTAAAGGTATCTACCCTGATTTCTCTAAAGACACGCGTCGGATATTCTTCAACGTAATACTCGATGTAGTAGGTCCTTCCATTTTTTTCCGCGTAGCATTTAAAGCCATTTGTTGGATCTTCAAGCTCTTCAATGCTTATATAATCGTCATATACTCCGGTTTCCCCGTCGCCGGTTGCACCTGCAGCATAATACAGATATGGGCAAAAATCTGCCCCCAATTCAAAAGCCTCTGATGTAGTTGTGCCCATACAGAATACACTGTTGAATCGATATCGGTCAACCACCATACGCAAGCTCATGCCTGTCTGTGTGCACCCCGCCGGAAGCTTTAACGGAGTGACAAGTCTTGGATCAGGCACATAGACGTAACCACCGTCATCAGCCATTTCTTTTTGCATGTGTTCTATTTCTTCGGGTGTAAAGTTTACTGTCAAAAACTTCTCTTTTACCTCTTCCCAAGTCAATCCCTTGAACATTATGCCACCTACGTCAGTATGATAGTTCATCTTCCTATCCCCACCAACGTAGAGCCTCAGTTTTCCGCCTTTCATAACGTATGCATCGGGGAGAGGCTCAAGACCCGCCGTATCAGAAGGCGTTTCCGTTTCGGGCTGCGAAGGCGAGAACGATATTTCGGGCTCGGTTAAAAATGCTGCATCATCACAAGATGATAGGATGAGTAACATTGCCACTAACATCATCAATATATTTTTGGTCTTCATTCGTAGATCCTCCTTGTATATTTGAATAGGTACAGGCCACTTCCGTTTTAAGGGAACACTTTCCCAAGGTTATTTTACCATACCAAGGCAGGCTATGTCAAGGGCGTTTACCAAAAAAAGGAATTCGTTCCCGCTTTTTGAAAAGAATCCGCCGCATCCGCCCCGCGCAGTGCACGGCGGTGAAAAAGCCCTTCACCTATGTAGTCGCTTTTTTTGTGAAAAATTTCCCGATTTTCAAAAAATTTTTTCGATTTTTTCAATTTTTTTCAGAGCGTCCGCCGCGCTCTCGTTCAAGCGCCGCTCTCGTTCAAGCGCTACCCTCGTTCAAGCGCCTTCACTATATAAGTACGTTTTTTTCGTGGAAAATCAACGCGCTTCCCCAAATTTTTTCGATTTTTTAAAATTTTTAAAAAACTTTCGGAAGAGCCCTTTTGGACCCGTGCGGTGCGCTCAAGACACCAAAAACTTTTTTTGAAGCGGCGGGCAAGAAAAGAGCAAAATCATTTGACAGAACGGGCTTTTGGGTGTATAATAGAAGATGGCTTTTTGTTTTTTGCTCTGCAAAGCTCCGCAAGGAGGATATCAACGGGGCAAAGCCAATATACATATTTAACGTACGCGTTGACTGCACGCGTTGACCGTATGCGTTGACCGTACGCATTTAAAAAATCAAAGCCGCTTTGCGGCACACGAAGGAGGAGGGCAAAGCGACTGCCGCCTCCCGATAGAATGAGAGGTTTACTATGGAAAAGCAACTGTTAAAGGTGGCAAAATTCGGCGGAAGCTCGCTGTCCGATCCCCCCAGATTTCAGGGTGCGATCGACATCGTAAAGGGCGAGGAGGGCAGACGCTTCGTGGTGGTGTCCGCTCCCGGTAAGCGCTTTTCGGGCGACGAGAAGGTGACCGACCTGCTCTACGCCTGCTACGAGCACGCCCAGAACCGCAACGACAAGAAATTTGAAGAGACCTTTGAAAAGATCAGAGCCCGTTATCTGACCTTGCGTGACGCCCTCTGCCCCGCATACAACATCGAAGAGGAGCTGGAGGGAGTGTACGCCTCCTTCAAAAGACGTCTTGGTAAGGACCACGCCGCCTCCCGCGGAGAATACCTTTGCGGCAGGCTGATGGCGGCGTGCCTCGGCTATCCCTTCGTGGATCCCGCCGACTGCGTCTTCTTCAAGGACGACGGCTCCTTTGACGCCGAAAAGACCAACGACGCCCTGGGCGCACGGCTTCGTGCTCTTGGCAGAGCGGTCATTCCCGGCTTTTACGGCTCTATGCCCAACGATACCATCCGCACCTTTACCCGCGGCGGCTCGGACATCACGGGCTCTCTCGTGGCACGGGCGGTAAACGTGGATCTTTACGAAAACTGGACCGACGTGGACGGCTTCCTTATGGCTGATCCCCGCATCGTCAAGGACCCCAAGGTGATGGAGAGCGTGACCTACAGAGAGCTGCGCGAGCTTTCCTATATGGGTGCGACGGTCCTGCACGAGGACTCGGTGGTGCCCGTGCGTATGGCGGGTATTCCCATCGTGATCAAAAACACCACCAACCCTTCGGCTGCAGGCACCAAGATCCTGCCCCGCCGCGACGGCGATGCCCCCGTGATCACCGGTATTGCGGGCAGAAAGGGGTTTTCTTCCATCACCGTGGAAAAGGATATGATGAACGGCGAGATCGGCTTCTGCCGCAAGATCCTGGAGGTGCTTGAAGAAAACGACGTGAACTTCGAGCATCTGCCCACCGGCATTGACGGCATCAGCGTGGTCGCCCCCACCGCACAGCTGGAGGGTAAGCGGGCAAAGGTGCTGGACCGCATCAGCCGCAAGGCAAAGCCCGAATGCGCCTATATCGAGGACGAGATCGCCCTGATCGCCGTGGTAGGCAAGGGCATCAGCAACAATTTAAAGGCACTTTCCACCATTTTCGACGCTCTTGCAGAGGCAAAGGTGCCCGTTTTGCTGACCAACCGCTGTATGGCTGAAAACAACGCCATCGTGGGTGTGCACGAAAAGGATTTTGAAGAGGGCATCCGCGCCATCTACGCCGCCTTTGCAGGATGAACGGCTTGTTTTCTTTGAAAAAAACGGACGGTGTCCCTCTGAAGCCACCGAGGGAGGATCTTTGGGACGCCTTAAAAAGGACGGGCGAGCCCATCCTCCTTTACGGGATGGGCAACGGCGGAGACAAGATGCTTGCCGTCCTTGAAAAAAAGGGCGTGCCCGTTTCGGGGGTCTTTGCCTCCGACGGCTTTGCCAGAGGCAATCTCTTTCACGGAATGCCCGTGACCACCTATGCCCGGGCAAAGGAGCGCTTTGGGAAATTTACAGTCCTTCTTTCCTTTGCCACCTCCAGAGACGAGGTTCTTGAAAACATCCGCCGCATCGCCTGCGAGCAGACTCTTTTGATCCCCGACCTGCCTGTCATCGGCGAAAATCTCTTCGACCGCGCCTTTTTCTCCACCCATTTTGAGGAGCTTCAACGGGCAAGAGCCCTTTTTGCCGACGAGCGCTCAAGAGAGGTCTTCGACCTGATCGTAAGCGCCAAGCTGACGGGGAAGCTTTGCTATCTTGAAGAGGGTACCTCTACTCCCGAGGAGGATTTTGAAACGATCCTTCACCCCGAGGACTTTTTGGTCAGCGGCGATTTCGGTGCCTACAACGGCGACACCGCCCTTGACCTTTTGAAAAGGGCGCCCCATATCCAAAGGATCGTTGCCCTTGAGCCCGACCCCAAGACCTTTTTAAAGCTGCAGAAAAACACCGCCGACCTGCCCGTGAAGACTGTGCACGGCGCGGCGTGGCGGGAGGATACCACCCTGCTCTTCACCGCCTCGGGCGGCAGAGGCGCAGGGGTGGGCGCCGTTGGCAAAAAGACGGTGGAAATTCCCGCGTACGCCCCCGATAGCCTTTTTGAAAGAGGCGAGCGGGTGGACTATCTGAAATACGACGTGGAGGGCGCAGAGCTTGACGCGCTGGAGGGCAGCCGCAGGCTTCTTGAAGAAAGCCGCCCCCGTCTTCTCGTTTCCTGCTATCACCGCCCCGAGGATCTTTTCCTCCTCCCCCTGTGGTTAAAGGACCATTTCCCCTTTTATAAGCTCTATTTAAGACGACACAAGGGCATTCCCGCCTGGGATATCAATTTATACGCCGTTCCCGAAGAACGCGAAGCGTAACCGTTTACCGATCACTTTACCAAAGGAGGCTTCCCGTGGACGATATTTTCAACCGATACGACCCCCTCATTCAGAACTATATCTACGCCCACGGCTGGCAGAGCCTCAGGGGCGTGCAGGAGCAGGCGGCAGAGCTGCTTTTTGACACCGACGATCATCTGCTCATCTGCTCTTCCACCGCATCGGGCAAGACCGAGGCGGCATTCTTCCCCGTGATCTCCACCCTTTTAAACGACCCCTGCACCGAGGGCTTTTCGGTGCTGTATATCGCCCCCTTGAAGAGCCTGATCAACGATCAGTTCGGGCGTTTATCCGAGCTGCTCGATATGAGCGGCATCCCCCTTTACCACTGGCACGGAGACGTGTCCTCCTCCCACAAGGCAAAGGCTTTAAGGGAGCCGCGGGGCATTTTGCAGATCACCCCCGAGAGCCTTGAAAGTATGCTCATCAACCGTCAAAACGATCTGACCAGGCTCTTTGGCGACCTGCGCTTCGTGATCATCGACGAGGTGCACGCCTTAATGGGCACCGACCGCGGCAGGCAGATCTCCTGCCAGCTGACCCGCCTTGACCGCAAGCTGATCTGCAAGCCCCGCCGCATCGGACTGTCCGCCACCATCAAGGACAAGGAAAGCGCGGGAAGATGGCTTGCCGCAGGCACCGACCGTAAGACCTCCTTTACCGACGCGGGGGAGGAACGGCCTCTTTGGCGCATCGGCGTGGAGCAGTTCTTCATCCGCGAAAGCGAAACGCCCGTCCCCGGTCAGGATGAGGGCGCACTTTACGAAAACGGCGGCTTTGTCCCCTCTTTTGGCGAAGAAAGGGATCAGGCTCCCAAAGAAAAAACACAGTTTGACCCGGGCATCGACTACGTTTACAAGGCGACCAAAAACAAGAGCTGTATCCTCTTTTCAAACTCCCGCGAGGAGACCGAATACGTCACCTCGGCACTAAGACAGATCGCCGAGGCAAAAAACGAGGAGGACCGCTTCCTCATCCACCACGGCAACCTGTCCGCCGCCCTAAGAGAGGAAACCGAGCGGAAATTAAAAAACGAGGACGAGGGCAAATACACAGCCTGCGCCACCGTGACCCTTGAATTGGGCATCGACATCGGCCGCCTTGAGCGGGTGATCCAGATGGACGCCCCCAACACCGTCTCCTCCTTTTTACAGCGCCTTGGCAGATCGGGCAGAAGAGATCTGCCCCCCGAAATGCTGATGGTCATCCGCGAGGAGGAGCCCCTGCCCAACACCCCCCTGCAGCAGTGCATCCCCTGGGGACTGCTGCGCGCCATCGCCGTCATCCAGCTGTACGTGGAGGAGCGCTTCATTGAGGGCCCCAGCGAAAAATCCATGCCTATGAGCCTGCTCTTTCAGCAGACCCTTTCCATGCTTGCCGCAAACGGCGAGCTGACCCCCGCCGCCCTTGCCTCCAAGGTGCTGACCCTGCCTCCCTTCACCTCGGTGCAAAAGGAGGACTACAGAGACCTGCTTCGTGCAATGGTGGCAGAGGACTATATCAGCATCACCGAGGAAAAGGGGCTGATCGTGGGACTGCAGGGCGAAAAGCTCACCTCCTCCTTCAAATTCTACGCCTCCTTCAAGGACTCCGACGACTTTACCGTCCGCTGGGGGTCTGACGAGATCGGCACCATCACCTCCGCTCCCCCCGCAGGCGACCGCTTTGCGCTGGCAGGAAGAGTGTGGGAGGTGGAGGAGTGCGACGTGAAGAGAAAGCTCATCTACGTCCACCCCGTGAAGGGTAGGATGCAGGTCTCCTGGCCCGGGGACTTTGGTGAGATCCACACCCGCATTTTAGAGCGGATGAGGCAGGTGTTGCGCGAGGACGTGGAATACCCCTATCTGCAAAAAAACGCCTTGAACCGCTTGAGAGAGGCGCGTACCATCGCAAGAAACACAGGGCTGACCGAGCGTGCCGTGGTGCGGCTGGGTGGATTTTCCTATTGCTTCTTCCCCTGGCTTGGCACCAGATCCTCAAGGACGCTGCGTCGGGTGTTAAAGCACTATGCCCCCGCCCTCGGCATTTCGGCGGTGGAATTCGAGGGCTGCTACGCCATCCCCTTCAAAATGGAAAGAGGGAGCGAGGAGGATCTTCCCCGCAAGCTTCTGATGCTAATGGAAGAGGATCGGCTGGAGGTCACCGAGCTGTTGCCCGAGAGCGAAGCCCCCGCCGGCGACAAGTACGACCCGCTCATTCCGCCCGCCCTTTTAAGAAAGGCGTATGCTCTTGACAGACTCGATCTTCAAGAGGTGAAGATGCGGTTAGAGCAGTTCTCGTAAGATCCCCGAAAGGAAAAAACTTAAAGGGCTCTTTGCGGGAAAAATCGCCCGATGCTCTTGCAATGCAAGAAAAAATCGTATATAATATTGAAGTAGAACTTACACCGAAACGAGGGATCTTTATGAACCACCAAAAGCGTTCCCCCGCCGCAGTCTTGCCCCTTGCCGTCCTCATCGGCACGGCGCTGACGGCAGTTTATCTGACGGCGATGTATCTTTTCGCATCAGATCTCACCGACGTGGAGGGGATCTATACCACCATCCTTTTTCAAAGAGGAGGAGCAAGCACTCTGCTGATACTGCTTTGCACCGTTTTCACCCTGCTTTTTACCGCTCTCCCCCTTTTGCTTTTCAGAAAAAAGAAGGGGACGGCAGACGCGCCCCAACAAAAGGAGAGCGTCGCTATGACCTTTGCCCGTTGCGGGGCGGGGATCTGTATGCTTGCCGCCTGCCTGATGGGCTTCGTCCTTTCAAACAGGGCAACGCCCTATGAGCCGACGGCGCAAAACGGCAACATTCTGCTTACCGCTGCCCTTTGCGGCATCGTGGGTGCCTTTTATTTCCTTCTGCCCGCCGTGACGGGCTTGACGAAAAAAACGCCCCTCTTTTTCCTCGGGGTCTTTGCCCTGCTCTTTCTTGGATGCGAGCTGCTTTTGACCCACTATTTTATGCTGGACTTTCTGTCCTCTCCCACCCGCGTTTTTGCCGTCTTCGGCTACGGCTCGCTGATGCTCTTCCTGCTTTTCGACCTCAAGGCATTGGTGCCCGAAAGATCGTCGGAGGGCTGCAGAGCCGCCTTTGCGCTGACCGCCTTTTATCTCAATCTTTCCGACGGTCTGCCCCGCCTGATCCTTTCCTTTGCGGGCAAGGGCGGATTTGACGTGAGCCTGACCTCCTTCCACACCCTTCTGCGGGTGCTGATGGCGGTCTACGCCCTCCTTTCCGTTCTCCCCCTGCTGCTCTCTGCAAAAAAAGAAGAGGAAGCCCTGCAAGAGCCGGCAAGGGAGCAAGCTCTGCCCGAGGAGCAGTCTCTGCCCGAAAACAGTGAGCAAGAGCCCTGCGCCGAACCCTCGGTCTTCAAAGAGGAACCCGCCGCCGCAAAGCAGTCTGAAGATCCTTCCCTTGACCCGAGCCCCGCGCAGACGGACGGCGAAAAAAACGAAGAAAACGAAGAAAGCGAAACCGCCCTTTAAGCGGCGGTCTCGGAAATTTAAATTCAAAGAACCAAGTCTAAGGAGACAAAAACCATGGCAAATGAAAAAATGATCGCACTGGGCGAGAACCGCTCGGTGATTCGTGACCTGTTTGAATACGGTCTGATGAGAAAAAAAATCGTGGGCGAGGAAAACGTCTTCGATTTCTCTATCGGCAACCCCTCCATCCCCGCGCCCAAAAAGGTGAACGATACCCTCATTCACCTTCTTGAGACCGAGGAGTCCACCGCTCTGCACGGCTACTCCTCCGCCCCCGGCGATATGAGAGTCAGAACGGTGATCGCCGAGAACATCAACCGCCGCTTCGGCAGAAACCAGTCCCCCGCCGACGTGTATATGACCTGCGGTGCGGCGGCTTCGCTGACCATTTCGCTCCACGCGCTCCTCCACGAGGGCGACGAGGTGATCGTCTTTGCCCCCTTCTTCCCCGAATACAAGGTATTCATCGAGAAGGCAGGCGGCAAGCTGGTCACTGTGGGCGCAAGAGAAGAGGACTTTGGTCCCGACCTTGAGGGCTTCAAGGAGGCTTTGTCCGAAAAGACCGCCGCGGTCATCATCAACTCTCCCAACAACCCCTCGGGCGCGGTCATCAGCCACGAGGATATGAAAAAGCTGACCGACATTTTAAAGGATGCCGAAAAGAAATTCGGCAAGGACCTCTTCATCATCGCCGACGAGCCCTACAGAGAGCTGGTCTACGGCGACACCCGAGTGCCCTACATCATGAACTACTATGAAAACACCTTGGTCTGCTATTCCTACAGCAAGTCCCTTTCGCTGCCCGGTGAGCGCATCGGCTACGTGACCGTCTGCCACGAGGCAAAGGATAAAGAAAAGGTCTTTGCCGCCATCTGCGGTGCGGGCAGAGCCCTGGGCTTCGTTTGCGCGCCCGTCCTCTTTCAAAAGCTTCTCCTCACCTGCCACGATCAGGTGGCGGACGTATCGGCATACGCCAAGAACAGAGATCTGCTCTTCGGCGGACTGTCAGAGCTGGGCTTTGAGTGCGTCCATCCCGACGGTGCCTTCTACCTCTTCGTCAAGGCGCCCGGCGGAGACGACGCCGCCTTTGGAGAACTGGCAAAGCAGTTTGACCTGCTGCTGGTGCCCTCGGCAAGCTTCGGACTGAAGGGCTATATGAGAGTAGCTTACTGCGTGTCCGAGGATACCATCCGCCGCTCTATGCCCGCCTTCAAAAAGCTGGCTGACGCCTGCGGCATCACCCCCAAAGCATAAAAGCATCCGTTGCGGGGGCAAAGCCCCCGCAAGAATACCAACCAAAGCAAGGAGCAGCCATGAATGCACCGCAAAACAACAATTTCATAGACTCCCTTGAACATCTGACAAGCGAAGATCTGGCGCCCAGACCCGAAAAAAGGCGCTCGATCTCCAATCCCGTTGGCAGAGGTCTTTGGCTGACGGCAGCCATCCTCCTTTTCGGCGTGGCAATCTGGTCGTCCTCCAGGGTGGTGGGCAACGTGATCGACTTCATCAGAGCCGAGGAGAATTATAACGGTATGGCAGGTGAGTTTTCGCCCATTACCGGCGTGTTCGACCGCCCCGCCAACCTGAAAACCGGCAAGGACAGCTATCCCTTGCCCGGCTTTGACGATATGCTTGCGGGAAACGTGTCCTATCCTGACGACGACGAGCAAAACGATCTGCCCGTGGTCAATCCGGGCACCGACCCCTCCCCCGTCCTGCCCTCCGATGAGCCGTCAAACGAGCCCACAAAGCCCGACGACAAGCCCATCGTCGAGGAGGATCCGCTGTTATCGGCAGAGATCTACGATGAGTTCTGCAACAAGCTTACGGCAATGCAAAGCGAATACGACAACGAGGACATCTTTGCCTGGATCTATCTGCCCGGCTCCAACATCAACTATCCCATCGTCAGGGGAAGCGACAACGACTTCTACCTCAACCACGAGCCCACAAAGAAGTGGAACAATGCGGGAAGCATCTTTTTGGACTACCGAAACGACAAAAATCTGTTAAACAATCCCTATTCGGTGATCTACGGGCACAACATCCGTACCCGCGGAACGATGTTTAACAGACTGACCAGCATGACCTCCGAGGAGAACTTCCTGCGCTACCGCTACGTTTACGTCTATACCAAGGAGGCGGCGTTAAAATACGAGATCTTCTCGGTCTTCTCCTGCGAGGGCAAAAAGGGGCCTACCATCGCCATTCCCAAGGGGTTTGATGCCTCCTTCCTGACAAAGATCGAGGACATCAAGACCCGCTCCCTGTTCCAAAGGGGCGACCTGACCCTCAGCAAGACCGATCACGTGATCACCATGTACACCTGCGCCAATACCACCTCCTCCACCGAGCGGGTCTTCGTTTCGGCGGTGCTGGTGGGCATCGGCAGATCGTAAAGCATTGACGACAAGCCCGATGAAAATCGGCTTTAAAAATCCAGCGAAAGGAGGGATCTTATGCGTTTGACCGTGGTCATTCCCATGTACAACGAGGAAGCACGGATAAAAGAGAGCCTCATCACCCTTCACAGTGCTCTTTCATCCGCACTGCCCCAAGAGGAATTTGAGATCATCGCCGCAAACGACGGCTCTACAGACGGCACCGCAGACATCGTCCGCGCGCTGACCCAAACCCTTCCCCGCCTGAGATTGGCGGAATTAGAGCAAAACAAGGGCAAGGGCGGGGCGGTGAAAGCAGGAATGCTTTTGGCAAAGGGCGACTTCGTCCTCTTCACCGACAGCGATCTTGCCTACGGCACCGACCACATCCTCTCCTTTCTTGCCGCCTTCGAGGAGGGCAAAGGACAAGCCGTTCTCGGCTCCCGCGCCCTTTGTCCCGAGGGCTACGCAGGCTATCCCCCCCTGCGGCGCATCCTTTCAAAGGGCTATCTGACGCTCATCAAACTTGTGGCGGGCTTTTCCTTCACCGATTCTCAATGCGGCATCAAGGGCTTTGAAAACCGCCTCGCCCAAAGGCTGTTTGCCCCTCTTGAGACCTATGGCTTTGCCTTCGATTTAGAGATCCTTCTGCGCTTGAAGGAGGAGGGCGTGCCCGTACTGCAGCTGCCCGTGGCGGTCATCAACCACGGCTCCTCCACCGTACACCCGGCAAGAGACGCCCTGAGAATGCTTCGCGACCTTCTGAAGATCAAAAAGGCGGCAAAGGCGCGCAAACGGCTGATCAAGTCTGCAAATGAATGAGGAATAAAAAATGGCAAATTACTCTTTTGCGTGGGACTATCAGATCAATTCCCACGACTGCGATCTCAACAACCACATCACCCCCTCGGGGCTCCTCCGCTATCTTCAGGAAACGGCAAATCTCCACGTGGAGCAGCTTGGAAAGGGCTACGACGTTTTAAAGCAGGAGGGACAAGCCTTCATCCTTTCAAGGGTGGCTGTCAGTCTTCATCGCCCCCTTTACGCCTACGAGCGCCTGCAAGGACACACCACCCCCGAGGACAGCAAGGGGGTCAGCTTCTTGCGCACCATCACTCTGCAAAAGGGAGAGGAACGGGTGGCGACCCTGTCCTCCCTCTGGGCATTGGTGAACGTGAAGGATCGAAGCCTTGTGAGAGTCAGCGACGCCGATCTGAATATGCCCACGGGCAGGGGCGCCGAGCACGAAGCTCCCCTGAAATTCCGCATCCCCGCCGACCTGCCCTTAAAGGAGATCGGATGCTTTCGCGCCGACTACAGTCTTTGCGACCGCAACCGCCATATGAACAACACCACCTACCCCAACGTCCTTTGCAATCTGCTGGAAAACGGGGAGAACGCCCCCTTCCTTGAGGGCAAGCGTATCTCAAGGCTTTCCATCGCCTACCTTTCCGAAATGCCCTACGGCGCAAAAGCCACCGTCTACGGGGCAAATGACGAGCAGGGCGTGTTCTACTTCCGCACTGTCAGAGAGGATGGCAAAACGGGAGTGGAGGCGCGGATGGTCTTTGAAGAGCTGAACTGATGCATCAATATAACCACGTAAGGAACGACCTATGATCGACAATCTGGCATTATACCGCTATTTTTACGAAACGGCAATGGCGGGCAGTATCTCAGCCGCCGCAAAAAAGCTGTACGTGACCCAGCCCGCCGTCAGCTCGATGATCGGAAACTTAGAAAAGGAGCTGAACACCACCCTCTTTTTCCGCACCAGCCGGGGCATCACCCTCACCCCCGAGGGCGCGATGCTCTTTGACTACGTGAAAAACGCCTTCGCCTTTTTAGAGGCGGGCGAGGACAAGCTGCGCGACATTTCCAATCTGTCGGGCGGGATTCTTCGCATCGGTGCCTCGGATATGACCCTGCGCTTCTTTCTGCTGGACCACATCCAGTCCTTCCACGAGTCCTTCCCGGGTGTGCACCTGACGGTGACCAACGCCCCCACCCCCCAAACGCTGGCGGCATTGAAGGGGGGCAGCCTTGATCTCGGCGTGGTCTCCGGACCCTTGTTTGAGGACGACGCCTTTGAGCGGTTGGAGGTCAGGCTGATCGAGGACATCTTCGTTGCCACACCCGGCACGGTGACCTCCAAAAGCCCTCTTTCCTACGAGCAGCTGGCAGGATACCCGCTGATCATGCTTGAAAAGGACACCAGCACCCGCAGATACGTGGATCACCACATCAAGGAGCATTGCGATCCCGCACGTCTGCCCGTGCCTACAATCGAGCTTGCCACCAGCGATCTGGTGCTGGAATTTGCAAAAAGAGGGATCGGCATCGGATCGGTGGTCAAGGATTTTGCCAAGGATGCCCTTGAAAGCGGCTCGTTGGTGCAGATCCCCCTCAGATCCCCTCCCCCGCCCCGTGCCTTCTATCTGGTCTATTTGAAAAACATCGCCTTATCCTCCGCGGCGCGCCACTTCATTGAGTCGCTCAGCGCGAAAAAAGAACGCTCCGCCCCATAAAAGCTCCAAAAACGGCAAACCGCCGACAACGCATCAACGTCAAATATAAAAGGAGAAAAAATTATGAAGATCGCACTCATCGCCCACGACAAGAAGAAAAACGAGATCATCGAGCTGGCAAAGAAATACAGAGACGTGCTCACGAACTACGAGCTTTACGCCACCGGCACCACCGGCACCCTGATCATGGGCGAGACCGGGCTCTCCATCCACCGTATGAAGAGCGGTCCCCTTGGCGGCGACCAGCAGATCGGTGCAATGCTGGCAAACGGAGAGCTTGACCTGATCATCTTCCTGCGCGACCCGCTCACCGCCCAGCCCCACGAGCCCGACGTATCTGCCCTGCTGCGTCTTTGCGACGTGCAGAAGATCCCGCTGGCAACCAACGAAAGCAGTGCCACCGTGATGCTGGAGGCACTGAAAACGGGAGATTTCTTCAACTATATCCAAAAGTAAACGCAAAAAACAAGCGCCGAGCCCTCCATAATGTGCCCCCTGTCAAGTAGACAGACTAAAAACCAAAAGAATTTTCAAATTGAATAAGATTCTTTTATCTCCCCCTGCTGCGCAGCAGGGGGAGATTTTCGTCACGCAGCGGTGGCAAAATAATGCTCGCACGGTGTCATACAGTTCAGACGCTTCTGGTATCGGCGAGTATTGTAAAAGTGTATGTAATCTTCAATGGCGGAAACAAGAGATTCGCGGTTCGTAAACTTTTTCAGGTAGTACATCTCGGACTTTAAGATTCCCCACCAACCCTCCATCGGAGCATTGTAAAGGCATCTGCCAACGCGCGACATACTTTGGATCATACCCGCTTCAACAAGCTTTTGATGGAACGTCTTGTTCGTGTATTGAAATCCTCTGTCACTATGGAAGATCGGCTTTGCATCAGGATAAAGATTTCTTGCTTCACCAAACGTTGTGAAAACCAATTCATTGTTGTTACTGTCTCCTATCTTGTACGCAATAATACGTCTGTCGTAAAGGTCGAGTATTGCAGACAAGTAAAGTTTCTTCACCTCGGGTCCAACGTAATACTTAAACTCCGTAACGTCGGTAAGCCACTTCTCAAACGGAACGGTTGCCTTGAAATCTCTGTTGAGAATATTTTCAGCGGTAATTTCGGGAGTGGATTTCACGTAATCCGGGCGT
>JAFTVG010000012.1 GCA_017465885.1 Clostridia bacterium | reverse complement strand
TAATTAACGCAAGGTTCCGCAAAAGTGTTTTAGGGCTGACACGAGAGAGATTGCGCCCCTTTGGATAGAATTCTCGCAAAAGACCGTTGCAATTCTCATTGGAACCTTTTTGCCAAGCGCAGTAAGGGTCAGCAAAATAAACATCACAATTCAATTCCTTTTCAATAGTTTGCCAATTGGCAAACTCGGATCCTCGGTCACAGGTAATGGTTTTAACCAGCTCGGTGGGGTATTGAGAAAGCATTTTAATCACGGCAGCCGCCATGGTATCGGCTTTTCTATCCGGTATTTTCAATGCCATATAAAAACGAGTCTTACGTTCTACAAGAGTAGCAAAGCAAACCTTGCTCTTGCCCAATCCACTTACAACGGTATCAGCCTCCCAATGTCCGGCTTCCTTGCGCTTGTATACGCTTTTTTCACGCTTGCGGATAGATTTTCCGAGATTATACTTACCTCTTGTTTCCTTACCCAAATGAGACTTGCCTTTACGGCGTAGCACTTTCAGATTGCCGTTGAGGAGGTATTTTTCATATATCCAGCGATATATTGTTCTTGCTGATGGCATTTTTTCAAACGGTGACGGTGCATTTGCAATCTGTTCCGGAGACCACGTTGCAAGCAGTTTTTCTTCTATGTACTTCAAAAGTTCAGGTGAGTGGAACATTCCACGGTGACAATAGGAACGACGAAGATTGCACTTCTTTTGAGCCGTATAGGGGTAATATGTCGGTATGTCATACATATGGGTGCAGTTCCTGCGAAGTTCTCTGGATACCGAGCTGACATTTCTGCCTAATAATTCTGCAATTTTTCGATAACTATATCCTTTTTTGTAATATTCCCGTAGACAACAACGTTCTTCTATGGTAAAATGGTGGTAACTCATATTGATTCCTCCTGTTTTTTGTTGTGTGGTAACTTCATTATAACACAGGTTTCAATATGAGTCATCTTTTTTCTTTTGGTGTTGCACTTGATAGTATAATTCACCGACTAAAAAAGCACCCGCAACGCTATAAGCGTTGCGGGTGTGTTTTTGCTTTATGGGAAATGGTTGCTTTGAGGATCAGATTATCCCCTGAATGCTCGTTTCGGGCGCATCTGCGGCGGCGGACCGCCGTTATGGGTGTATGATCCTTAAATCAGCTCGCCCTCGAACAGATGATTGAGCACCATAGCGGCACTGCCGTAGACCGGTGCGCCCAGCGAGAAGGCGGAGGGGTAGACGGGCACGCTCTTGTAGCCT
Organism: Clostridia bacterium; assembly: GCA_017465885.1. Taxonomy (GTDB): domain Bacteria; phylum Bacillota; class Clostridia; order Oscillospirales; family CAG-272; genus UBA11512. The sequence continues at coordinate 47,032 of JAFTVG010000012.1, read as the reverse complement.
GTTGCCAGGATCCGCTTTTCGATGCGGTGCTGGATCTCCTTGAGATACTTCTCGGGCAGGAAGACACCCTCGTGGCCGATGACCACGCACTCGGGGTCCAGGAGGTTTACGGCGTTGATCAGGGCGTGTGCAAGCTTTCCCGCCACGTCCATAAAGACCTTGTGGCATGCCTCGTCCTCGGAAAGCTCCTCGAAGTCGGTCAAAGCGATATTTTCCTTGCCCGACGCCTCCTTTAACCGCTCCATGATGATGGGCATGGTGGCATAGGTCTCAAGGCAGCCCTTGTTGCCGCAGGAGCAGGTGGGACCGTTGAAGTTGATGCACATATGACCGATCTCGCCCACCGAGATGCTGTCTCTGCCGTAAAGGCGGTGATCCACCACGATGCCTGCGCCGATACCCGTGGTAACGCCCAGGTAGAGGAAGTTTCCGCAGTTTTGCGCGCTTCCCCTCAAAAGCTCAGCCAGCGCGGCGGCGTTCATATCGTTTTCGGTGAAAACGGGCATCCGATAACGCTCCTCCAAGAAATCCTTCAAGGGCAGATTTTCGATGAAGAAGAAGTCTTGGGGGTTTAACAGCACGCCGTTTTTGGGATCAAGAGGACCGGGGGCGGACACGCCGATGCCAAGGATCTTGCGGGCGGGCATTTTTTCATCTCTGAAGGCGAAGAGTCTGTCAAGGATCAGGCAGAGCTTTTCCTTTAAGCTTGCCTCGCTCTCGTCCTGCAGAGGGATCTCGTCGATATACAGCGCCGTGAGGCGGATGTCTGTCAGAATGGCAAAAAGGGAGTTTCTTGCGATGCAAACGCCTGCAACCAGAGGGGAGGCGGGCGCCACGTCAAGGAGGATGGGGTTGCGCCCCACCTGTGCGTTTTCGTCGGTCTTGCCCTCCACCACGTATCCCTCGGCGATCAGCTCGGAGACGATATTGGTGATCGCCATACGGGTCAGACCCATTCGTTTGGTGATGTCGATGCGGGACAGATCCTCGTTTGCGATCAGGCGCAGAACGATACCGCGGTTTCTGTACTTCAGATGTGTGTTGTTAAAGCCTTTACGTTCGCTCATAAATAATTCCTTCCTACATTGAAATGGATGGCAGGGCGTTTCCGTGCCGCGGGGCAAAAACGTGCTTTCGTTTAACAGACCAAACGTCCGACTTTATTATAGCGCAGATGAGTCAAAAAGTCATATTCTTTATATGAACTATAAGTGAACAAAGTGTGTACGACGAAAGTTTTTTTAAAAAAATTCACGAAACGAGGGCTTTTTGACCTGAAAACGGCAAAAAAACCGAGAGAAAACCCTCGGAAAACGGTGCCCAAAAGGGGGAATACTTGAATTAGTATATTTGCGTTACTAACCTTTCCCCAAAAAGGAGAGTGAAAGACCAAGGAGCAAAGAAAGCTCCCCCCTTCGGTATACCGAAGGGGGGAGTGATGATCGGCCTTGAGGGGGCACCGATTATTGATCCTTTTTCTGCTCCTCCAGCCGTCGGGTAAAGGTGCTTCCCCAATCGGAGGCTTGTCCCTCAAACCAGATGGCGTCGTAGGGAGGGAGCTTTGTCTTGGGGCGCAGCTTTACGATGATGCGGCGGTACCAATAGCGCAAAAAGGAGGGCAGCGAGATGACGGGGATCATCAGCGGTCCCCACAGACAGTTTTGTAAGGCGTGCCCGTGCTCGTGGTCCTTGATGTGGCGGCTGTCCACCTTGTCCTTGACGAAGAAGATGCCAAGCTCTGTGCCGCCCCACCGCTCTCCCGCCTCAAAATAGTAGCAGTAGCCCCATTTTTGCGGCTTTTTGCCCATGATCAGCAGGATGCCTGCCATCAGCAGACCCAAAAGGGTGACGGGTGCTCCCCAGGTAAAGGACAGAAGGTAAAAGAGAGTCGGGGAGATGGCTGTGATCTTCTTTTTCATCGTGCTTGCTCCTTTTTTGGGGTTTTTCGTTCTGTTTTGCCTTGTCTTCGTTTTATTTCAGCTCCAGGGCGTCGATCTTCACGATGTCCTCGGCATCTGCCTCGCTTCGCAGGGGCAGGTAGGTCTCTGCGTTACAGCAATGGCAAAAGACTCTCACTCGCTCGGAGAGCACCTGGAAGTCGTAAAGGGGGATCTCCTCCTTGCCGTCGCAGAAGCAGGAGATCTTCTTTTCGTCCTCCAGCTCGCAAAGCAGGAAGCGCATCACGTGCTCCACGGCGGGATCGTAGCCCTCCTCTTCTCCGCCCTTGCGGTGAAGGGCAGTGAGCTGCTCCTTTTCCTCTTCGTCAAGCATACTGTCAAGCAGTTTGTCGCTCTCCTCCAGCGCTCTTTTCACCTGCTCCTCCTTGCCGATATACAGCACGTCCATTCCCGAGAGGGCGCAGGGCAGGGTAAACAGCCCCTCCTTGAAGAGGGTGCCCTCGCTTAACAGGTAGTTGTGGGGCTTGGGGCAGAACATACAAGGCACCGACAGACGGAATTTGCCGTCGTTGGTCTTGTTTAAGGTCAGGGCGGTATCGCAGTCGGGGCAGCGCAGCCGCAGCAGGTCTCCCGAGATGCGGAAGAGGTTCACCCCCGAAAGGATGGACTGTCCGCAAAGGGGACAGCGGAAGGCGAGGGTGGTTTTTTTGCTTTCAAGGATCATATTCAGTCCTCCTTTCCGGGCAATGCCACGGGGGTCTTGGCGGGAGAGATCTTCACTCTTTCCGCGGGCAGCTCTGCATCGTAGACGCACATATTGAGGTTTTGCTTGCCGTCGGCGTCGTAATAGTCCATTTCCAGGGTCAGCAGGGCGGCGTTTGACAGATCTACCCCTTCAAAGACCATGGTCACGTAGCGGTAGACCCCCTTTTTGAAGGTCTTGTAGGAAAAGGCGGTGTAGTCCTTGCTGTCGTCGGTCAGGGTGAATTCAAAGGGCAGACCGCTTGAAAAGGGGGTACTGCCCAGCTTTTCATAAATATCGCTCTTGTAGCGGAAGGTGAGCTGTACCTGCTTTGCCGCAGGGACGAGATAGACGTGGGTCACTCTCAACGCCCGCTCCACGGGGTGGTCCTTCACCTCGAAGTATTCGGAGCGGTTGACGATCTCCTCCTTGCCCTCCTCGTCCTCCACTCTGTAGGAAACGAGGCGCTGGGTAAAGATCTCAAAGCCGATTTTCGAGTAGTATTCCTTGCTTGGCAGGGTGATGCGCTGATAGCTTTCGTTGCCCTCCTCGTCCTGCCCCTTTTTCGTCACCGTGACGGTGTTGTGGCTTTCGTATTCATAGGAAAATTGGTCTTCGGGATATTTGGAGGAGACGGTGGTGGACGTACCCTTTAATTCCTCGTAGGCGCTGTCGGTGGCGGCAGTCCAGAGATAGTCGCCCGTGCCCCCGGGCTCCTTCATCTCCCACATTCTGTAAAAGAGGATGAAGAAGATCAGCGCGACCACCGTGGCGGTCACGGTCTTGCCGATGATGGAGAGTACCTTTGAAAGGGTGCTTCTTTCCTCCGGTCCGTCGCCCTCCATATGCAGATCGTAATAGATATCGCTCATTTCTATAACCGAGGCTTTCTCCCGAAAGCTCCTTTCTTTTAAAATCCTTTAAAATCGGGGACGTTTGCGGCTTTTCCCCATACCCTTTTATTATACCACGAAAAAGAAAAAACTGCAAGTAAATTCTTTGTGTACGAAAAAGGCGGGATGTTTACAAAAAAATAACCTTGTTTTCAAAGTGTTGCCCCCCAAAAGCTATTGAAACGGGGGAAAAACTGTGATATAATAGAGACGAAAAGAAGATGGGGAAGTGCCCCCTTCTTTCAGAAAAAACGAAAAGCCGTTAAACTGCGGTTTAAAAGACTCTTCGGCGGTCTTGAAGCCCCAAGGGAAAAAGGAGAAAGGATGGTGCAGTGATGAAAAAAAGAATGCTTTGTTTGCTTATGGCGATGGTGGTGCTGCTCTTGCCCCTCCTTCTTGCCGCCTGTAACGACCCCAGCTATATGGGTGCCCTTCCTCCTGCGGCGTCGGGCGGACAGGAGGGCGGTGAAAAGCTCTCGGAGGAAGATCCTCAGATCCCCGATCTCACGCCGCCCGAGCCCGAGCCCGGAGAAAAATACAGCGAGGAATGGTTCGATTGGCTGGCGCTGGACGGAGCTGCCGTATATGATCGCATCGGAAGCGGAAGCATATATGGAGGCGTCCGCTATAGCAAAGAGCACGAGCTCTCCTCATGGGAGATCTGGCCCTATACCGACTATAAGATCGAGGACGGCGATCCTTCCAAGAGCCATTTCCACCTTCTTTGGAAGGCGGATACCTCAGAGCTTAAGGGCTTTGCGGATACAAGTGTGGAGAATTACGGCTACACTTGGACGGCTTATTACAAGTATGAAAATATAGAGGGTGCGTATACTGCCGTGACTTGCACTCCCTGGTCCTATGCCTCTTTGGGCGATTCGTACATTTACCGCTTGAATTTCCACGCCGAGGATGCGCCCGCATTTTTGTTTGGATTGGATGAGCAGGGCAAAACAAGTTACTATCGCACCTTTATCGTGATTACAGATGAAAAGGGACAGATCGTGGGATGGCAGGAGGATCTGATCACGTGGAGCAATTCCTCCGAGGCATACTATCAGGATGCCATTGCCTTGGGGTTGATCGATGGGGATGCCTCGGGCAGACCCGACGTGGGAACCTACCGAAAGATTCCTCCCTCCCTTCCTGAGCCTGCGGAAAAATACAGCGAGGAATGGCTGGAGTGGCTGACTGAGGAGGACGACGGTTATCACTATACGAAGGTCACCTCGGGCGGCTTTTTCGCCAGCATCCGTTATGACGACGGCAAATATGAAACGGAGCCCTCCGCATGGGAGATCTGGCCGTATACCAATAAGGAGGTAACCGATAAAACCCATTTCCATTTGTGTGTGCACATGAAGGCAGAGGATTTTGACGGTATGACCAATCTGGGCACCGAGGAGTACGAGTTTACCTGGCGGGTCTACTACCGCCTGAAGGGAAGCGAAGAGAACTATCGGGTGGTGGATGGTTGCCTGCCGTGGAGCGCACAGGTGATGGGTGATCAGTATCTTTACCGTCTGAGTCTTCACGAGTATGCCGATGTAGAGATGGGTTTGGGAGAGAACGGTAGCAAAAACACCTATGAAATGCTCTTCCTGATCTTCGATAGCGAAAATGAGCTTGTAGTTTGGTATAAGGATGCGGCGGACTGGACAGACTCCTCCGAAGCCCTTTATCAGGACGCCTTGAAGCTTGGACTCATCGGCAAAAAATAAGGGAAGTGCCCCCTTCTTTCAGAAAAAACGAAAAGACGTTAAACTGCGGTTTAAAAGACTCTTCGGCGGTCTTGAAGCCCCGAAGGAAAAAAGAGAAAGGATGGTACAGTGATGAAAAAAAGAATGCTTTGTTTGCTTATGGCGATGGTGGTGCTGCTTTTGCCCCTCCTTCTTGCCGCCTGTAACGACCCCAACTATATGGGTACCCTTCCTCCTGCGGCGTCGGGCGGACAGGAGGGCGGTGAAAAGCTTTCGGAGAAAGATCCTCAGATCCCCGATCTCACGCCGCCCGAGCCTGAGCTTACCCCCTCGCCTTCAGAGCCTATGCCCGAGCCCACCGACCCCATAGAACCTACACCCGAACCTACACCCGAACCTACACCCGACCCCCCCGTAGATATCCCGGAGCCCGAAAAGTACACCACCGAATGGATTGAGTGGCTGGTGGACGACTATGGCGACGTTTATTCGATGTGCTGGGGTGGCGGTTTGTATAACGGCATCCGATACAAGGATGATATGGAGCCCTCTTCTTTTGAGCTTTGGCCTTATACTAACGGTGAGGTGAACGAAAACAGCCGTTTCTTCTTCTGCCCCCTCATGAGTTCCGCTGAGTTTGACGGCTACACCAATCTGGGCACCGAGGAGTACGAGTATACCTGGAAGGTCTTTTACAGAGAAGAGGGCGGTGAAGGGGAATACGGGATGGTGGAGATGACTCCCTGGAATGCCATCCTCTTTGGTGACAACTACCTTTACCGTTTGAACATCCACGATTACGGTCAGGTGGATATGCACTTAAAGGAGGACGGCAGCACCAACACCTACCACGTGATCATGGTCATTGAGGATAAGGAAGGGGAGATCGTGATCTGGAGAGACGAGCTGGTGGATTGGAGCGACTCCTCCGAGGCATTTTATCAGGATGCCTTGAAGCTTGGGGTCATCGGCAAAAAATAAGGGAAGCGCCCCTTTTAAGAAGCGCAAAGAAGCGCAAAGAAGCGTAAAAAAGCGCAAAAAGCATCTATAGCCCAAAGCCTCCCTCGAATTTCGGGGGAGGCTCGGGTGGTTTTTAAAGGAAACCGAAAAGAGAGGGAAAACGGGACTTTTTTCTTCGGCTTTCTTCAAAAATCACCTGAAAAGTATTCAAAACGAACAAAAAAGGAAAGAGGAATTTTCCGACGAAGGGAGGTGTCCGCCTTGAAAAAAAGAATATACTGCTTTATGGCGGTGCTTTGCGCCCTGCTTCTGGTCCTTTCCTCCTGCGCCTCCACCTATACGGCAGTCCTGCAGGGTGGCGGCGGTGGCGCGGGATATCCCGGCATTCCGGGCCTTCCCGGCATCGGCGGCTCTCAGGGCGGCGGTGGCGGCGGTTCTCAGGAAAAGGAGCCTTTACCCTCCGATCATCTCTTTCACGAGCCGCCCCTTGACACCGTTTACCAGGGCTTTTCGGATAACGATGAGCTCTTTATCGTCAACTTCTCGGCAGGATTGAGTCAGGCAATGGGAAAAGGGAAGTATCTTTTCAAAAAGCAGTCGCTGACGGGTGACGAGTATTCGGCGGTGAAAAAAGAGGTGGCAGGCAAAAAGCCCTATCTGACGGTGGGGGGCGAGGAGGGCTACACCCTTTACGCCCTTGCGGGTCATGAGAATTTAAAGCGGGTGGCGATCAACTGCACCTATCACTACGGACGTCGGCTGGAGGTCTTTGAGTATACGGCGGATGCTTCGGACTTGGAGAAGCATTATCAGGAAGTGCCCTCCGCGGAGCGCTATTCGCCTCAGTGGGTGGAGTGGCTGGTGAACGACAGAGAGCTGCTGCACAAAAAAGCAGGCATTTCGATCATCAGCTGTCAGGACAGCGCGGGACGCACCTCTCCTTTCTGGATCAGTCCCGAGCAGCAAACCGAAAAGGATACGTCAAAGGTCTTGCCGCAGTTTTACGGACTGTCGATTTCCTGGCTGGAATCGACCTATTCCTTTAAAACCTCCCTGCAGAAGGTGGTTTCCTACAGAGTCGCCCTTTTGGATACCGGCGACAAGCAAGGCGGCTACAAGATCTGGAAGCCCTCCAAGCACATCGAGGGGACGGAAACGTTTTCGTATTTTCTGCAAATGGACCAAAACAGCTCCTGTTTTTCTTTAAAAAATGGCGGAAACCGCAGCTATCAGATCGTGGTGATGGCGCTGGACGAAAACGAAGATCTGCTGTTTTACGGCATCACAAAGCTGACCTATACCGCCTATGCCGAGGAGCTGAAGCGTCTGGCACTTGCCCAAGGGGTGTTGAAGCCCACTGCCGAGCCGAGCCGCACTCAGCCCGGCTGGATCACCTGGCTTTTGCAGGGGGGTGACGGCAAAGCACCCCTTGCAAAGGGTGACATCGTCAATACCCATTATTGGCATCCCAACAGCGGCAGTCCCTCTGCCTTTACCGTCACCCATTACGACGCCTATACCGGCAAGACCCAGGGCGGTCCTCCCATCTTTTCGCTGTCCGTTCCGTTAAGCGAGAAGAACTACCGGGCATTTGCTCTGGAGGAGAACACCGCCTTTTTGCTGGCATACAGAAAAAGCGGCTCGGAGGATCCCTTTACCGTGGAGGAGAGCCGATGCGAAGCAGGGGAAGGCGAAGAGCTCTTTTTGTCGCTGAGAAACAGCGAGGGCGTGCTGAACCTCATAAACGCAGAGACCTCTTACGAATTCGTGCTGGTGGCGTATGACAGCACCACCGACAAAACGCTTTTTTACAAGCACTTTTATGCCCGCTGGACCGACTCTTCTCAGCGCTATTTTAATTACGCTGTGGAATACGGCTATTTTAAGTAGGGCAAAGCCAAGAATACACCTTTATAAAGGCTGATGAAAGGGGGAAGGGCAATGCAGATCAAAATGAAAATGCCGTCTTTGATCGCGGCAGCTCTTGCCCTGCTGTTGCTCCTTTCCTCCTGCGCCTCCACCTATACGGCAGTCCTGCAGGGGGGCGGCGGCGGCGCGGACCTTCCCGGCATTCCGGGACTTCCCGGCGTCGGCGGCTCTCAGGGTGGCGGTGGCGGCGGTTCTCAGGAAAAGGAGCCTTTAGCCTCCGACCATCTCTTTCACGAGCCGCCCCTTGAAACCGATTATAGCGGCATTGCCCTTGACAAAAGCGGCTTCGTGGTGGACTTTTCTTCGGGGCTGAGTCAGGCGATGGGAAAGGGGAAATACTTCTTTGCCCGAATCGATGACGAAGAGGGCGCGCTTGCGGCAAGGGAAGAGATCGCGGGCGAAAATCCCTATCTTGCCGTTTCGGGTGCATTCGGCTACACTCTTTACGCCTTAAAGGAGTATCAGGACCTCAAGCGGGTCGCCATCTCTTTTGAAGAGACGTCGGGCGAAAGGGTCTTGGGGCTTTACGAATACCGACCAATTGAAAAAAAGGAGCTGGAAAGCCTTTTTTGGTCGGATGAAATGGGGGACTCGTTGCTTGACAGTCTGATCAAGGCGGGCGCGGCGGCAGCTGAGGGAACCCAAGGCTACGAGGGCTACGAATATAAGAAAAACGGCTACAGATCTGCCTTTTTCATCGCCAACTACGATATGGAACAGGAGCAGCCCGAAGACAACCGCACGCCCTGCTTTGCTCTTGCTCTGCCCATTTTTGAAAGGGAGCTGACCGCCCTTGCTTTAAACGAGGATGCTTTGTTTTATCTGTACTACAGACCCCTCTATTCGGGCGTTGCCTACACCGAAGAGCGGGCGGCGGTGGCGGCGCGCTACCCTATGGGGGACGGAAGCACCGTCTTTGCCATCCCCGTTCAAAATGACGAGAGGGTTCTGACTGCCAAAAAGGACACCTTATATCGGGACTATGAGTTTTTGGTGGTCTGTGTGAACAAAAGAACGGGCAAAAAGCTTTTTTACAAGCGGATCGAGACCCAATGGAACCTTTCATCCGAAGCCTTTTTCAAGTATGCAAAGGATCACGGGTATCTATATTGAAGACGACATTTACAAAAATAAGAAGGGGGGATGCTTTGTGAAGGAAAAGACAAAGCCCCGAATCAAAAAGCAAAACAGAAAGAAAGGGCTGCTATCGCTGATCGCGGCATCTCTTGCCCTGCTGACCCTTTCCTCCTGCGCCACCACCTATACGGCAAAGATCAACGGCGGCAATGGGACGGGAGAGTGGGTGCCTCCCGTGTCGGGTGATTGGGGGGAGCTTGGAAGCGGCTCGGGAGAGGGCGGCTATTCCGATCTTTTCGACAATTTAGGCGATTTCGATCCCTCCCACCTTTTTTCAAAGAACAGCTTTGATCCCTCAGCGCTTGCAGGGCTGGCAGGTCTTGCGGGAATGGGGGATATGGCGGAAAAGCTGAAGGATTTTTCGGGTTTTACCCAGGGCGATGCCTATTTTATCGCCGATTTTGACGCCAATCCCTCCAAATACAGCGGCGCGGGCAAGTTCCTCTTTGCCAAAAATAAGGTCTTTTCCAAGGAAGAGCGGGATGAGCTGATGAAGGAGCTGAGTGCTGACAAGATCATCCTTGCCTCCTATAAGGCAGACTCAGAGGGCCTTCCCGTGGAGGAATACGCCGTCTATCCCGCAGACGAGAACCTTGCGCAGATCTATATCTCCCGCAAAAATCCCGAGACGGGAGAAAAGGAGCTGCTTCTTTACAACTACGTTTCCACCCCTGTAAACGGCGAGCTGCCCGTTTTGCCCGGAGAGCAGGTCCCCGATCTGTCGGGCTTGGAGCAGGGGGAACGCTACTCCACCCAGTGGTTAGAGTGGCTGATCTACGAGGATCGGGGAAGCATTTACCCCATGGTGGAAAACGGCTCGCTTTATGCAAGCCGTTACGACAACAATCCTCAGTACACCTACTCCCCCTGGAGCATCCGTACCGAGGGCATTACTGCCCGCTTTGCGCTGTCTTTGGGGCTTGACGGTCAGGAGTTTTCTTACGCCGACGAAACGGGGGAAAGGTTTATTTGGAAGGTCTTTTACAGAGACGACAAGGGCGGCTTTTCTGCCGCGGGCAGCAGTCATCCCTGGAAGATCAAACGACTGGACAGCGGCTATTACCGCATAGAGCTGGATCTGTTCAACTACGGACTGAATATGATGCTGAAGGAGGACGGCTCAAACAACAGCTACGAAACGGTCTTCATCATTGAGGATACCGAGGGACGCATCCTTTGCTGGTATGCCGATGAGGTAGACTGGACCGACTCCTCCGAGGCGTATTACAAACAGGCTGTGGAGACGGGCATTCAGGAGGATCATCGTGGGCAGGTGCCCGTGATCCCCGAAAAGGAGCCCTTAAACGTCTTCTCGCCCGAGTGGCTTTCCTGGCTGGTCGATGAGGACAAGGGAAACACCTACCCCAAGACCGAGCTGCAGCCCTCCACCGGCACCTTCTCCCCCACCCTTGACCCCTCCGCCTTCCTCATCTGGCCCTACGACGGGGTGACGGGCAGCGTCTATAAGACCTCCCGCTTTGGACTTGCGCTGGCGGTGGACCACAACGCGGCTGACTATACCGAGGGCGTGGGCAAAAAAACCCTCCCCCGCTACGTATGGACCTACGGCTACAGAGAGGTGGGACAAGAGGACTTCCTCTTTGCCGCCGATATGCAGGACAACTGCACGCCATACGGCTACGCCCTTTACGGCGACACCTGCATTTATTATCTGGACCTGCTCAACTACGGCATGCTCCCCTCCCTGAAGAAGGGCGGCTTGCCCACCTCTTATGAGATCGTCTTCGTCATCCGTGACAGAGAAAACGACTCGGAGGTGGTCGGCTGGCAGAGTACGGTGGTGGAGTGGAATGCCTCGGCGCGGGCGTATTACGACAAGGCGGTGGAGCTCGGCATACAGAAGGACGTCTTAAGAAATCTGGGTGAGCCTGCAAACCAGCGTTCAAACAACTGGGTCAACTGGCTTCTTGAAACCGACGGATCGGATTATCCGCAGTTTGAAAGCATCAAGCTTGGCTCCCACGTCTACAAGACGGGAATGAGCCCTTCGCCCTTTTACGCCCAAAACAGGCTTTTCTGCCTGGGCGTCGACTGCTTGCAGGCACAAACGATGAAGATGAACAAATACAGGATCTTCTATCGGGAGAAGGGCTCCTCCGATGCGTATCGGTTATTGGAGACCACCCTCAAAAACAAGACCTCAAAGACACTGAACAGCGAAGGCTTGACCGAGTATAGCTTTGATATGGTCATCCGTGATCCCGAAATGATCTTTGCCGAGGCCGAGTATGAGGCGGTGTTTGTCAGCCTGGATATAAGCCAGAACGTGTTGGGCTGGGGAGAAGTGGACTTTTCGTATAACGCCTCCTCGGAGGGCTTCCGTAAAGAGGTGCTGGCTCTTCGGCCCGAAACCGTGGAGCCTGCCCAAAAGGATACGGTCGCCTGGGTGAATTGGCTCCTGACCGAAAAGAACCACGGCTATTCTCTGCTCAAGACTCTGGCCTTCGGTGAAAGGCGGTACGCTCCCACAATGGAGCCCTCACCCTTCTATATAAACGATAACAAGTTCTGTATGGAGATCTACGTGGAAAGCGAGCTCATTCCTCTTGAACAGTGTATGATCTTCTGCAAGAAGAAGAATGAATCCTCTTACAAGTATGAAGGCACCCATTACGTCAGAAATCTCAGGAGCTCTTCTCTTGAAGACAACCTCAGAGGAACGTGGTTCGAGCTGGAAATTAACACCAGAACCTCTTTTCTGGTGCAACAGCAGGCAAGCTACGACGTGGTCGTCGTCTGCTGTGACCTTAACGGCAACGTCAGCGGCTGGGGCACGGGCTCCTTTGAGTATAACGACTCCTCCGATGTGTTTTACCAGGTGTATCAGGGTGAAAAAATCGATGGGCCTGCCGACAGATACTCGGACGAGTGGGCAAAATGGCTGAAAACCAGCGATAAGCCTCAATTCAGCTTTGCATCCTTCGAAATGATCACGGATCCGCCCTTCCGCATTCGGAATGGTTACTACTGTATGAGCGTTTATCTGCAGACCAAGAACTCAACGGGTAATATGACCTCCTTCCGTGTCTTTTATCGGGAGAGCGGGACGAACGACGCCTACCGGTGCTTTGATGCGCCCATCTATAAGACCGAGGGCGAAAGGGGCACCCTTCAAATTGATTTGAGTCTTGATCCTCGAGAGAGCTATTTCTCGACGGGATCGGCGGGAGGCAGAAAATACGACGTTCTGCTCGTGGCGCTCAATGTGATCGGTGACGTTTCGAGCTGGGTGGAGGGCAGCTTCACTTACACTGACGCCGCCGAGGCGGTGAGACAGAAAGCCCTTGCCCAAGGGCTGCCCGTCCCCATCGAGCCTTCCGTAAAGACCAGTGATGAATGGGTGGAGTGGATGCTTACCTACGGCGAAAAGGTCTATCCCCGCTTTGAGTCGCTGAGTATGTCGGAGCACCGCTTTGAGGAGGGGATGGCTCCCTCTCCCTTCTATATCCGAGAGGATCTGACCTCAAAGACCTACGTTTTGGAATTTAAGGCAACGGTCAACCCCGCCCTGTCCCCCATTACGGCGGTGCGCCTTTGCTATAAGCAGAAGGGTGGGGAGGATGGATACCTCTTCATAGACCCCTCCCTTATGGAAGCAGTGCCTCTCTCCTCCACGGAGGTTCTTTATCGGGTGGCATTGAACCCCAAGCGCTATTATTTCAGAATGCAAAACGGCGAGCCTGCCCGATACGAGCTGTTGCTGATGGGCTTATACGGCAATACTGTGGTGCAATGGCAGTCCACCGAGCTGGTGTGGAACCAATCTGCCGAAAGCTTCCGAGCCCTTGCCGAAAGCACGGGGGCTTACTACGGAGCCGTGGAAAACACGGGCATGAGACCCACCCGCTATTCGCTTTATTGGAGTGAATGGCTGAAAGCCAACTACGAGTCCATCAAGGTGGAAAAATTCACTGCCAAGCCTTGGAGCGGTCTGACGCACGGAGGCGGAGAGGAAAGCTCATCCATCTGCATTTATGAGGGAAAGCTTTGCCTTGGCGTGAAGTACGAGCTTGGAAGAGATCTTTCGGCAGGTCTTTCCTCGGGCGAGCATCCCTATAAATGGCGGCTTTACTACAGAGCAAAGGGCTCGGTGGGCAAATACACCCTCACCATGCTTGAGCCTCTTGCAATGGGAAGCACCAAAGAAATGCTCTTCTTTGATCTTGGCGGATGCGATCCTGCCTTCCGTTTCCCCGAGGGCACCGAGATCGACGGCTACGAGATGATCCTGGTGGTCAGCAGTGCTACAGACGATCTTCCTCTGTGCTTTTGCACCTTTAACGTAAGCTGGAATGACAGCTCGGTATCTTTTTATAAGGATGCCCTGCAGTACGGGTACGTACAAGAGAAGGAAGACTGAAAACCAAATAAAAACAGCGTTTTGACCATCGGTCAAAACGCTGTTTTTTTGATGAAGGGAGGTTTAAGAACGCTTTTTATCTTGCTTTTGGGGTTGGGGGTAGGTCACGTCCTTCACGTCAAAGCCCTTTTCTATAACATCAAGCAGCCCGTTTTGAAGCTTGCCCGTCACGCTTCTGTCCCAATATCTCAGGTTTTTTTCGATCTTGTCCTTCTCGGTGAAGTGCTGACGCCACTGCCAGATGACGTTGTCAAGATGGCTTGACCAGATCAGCGCAAAGTCGGTGTAAAGCCCTGCACGGGTCAGCTCCAGCATCTCGCGGACGCGAAGGTCTGTAGAAAGCTTACCGAGGGCGGCTTGGTAGTAGGCGGGGGTCACCCACTTTTCGGAGTAGTACGCCATCAGCTCCAAGGTCGCCGTCACGCAGGGAAGCTTCTCGTCTCCGATGGCTTTGCAGATGGCGTATTGGCTGACGCTGTCGCCCGTCTGGGAGGCGTAGCCGAGAGAGGGACTGCTTTCATCAAACTGGGCGCGGTCAAGCATGGGAAGGGGCAGGACGGTGAAGCCGTCCTTCATATCTGCAAGATACTCCTCTGTGCCCGCAAGGATGTTTACGTTCACAAGCACCTTGCCTGCGGCAAAGACGTCAAGAATATACAGCGTTTCGTCTTCGGACTCACTGCGAAGCCAAGGGATGGTGACGGTGCCGCTCTCACAAAGCAGCTTGTAGAGCTTTTCGTAGATCGCTTTGTTTTCGGGGGTGTCAATGGTGATATCGGGGGTGCCGTCTGCCCTGATGCTGCTATGCCGTATGCCGCAGCCTGCAAGGAGCATATCCACCATGATGTTGTTTAACTGCTGATCGTAGGTCATAAAGCCTGCCTGATCGGTGTAGTTTTTGACCTTGTCGCCGTCGTCCTCGTATACCAGATTTGCAAGCTCCATGAGCAGATCCATGGTCCAATAGCCCTTTTTCACGATCTCGTAGGGATCGCAGTAGCCTCCCGAATGCTCAAGGTCTGCAATCTCGTCCTTATACTCCTCCCACAGTCGGGTGTTGACGTAGGAAACGAACATGGTGCCGAGATAAGACTGATTCAGATCGCCCGTGATGTAAAAGGCGGTATCCTTGTAGTCTAACCCCTCGTAAAGGACCTTTGACCAATAGGAGGCGTTGGGGTTGAGGTAGGAGGTCACGCCCTCGGGCAGATCGTTGAGATCGTAAAAGCAGCCACGTGATTGCTCGTCCAAGGCGTATCCCAGATCGAAATACTGATAAAGACTCAGCACGTCGTAGGTGTAGACGCCCGAAGCCAGAATGGAGGGAAGGAGGAAAGGAAAGCTGCTCATTCCATCGACCTCCTTCAGCACGATATCCACGCCCAGCTCTTTTTCCACCTGCTCGTTGCGCTTTTTTACCTGCACGTTTACGGAGTACGTGGGATCATCGCCCTCTCCAATGTCAATGGAGCGGCTGTTGAGCCCCGCTCCCGTCACGTAGAAGTTGACCGTCTGCCCGTCAAAGCGCTCGTTGATCACGGGCTTGCCCTCTTCTTCCTCGGTGAAGGAGGTTTGCCCACCCTTAGAGGAACTGTCTGCAGGAGTGCTTCCCGAAGGGGGATTGTCGCAGGCGGCAAGGAGGGGCAGGAGCATCAGTCCTGCCAAAAGGATCGCGGAAAATTTCAAAAATACGGTCTTCATAGGGATGCTCCTTTCGTTTTATTCGTTTTTTGGATGCGTTTTATTCGATCCAACCCCAGCTACAGCCGGGCTCAAACTCCTCAAGCAGAGAGCCGTTGAGCTTGCCCGTCACGTTTCTGTCCCAATGTCTCAGGTTGTTTTCGATCTTGTCCTTTTCGGTGAAGTGCTGACGCCACTGCCAGTTGACGTTGTCAAGTTTGTTTGACCACACCATCACGAAGTCGGTGTAAAGTCCTGCGCGGGTCAGCTCCAGCGCGGCGGCGGCACGGGGATCCTTGCCGTAGCGCTCTCCCAGCACGGTTTTGTAATAGGTGGGGGTCACCCACTCCTTGGAATAATACCCCATCAGCTCCAAGGTCGCCGTCACACAGGGAAGCTTTTCGTCTCCGATGGGTTTGCAGATGGCGTACTGGTTGATGTGTTCGCCAAGCAAGGAGGAAGCATAGCCAAGAGAGGGACTGTTTTTGTCAAACTGAGCGTGGTCAAACATGGGCAGGGGCAGAATATAGTAGTCGTCCTTCATATCGGAAAGATACTTTTCTGCGCCCGCAAGGGTGTTCAGGTTCAAAAGCACGTTGCCCTCTGCAAAGACGTCGAGGATATAGTTTTCGTCCTTGTTCTCTTCGGTGCCAAGCCAGGGGATGGTCACGGCGTCACTTTCGCACAGCAGCGTATACAGCTTTTGATAAATGGCGTTGTTCTTTTCGGTGTTGATCTCCGCCTTCGGCGTGCCCCGATCGTCAAGCGTGGAGAAGGTGGCGTGGCTTCCCGCAAGGATCATATCCGTCATAACGTTATTTAACTGCTGATCGTAGGTCATCAGACCGGCGCGGTCAAGATAGTCTTGCACATTGTTTTTATTGGTGTCCTCATAGACCAGCCGTGAAAGCTCCATCCACAAATCCAGCGTCCAGTAGCCGTTATTTACCAGATCGTAAATATCCGAGTAGCCGCCCGAATGCTCAAGACCTGCGATCTCGTCCTTATACTCCTCCCACATCCGTGCGTTGACGTAGGAAACGAAAAGACCGCCAAGAGATCCCATATTCAGATCGCCCGTGATGAAAAAGCTTACTTTTTTGTAGGACGTTGCCTCGTAAAGCGACTTTGACCAGTAGGAAGCCTCGGGGTTGAGGTAGGAGGTCACGCCCTCGGGCAGATCGGCAAGGTTATAAAAGGAGCCGACGGTGTCGCCAAGGGCAAGCCCCAGGTCAAAATATTGGGAAAGGCCCAGCACGTCGTAAACGTAAAGCTCGGAGGCGAGGATGGGCTGAAGGATGCCATAGAAGGTCTGCATTCCGCCAACGTACGAAAGCTCGATATCCACGCCCAGCTCTTTTTCCACCTGCTCGTTTCTTTTGTTGATCTGCACGTTCACGGCATTCGTGGGATCATCGCCTACGCCAAGGGCGATGGAGCGGCTGTTGACCCCTTCGCCGTTGACGGCGAAGCGCACCGTTTCCCCGACAAAGCGCTCGTTGATCACTGGCTTGCCCTCTTCCTCCTTGGTGGAGGAGCTCTGTCCGCCCTCCAAGGGATCTTTGGAGGACTGCTCGGGCAGACTGTTATAAAAGGGATCGTCGCAGGCGGCAAGGAGGGGCAAGAGCATCAGTCCTGCCAAAAGGATCGCGGAAAATTTCAAAAATACGGTTTTCATAGGGATGCTCCTTTCGTTTTATTCGTTTTTTGGGGGCGATTTTTCATTTATAATTAAAAAACGCTGTTTCTATTTCGTCAAGCAGCTGATTCTTGAGCTTGCCCGTCACGTTTCTCTGCCAGGATCTCAGGTTGTTTTCAATCTTGTCCTTTTCGGTGAATTTCTGGCGCCACTGCCAGGTGATGTTGTCAAGTCTGTAGGACCACACCAGCACGAAGTCCGAATAGACGCCTGCGCGGGTCAGCTCCAGCGCCGCGGCGGTGCGGGGATCCTTGTCGTAGCGCTCTCCCAGCATCTTCCTATAATAGGCAGGGGTCACCCACTCCTTGGAATAATACCCCATCAGCTCCAAGGTCGCCGTCACACAGGGAAGCTTTTCGTCCCCGATAGCGGTGCAGATGGCGTATTGGCTGACGCTGTCGCCCACCTGCGTGGCGTAGCCAAGGGAGGGACTGCTTTTGTCAAACTGGGCGTGATCAAACATGGGCAGGGGCAGAATATAGTAGTCGTCCTTCATATCGGAAAGATACATTTCTGCGCCCGCAAGGGTGTTCAGATTCAAAAGCACGTTGCCATCTGCAAAGATGTCGAGGATGTAGGTTTTGCTCATGTCCTCTTCGGTGCCAAGCCAGGGGATGGTCACGGCGTTGCTTTCGCACAGCAGCTTGTAGAGCTTGTAGTAGAAGGCGGTGTTTTTTTCGGTGTTGATCTTCACTTGGGGGGTGCCCTCTCCGTTTCGATCGGAGTAGGTCACGTGGCTTCCCGCGATCAGCATATCTACCATAATATTGTTTAACTGCTGATCGTAGGTCATCAGACCGGCGCGGTCAAGATAGTCTTGCACTTTATTTTTATTGGTGTCCTCGTAGACCAGCCGCGAAAGCTCCATCCACAAATCCATGGTCCAGTAGCCGTTGTTTACGATGTCGTAGGGATCACGGTAGCCGCCCGAATGCTCAAGGTCTGCGATCTCGTCCTTATACTCCTCCCACAGCCGTGCGTTGACGTAGGAAACGAACATGGTGCTGAGATAAGACAGATTCAGATCGCCCGTAATGCAATAGAGCTTATCCTTATAGACGAGGGTGTTTTGCAGCTCCTTGCTCCAATAGGATGCGTCAAGATCGATATAGGAGGTCACGCCCTCGGGCATATCCAAAAAGTTATAAAAGGAGCCGACGGTGTCGCCAAGGGCAAGCCCCAGGTCGAAATACTGATAAAGACCCAGCACGTCGTAAACGTAAAGCTCGGAGGCAAGGATGGGCTGAAGCTCGCCAAAGAAGGTCTGCAGTCCGCCAACGTACGCAAGCTCGATATCCACGCCCAGCTCTTTTTCAACCTGTGCGTTTCTTTTATTGATCTGAACGTCGACTATATTTGCGGGATCATCGCCCTCGCCGATGTCGATGGAGCGGCTGTTGAGCCCATAGCCGTTGACGGCGAAGCGCACCTTTTCCCCGTCAAAGCGCTCGTTGATCACGGGCTTGCCCTCTTCCTCCTTGGTGGAGGAGCTCTGTCCGCCCTCCAAGGGATCTTTGGAGGACTGCTCGGGCAGACTGTTATAAAAGGGATCGTCGCAGGCGGCAAGGAGGGGCAAGAGTATCAGTCCTGCCAAAAGGATCGCGAAGAATTTCAGTATCCGGTTTTTCATAAGATCACCTGAGCCTTTCTCTGTAGATCAGAAATGTTGAAAAGGGTAAACAGTGCAACAAAATGACAGAATTTGTTCATTTTCCTGCGCTGTAGAGGTCCTTCTACTGTAGTAGTCGTTTTTTTTTCGCGTTTGTTTCGGTTTTTTTGAAAAAAATCAAAAAAATTTTTGTTTTTTTTCAAAAAACGCGCTTGCCCGCTTTTTTTGAAGGAAGGGGCTGCCTTTGCTTCCGTATATGCTTAAAAACAGCAATAAACAGCAAGAAAAAGAATCAAAAAGGGGATCTCTCAACCGCAGTCAAGACGTCCCCGAGGCTCCCTCGTTTTTTTGCCGTCGTTCCAAGGCTCCTTTGGGAGGGGAAGTGCCTTTTGATCAGCGTGCGTTTTCCTTTTTCCTCATCCGCAAAATGCCGATGATCGCCGAGCAAAGCGCCACCGACTCGTAGACGGTGCCGCCGATGGAGCGGGCAAAAAGATCGTAAACAAGCACCAGAGGAGAGGTGACGAGGATGCTCTTTCGCACCTTCTGGGGGTCTGACAGCGACATACAGTAGGTGTTGATGCAGATGCCCGCCAGAATGAAGATGGAATACCAGCCGTCCCAGGTAAAGAGGCACATCACCGCCTGCACGATGACGAAAATGATGGGAAGGGCTTTGCCGGTGCTTCCTTTTTTGGTGCGGCGGTCGTATAAAAGGTTGCGCAGAATGTTGAGTGCGTTCATCGCCATACCGGTGTAAGCACCGATGAGCAGATAGTGAATGATGAAGGCAAGCGCCACCGCGCCCTGCAAAAAGAGCAGCTTGCTTTTGGTTTTTACCTGGTAAGACAAAAAGCCCAGCACGATGGCAATAATGCCAAAGCCCTGCCCGATGAGCCAGAGGGCGCCGTAGCTTTCGATCAGATTTTTGAAAGAATTAAAAATGCCGTCCATAAAAGTTTTTTCGTCCTTTGAATCGTTCCTTCTTTAAAGACAGTATGACACAAAAGTTGCTTTTTGTCAAGAAAAAAGCACCGCATCGCTTCATTTAAATGCCGAAGCGTGCGGTGCATATGGATGCTTTTAAGAAAAAACGCTTTTGATCACCCAACCGTGGGCGTGCCGTTTACAAGGGACCACTGCCCACCCGTATAAACCGACGCGTCCTTGCCCGTCCAACGGCTTGCAAAGCCTGCGGGCAAGGCGTCTGCTTCCAAGAAGTAGCATTGCCCCGCAAGCCCCTCGAATGCGGCGTCCTCCACCGTTTCCAAGCTCTTTGGCAGAATGACGTTGGTGAGTGCCGTACAGCCCTTGAAGGCGTTTCTTGAAATCGATTTGGTTTCTTTGCCGAAGGTCAGGCTTTTGAGTGCCGAGCAGCCCTCAAAGCAGGAGGTGGAGATGGCTGTTACGCTATTGGGCAGGCTGACCCTTTCAAGGGCAGTACAGCCGTTAAAGGCGTGCATGGAGATGCTCGCAACGCCCTCTTCTGCCCGCACCTCCTTCAGGGAGGTGCATTTTGCAAAGGCAGACGATTTTACCTGCGCTGCCGTGGCGGGCAGGGTCAGCTCTTCAAGGGCGGTGCAGCCGTAAAACGCCTGCTCGCCGATGACCGCCAGACCTTCGGGGAAAGACACTTTTTTGATGCTCGTGCAGTTTTTAAAGCAAGAAGCACCGATTTCGGTCACGCCCTCGGGAATCACCAGATCCACGATGGGCTCTCCGTCAAGACAGATGACACCGCCGCCATACTGCAGGGGATATCCCGCAGAGGCGCTGAAGGTGGACTGACACCAGGAGGCGATATCCGCAACGTGCAGTTCCTTTATATTCTTGGTGTCTTCAAAGCAGGATTTGCCAAAGTGGACCTTGCCACGCAGGGTGATCTTTTCAAGTGCGGTACAGTCTGCAAAGGTCAGGGCGCCCACCTCGGTCACGCCTGCACCCAGGGTCACCTCCCGCAGGATCTCATTCTGATAGAAAAGACGGGAGGAAAGGGTGGTGACGCTGTCGGGAATGACCACTGCCGTGGCGTACTGAGAGTCAAAGGCGTTGAGTTCCTTTACGGGCAATCCGCCGTAAAGCGGGGGAATGATCAGCGTTTTGTCCTTGCAATTGCCCACGCTGTCAAGGATGTAGTAGCTTTGGTCGTTGCTTAACGTGTAATAAAGCCCTTGGCTGTGGGTGGGAATGCCGCAACGGCTGCAGGTGCCGTCTTTAAACTGGTGAAGGGGCATTTCCACGGGCTCCTGCCACTTTAACGTTTCACCGCAGTATGCGCAATGAGCCCCCGCAGTCCAACCCATTTGGGAGCAGGTGGGCTTTACTGCCTCGTCTATAACCTCCTTGTGACCGCCCACGGGCAGGACGACCTGCTCTGAGAGCACCTTGCCGCAATCCTTACAGCGGCGTCCTTCGCTCATACCCTCTTTTTGGCAGGTGGCTTCCACCGCAGGCAGGATTTCCACGTTGCCGTGGGCACAGCCCTCCTCCGAAGGGGAGGACGTCTCACTTTCGGGGGGCAAAGGAGAAGGGCTTTCTTCTTTGGATTGCTCCGCGGCGGAAGAGCCGTCGTCTTCAGACTGCTCGGTGGCGGAAGAAGGCGGCTCGGTATTGGGAAGCTCCTCTCCGCAGGCACAAAAAAGGGTGCAAAGGAGTGTGCAAAGAAGGGCACAAAGGAGAAGGGTCATTTTTTTGCTCATGGGAAACTCTCTTTCATCAAAAATAGATGCCCCTGCTTTTCTTGCGCGGGGCTTCGTTTGTTTTACAGTATAGCACGCTTTGACCTTGAAAGCAAGGTGTTCCCTTCAAAAAAAACTTAACCGTTGGTTGAGTTGCGGGGAACGGGGCGATTTTGCTCCTGCTTTTTCCTTTTTAAAAAGAAAGGGGGTGCTTTGCCCAACTTCTCATAAGGAAGTTGGGCAGTTTTATTCGCCTGCGGCGAGTGATATTGCTTCGCAGTGGTATTCGGCTCACGCCGAGTGGTATTTGCTTCGCAAGTTTTTGGAGGCGAATAAAATATCACTGAAGCCGCAAGGCTTCAATATCACTATTGCGGTAGCAATAATATCACTCCGACGAAGTCGGAATATAACTCTTGCTTTCTCTGCTGATTCGTGCTATTATGAATAGGGGTATGGGCTTCGCCCGATGCATTTGTAAAACAAATGCGAAACTGGCGATAAAGCAACTTATTCGAAGGAGGCATATATGGTAAAGATTATAACTTTAACTATTGAAAATATTGTGTCTGAACTGTTATTTGATTTTTGTCATCATCAAGTAATAACGAAAACATATATACATGACAACAACGAGTGGAAAACGACCGATACACATATTCAGCGTGAATGGAGCCTCGAAAAAAAGAAATGGATATCGCAATATTTGCAACAACAAATCGAACGAGGTGGCTTTGTTGTTGCGGCGTTTGATGAAGATATTTTAATTGGGTTCTGTTCTATAGATGCATGCTTATTAGGGAAAACAGCAAAATATGCCAATATGACAATGCTGTTTGTAGATGATAGATATAAAAGAAAAGGTATTGGAAAAAAACTGTTTTTTGAAATTTGTAACTGTGCAAGGCTATTGAAGGCAGACAAAATTTTCATTTCTGCAATACCCTCTGTTGAAACTGTGAATTTTTATTTTAATATTGGGTGTAAAGATGCCTTGGAAATCATTCCTGAATATGTAGATACCAAACAAGACAGATATATGGAGTTTTTGTTATAAAAATACAATAATCCCCGACAGATTATTTACAATCTATCGGGGGTCTTCTTTATTGCAGAGCAATTTTATTATTGCAAGTAAACTTCCTTATGAGAAGTCCGTTTTAGCGGACCATTTTGGTTTCTTTACCGTTTTTGTTTCTTTGCGCAATATCTTTGCCGTGCGCCTTTGTGCGGTCAAACGCCGCCTCGTTCTCTGCCCACCAGGTAGTCAAGGGTCACACCGTAGTAGTCGGCAAGCTTGATTGCCGCCCACAGGGGAAGCTCCCGCTCACCCCGCTCGTAACGCTGATAGACGGTCAATTGCATATGCAAAAACTCGGCGATCTGCCTTTGGGTCTTGTCATGATCCTCTCTCAGATCCCTGACGCGCGGATATACGAACATCGGTTTTCCTCCCACCAAGACGAAAATTTGTATTTACTGTGTCTTTTTGAAAGTAGTATACAAGAAAACACCGAATGGTGTCGACAAATAACACCTTTCGGTGTTATTATGGATGTGTTGCTATGTGTATACAGACAATATGGAGGAAAGCGATTTTATGAAAGAACGTGTATTTGAAAAAACAAAGGAGTCGGGCAATTGGGAACGACCGCGTGCGAGGAGAGGGTCCTTTACAGAACGTGTTTTTTTGAATTGTTTACATTGCGACAAGCGGATATGGGTATGGAAAGCGGATATGCTCGATGTTCACACGATCGTTTGTCCGTGGTGCTATGTTTTGGCAGCTTGAACAGTAAAAAAGACCCGATTGCTCGGATCTTTTTACAGAGTATTGTTATTTCGTGTCCTTGACTCCGCTTTTCTCCCCCGAAGGGCAGGGGATGTCGGTTTCATAGCCGATGGCAACGCCCATCACGGGGAGCGTGCGGGACGTTGCCGTGCGGGACGGCTTAAATGAAGACCACGTATACCACCGTTCCCGACGATCCGCCGCCAAGCAGCATCAGCGCGAAGGCGGCGATCCAGAACAGCTCCCTTAAGATCACTGCCGCAAGCCCCAGGATCTGTGACAGATATACTGCCGCCAAAAAGCCTGCCGCCAGAGAGAAGGCGAGGAGCGCCAGGGCGTAAAGCCCGAGATGTCGGGAGCTTGCCGCCATCAGCAGGGCAAACAGCACCGCCGTCACGAAAAAGAGCACCAGGACGGCTACCCGCGGACTGCCCGAGAAGGAGTAGTAGCGGATGGTGAGCAGGAGGGTGAGCACGGTGGCGCTTGCTATAGTGCCGCCGCCCGTGATCAAGCCCACGTGCTCCTTTTTCTTGCTTGCCATCAACAAAAGGATGGCGCAGGGGATGCAGACGGCAAGTGCCGCGATAAAGGAGCCCGATTGGAGGGACATCATTTCCTTTTTGTAGTCCGACCTTCTGCCCGACAGCGCGTCGAAAAAGTCAAAAAGATCGGTGGGCAGCTGATCCTCGGTATACTTTCCTTGGTCATAGCCCTTTGCCGCAATGCCGTAACAGACCACGCCCATCAAGCCAAGGACGAGCCCCACCGACAAAATCAGGGCGCATATTTTTGAAAAAGTCCACTTTTTTGTGCTCATACTGTCCTCCAATCCGCTTATAGCGTGAGCAAATCGTTTTTTATGGGATGCTTATTTTTCCCCCGAAGGGCAGGGGATGTCGGTTTCATACCCGATGGCTTTGCCCATCACGGGATAGCCCTCTTCGTCAAAGTCCACTCTTTGCACGTTCATATAGCGGGTGTCGGGCTCTGCCTTTTCGTTGTGGCGCTTGAGTCCGTGGTAGGCGCACCAAAGCTCGGTCCCGTCGGGCGAATAGAAGAAGGAGGCGTGACCGGGGCCAAACACCCCGTTTCCGTAGGTCAAAAGGGGCTTATCGTGCTTTTTCCAGTTGGCGGCGTCACAAAGCTCTCCGCCGGTATGCTCTAACACCCCCAGCAGATAGTGGTCGGACCAGCAGCCGTTTGCCGAGTAGATGATGAAAAGACGGTTACTCTTTTTGACGAAGAATCCGCCCTCCACGCACGCCCAGTCGCCAACGTACGGGGGCACCAGCTCCCACTCCTTTTCGGCAACGGCAAGGGTGACGCGGCTATCCACGTCAAGCTCGGTGGGAGATTTCATCTTGTAAAGGTCGATGACCTGCCCGTACACGTCGTCCACGCGGGAGTTGCAAAGATATTGGGTGCCGTCCTCCGCGATATAGGAGGTGGGGTCGATGGAGAAGATCTCAGGGGTGGGCATACCCACGAACGCCCAATCGCCGAAGGGGTCGGGGGAAAGGGCTTTTAAGACGATCATTCTCTTGGGGCCTCTTGATTCGGTGATCCTGCCGCTGGTGTAGATATACCAGCCGCCGTCAGACCCCCTATGCATTTCGGGCGCCCAGATGTCTCCCCAGATGCCCTCCTTTTCCCCATTGGGGCGGTAGATGATCCTGGATTCTCCCTCTCTGATCAGATTGCCCAAGTGCTTGGAGCGGAAAAGCTCCAGATACTCGTGGCGGGTGAAGAGCGAATAGTAGTAGCCCGTTTCCTTGTCGTAGGTGATGAAGGGATCGGGGGTGTCAAAATCTGCAAGGGGATTGCGGAAGGTGTTCATCGTTATTCCTCTCTTTCTTTTTTCTTTTGCCGTGGCTTCTCGAGTCAAGGGTTGAAATACCGATCAATGCCGTTTGCCATGCCCATTACCAGCAGATTGCGGTAATCGTCTGTTGCCATCAAGCGATCCTCCTCGGGGCAGGACATAAAGCCCACCTCCACGATAGAAACGGGGATCCTGCACCAGTTGATGCCGGTCATGGTGTCGGTTTCCCAAACAAACATCTTCTCACAGCCCGCGGCAGAGGCAATTTCGTCAAGAAGATCCTTTGACAGTGCTGCGCTTTGCTTATAAAGATTGCTGTTGTAGGGATTTTGAGGCGTTTGACACATGGTCAGCACCCCCTTGTCGGTGGGATCGTCCGATCCGTTTGCGTGAATGCGGATGAAGATATCCGCACCCGCTTCGTTTGCAATCTCCGCCCGCTTTGCGTTGCTGATATTCACGTCGTGGGTGGTGCGGATCATCAACACGTCGTAGCCTCTGAAAAGCAACTCCTTTTCAAGCTTTAAGGCAAGGGCGAGGGTCAGCTCGTATTCGGGAATGTCGGTGACAACGCCCTGGGTGCCCGAGGAGACCTTGATCTTCAATTCGTCAGAGCCCGGGCCCAGCGGCTCCTTCTCGTTGTTGCCCTTTTTCTGGTGACCTGCGTCAATGGCTACGAGAATCCCCTTTTTCTCGGTTGCGATTTCGGAAAGGGCGTCCTTTTCAAGATAGCCCTGCCCCGTGGCGCATTCAATGCGCAAAAAGCCCTGCTCTTCCTCGTACGCTACCACCTGCTCGTGCAGTGCCAGCGCGAAGGCGACCTCGCCCTTGGGGGTCCTTCGTACTGTGGCGTTGCGGTTTAAGTACATTGCCGTTCCCTGCGGTTCGGGCGACGGTGTAGGTGTGGGTGTAGGTGTGGGTGTCGGTATTGGTGTAGGTGTGGGTGTGGGTGTCGGTATGGGTGTAGGTGTAGGTGTAGGTGTAGGGGTGGGTGTGGGTGTAGGTGTGGGTGTGGGTGTAGGTGTGGGCGCAGACGTATCGGTCGCGCTTTCCGAGGGTGCCGAGGACTCCTTTTGGGAAGTGGTACCCGTCACCGAGCAGGACGCCAGCATCAGAATGCAGGCAAGAATTGCCGCACAAAAGGCAAGTGATTTTTTATTCATAAGATCCTCCGGAATACGACGCGGTTCTGCCGCGCGCGAGCCTTCTAAGGAGCGCCTTGCTTCCTTTGCAGCAGGGTCAGCTCCGAGAACTGATAATGCTCTGCGCCTCCGTTTTGGGTGCAGGTCATCTTGTAATATTTGAAGCTTTGAGGATTTTCGATCTCGAAAACCTCGGAGTAGGTGAACAGCGTCCGGGGAAGCTTTCCGTCGGTGACCGAGCTGAG
Organism: Clostridia bacterium; assembly: GCA_017465885.1. GTDB lineage: Bacteria > Bacillota > Clostridia > Oscillospirales > CAG-272 > UBA11512. The sequence goes on along the minus strand of JAFTVG010000012.1, from coordinate 20,725 downwards.
GATCACCCAGTCTTCGCCCTGCTCGTTTTTGCCGTATAGCGTCCAGGCGGAGGGCGAGCGGCTTAGATGGTCGTTTGCGGTGGCAAGGGCGTAGCCGTCGATGCGGACTGCCTCGGTCATTTCCCAGAAGACCGTTACAGAGTGATCCGTCGCCGTGGGCAGGACACACCATTTGGTGTCGGTCTTCCCGTCAAACATCAGCTCCAGACGGTTAGACTCCTTCACGCCCTCGTCGCCCGAGATGCTTTCCTTGTTTATTTTATCGGAAAGGCTCTTATAGCCCGCAAAGGGATCGTTTTCTTCGGGCAGAGGGGGAAGCTCGCCGTAATAGCCCGCCTGATTTAAGATCTTGCGGTCAAAGTGGGTCTTGACGCCGTCCACCGTGGCGTCACTTTCGGTGAGGATGTATTGGCTGTAGGCGGCATCGACACTGATAATCAGCTCACGAAAGCCCCAGAAGGACTGGCTCGCCGAGTCCTTGAAGTAGGCAAAATTGCCCGTCTGGGCGATGGTCTTGTTGCCCCAGTCCGCTCCAAGGTCGATGACTCCGCTTTTGTGGGTGTGCCCTGCAAAAAGGGCTTTGATGCGGTCGTTTTCCTTCACCAGCCTTTTAAAGGCGGCGCTTTCCTTGGCGGTGTCGAAGTAGTGGGCGATCAGATAGACGTCTCCTGAAGGATACTTTTCCATCAGCTCCTCGATATAGGCAACGTCCGCTCCCGTGTAGACGCCATCGTGGTGGTTTTGGGGGTCAAGAGCGCCCCCGAAGGTGTCAAGGAAGATAAACACCCTGCCGCCGAGAACCCTGTAGCCCTGGCGGTGATTGCCCGTAAGGGCAAGCCATTTTTCATCGCCATACTGCTCGTGGTTGCCGGGCAGGACGAAGACGGGGAGATCCTCGGGCAGCCTTGAAAGGTAGTCGTTTAGGAAGATGCCTGAGGTGCCCTCCCCCTTTTCAAGCACCGAGCCGCCGTGGATCCAGAAATCCAGCGAAATGTCGCCGTTGACGATCAGCAGGTCAATCTTGTTTGCGGCGTGCTCGCTCTTTACCGCCTGCACCCAATGCTCCATACGGGTGCGGTAGTCCACCCCGTACCATTCTTGCAGGTCGGTGCAGTGGATGTCCGAGCTGAGCAGTATCCGCAGGTCCCGCGGGGTCAGATCCTCCGCGGGGAGAGAGGGCTCTTTTGAAGGCAGAGCGCTCTCTTTTGAGGGTAAAGCGCCTTCTGTCGAGGCGGATACGTTATCGTTTTTGCTTTGCTCGGTCATGGGTGAGTCCTCCTTGCTTTGGGGATCGGTGGTTTGGCTTTGGCTGTTACACCCCGAAAAAAGCAGGCAAAGGGCAAAAACGCCCGCAAAAATGCCTGCAAAGGGCGAAAAACGGTTCTTCATTATGGAATTCCCCTCCTTTTTGCTCTCCCCTTTCAAAAGTGTACCATAAACGGGGGCGGATGTCAAGAGAAAATGCTTCACGCGCCGTATACTCCGGGGCGCGCAAACTTGCCAAACCGCCTTGACAGCGGCGATAAAAAGTGATATACTGAATTTACAAATCCATCAAGCGATTTCAGAAAGGCGGTCTTTTTATGAAAAAACATCTGCGCAGAGCCCTGTTGCTCCTTCTGGCGGCAATTATGCTTGCCTGCACCCTTTCCTCTGTGTGCGCTTCGGCGGAGGAAGAGGAGTTAAAGTATATGGCGTACAACTTCTATTCCGACCCCGATCTTTCGGACACCAGCAGAAAATTCGATTCCTTTATGATCGATTTTCTCTCCGATAAGGACACACAGGTCACCTATTGGTCGCTTGCCAACTTCGGCATGGACCTGAAGTCTCAAAAGACGATGAAGACATATCCCGGCATCTGGGGCTACGGTGCTTACGCCGGTCTTCAGCACACCTCGCGCAAGGTGGGCATCCTTGCCTTCTGGGAGGCTGCCTACAAAAAGGACGGCAAGGAAGAAAAGCTGACCGCCACCCGTATCTACCCCAAGGGAAGCAGCAATTTCGGCGGCGAGGGCGAGGGCACCAACTGCATTATGCCCTACGATTGGTCGAGCAACAAGTGGTACAGGATGCTGTTGCACTGTTGGGAGGATGCCGAGACGGGCACCACCTTTGCGGGAATGTGGATCTATGACGTGGAAGCGAACAAGTGGACGCTCTTTTCCTATTTTGATACCCATCTTTACGAGTCCTACTTCACCGGCGGTTTTTCTCAGTTTATGGAGAACTTCTCGGGGGGCGACGTGAAGACCAACTGCAACGTGGAGCGTACCTGTCAGCTGAAGAATATGTACGTTTACGACCACGTGAAGAAGGATTGGATCTCCCTGCCCACCACCAAGCTCAGCTATGGCGACGGCAACCCTCAGACCGAGGGACAGAGAAAGTTCGGCGCCCACTCCTTCGGTGCTACCGAGGAGTATTTCTGGGGCTCCACCGGCGGAAAGGTGGAGGATCAGGAGGCGTACGACGCGGCATCCACCAAATATGCTTATCACACCATCACCCAGCCCGATAAGCCCACCTTTGGTGAGCCGGCGGTGAGAAAGATGTACCTTGGAAAGAACATCCGCTGGGAGCTTACCGACACCTCCACTCCGCAGCTCAAATATGAGGTGAAGATCGTGGATCTTGAGGGGAAGACCGTCTTTGAGCAGACGTCGACCCGCCCCCACGAGCGCTCCATCAAGCTGCCCGAGGGACTGCCCGAGGCGATCAAGGGCAGCGTGACCATCACCGACGTGTTCGGAGGAACGGTCACCTCGGAAATCTCCACCGACGCCTATCTTGAAGCCACCGGTCAGCTTCCCGAGGAGTCCCCCTCTGAGCAGACCCCCACAGCGGACCCCTCCGCAGATCAGCCTCAGGATGAAAACGAGGGCAAGTCGCCCGTCCTGCCCATCGCCATCGGCGCGGTGGTCGCAGCGATCGTCCTTGCCGCAGGCATCACCGTGGCGGTTGTGCTGATCAAAAAGGGCAAAAAGAGCTGATCTGAGGCAAAGCTCAACATAACGTGACAAAAGCGCGCCGCAAGGATCTCCTTGCGGCGCACTTTTTTTATAATAATGCGTTTTTACCGAAACATCATCAGCGAAAGGATGCCGAAGGGCTTGACCGTCAGGGAGATCTTGCCGTCCACGATGGGCAGCTCCTCCTTTACGTCCTCAAGGATGTTACAGCGGCAGACCCTCTTCACCCCTTCGGGCAGGGTGAGGGTGAAGCTCGTTTTGTTTCTCTCCGACTCATAAAGACGGACCACGAAGGCGTCCTTCTCGTAAGCGGCGGGCTTGACCGCCTCGCAGATCACGTTGTCTGCCGAGATGCGCATAAAGGGCGCGCACTCCCCGGCAGAGCCTTCCATCGGGACGGGGGGCAGGTTCAAAAGGTAGGATTCGCGCACCACGTTGCCCGCGGCAAAGCCTTCCCCGTGGGGGTAAAGGGCGTAGGTCATCTCGTGCACACCCTCGTCGCCCGTCACGTCGGGGTGGGTGCCGCCCCGATGCAGGGTCAGGCAGAGGTTGCCCTCGTAGGCGGAAATGCCGTATTTGCAGTCGTTTAAGAGGGCAACGCCGAAGCGGGACTCGGAAAGGTCGCTCCACTTGTGGTTGCACACCTCAAATTTTGCCGCCTCGTAGCTGTTGTTGCGGGTGATGGGGCGGTCCATATGACCGAACTGGATCTCGTTTTTCACCGTGGGGCTGTTGATATCCAGGTCAAAGCCCACCTTCAGCAGGGTGTGCTTTTCCTTCCAGTCCACAACGGTGTGGAAGTCTACTCTGGGGGTGTCGGCGTAGAAGATCAGGTCCTGCGTGAGGGTAGAAGCCTTGCCGATGGCGTAGCGCAGGCGCAAAACGTACTGCAAAGCGCCGTTTGACACCACGTCCATAGAAAGGAGTCTGTCCTCCACCCTCAGCTTGCCCATGGTCTCGATGTCGATATCCCAGTTATCGTAGGTCTCGGGCACGTCCTCGGCAACGTAGAGGGTATTTAAGGGGGCGCCCCCTTCCTTTTTCAACTCCCGCTCTGTCCGCTTGTCAACAAAGGAGACGATGCCTCCCTGCTCGTTGAAGGAAACCCTTGCAAAGGGCGTTTCAAGCACACCGTTTTTCACGGTAAAGGGGCGGTCCTCCGACACCTGCGGTTCGCTTGTCAGGGGCAATGAGATCTGACCCATGGCGGGAATGGCAACGCCGCCCACCGCCGCCACCCTTTTGCCGGTCACGTCGGTGTATCTCTGTACGGTCTTGCCTGCAGGGTAAAGACCGCGATCCTCAAGAAGCACCACGTCCTCCCGATCAAAGGAGGTGGTGTTAAAGAGGGTGATGCCCTGGTTTGAAGAAAGAAGGGTCTTGGCGTAATCGCGGCTGATCCCCCCTGCCTCCTTGACCACGTCGTAGTTTTGCGCCACCGCATCCTGAGTCACGCCGGTATAGCAGGTGCCGGGCAGGATGTCGTGGAACTGGTTGGTCATCAGGGTCTTGTAAAGGGCGTCGGTGCGCTCGTTCTTGTCCTTGCCCGCAAGGACGTTGAAGTGATCCATATCGTGCAAGGCGATCTCCGCTTTGCGGTTGGAGCGCTTGATCTCGTGCATCTGGGTCAGCGTGCCCCGGTGCAGCTCCAGATAAAGCTCGCCCGAGAAGACGGGCAGCTTGTCGCCCACCTGCTCGATCTCCTTCATAAAGGAGCTGATGGTGGTGTAGCGGCTTTTTGCCACCCCGGGCAGATCCATGATCCGTCTTGCCTTTTCAAGCATGGCGGGGGTGGGGCCGCCGCCGTCGCCGTGACCGAAGGAGTGGAGGCGTCCTTCAAAATGCTCCTTGTTTTTGATGGTGTCGATCTGGCGCTTGGTGTCCTTCACGTCGGGGATGGTGTCGATGTTGTTTAAGTGGGTCAGCACGGTGCTGCCGTCGATCCCCTTCCATCTGAAGGTGGTGAAGGGGAATTCGTTCAGATCGTTCCACCCCATTTTGGTGGTGTAGAAGTATTTGACCTCCGATTCCTGCATGATCTGGGGAATGGCGCCGTTATAGCCGAAGGTGTCGGGCAGCCAGAAGCAGTCGGAGGTGTAGCCAAACTCTTCTCTGGTGAAGTGCTGACCGTACATAAACTGTCTCGCCATCAGCTCACCCGAGGTGATGTTGCAGTCACACTCCACGAACACCCCGCCGTTGGGCTCGTAGCGTCCCTCGGCGATATACTTTTTCATCTTTTCGTAAAGGTCGGGGTAGTAGTCCTTCATCCACTCAAGATGGAGGGCGGAGGACTGGATGAAGATATACTCGGGGTACTGCTCCATCAGCTTGACCACGTTTGAATAGGTACGGGCGCACTTGCGGATGGTTTCGGAAACAGGCCACAGCCAGGCGGTGTCCATATGGGAGCCGCCGATTAACCCGATATAGCCGCGGGTATCCTCCGAGGGCGCGTGGGCAAGCAGGGGCTTTAAATGTTCAAGGCATTTGAGCACCGTCGCCTGCACGGTGTCTTTATCGTAGTGGGCGGGGTACTGGATGATGTCGGCAAAGACCTTTTCAAGAGCCACCTGAGCTCTGTGCTTTAAGAAATTGCTCTCGTCAAGATCCCTTGCCATCTGCAAAGCCACGTTCAGATCGAAGACGAAGCGGAAGATCTCCTCGTTTACCGTGCAGATCTCAATGCCCCTGAAGGTCTTTTCAAATTCGCCCTCTTTTGCCGCGGGGACCTCTCTTCCGTAGTGCATATAGGGATGACAGCCTGCGCAAAAGTGGTGGGCGTAGCATTCAAAGGCAAGGTCAAAGCGCTCTCCCGCCTGCCCCCCTTCGGTGAGCAGCTGGACGGAATGCATAATGCCCATATAGTCGCCCTTGCTGTTGAAAATGCCGTCGGGCACGCCGTTTTTAAAGAGCATGGTCTCGTAGGCATCGGTATGGGGGAGGAGGAAGAGCTTTTTTCCTTCCAGCGCCTTTGGCAGGGTGTAGCTGCCCACGATCCACAGATTCATATATTCGCCCCCCCACTTTTCGCCCTTTTTCAGGGGAGAAAGTCCTTCTTTTGGGGGTGTGCGCAGATGCTCGGCGGTCTGAAGCGCCAAGAGATCGGTCAGCTCGTCCGCCTTTTCATACATCAGACCCGCGTAGATCTTGTTGAGGTTTTCAAGCTTGCCAAGCACGCGGCTTGAGTAGTTTTGATATTCCATTAGTAAAGCCTCCTTACATATAGGTGCGCCTCCATTGTAGCGGACAACTGCCCGTTTGTCAACATTTTTTTGATTTTTCTTTGAAAAAAATATTCAGACGCCGCCTTGCTTTTTGTCGGCTCGGAAAAAGGAAGGGCTTTCGGGGGGAGGGGGCGGGAGAGGGGCGGGAGAAAAAATGCAAATTTTGTAAAAGCTCTTGACTTTTTTGAAAAAATGTCCTACAATAAATCCGTCTTGAAAGAGCAGAGCTTGGATCCTGCGCGCACCCGAAAGGAGAAGTGAAATGAACACCCCCGCACCCATTTTACCCATTGCCGAAAGAGGCATCGTGAAAGAAGATTTTGACGCCGTCCTTGCCCCGGAGATCACCACCGCCCTCACCGAAAACGAGGTGAAGCAAAAGGGAACGATCGGCGGGGTAGAGTACAAGCTGACCATCCGTCTGACCCGTTGGACGGGAAGAACCACCCCTGCGCAGATCGTCATTCTTTCAAGGCTGTTCTGGCAGGTCTACCCCAAAATGTACAGCCGCTTCGGCGCGGCGGGACAGAGCCCCACCACCATCACTCTGGATATTGAAAACAGAGGCTACGGCATTGCCTGGAATGCAGGAAGGCTGGTGCATCTGCACGACGGCTGGCTTGAAAGATGCCCCGAGGATTTCGACTGCATCACCCACGAGCTTGCCCACGCCATCCAGAACGGCTGGAACGGGCAGATGTTAGAGTTTGACGGCTTTATCGAGCGCTTTGCCGATGCCTGCCGTTATCTTTACGCCTTCAACGGCGGCGAATATAACGACAAGGGCTGGCGGATGCAGACCGTGGAAAGTGAGCCCACAAGAGAGGACTCGGTGCGCTTCCTTGTTTGGTTTGACTATTTCTATTCCACAAAAGAAAACGACCTGCTTTTAAACTATTTCAGGGTCTGTCACGATGAAAAGTACCCCAAGGAGCGATGGAGCGAGGCTTGGGCAGAGATCTTTAAAGGCTCGGCGCTGGAGGGTCGGAGTATCGACGATATTTTTGCCGAATACGCCGCAAGCGAATTTGCCACTCTGAGAACGGGCACTCGCCGCGGGCCTGCACCTCTTCTTGAAAAGTACGACGTGCGCAAAAACGCGAGATAACAACGCCATAAACAAAAAAACAGACCGACAGGTCTGTTTTTTGTTTGCCGCCGAGCAAATTCGCCCTACGAGTAAACTTCCTTATGAGAAGGCGCGCTTTTCCTCACCTTTTCGCCGATTGTCCGACGAATTCCGTCAAGTGCGCAAAGGAATGCGACACCGGACTTGGCAACCTGGTCGTTTTTTGAAGCGCCCATCCCTTCAAATCGGGCCACTCAACCGCAGGTTGAGAAATACTCAAAAAGTTTGTTATTGAAAAGCCTCCGTCTCCATGCTATACTGAAAGCAGAACAGAAGGGAGTGTTACCATGGAAAATATCTTTGGAAGCAATTTGAGAAGATCAAGACAAAAAAAGGAGCTGACCCAAGAGCAGGTCGCAAGCGCCTTGGGCGTTTCCTATCAAGCAGTCTCCAAATGGGAAAACGGTGTGGCAAACCCCGATTTAAGCTTGATCGTTCCGCTGGCAAAGCTGCTGGAAGTTTCCACCGACGAACTGCTTGGCGTGTCAGACTCTGCACAGGAGGAACGCAAGAAGCAGTTTATTGAGCAGATCAGGTCGATTTCCAACTGGAAAGCGGAGGGTCGAAAGATACAGCTGGAGTACGCAAAAGCGTTTGTTGCCGAATTCCCAAACGATCCGGACGCTCTTTTTCACTATGAAAACTGTCTTGGAAGCTACATTTCCTACGACGCTTCGCAGGAAGAAAAGCACGAGCTTTTACTTTTACAGGAGCAGTGCTGTCAAAAATTCCTTGCGTTACCGGGAACCGCAAGCCACGGCAAACGAGCAGTTACCTTATCACTGATCAACGTGCTTTGTGCGCTTGACAGACGCGCAGAGGCGGTGAAGCTGGCAAAGGCGCAGATCGAGGACAAGGAGTTTCAACTGGATTGCTTGTCAAAATGTCTTGAGGGCGATGAAAAAACCGTGATGCTTTTAAAAAACGCCTCCGAAAAAGCCCACGCTTTCTTAAGGGCATTATACAAATTGGAAATGGACGAGGCATACCAAACGGCAGAGGACTTTTTAAATTTGCTTGATCCCATCCCAAACGACGGCTACTATGAAAACCTGATCACCCTGCATGAAATGAAGGCGCGCCGCTACGTCAAGCTGAAAGCATACGACAAGGTCATGGAGGAATACGCCGTCTGCGCCGATCTGGCTGTCAAGATGGAAAAATATATTCAAGCGCACCCCGAAGAGGAGCCCTGGTACAGCAACCCCACCTTCCAAAAATGCACCTCCGGCAAGGAGCTCTATCAAGAAGTCAATCCCCACGACATGATTCGTGTATTTTTAACGGCACCCGATAAAAAAGCCATGTTTGAACGAGAAGATCACAAGGAGCTGGTCAAAATCGTTACCGCCCGCGCCAACGCCTTTGACCCATTTAACAAAAGCTCGAAAAAATGATCCCTTTGACGCAGCACACAAGAAAGGAGCCCTTCTTTTTCAGACCGAGTGCCTTTGCGTATTGACAACGTCCTTCAAGGATGCTATAATTCAAACAGATACCGAACCCGCGCAAACGGTACCCCGTATTTGAATTTGTAAAGGAGTCTCTTCCATGAAAATCGACCTCTCTTATTTACTGAAAACCATGCAGGCCCTCATCGACACCCCCAGCCCCACCGGCTATTACGTGAAGATCAAGCCGGTGCTGGAAGAGATCGTGGCAGAGCTTGGCTATACCGTCAGCTACGATCACCGCGACACCGCCTATATCAGAGTGGAAGGGCAGGATCCCTCCAAAACGGTGTGCGTCAGCTCCCACGCCGACACCCTCGGCTTTATGGTCAGAGCCATTAACGGCGACGGTACTCTGCGCATCCGCGCTCTGGGAGGCATCAATTATGCAAACGTGGAGGGCGAAAACGTCACCGTACATACAAGAGACGGCAGAACCTATACGGGTATGCTCGCCTGCGCCCACCATTCCTCCCATGCTTTTGACGATGCCGCAAGCATGGCACGCAACGAAAACACCGTCCACGTCCTGCTTGACGAGCAGGTGAACAGTGCAGACGGGGTCAGGGCGCTGGGCATCTGCCACGGCGATTACGTGTCCATAGACCCCCGCTTCACCGTTACCGAAAAGGGCTTTATCAAGTCCCGCTTTATAGACGATAAGGCAAGCGTTGCCTGCGTGCTTACCGCCTTAAACTATATGAAGGAAAAGGGACTCAAGCCCAAATATAACACCGTTTTTGCCATCACCATGTACGAGGAGATCGGACTTGGCGGCGTGCGGGTGCCCGAGGAAATTTCAGAGTATCTGGCGGTGGATATCGCCATTCTGGGCCCCGACTCGGACGGCAGCGAGCAGAAGGTGAGCATCTGCGCAAAGGACGCCTCCCTTCCTTACGATTACGACTTCACGGGCAGACTGATCGAAGCGGCAAAGAAGGCAGAGTGCGATTACGCGGTGGATCTCTTCTACCGCTACGGCTCGGACGCGGGCGCCGCCATCAGAGCGGGCAACAACCTGCGCGCGGCACTCATCGGCATGGGTGTCTACGCCAGCCACGGCGTGGAGCGCACCCATATCACCGGCGTTGAAAACACCGCCAAGCTGGTGCTTGCTTACCTGCTGGGGGAGTAACGAGATTGAATTAAAAGAATTACAATATATAAAAACAGACGCGTCACCTTGAAAAAGTGAACGCGTCTGTTTTTATGATCGATCTTTTCGGGATCTCACTTTTTAAGAAGCAGACTGAGCGTTTTTGTGGAGTTATATGATTTCCTGCTCAAGCTTTTTGAAATCATCGGTATCAAAAAACTCGGTTAAAGTGATTCCCAGTCCGTCGCACAGCATTTTTATCGTCACAATACCAGGATTTTTACTTTTGCCGTATAGGATATTCTTGATCGTAGACGGTGCAACAGCCGATTCAAGCGCCAATTTGTGAATTGACATTCTTTTTTCATCACAAAGCATCAGCAACCGCGTTTTAACGGTTTCGTAGGTGTTATTCATAGCCTAAATCCTCGCTATCAACAAGAGTATAGACTAATTATAGCCCAAAGCTCTTGACAAAATGGGCTATATATGATACAATATGGGCTATAAATAGCTTTAGTGCTGTTTCGTCAATTTTAGTAGTAGCCGAAGTCTGCATTTTCGGTGCGTCGGCTTCGGTTGGCGCACTTTTGTTTTTACTGAAAGTATGATCTTGTTAGGAGGGACATATGGGTTTTAATAACTACTACGAAAAAAAGATTGGGAACGCAAACGAAATACGACAGGATCCGGGAGGAAAGTGCAACATTCTTCCGTTTTTTGGGTTCGTTTATAAATTCGAAAAGCGAGAAGAAGCAGGAGGAGTGAGCGGCGTAAAAACCACTCTCGAACTAAACGACAGCGGAGGTTATGACGTCAAAGAAAGTCTGGATTTTTATGATGAGCCGGATAGTTGTTGGCGCACTTACAGTCGAGTCCACACCCCCTCCAAGGAACAGCGGATACTCGAAAATCGTTTTTTAGACGCTTACCCTAAGGCAAGCTATGATCCCTTCGAAACACCGTACTTGTATCCTTCTGAAACAGAATTTTATAAGTGCCGCGGTGCAGACATGCTTTTTGAAAATAACTTTTTAAGAAATATTAAACTTATAAAAAAGGCTATAATTATATTTGGAGCGGTTTCTGCCGCAATTGGTATCCTTGCGTTGATCATACTGCAAGGATACGTAGACGCGGTAGACTTTGATGTTGAAATTCCACTAATGGTTAACTTGGCGATCAGTGGTGTAGGAAGTATTGTTCCTGCGGTTTGCGCAGTTCTTGCTGTAATTGTTCATTTCATACAAAAGTCCGTACATGCCGTTAGATACAAAAGCTTTGATAAGCTGACTCGCATAGAACGGACAAAGATACGTAAGGCATATTTGGCATCGCTTGACGTTGGGAATCCTGCCGCTAACCAAATTCTCGTAGAATATGCCCAAAAGTTCATATTAAATCCAACGGAATCGCACAAATACTAAATCGAATTTGCACAGCTTTAATGTTTTGTTTGAATTTTTATTTTGCCGAACAATTGTGAAGTCTGTGAAGTGATGTTACTTTGGCGTTTATATGGATCAAAAAAAGGGACACGTCATCTTGGTTTTCACCAAAAGGACGTGTCTTTTTTGATCATTGGGCTTCGGGGTATTTGGGTACTGCCGATTATTTTTGCTCTTTTTGTGCTAATGCCAATCCAATCAATCGGTCTGCTTCATCAAAAAAAGAAAATACAACCCCTAATCACAAAATTATATGTATTTGTGTGTTTTTGATCACACTTTTATGTAAAAGCATTTCCATATTCCGCTTTCTCGTCTTAAACCCCTCCAAAAAAACATCAGACACATCATAATGGATAGGTCCAAAATGATGTGTCCCATTTTATGGAGGTATTGAATCGAGCTACTCATACAACCCGCGGTTGTATTTTTTTATCAATTCAATATGTTGAAATAAAATCATTTTCTGCTATAATAGACTCAACGGTACCGAAAAATATTTCAAAGGAGAAAAAATATGACGACGATAGGTCAAAACATCAGAAAGCTCCGCAAGGATCGGGGAATGACCCAGGAGGAGCTTGCGGCACAGCTGAACGTTTCGGCGCAGGCGGTGTCCAAATGGGAGCTTGAAAGCTGTGCGCCCGATATTTCGCTGATCGTTCCTCTTTCGGCACTGTTCGGCGTCTCTGCCGACGTTCTGTTCGGGATCAGCCCTGACAGCATGGAACAGGAAATTGAAGATACGCGCAAATACTGCGATGCCCTTGAAACCTCAAACGAGGATGCCCTTGCGGCATGGATGAAGTTGTACGCAAGATACCCCCACAACAACACCATTCGCTTTGAAATTGCCAAAACCCACTCATACTGCGCAGACCCGCACGATGAAAAGGAGTATATACGCCACAACAAAAAAGCCGCGGAATTTTACGAGAAAATTCTTGATGAAAGCACCGACAATGATCTGAGAAGCAAAACTCTTGAAGCAATTCATCACATTTATAACAAATGTCTTGGTGATCCCGAAAACGCCCTGCGCATTGCCAATATGGGCGGTGATTGGGGGACGCTGAAAGCCGAAATGCTGTCAAAGATGGATGGCTATGAAGAGAAAAATTATTGGAGCCAGCAGGTTTTCAAATATTATGGCGAAGGTATGGCGTGGGCTGTGATGAATATGCAATTTCCCGACGTAAAAACCAAAATATTCGCCTATGAAACCGCCGAAAAGATCCTTGATCTCACCTATCTTGGGGACAAGGCGTGGATCTGTTATGTGTATATGGCTCTTTATACACATCTTGCAGAGTGCTATGCATCCATCGGAAACGACGAAAAAACCTACGAGGTGTTTGAGAAATGGTACGAGGCGGCGCTGTTTGAAGATAACCTTCCTTTAGGCGAGCACAGATATGAGAACAACCCGTTTATGACCGAGACGGTCTATAATCACGATCTTGCATACACCCACCGTAACCGCGACTATATCCTGTGCCATCTTGAAAATCACGCCTTTGACCGCATCCGAGGCTCCGAGCGCTTTGGAGCATACCGCAAAAAGGTGAAGGCAATGCCAGGGATCGACTATCCCTTGGGCGGCGTGGATTTTGCAGATTGATACGATGCGATAGAGCAAATACCCTCAAAAAACATTGGACACGTCCTTTGGGAAAACTCCCAAAGGACGTGTCCTTTTTATAGAGCGTAATTGCCGAAAAGCCTCTTTGATCGCAGGGCTACGTGCGTCAGCCGACCCGATGGGTCAAGTAGTTTCTTCCTGCATGGTTTCTTTGATATATTGTATCAATTCATCATTTTCTATTTTGATATCATAATTGCGCTCAAAATCCGAGTTTCCTTCAATTTTTTTAAACTGGATCTCCAAAATGCTTTCCGAATCGATTAAATGAAATTCTGTGCCGTTTTTGAGGATGACGACCAATACGTAATCGGGCGTTGTGCCGCCGTCACGCAGGTGCACGATCGAGTCATTGAACAGCGCAGTAAACTCTTCCAGCTGCTCTGCGGTAAATAGGATGTCTGTTTCACTCCAGAGGTGCCGCAATGTCACCGATTCTATATCCGACGGTTCCAGTTGCGGTGCTTTCTTTCCGTCCACAAATGATTTCTGCGTGATACCGCCCAAAAAACAGGAGCAGAGTGAAGCTGCAAGAAGCAGTATACAAATAAAAGATAAAGCGATTCGTTTCATATCCATCTTTCTTTCACATTCATTTTGCGGGAAGATCCTTTTGACGGTCTCCAAAGACTTAGCCCAGCCGCAGACCAAGCTGCTGTTCAAGGGCGGCGTACCACTCGGGATGGCCGCCGTGGTAAAAGGCCATCTGTCCCTGCGCAGTATTCTCATAATATCGTTTTCCGAACTCTTTTAGAATCCACGTTTTTCCAACCTGACGTACACCTTTTAAAATAAGAGGCTTTCGATAGGGTGAATTTTTCCACTCCAATAGCTCGTTTAATACAAATCGTTCCACTAAAACACTCTTTCACACTTTTATTGATGTTTTGGTGTTCCCAAATCACACTTTTATTATACACCAAAAAAAAGAAAACGCAACCCCTAATCACAAAATTATATGTATTTATGTGTTTTTGATCACACTTTTATGTAAAAGCATTTCCATATTCCGCTTTCTCGTCTTAAACCCCTCCAAAAAAAACATTAGACACATCATAATGGAAAGGTCCAAAAGGACGTGTCCGCCTTTTTTAATCCTTCCAAAGAAGTTTTTTCTCGATCCTCAAAACCGAGTGTATTTACCCCGCGAAAATCATACAGTTCTACAACAACGAACGTATCCAACTCAAAACAAAACTGACACCACTCGAAAAGCGATGTCAGTTTGTTGCTTAAAATTTAATATTTTCTACCATTAAGGCTGTTTTTGTGCTGTCCGCACAATTTGGGGCAGTTCATCGGGTGCCTGCCAATTTTTATGTGTGGTTTCAATTAGCCGTTGAGGCATGTGTCGTTTACAAAAACGACTGCCGTGTAGGCGGGAACGGTGATGCTGCCGGTTACTGCCTCGGGAGCATCCATAATGTCAACACCGTTTACGATCATATGCCAGTTGCCGGAAACGCTGTAGGTCATCGCTTCACCTGTGGGGTTGGAAACGATAAGTGCCTTACCGTCTGCATGGTTATCAAGCGTAATAGCAACTCTGCCTTCACCGTAGGAGGTGTTGGCGATCACGGCGGTGTTCAGCGTTCTGAAGATTGCGTACTCTTGTCTTACGCGAATCAGCTCTTGGTAGTAGCGCATCATTTCGTATTCGTTGCTACCTTCCTTGAGAACCGACCAATTGATGTTGTTGATGGCGTCGCCGGACTTATAGCTGTTCTCGTCACCGTCCTTGGTGCGCAGCATTTCCTCACCTGCTTGGAAGAACACGGTGCCCTTGGAGATCATCAAGAGGGTTGCGCCAAGGCGGTTCATGGCAAGGCGTTCCTCAACGGTGTTATCTTTGTTGGAGAGGATGAGCTTATCCCACAGAGTGTTGTTATCATGTGCACTCATATAGTTAACGACCATACCGTTTTTCACTTCCCAGCTAAAGCCCGTGCCGGCGCCGCCCTTGATACCAAAGAGAACAGAGGGGAAGGAGCCGTTGCCGTTGCCGCTGATATAGCCCTTGGAGGTTGCGGTAAATACGCTGCCCTTCAGACCGTCGCGAATGACATCGTTGAATACGGCAATGCCGCCGATAGCGCCCTCGAGGGGCTCGATCTTGCTGATCTGACCTTGGTTCGCCATGGGGCTGCCGTCAATGGTGGAGCCCATTGTCCAACCCTCACCGTAAATCATTGCTTCGGGATTGATAGCGTGTACTGCGTTTTCGACCTCTTGCATAGTTGCAAGGTCGTGCAAGCCCATCAGGTCAAAGCGGAAGCCATCAAGGTCATATTCCTCTGCCCAGTAGCTTACCGAGTCAACCATAAATTTGCCAAACATATAACGCTCAGAGGCGGTATCGTTACCGCAGCCGGAAGCAGAAGAGTTTGCACCCGTTGCGGTGTATCTGTAATAGTAGTAGGGAACGATCTTGTTAAAGGAGCTGTTTGCATCGTAGGTGTGGTTATAGACCATATCCATAACAACGCCAATGCCTGCTGCGTGCAGTGCTTGCACCATTTGCTTGTATTCCTTAATTCTAACCTCACCGTCATAGGGGTTGGTAGAATAGCTTCCCTCGGGAACGTTGTAGTTTTTGGGATCGTAGCCCCAGTTGAATTGGCTATCGGGGTTAGCTTCATCAACGGTTGCATAGTCATAAACGGGGAGGAGATGTACGTGGGTAATGCCGAGATTTACAAGATAGTCAACGCCAATGCTTTGACCAAACTCGTTTACAAGTCCGCGCTCGGTAAATGCGAGATATTTGCCCTTGTAGTTGGAGGATGCCATCTTGTTAGAGAAGTCTCTTACGTGTACCTCCCAAATAACAGCATCGCTGTAGGTCTTAATGCCGGTTGCAAAGTGATCCTCGCCCCAACCCTTGGGGTTCGTGCGAGAAAGATCTACTACCATGCCGCGGTTACCGTTAAGGCCTGCCGCCTTTGCATAGGGGTCAACTGCCTCCTGGGTGCCAACCGAGGTGGTTACGGTGTAGGTGTAGTAGGTGCCGTGACCGCAGCTTTCGGTGTAGGACCAAACACCGCGATCACCCTTGACCATATCAACGCTTTTGTAAGCGGAGCCCTCGTGGCCGGAGGTGAAGAGGTTGAGCACTACCTTAGAGGCGGTAGGAGCCCAAACCTTAAAGGTGGTTTTATCACCGTTGATGATCGCACCGAGATCATCGCCGTCGTAGGTGTAGTTTTCAATAAAGTACTCGCTATCAAAAATAGAGGTGGGAACCACTGCCTTTTCGCCGTAGCCCTCAATTACCACGCGGTAGTTTTTGCCAATATCAAGGGTTTCTTCCACTTCAATAATGCCGCTGGTAACCTCTTGGCCCATATTGCTGACGTCGAGAATGGTCAATTCTTTGTCACCCTCATAAACCTTGACCTGCTTGTAGCTGGTGATCGCAGTCTTGGGGGTTAGGTTGTATTGGATCTTGTGGAAATCGGTCATGCCCGCAAGGGTAAATTTCTTGATCATGGTAAGCGTTTTGCCTCCGTCTTGGCTGGTGTACTGTGCTGCATCGCCGCTCTTGAGGTAGATAAAGGTTTCTTCGCCCTCAATCACAGCAAAACGGTCTTCGCCGGTGCCGTCCTTGGTTGCTTCTCCCCAAGAGGAGCCACCGGGCTCGGAGCATCCGGTACGAACGATAAATCCGATTTGCTCAATGCCTACGGGCACGTTGAGCACGACCTTTGCACCGTAGTCACAGGGGTGCATGATGTAGCCGCTGCCTTCTTTGCCATCCCACCAAGCCCAAATGTCACAGTTTTCAATAACACCGGGATAAGACCAATAGAAGGTGATCTGATTGTAGCCCTCTTCCTTCGGGATGGTGTATTCTCCCTCGGGAATTTGCCACTTGCCATCATCGGTGGTGCTTTCGGTGGTGCTTTCGTTGGTGCCGTTGTTGTTGCTCGGATCGCTTTTACAGGAGGTCAAAACGAGAGAGAGGAGCATGATAACAACGAGCAAAAGAGAAAGAATGCGAGAGTAAGTCTTTTTCATAATTTCACCTTATATAATTTATTTTGATTGTGCGCCCTCGGCGCTTGTTTCACAAACGGGAGCGGTCGAATCGCGGAAGATCGGCTCGGTGTGAATGGTTATGCGCTTGGTCTTGTTGCCCTTAATGGCTTGGCGGAGCAGGGTAAACGCGTTTTCACCCAAGGATATAAAGTCCTGCTTAACGGTTGTCAGTGCGGGGGTAAAGTAGCGTGCAACGTCAAGGTTATCAAAGCCGCTGACCGAAATATCCTCAGGAACGCGCAAGCCGCGCTTTCTCAGTCCGGTAATCAAACCAATGGCGATCAGGTCAGAAGCGCACACCACGGCGGTAACGCCCCGGTCGGCAAAAAAGTCGGCTGCCTCAAGACCACAGCTCTCGGTGTAGTTTCCGTAGCGAACGTAGTTGCTGTTAAATTCAATGTCACCTTCTATCAAGCCAATCAGATAGCCCGAAAAGCGCTCACGGGTAACGATCGATTCCTTGTCACCGCCCAAATAACCGATCTTGCGGTGTCCAAGCTTGATCAAATGCTCTACAATGGCAGCAACCGAGTTGATGTTGTCACTGCTGATGCAGGCAACCTTGGGATTTTTTACGTAAGAGTCCATCAGCATAGCGGGAATGCTTGTGGTCTCCAGCTCTTTGATGATCTCACTCGTGATCTTCGTTCCCAGGATCATCAAGCCGCAAAAGTTGTTTTCTTGGCAGAGCTTCTTCAGGTTTGGGGGATTCTTATCGGAGCAGTGCTCAATCACCACCTCGTAGTGGTAGGCGTTTGCTGCCTGTTGAAATCCCGTAAGAACCGGATAACCGACCTGCGAGTTGCTGTGAGAATCCATATTCTCAAACAAAACGCAAATACGCTTGGAATCCTGATTGCGGTGCAGGGAAAAACCGATTGAGCGGGCATAGGCATTGACGCGATCGCGTGTCTCCGAGCTGATATCGGAGGCATTGTTGAGTGCCTTTGAAACCGTGCTGGCAGAAAGACCGAGCTCGGCGGCAATTTCCTTAATGGTCATTTTGCCCTCCTTTTTTGGAAGATTTTCGAAATGCAGAGAGAACCGATTTCGATTGATTTTTTTGTTTGCCTGCTTTCATTATAGCATAGTTTTTCAAATTTACAATGTTTTTTTGAAAAAAGTGTAAAAAACAGCTGAAAAATCTTAAAAAAATGATTTCTTGACAAAAATTCTGCCTTTCCGTCACATATTCACTTGACACGGCGAAAAAAATGTGATAGAGTATTACAAAGAACATTCGAAATTTTTCGAAACACACATTTTAGCAAAGGGGAATTCGCAAATGAAAAAGCGTTATGCAGGAGTTTTATTGCCGATAACGGCATTGCCCTCTCCCTATGGAGTGGGAACAATGGGCGCGCAGGCAAAAGACTTTGTAGAGTTCCTTGCCAGAGCTCACCAAAAGGTTTGGCAGGTGCTGCCACTGGTTCCCACCGGATATGGAGATTCGCCCTACGCCTCATCCTGTGCCATTGCAGGCAGCCCTTATTTAATTGATATTGAAGCTTTGATCGCACAGGGCTTGCTGACAAAAGAGGAAGCAGAGGAATATTCCTGTGCTGCTGCGGGAGAGGAGATCGGGCGTGTTAACTATGAGGCGTTGTTTTATCGTCGCATTCCGCTGCTGAAGCTCGCGTTTTCGCGCTTCGATCGTCAAGTGCCTGCATTCCAAGCTTTTTTGGAAGAAGGCGTGTTTGCTGATTTTGCCGCATTTATGGCAATCAAGGAGGCACACGGTTGGCGTGCTCTTTCCACTTGGGAAGAGCAGTATCGCGTACGCGATAAGGAAGCGCTGGGTGCCTTTCTTGCCGCCAATGAGGACGAGGTACTGTTTTGGCAATTTACGCAATATGAGTTCTTCCGTCAATGGGGCGAGCTGAAGAGCTATGCCAACGCGCGTGGAATTGAGATTATGGGCGATATGCCGCTTTACGTCTCCGAGGATAGTGTTGAGGTTTGGGCGCATCCCGAGCTGTTTTTGCTCAACGGCGACGGTACTCCTGCCGAGGTTGCAGGCGTTCCTCCGGATTATTTCAGCGAGGACGGTCAGCTTTGGGGCAATCCTTTATATGATTGGGAAAAAATGAGGCAAGACGGCTACGCATGGTGGACGGCAAGGTTGCAAAAGGCACTCTCTATGTACGATATCGTACGCATCGACCACTTCCGCGGCTTTGACCGTTTTTACGCCATTCCCGTAGGCAGCAAGAATGCCAGAGTGGGATGCTGGCGCGATGGCCCGAAGGAAGCTTTGTTTGAGGGCAAAAAGGATTGGAAGATCATTGCTGAGGACCTTGGGATTCTCGATGACGGTGTTTATCGCTTGATGCGCAATACGGGATACCCTCGTATGAAGGTTTTGGAGTTTGCGTTTGACGGAAACCCCGAGCATGAATTCAAGCCCTCCAATTACGATGAAAACTGCGTGGTTTACACGGGTACGCACGATAATGCTACCTTTATTGAATTTCTCGAGGATTTGGATGAGGATACACGCGAGATATTTTATCGCGATCTCGTATCCGAGTGCAAAAAGGCAGGCATACGCTTTGCATATCGACGGGAGCAGGTAAATGACCCCGAAACCATGCAACGCGCTCGTGCGGCAACAGTGCGTCTTGCTTACGTCAGCTGCGCAAAATACGTCATTCTTCCCCTGCAGGATCTGCTTGGAACGGGTGCGGAGTCTCGCATGAACACCCCCGGCACACTCAGTGATCGCAACTGGAGCTGGCGTTGCCCCGCAAGTGCAATGAGCCGCACGTTGGCTCAAAAGATCTCTCGCATTGCAAAAAGAGGGAACAGATAAATCATAGCAAAGGAACCGAAAAACAATGGACAAATGGATCAAAACAGTTGAAAGCTTGCTCAGAGCCAACGACGGTGTCGATATGGAGCATGCATCCACCTCCGCACTTTATTGTGCCGTTAGTAGGGCAACCATGGCAGAAATTGCCGATACGTGGCAAAAATGCAAAGAAGCTCCTCAAAAAAGAGTGGGTTATCTTTCGGCAGAATTCTTGGTCGGCCGTGCAATTTTTGCAAATCTTTACAACCTTGGCAAGCTTGACGAGGTAAAGGCACTGCTTTCAGAGCGTGGCATCGATATTACGTCGTTTGAGGATATTGAGGATGCAGCTCTCGGTAATGGCGGTCTTGGTCGTCTTGCTGCCTGCTATCTCGAATCGGGTGCCACCGTTGGCATTCCGCTCGATGGCTACGGCATTCGTTACCGCTACGGCTTGTTCCGCCAAAGCTTTGAGAACGGCTTCCAAAAGGAAAACGCAGACGATTGGCAAAGACACGGTGACCCTTGGAGCTACAGAAGGGAAGAGGATAGCGTACTCGTAAAATTCTCCGACTTTACCACCAAGGCAGTTCCTTACGATATGCCCATCATCGGCTACGGCGGAAAGACCATTAACACCCTGCGCCTGTGGCAAAGTGAGCAGCCCGGCAGCTTTGATTTTGCTGCTTTTGACCGTATGCAGATCGATAAGATCGCAAAGGATAACGTGCGTTGCGAAAGCATCAGCTACGCCCTCTATCCCAACGATTCTACCGAAAAGGGGCGCATCCTGCGTTTGCGCCAAGAATATTTCTTTGCATCGGCATCGGTGCAGGACCTCCTTCGCAAGCACAAGCAAAAGGGACTTCCTATTGAAAAGATCAATGAGCATATCTCGCTGCAGCTCAACGACACACACCCCGTGTTTGCC
>JAFTVG010000011.1 GCA_017465885.1 Clostridia bacterium | reverse complement strand
TGGTATGATTGGTATTGTCCATAGTGACGATCCTTTCGGAATTGGTGTCTTAAGCAAACTCAATTCTACCACAGAATCGTTACTATGGATATTCTTTTTTGAAAACTGACTATTGCAACTTCATTTTACAACGCGCGGATAAAAATGTATACTCTTTTGATCTATCATTTTGTTGCAATTTTATCCTGTCAAGATCGATACCATTTTCTACAACAAATACATTTTTTTCTCTGAATCCAATATTCACAATATCGTTTTTATATTTTTTTGCCACCGAAATCAGTATTGCTCCTCGAGAGCAATATTTGTATTGAACTAAAGCAAGTAAATCTCTGCTGTTTTTAATTCTCTTGCCAACAGTAAGCGGATCGTGTAAATGCCAAAATAGTTTTACTTTTTTGGGGCATACAATAGAAAGTGGAAGATCGTATAACTCAAAATGTGAATGGACAATTGTAATATCTGGATTATCAATAAATACTCTTTTAAGCTTTTGATAAGTTAATAATCGAATTCGAGCTTTGTCCAAAGGCAAAAAATAAACTTTAGAACGTTTGGCTAGATCTTTACACCACTCTCTATCTTGCGCACTTTCAGGAAATGCATAAATAAATTCATAACCATATGAACGTACAGCATTTTCTAATGCATAAATCGATTTCATAAAATTTCCTTCATACGGTGCAGCATAGGCACATACCTGCAAAATTTTCACGGCAATAATTCCTCCAGCATCTCCTCGACAGCCTTCACAGTTTTTTCTTTACTGAAATAGTGTCCGCGTTCGGCGGCCTTTTCTTTATAATAAGCTAGGGTCTCGGGCTCGGAGAGCATCTTTTTCATGCCCTCGTAGATGCCGTCCTCGCTGTTTTCGACAACGATCCCGTATTCGTTCTGCTCGCCGAGCAGCTCGCGAGCTCCCGAGCAATCTGTGCTGACGACGGGTGTGCCGACGATCAAAGACTCGGTGACCGCGGTCGAAAAGCCCTCTCTGCGAGAGGAGCAGACGTAAAGATTACAGCGCGAGACGTACTGATAGGGGTTGTCCTTGAAGCCGAGGAAAATGAAGGAATCCTCGACTCCGTATTCGATCGCCTTGCGTCGAAGCTTTGCTTCCTCCTCGCCGATGCCGAGGAGATATACTCTGTGGCGGTATCCTTCGTCAAGCAGACGCTTGTGCACGTTCAGCAGACGGTCGAAGCCCTTCGTCGGCATAATTTTAGCAACTGAGCATACTGCGGGAATATCTCCGACTGAAAAACAGTCGTCGCTCGGCTCGATTTTCGCCTTTTCGCGGATCTGTTCGGTTTCGTTGGTGTTGTAAAGCACGGAAACAGGCGCGGTGATTGCAAGATTGTCGCAAAAACACTTTTTGACCTGATCAGAGACCGCGATTATTCTGTCGAATGAATTATAAGCCGACTCGGCTTCCTTCGGACTGCGAAATCCGATAGCGGCGCGCTCTGGGGCTCCGAGCTCGATATGGATCCAAGCGACGCGCTTTGTGTCGGGATCCTTACATCCCGAGAGAATACGCGAGGTCGGACCCTCAAGATATGAGACCGCCACGTCATACTGCTCGCGGACGATAAGCTTCCAGAGGAATTTCGGTGAAAATAGCTTCATCAGCGTGTTGTTTCCGCGGAACTGATGCTTTAAGCCGCCGATATAACGAACCTCGGGAGACAGATACTGTCTGTTCACGCCCACGTCAAAGAGCGTGCGGACGGTAACGTCGTATTTTGACTTGTCGAGATTGTTTGCAAGATTTACAAGGACCCTCTCCGCCCCGCCGTGGGCGAGATTTGGGATCAGAAATAATATTTTTTTCTTCATGATCAAAAAAGAGAAGAGATGTAGTCAAAGAAGTTCATCTGCGGATATCCCGAGTCAAAGGGTCGGATGATGGCGTGTTCATAAACAAAATAGCCGAGGTATCCGATGATGCAGGCGATGGTCAGCGGTCTGCGTTGAGAGGGGACCCAGCGCTTGAGAAGGAAGGGAAGAGTGATGATCTGTCCCGGGAGAAAGTAGTTTGCCAGACGTGCAAAATAATTTGCCGTTCCAAAAAGTCCGACAAACATAATAAGCGCGTTGAGCATTGCAAGGTTGAACATCAGGTTGTCTGTTCGGGTCGAAGTCGCAAAGGTTTTCTTTCCGCCTACCGTAGCGATCAGAATTGGCACAAAGGCAACCATTACGCGGAAGATGTTGACACCCTCGCCGATGAATTCATCCTCGCTGTAATCTGCGCCCATCATATCGGTAATGTCCAGCATAACACCGAGAAGCTGCTCAAGCAAAAAGCCTATACCGATGAAAACCGCCATATAAATAAATGTTCGCTTGGTCCAAGGCTTGAACATCATGATCGGCACAAGGAGATATACAAAGGAATAGGGGTGGAAGAGGGAAGCGAGTGCGATGAAAAAAGCAAACCAAAACCATTTTTTGTTCAGCGCCGACATAACTGCCAGCAGGCAAAAAGCCGTTGCCATACATTGCTTGATCGCCGCAAGGGTGAATGTGTAGAAGCCGGTTGCGAACATCAGGAAGACACCGAACACCATAGATTTGGAGTATCGTCGCACAAAGAGAACGTAGGGGGTGATGGTGGCAAACGCAAAGAACATCAAAACATCCTGAAAGCTGAAGTTCAGGGTTTTAAACAAACTGTTCAGAAAAGCCAATCCGATGCCGTCGGCAAACGGCGGGAGATCTCCTTCCAAAAAAACATCCAAGGTGGGAGTCAGATAGGTGTAAATCTCGCGATATGTTCCCGTATCGTTACCCCAGGTGCGCAGACCGCAAAAAAAAGACAAGATGACAGTCAGCAGAACGGTGAAAAAAACATCCTTCTTTTTCGATCCTGCTGCGGCAAAATTTTTATCTCTGAAATCTATGATCCAAGCGATCCCGAGAGAGACCGCAAGTAAAATCCATAATCTTGTCACGCTTTTTTGCCTCCGAAGGAGCCGTTTTATTTGGATTGACCGGCTCCCAGCTTTTTTCTGTGTAAATAGTTATATAAAAATCTTGGCAACAGCCCGACAATGATCGGGCGAAGCATATAGATGTATTTCCATTTGGGAAGTCTGAGTGTTTTTACAACCAGTCCCGACATATGCGCTTCGTTTAAGCGATATCTGAACTTGCGCCTGCCCGCGGCATTGCGGTCATCGCGCATCTTGTAAAGCGGTTCGGGAATATTCTTGCCTTGAAGTCCAAGTGCGTATATCTTGAGCCAGAGATTCCAGTCCTCAACGCGGAGAAGCTTTTTATCGACAGTATAACCGCCCACAGAGCGCATGACCTCTGTTTTCAGCATACAGGGAGCGTGGCAATGAACGGGACCGTGAACCAAGCTTTCCTTTTTCGGATATTCAACGCAGGTGTGACGCGTTGCGTAATCACCGTTTTCGTCAAAATGGATCATAGTCGTGCTGACGACGGCGATATCAGGCTCTTCTTCAAGGATTTTTATCTCGGTCTCAAAGCGGGTGGGAAGCGATATGTCATCCCCGTCCATACGTGCTATGTATTTGCCGGAAACGTACTCAAGGCAATGATTCAGGGTATAATTGAGCCCCATATTCTTTTCGTTGCGGACAAGAATAATCTTATCCGGGTATCTGTTTTGATACTGTTTTGCGATCTCGTAAGTATTGTCCGAGGATCCGTCGTCGCAAAGAATAAGCTCCCAGCTTGTATAGGTTTGATTCAATATGGAATCTATAGCTTCGGAAAGAGTTGAAGCGCAATTATAGATTCCCATAATTACCGAAATGTCAACACTCATCTTGATTCTCTTTGATTATTATTCTGCTTTCGGCGCATACAACGGTAGCGCCGTCGGGAATGTCCTTATATACAACGCATCCGGAACCGATCTTCACGTCGTTGCCGATACGGATTCCTCCAATGATCTTTGCCCCCGCACCGATCAGAACGTTATCTCCGATAATGGGTGCTCCGCCGGTTCCTTCGCCTATGGTAACCTGATGAAATATCGTGCAGTTTTTGCCGATTTTGGCGTTGTGAGATACGATGATCCCATTCAGACCGTGCGGAAGATGCGGAGCTTCGGCAAATTCCGCGCCAAAGCCTCTGTGCGTTCCCATTGAGGCATTGTTGAAGGCATCGGCGCGCTTGATATACCAAAGACGCCAAAGGTCGCCGAGGCGGCTTCCCTTGTTCGGATCGATCACAATGCAACGATATTTCCAATACTTGCGGTGGTCATATTTTTGGATCACAGAACGCATAAAAGCTTCTGTTCGGGATAGCTTAATATCCTGATTCATACCCCAAGCTCCTTTAAAGTATTTCCGACGACGATCTTTTTATCGAACACCTTTTCCATATGCTCTCTGCCGCGCAGTCCCATTTGTTGGCGTGCTGTGCGGGGAAGGGTGCAGAATCGTTTCATTGTCTCATAGAGGCTGTCGGCGTTTTTCGGCTCGCAGAGAAATCCGCTCTCGCCGTCGATCGCAGCCTCCAGACAGCCGTGTATATTGCTCGTGATGATCGGACGAGCCATTGATGCACACTCCAGGTTGGTGTTTGCCATTCCCTCGTGGTAGCTGGGCAGAACGAAGCAGTGCGCGTTTTCAATATAAGGACGCACGTCCTTTTGCTGTCCGTGATAGAAAAGCCATCCTGCGGCTGTATACCGCTCTATTGCCTCTGCGTAATCCTCCTCGTAATACCCGAGAACGTCGAGACGGCAGGGGATCTTTTCCGAGTGAAGACGCTCCATCGCGCCAAAAAGCTCGTCGATACCCTTTTCTTGCATCACTCGTCCGATAAAGAGAAAGCGCACGGGTGTCTCCTCCGTCGGATATTCCGCCGGCTGATAGTGCTCGAGGTTGACGCCTGCGCCGCTTAGCAGACAGCATTGCTCGGAGCGCACGATCCTCTCGTCTTGCAGGGTTTTCATATTTCCCGCATTTTCAAAAAACACGGTCTTCGCTTTTTTTAGCGCAGTCTTATACATCAGGGTCACGAGCGTGCGAAGCGCCCCCTTTTTCTGAAAGGCAGTGCCCAGCCCCGTGATGTTGGCGGCATACGGGATCTTTTTCAGACGGCAAGTCAGACCGCCGTAAATATTCGGTTTTATGGTGTAGGTGATCACAAGATCGGGCTTGATCTTCCTCAGCAATCCTGCATAGCGAAGAAGAAGCTTTAAGTCGGTTATTGGATTGATGCCTCTGCGGTCGATCGGGGTGTTGATGAAGTGACAGCCCAGTGCGCACAGAGGCTCTATCAGCTCTCCGTCGGGCAGAGAGATGGTGACCCTGTGTCCTTTTTGGATCAGTTCAGCCAGGAGCTCTTTTCGAAACTGATAGAGCCCCACGTCGTTGTTGGCAAGAACGAGTATATTCACTTGATTCTCCTTGCGGGTACTCCCGCGTAAACGCCCTCTTCGTCTATGCTTTTGACAACGACCGCACCTGCGCCGACCGTGCACCTTTGACATATGGCGAGTCGGTTTTTGACGCTCGCTCCGATGCCGATCTGCGTTTCCTCTCCCACGGTGACTCCTCCTGCCAGCGCGGCGGCGGGAGAGATATGGGAAAAGCTTCCGATCGCGCAGTCGTGCTCAATGATCGCACCTGTATTGATGATGCAGTGCCTGCCTATCGACGCACCTGCATTGACGACTGCGCGGGGTGCCACCACCGTGCCCTCGTCTATCGAGGCGTAGGCGGAAAGGATCGCTGAGGGATGGATCGCCGTATACCAGCGGACGTCCATTTTCTTGGACAGCTCGCGTCTGAAGGCATTGTTTCCGATTGCGATGATGAATTTGTGCTCACGGTAGCTTTTAAAGGCATCGATCTTGCCCAGCACCGGAACGTCCGATACCATCGTTCCCATTTCCAGCGCGTCGTCCAGAATGCCCACGGCACGGTCTCCCGCTTTTCTGATGCAGTCTATGACCACCTTGGCGTGTCCTCCGCCTCCGATAACGATTACAGATTCAGACATAGCTATCTTCCTTTTTCGCTGTATTTGCTCCGAACTCCTCCATTGTCGCACAGCCATCGGAGGAGATGCCTTCGCGAACGAAGACGCATTTGACTGTTTTGAGCACGATCTTGACGTCAAGTGCAAAGCCGACGTGGTTGACGTACCACACGTCGTGAGAAAAGCGATCCTCCCAGCTTTGCAGATTTCTGCCGTGCACCTGTGCCCACCCGGTAAGTCCCGGGCGCACGTCGTGGCGGTGCTTTTGCTCCTCGCTATAGAGGGGGAGATATTTGACGAGAAGGGGTCTTGGACCCACGATACTCATATCTCCGCGCAGGATGTTCCAAAGCTCGGGAAGCTCGTCTATGGAGGTGGAGCGCAGGAATTTTCCCAGTCCCGTCAGTCTCTTTTCGTCGGGAAGAAGTTCTCCCTTTTCGTCGCGCCCATCGGTCATGGTGCGAAACTTATAGAGCTTGAAGATCCGTTCGTCCTTTCCCGGGCGCTCTTGACAAAAGAGCACGGGACTGCCCAGCTTCACGCGCACCAGAAGTGCCGTCAGAAGAAGCAGGGGGCAGAGTAGGATCAGCGCCGTGAGGGAAAGCAGGACGTCTCCTGCCCGCTTTATGTATTTTTCGTAAAAGGTTGGTGTATGCTTCATGTATTCCTCAAAACAGTCCTTTGATGATCTTGCACACCTTATCCACGTCGTCTTCGGTCATTTTCGTATCGCTGGGCAGGCAGATCCCTCTTTCAAACAGATCTGTTGCCACGCTGTGCTCTTCCACAGCGACGAATCTTGCCTCCTTAAATACGGGCTGACGATGCATGGGATTCCAAAGGTGGCGTGCTTCTATATCGTTTTGCGCCAGTGTGGCAATGACCTCGGTCGGCGTACGGGACGAGTTCTTGTCAAGGAGCGCCGAGCTCAGCCAGCAGTTGGAGAGCGTATGCTCTCTTAAGGGCTGCATGGTCAGGGGCAGACCCGCCAGCTCCTTGCTGTACTGCCGATAGATCTCCTGCTTTTTACGCACCCGCCTGTCAAGCACCTTCATTTGTCCTCTGCCGATGCCTGCGCAGATATTGCTCATACGGTAGTTATAGCCGATCTCCTCGTGCTGATAGTAGGGGAAGGGCTCTCTTGCCTGGGTGGCAAGCTTCAAGGCGTGTTTCGCGTCCTTTTCGTCCTCGCACAGCAGCATTCCTCCGCCCGAGGTGGTGATGATCTTGTTGCCGTTAAAGGACAGAACGCCGTATTTGCCCAGCGTCCCGCAGGGCTTGTCCTTATACCTGCTGCCCAGAGCCTCCGCCGCGTCCTCGATGAGCGCAATGCCGTAGTGATCGCAGATGCGGCAGATCTCGTCCATTTTTGCGGGATTGCCGTAAAGATGCACGGGGATCACCGCCTTGGGAACGCCGTAAAGGTCGATGGCTTTTTCAAGAGCGCGGGGATCCATATTCCAGCTCTCCCTCTCCGAGTCGATGAAGATGGGCTCTGCTCCAAGATAAACGATGGGATTGGCAGAGGCGGAGAAGGTGAGGTCCTGACAAAAGACGGTATCTCCTTTTTGGACACCGGCAAGGATCAAAGAAAGATGGAGTGCCGCTGTACCTGCGGAGAGCGCAACGGCACTGCACGCGCCCGTGTAAGAAAGCACTGCCTTTTCAAATTCGTTTACGTTTTCGCCCAGCGGAGCGACCCAGTTTTTTTCAAAGGCGTCGTGGACGTATTCAAGCTCGTATCCCTCCTTGGACATATGGGGGGTGGCAAGGCTGATGTGATGTGACATGGGAGATCCCTCTGAAGCTTCGATCGTTATGAAACGATGCGGTTTTGTTTGGGCATTTTTTTGCCGCGGAAGAGGGCGGCAGGAATACCCGCACGCACGGATGCAAAGGATCCGTACCTTATAATTATATCACACTATAGAAAGAATGTCAATTGTTTTTGTTGCTTTGTAAAATATTATCAAAGGCATTCACACGGTAGAAACAATTTAAGACGGGCTTTTGGGAGGGGGGACACCCCCTGAGATCCTGCTTTTTTTGCCCATTTTGCCGTCCTTGCAGGGCAGAGATCACGGTTGAAAAACACGTATGCTTATGAGGCGGCAACGAAAAAACAGCACCGCGGACGAAAGTGCCTTCGGTGCTGCTATTTTGAGCGTTTTTTGTGCATCAACGGGGAAAGTGTGCCCTTATGACCGGCTTTTACAGTCAAATATCACGTTCTTGACACCGGTAAGATTGGTGTTGTAGTAGGTCGTGATGCCAGCGCAAAAGTCCTCCCAAGCCTTCTTGCCGCCGCCGTAATATACCTTATCGATATTGTCCGAGAGATAAACGGCGCCCCGTCCAACCTCGCTTAGCGTTGAAGGGATATAAACGGCGTTGAGCAGCTTGTTATAGCCGATGGCATCGCGCCCCAGAAGGCGCACACCCTCCTCAAGCCTCACCCTTTTCAGGGCAGGAAGCTGCTTGAAGGCGTTGGCGCCCACCTCGGTAATGCCGCCTTCCACGGTAATTTCCGAAATCGAGCAGGAATACTCATCCCACGGGCGGTCGCTCAAGGCTTCAAAATCGGGGATCGTCCCCCTTCCCGAAAGGGTCAGACTGCCCTTTTTTCTGTCAAGCCGCCAGAAAACGTCCTTGGCAAGACTGCCTTCAACGTACCGTTCCCCTTCGGTGCCGAAGGTGGCGGTATAGAGGGTGCTTTGGGTCACCTTCGGCAGAGGGTCTGCGGGAGGATATACCTGCTTACCGTCGCTCCATCCGGTAAAGACGTAGTATTTGCTTGGATCGGGATGATTTTTGACGGGAATTTCGTCAAAACAGGGGATCTTGCCGAGAGGCAGGTCAAAATAAACGGTTGACTCGTCGTCTTGAAAGCCGACGACCATCTTTTTAGCAGAAACGGCGGGCGGGTGAGCAAATGCATCCTCTGCCTTGCAAACGCGCTCCCAGGAGGGGCAGGTGCCGTCGTAAAAAAGCTCCTTGAGCCCCTCGGAGCGGGCAAACGCCCCGCTTTCGATCAGTCGAAGGGTTTCGGGCAGGATCAGCGTTTGAAGGGCGGGAGCGAAAAAGGCGTTTTCTGAAATGACCTCCACTCCCTCCTTGATTTCCACACGGGTGAGCAGATCAAGCCCCGAAAAGGCGTTCGCGCCGATTTTCGTGATACCCCTTGCCGTATAAAGGCGGCGGATCTCCTTCCCATAGGCGTTCCATGGCGGGGAGGCTTTGTTGTACGCGGGGATGGCACCGCTTCCCGTGATGCGCAGGGAGGAGAGCTGTCGGTCAAAGGTGAAGGAAAGGCTCTCGTTTATCTTTCCGCTTTCCGCAACGCCCCTTTTGTCGGTATAAATGATGTAGCAGGCGTAGGAGAGGATCTCGTCCTCCCAGATGCTCATACCGTTCATGATCTGAAAGCCGTCGTACACAAATTGCAAAGCCCCTTGGGAGCATTTGCCCCGCAGAGAGCTGTAGGTGGCGGCATCGGGCTTTACCGTTCGGGGATTGGTGACGCTGGGAACGTGGATCATGGTTGCCGTGGTGCCTTCGTAATCGAAAATATTGAGATTTTCGTTGTAGACCTGCATGGCGTACTCGTAATGGCTGTGTCCGTTGAACCAGATTACGTTTTTATACTTGGTCAAAAGCGAGCGCAATCTTTTTTCATCGGGCGTGTGGGTGTTGTAATGGCCGTTATAGCTGTAGCCGCCCGTGCTTTTCAGATCGCCCTCTCCGTCCACGTTTTCGCCGTCATCGTCTGAAAGATAGGTGTGGAACAAGAGAAAAA
Source organism: Clostridia bacterium (assembly GCA_017465885.1). GTDB lineage: Bacteria > Bacillota > Clostridia > Oscillospirales > CAG-272 > UBA11512. The sequence goes on along the minus strand of JAFTVG010000011.1, from coordinate 159,974 downwards.
CGGTCTTGTGGGCGTATAGCTCCAGCTGCCCCTCCAGCCAGGAAAGCTGCGCGGACTCAAGAAGCATCGGCTGCTTGCTCGTGTGCCCGTCCCAATACCACTGGGAGAGGAACAAAAACACCTCCTCGGGATTGCCCGGCACCGAATAGCTGAAATCAATGCCGTTTGGCGCAATATCAAGGACCCCCTCTAAGGTGCGATCGTAAACGCCCTTGTTCATATAGGTGCGCCAATAGCCGTTTTCGCCGTACATCACGGGGAGCTTGGCGTAAAGCTCGTGGTTTCCTCCGCAGGCAATGACGGGAATGCCGCCCTTTTCAATGGCGCGGGAGAAGTCCTGATAGGATTTCTCCTCCGAGTAAATGCCGTAATCTCCTGCGGCGCAAACGTGGGCACAGCCCGCCTTTTTGTAAAACTCCAGTGCTCTGTCAATGGCAGGCACGGCGTAATCGACGGTCTTATCGTGATTAAAAAAGTAATTGTAATGGATGTCTGCGATCACACCGAAGGAATAGCGGGGAGTGACGGCAGAAAGCAGCTTCCTTTCGGGAAGAGGGAGGGAAAACAAAGGCTCCCTTTTTTCGTTTGTCAGAATCAGACGGTTTGCACCCACGGGAATGGCGGTGAAGCCGAGGATCCTTTGTTCCTGCCGTTCACCCTCTTTTGTGAAATAAAAGGTGTGCAAAGCCGAATAGGTCAGCACCTTTTCGTGGCATTTCACCTCAAGAAACGCCCCGTCCTTGCCCCAGAAGAGCAGGATCGCCCCGGGACGCGCGCAGGACAGCGACACGACCCCCGCCGCAGACCCGGGCAGGTCGTTATCAAAGGCATAGGAAAAGGAAATTTCGCCGTACTCTTCCGTATACCGCTTTTCAAAAATAATATCCATTGCTTGCAAATTCCTTTCCGAAAACCAAAGGATGAACCGATTATAGCACAGTTCGGGATGAAATTCAAGTGATAACCCGAGAAGACGTGATTTTCTGAAAAATGCTCTTCTCTTCGGAACTTGTGCGCATCGTCCCTCCCGCACCTCGGATATATCGGTGCGGAGCAAAGCTGTGGCTGAAAATCAAAGGTTTCAGTTGAAAAAGGACGAAAATTATGGTATAATACGGTATCGAAATTCAGGAGGTAATCATGCTTACCTACACATACATACGGGAAGGAACATTCGGCTTGGTTGAGAAACCAAAGCCGACGATACAGCACGAGAGGGATGCAATTGTCAAGGTCACGCTTGCGAGCATTTGCTCCAGCGACCTGCACATCAAGCACGGCAGCGTGCCGAGAGCGGTGGAAGGAATCACGGTCGGTCACGAGATGGTCGGAATCGTGGAAGAAGTCGGCTCGGCGGTCACGCACGTAAAGCCAGGCGACAGAGTTACGGTCAATGTGGAAACCTTCTGCGGTGAGTGCTTCTTCTGCAGGAAAGGCTTCGTCAACAACTGCACCGACAAAAACGGCGGTTGGGCGCTTGGTTGCCGCATCGATGGCGCTCAGGCGGAGTACGTGCGCGTGCCGTTCGCGGATCAGGGGCTGAACAAGATTCCCGACACCGTGACCGACAGACAAGCCCTGCTGGTGGGCGACGTTCTTGCCACGGGCTATTGGGCGGCGAAGATTTCGGAGATTACCGAGGACGATACCGTTCTCATCATCGGAGCAGGCCCCACGGGAATTTGCACGCTTCTTTGCGTGATGCTGAAGAATCCGGGGCGCATCATCGTGTGCGAGAAGGACGAGAACCGCATCAAGTTTGTGAATGAGCACTATCCCGATGTGCTGACGGTTGTTCCTGGAAAATGCCTTGATTTTGTGCGCGAGAACAGCGACCACGGCGGTGCGGATGTGGTGCTTGAGGTGGCAGGAGCCTCCACCGACGAAGTCGGTGGTATGAACACCTTCGAGCTTGCATGGCAGTGCGCTCGCCCGAATGCCATCGTTACGGTGGTGGCGCTTTACGACAAGGCGCAGACTTTGCCTCTGCCCGATATGTACGGCAAAAATCTGACCTTCAAGACCGGCGGCGTTGACGGTTGCGATTGTGAGGAAACGCTGAAACTCATTGCCGAGGGCAAACTCAATACCGAGCCGCTGATCACGCACACCTATCCGCTCTCACAGATCGACGAGGCGTATGAGCTGTTTGAAAACAAACGCGACGGCGTGATTAAGGTCGCGGTGGAGTGTTGAATTGATGAAATAATAAAGTGAAAGGAATTAACTATGTATTACGTATATAGATTTTTAGACAAGTCTCAAAATGTTATTTATGTAGGCAAATCAAAACAAGATTTGGAAATTAGATTTGCAGGACATTTACATTTGCCGAACGAATGCTATGCAATGGTACATAAAATACAGTTTATTTCTTGTAAGACAGAATCCGATATGTCAATCAAGGAAATATACTATATAAATAAGTATAAAAGCACAGAGCATTATTTTTTCAATGTGTTGGATACTACCGAATTGCCCGAAAGCGTTGAATTTGATGACAAATGGAAAATGTATAGAGGCCCATTACCTGCACATTTCTCGCGTTCTATCAATTTCAAAAAAGGATACGCTACACAAAAAGAGACTCGATACAATAAAGATGGCTCGATAGACAAGAGAAAATCAAACAAAGAAAAAGGCATTTCTTCATATGTAGAAGCATTTGAAAAAAATGAAATCGATTTAATCATTGAGTATCTAATAAAAGATATTAATATAGCTGAAAATAATAATCAAGAGCAAATACGTTTCAGAAATTTGGTAATGTTTGTTTTGAGCGTGAACTTGCCATTAAAAACAAATGAGTTTTTACCTTTAAAATATAAAGATTTATTTGATGAGTATGATAATCCAAAAGGTATAGAACTAAAGTTAGGAAGATTTCAAAAGGATGAAACAATACTAATTCCATTAAGAATGAATGTTAAGAATGTACTTTTGTCATACGCAAACAAGTATAAATTGTCATATAAAAACAATGCCGAAGAGGAGTTGTTTCAATCACGCAAGCATCAAGTTGTATCTTTGATATCATGGGGAAGAATTATCAGTAACACAGCAGAAGCAGTTGGCATTACGAAGAATGTAGCAGCGGAATCTATTAGAAAAACATATGGAAAAAACATATATGATAATGCGCCCAACAAATTAAATGCATTGCTTTTTTTAGGTGAAATATGGGGACAACAGCGCGAGGCCAAAATCATTAAATATTTAGGTTTGGCGGATGACACCATAGATTTCGATTATTATTTAGGCGAAACATTTTCACTTGGGAATGTGGATTTATCAAAGATAAATTGTTTGAAAAATAGTTGATTAGAGAGGTGAATGCTATGAATGATTTAAATGAAATGAGAATATTTGAATTAAACAATAAAACTTATCATTATCATGTTAAAGATATAGAGAATATCCTAAATCGGCAAGGTGAAATTGAAGCTACAAAAGCTAAAATGGTCGTTTATGAAGACATAAACTTGCCTTATGAGGTATTTGAAATATACGGTGAAAGTAGAAAAATACAGTATGCTATGCCAGATGATGCCAAAGAATGGTATGAAAATTATTTGAAAAAGAAATAATACAAGAAAAAACGGCGGTTCTCAAAAGCAGAGAACCGCCGTCATTTTGCATAAAATTAAAATCACAAAGTGCCGAAAACCCTTATGGAATATAGCTTTTTCGTGACAAATGTGGTCAAACATGTGGTCGTAGCCGATTTTGAGCCGATTTTTGGCAAAAAAATAGCGGACGATTTCGAGGCGGTGCAAACACCCAAATGCCAGAAAAAGCCCGTAAAATAAAGAAAATTCGGAGGTCCGTTATGAACCTCCGAACTGGTCTGAGTGACTGGATGATTGAACGCATTTGCCCGACGTTTAACGGCTTGGTTTGTCTGACTCAGGGCAAATGCCTGGAGATTTTTTCAAAAGGAGCAGAGCTCTTTTGAAAAAACTCGTGGTTCTGCATTGTGCATCTTAAACGAAAAAAATACCGACACCAGAAGGTATCGGTATTTTTTTGGTCTGAGTGACTGGATTTGAACCAGCGGCCTCTACCACCCCAAGGTAGCGCGCTACCATCTGCGCCACACCCAGATCTATATAAACTCGAGGCTTTTTGAGTGGGGTTCCCCGAGAGCCTGTGTATTATAGCATAACGCACCCTGTTTGTCAACCCCTTTTTTGAAAAAATAAAAAAGTTTTTTGTCCCTTCGCAAACCGCTTTCACCGTGCTCGTTTTTCTGGCTCCCGCTCTTCTTTTTTTGCTTTTCAGCCTTGCATTTGAAAAAGCTTCCTTTCCCCGTTGTCGCCATATTTTTGTCTTTTGAAGCGCCGTGTTTGGCTTTAAGGAGCGTGCTTGCGCTTGAGAAAAATATGTATCCATTTAAAAATCCCCAAGAAATTTCTTGCAAATCGGGGAAAACTATGCTATAATAAATCGTTAAAACAGTAATGACTAAACAAGCTTGGGAGGACGCAGGCGTGCACCGTCTTCCCCCACGAAAGGATCAACGATAGCTATGAGCACTTTACAGCAGGAAATCAGCAGACGGCGCACCTTTGCCATCATCTCCCACCCCGACGCGGGTAAGACCACCCTCACTGAGAAATTCCTTCTTTACGGCGGTGCCATTCAGAGTGCCGGCACGGTCAAGGGCAAGGCATCCGACCGCCACGCGGTGTCCGACTGGATGGAGCTTGAAAAGCAGAGAGGTATCTCCGTCACCTCCTCGGTTCTGCAATTTGAATACGACGGCTACTGCATCAACATTCTGGACACCCCCGGTCACCAGGACTTCTCCGAGGACACCTACCGTACGCTGATGGCTGCCGACTCTGCGGTGATGGTCATCGACGGCGCCAAGGGTATCGAGCCCCAAACCAGAAAGCTTTTCAAGGTCTGCGCTATGCGCGGTATCCCGATCTTCACCTTTATCAACAAAATGGACCGCGACTCCCGCGATCCCTTCGACCTGCTTGACGAGCTTGAAAAGGAGTTCGGCATCGGCACCTACCCCATCAACTGGCCCATTGGCTGCGGCGTGGGCTTCAAGGGCGTTTACGACAGAGAAAAGAAGAGCGTGCTTGCCTTTAACGAGTGGCACGCGGGCAGAAAGCGCATTGCGGGTATCAACTGCGATCTGGAGGACAGAGACAAGCTCAACGAGCTCATCGGTGAGGACGCCGCCTCCGAGCTGATCGATCAGGTGGAGCTACTGGATGCGGCAAGCTACGAATTTGATCTTGAAAAGGTGTCCTGCGGCAAGCTTTCCCCCGTCTTCTTCGGCTCGGCGTTAAACAACTTCGGCGTGGAGCCCTTCCTTGAATCCTTTTTGAAGATGACCTCGGGTCCTCTTTCCCACGAAACCAAGGACGGCGTGGTAGATCCTGCCGACGAGCGGTTTTCTGCCTTTGTTTTCAAGATCCAGGCGAATATGAACAAGGCGCACCGCGACCGTATTGCCTTCCTGCGCATCTGCTCGGGCAAGTTTGAAAGAAACAAGGAATATCTGCATTTGCAGACGGGCAAGGTGGCAAAGCTTTCCCAGCCTCAGCAGATGATGGCAGAGGAGCGGGAGATCATCGACTGCGCCTATGCGGGCGACATCATCGGCATCTTTGACCCGGGCGTTTTCTCCATCGGCGACACGGTGTGTGAAGCGGGGATGAAGGTGCGCTTTATGGATATTCCCACCTTCTCTCCCGAGCATTTTGCCTACGTGGAGCAGATCGACGCCATGAAGAGAAAGCAGTTTTCCAAGGGTATGAACCAGATCGCCCAGGAGGGTGCCATCCGTATCTTCACTCTGCCCGGCGCAGGACTTGAGCGCCTTGTGGTGGGCGTGGTCGGTCAGCTTCAGTACGACGTACTCAAGTTCCGTATGGAGACCGAATACGGCGTGAAATACCGCAAGACCGAGCTGCCCCACAGCCTGATCTACTGGGTCAAGAGCAGCCCCTGCCATATCAACGACCTGCGCCTTGCCGACGGCACCATGTGGGTGCAGGATTTCAAAGAGCATAATCTGCTGATCTTCCAGAGCGACTGGGCAGTGCGTTGGGCAACCGACAAAAATCCCGGACTGGTTTTGGAGGAATATCCCAAGATGAACGAGGCGGAGGACTGAACCGCTGCATTCAAAAATAGACGGCAGAGACTGCTTGACGGTCTCTGCCTTTTTGCATCAGAAAAGGAAAGAGGTGCTTTATGATCGCACAAAGACCCCCTATGGGCTTTAACACGTGGAATACCTTCGGCAAGGAGATCAACGAAGGGCTGATCTATGAGATCGCCGACTGCCTTGTTGAAAAGGGACTGCGGGATGCGGGATATGAATATCTGGTCATCGACGATTGCTGGTCGGAAAAGGAACGAGATCCGAAAACGGGGAAGATCGTTGCCGACAGACGGAAATTTCCCTCGGGGATGAAGGCGCTGGGCGACTATATTCACGAAAGAGGGCTGAAATTCGGGATGTATTCCTGCTCGGGAGTCCGAACCTGCGCGGGGTATCCGGGCAGCTTCGGGCACGAGTTTGAGGATGCCGCCGATTTTGCCTCCTACGGATGCGATCTGCTCAAATACGATTTTTGCTTCCGTCCGAACAACGTGGATTCAAAGCTTCTTTACCGCCGTATGGGAATGGCGCTTCGGCAGACGGGCAGAGACATCGTTTTTTCGGTCTGCACGGGAGGAATGGACCATCCCGAAAGGTGGGCGCGGTCGGTGGGCGGACATCTTTACCGTTCCACCCTTGACATCTCAGATAACTTTGAGTCCTTCAAGAATATCGCCTTGGGTCAGGCGGGCAATCTTTGCTACACCGCTCCCGGCTGCTTTAACGATCTTGATATGCTGACGGTGGGTATGTACGGCAAAGGGAACGTGGGCGACGGAGGATGCACCACCGAGGAATATAAGACTCAGTTTTTGATGTGGTGTCTGTTCGGCACGCCCCTGATGCTCGGCTGTGACCCCAGAACGCTGTCGGGCGAGCTTCTTTCGCTGTTGACCAATAAAAAGCTGATCGCCGTCAACAGGGATGCCGAATGCCGCGGGGCGTTTGAGGCAAGCGCCCACCCGTGGATCGGGGGGAGAAAGGCGTTTTTCCGCTTTCTTGAGGATGGGGAATATGCCCTTGGGCTCTTTAATCTGTCGGACAGCGACGGAGAGGTGCCTTTTTATCTGTACAGTGCGGGTCTTGGAGATCTTTCGGGCTACGGAATGGTCTTTGAGGATCTGGTCACGGGCGAAAGATCCGATATCAGAAAGGATTATTTTTCAGCCGATCTGCCTGCCCACGGCGGTGCTTTATATAGGGCGCGCCTTGTAAAATTATAAAATTCAAAAAAGAGGAGAATATACCGTGAATCCCTACCTGCTTACAGCCCTGATCCTTTTGGGCGTACTGCTTCTTTTGATCTGCCTTCTGCTTGCGGCATCGGGTTATCTTTATAAATTCGCCGTGAAAAGCAGACACGACGAGCCCACAGACGAGCAATTTGACCGTTGGCTTACGGGGGCAGGGAAGGGCGAATGTCTTGCCCTTTTAAACGAAGGCAGAGCCGATTATAACGGCAGGGCAAAAAACGCCGAGCATCGTTATATCACCTCCTTTGACGGACTGAGGCTCCACGCCCTCTTTTTTGAGTGTCCCACGGCGCCCCGAGGGATCATTATCATCAGCCACGGCTACAGAAGCGCCGCCCGCCACGATTTTGCCCCCGTTTTGAAAAAGTATCTTGGGCTTGGCTTTCACGTGCTTGCCGTAGACCACAGAGGTCATGGGAAAAGTGAAGGAGAGGACATCTGCTTCGGGGTCAAGGAGCGCTACGATATGCGGGATTGGCTGAAGTCCCTTGAAGAAAGCCACCCCCACCTGCCCGTGCTGATCTCGGGCATCTCCATGGGGGCGACCATTGCCCTGATGACGGCGGCGCTGCCTGACGTTCCCAAAAACCTTGCGGGGGTGAGCGCCGACTGCGGCTATTCCCACCCCAGAAAAGAGGTCTGCCACGTTTTAAAAAGCAATATGAAGCTACCCGTTTTTCCCCTTTACCATATCGCCGACCTGATCTGCAGGGCGCGCTCGGGCTTTTCCTTTAACGAGTGCGATCTGGTCAAGGAGATCAACGGTATCACCGTGCCGGTGCTCTTCATCCACGGGCTTGCCGACGATTTCGTGCCTCCCTATCACACCGAGTGGATGCACGAGGCGTTTGAAGGCAAAAAGGAGCTGATCTTAGTGGAGAATGCAGGACACGGCGTGGCGTATTTAGAGGATCCGAAAAGGGTGTCCACCATTCTTGAGGGCTTTTTTGACGACTGCCTTGAGGGCTGGTCTACGAAAAGCCGAAAAAACGGTTGATGCCCAGCGCCATTCCCTTGGCGTAGGCTGAGGGGTCGGTGCGCATCAGGTGCGCCTCGGCGGGATTGGTGATGAAGCCGATCTCGATAAGAGCTGCAGGCATAGCCGTTCTCCTTAAAACGTAAAGGGTGGGACGGGCAAAGACCCCTCTTGCGGGAAAGCCGGTCATCTCTGAAATGCCCTCCACGATCTGCAGGGCAAGAGGCTCTGCGGGGCTGTTTAAAGAGTAAACGTAGCCCTCCGATCCCGTGGCAGAGGAGACGGAGGAGGCGTTTGCGTGGATGCTGATGAAATAATCCGCTCCCCAGGCGTTGGCGTCTTCCGTTCTTGCTCTGAGGGAGGAGGCGTTGCTCGTTCCGAGAATGGTGTCGGGAAGCGGGCGGGAGAGGCGCACCTCGTAGTTGCCGCTTTCTTCAAGAAGAGCTGCAAGCTGCCGCCCCACCTCAAAGGTCACGTCCTGCTCTCTTAATCCGTTTCCCTCTGCGCCCGCATTGGGATTGCGGGGATTATGCCCCTGATCGACGTATATTTTGATCGCCATTGGTACCTCCGTTTGATCGCGTTAGTACAGTATATGCAGGCGGAGAGCATCACGAACGTATTTTAAAAAAGGACGGCGCAAGCCGAAAATTCTATGGACTTTGTAAATGCAAGAAGACTGCTCTCCTGTGCCCGCAGGGCGGTGGAGCAATATGAAATGATCAACGAGGGCGACCGCATTGCGGTGGGCATCTCGGGAGGAAAGGACAGCACGGCGCTGCTGTGCATCCTAAAGGAATTACAGCGCTTTTACCCCAAGCACTTTGAGCTTTGCGCCATCACCGTCAACACCGGCTTCGAGGGGATGGACTTCGCACCCTTGAGCGCGCTTTGTCGTCAGATGGGGGTGGAGCATCGGATCGTGGACTCGGACATAGCCAAGATCGTTTTCGAGGTGCGCAAGGAAAGCAATCCCTGCTCGCTGTGCGCCAGAATGAGAAGGGGGCTTTTGCACGATACCGCCAAGGAGATGGGCTGCAACAAGCTGGCGCTGGGGCATCATTACGACGATGCGGTGGTCACCTTTTTGATGAATCTCTTCAACGAAGGGCGTATCGGCTGTTTTTCGCCCGTGACCTACCTATCAAGAAAGGATCTGACCATGGTCCGTCCCCTGCTTTTTGCCGACGAGGGGGATATCCGTTATTTTATGAAGAGCAACGATCTGCCCGTGGTCACCTCCACCTGTCCCGAGGACAAGCACACCGACAGAGAGCGCTTCAAGAGGATGGTGGACGAGATGGACAGAGAAAATAAGGGACTGAAGCACAGAGTCTTCACTGCCATGGAAAAGGGCAGGATCGACGGATTTTTCCCGCTGTCTGAGGGAAGAGAGCCGCCGCCAAAAAGTGAATAAGGGAAAAAAACAAACGAATCAATAAAAAAGGTCTTTGCGGGAGCGTTCCTGCAAAGACCTTTGGTGTTTTAATAGGGGAATCAGTTTTCGGAAAAGGGCATTTCGGTCATACGAAGCTTTGCTCCGCCGTAGGGAACGAGCGTTGCGGCAACGGCATCGCCAAGCGCCCTTCTTGAGGCGGGGCGGTCGGATGCCACCGTTTCGTAGCCGTCCGCGTATCCCCAATCAATGGGGACAAGGGATGCCTTGAGCATCACTCTCGGATTCTTTTCGGAGAAGGGGATCTCGTCGCCCTTCCCGATTTCAGCGCTCAGCTTCACGTCGGCAAAGGCAAACTGCCAATCGCTTTTCGGGATCAGATGGTAGTCGCAGTAGGGGTGCTTGCGCACAACGCCCTCTTTTTCGTATTCCTTCATCAAATATTCGGTTTTGATGGGCATAGAGAAGACCAGCGGTCCGTATTCTGCGGTATAAAGGTCGAAGGGACGGCGGACGAAGCGGGGCGTGTCCTCAAAGGCAACCTCGATCGTCGTTTCTCCTGCGGGAATGCGGTCAAAGACCAGATAGCCCTCAAGTGCGGGGGCACTCTTGCCGTTCACCTTTACCCCCTTTGCAAAGGCGGGCACGCGGATCTTGAAGGTGAAGGCGTTCTCCTCCTCGCTTGTCACCGTATATCTTCCCGAAAGCACGAAGGGATAGCCGCTTTCACAGCGGATATTTACCTTTTTGCCCTCCACCGTGGTTTCAAGGCGTCCCGAGAGCATCATCGTGGCAATGATCTCTTTGTCCTTGCGGGCGTAGACGCTCATGGCAAGCTTGGGCCAGCCCTGACCGCCGTTGGCGGTACAGCATCCAAACTCGGGCTCAAGACCGAAGAGATGGGCGCTTTGACCGTTGGTACGGAAGAACGATTTGCCGGGGAAGGGAATGCAGGCGATCTGATTGACCTGCTGATCGTACTGATGGCTCCACATATCGTCGCTGACCGTGGCGGGCAGGGCGTTGAATGCCGCCTTTTCAAGTCTGTCTAACCACACCCGATCGCCGGTGAGCGAGAACAGTACTTCGCAGGTGTACATCAGCTCCACCACCGCGCAAAGCTCAGTACCGTGGTTGTTGCCGATGCCTGCAAGGCACTCGTCGCCTGTAAAGGTGCCTACTGCCGTGCCGTTGTACTTTTCAAGGATTTGCCACAGCTCCTCTGCGTGGTCGGGGGTGTTTTCACCTGTTAATGCGTTATAAAGCGCGTCGCTCTTGAACATCATGCACAGGTTGACGATGTGCGTTTCTTTTCTCCATCTGTTCATCGGGCGGCGGTAAAGCTCGCGGAAGGAGTAGTAGTCCGCTCCCTTGATCTTCAAAAGCCGTGCAAGCTCGATGATCCACTCCTCGGGGTATCTGCTATAAAGGTCAAGCAGGGGAATGAGGCACTCGAAGGTGCGGAAATTGCCCCAATCTCTGACCCTGAGCTTTTCGTCCTTTACCCAGATATAAAGGCACTTCATTGCTTTATAAAGCCCTTCCTCTACCCGCTTGTCCTCCTTGAAGGACAGATAGAGGGAAAGAACCTTGCCCATCAAGAAAAACGCCCAAGGATCGTAGCTTTCCCGTTCCTCATAGCTACAGGGACAGATCCAGCCATCCTCCTCCTGACGGTCAAGGATGGCGTCGATATATTTTTGCGCCCGTGCCTTCAGATCCTCGTCACGAAGCAGGTAAGCAAGGGGGATGAAGCCGTCAAGCCAGTAGGGAACCCGCTCCCAGCCGTCCTTTGCACCGCCGATCCACGCACTGTCACGCACGTCAGGCCACATCTTGTCAAGATTTCCCCAAAGACCCTTTGCTTGGAGTTGCAGCTGGGACAGAAGCCAGCCCTCGGGGTAAAATTCATTTGGATTAACGTATCGGTACATTTATCTTCCTCGCTTTCTTTGTTGCGCAATCCATTCGGCGTAAAGCTCCATGATATATCGAATTTATTATATCACAAGAAAAATCAAGACACAATATATTATCTTCAAAACGCTATTGCAAATATCACATTTTTGGTGTATACTGTGAAAGGAGGTTTCGTCGTCCGCTTTTTTAAGGAGCGGTGCGCCTCGGAAGGAGAAAAAACGATGTCCTACGGTCTTGATCTTGAAACGCTGTCCGTCTTCCGCCACGGTTCCTACAGACTCTTTGCGCCCCACGAAAAGCACATTACCCGCATTTGTCAGGATGACGTGCTGTTGCTGATGCTTGGGGGTAGTCTTTCTTTTAAAGAGGACGGCGTGACGGTGACCTTGATGGAAGGGGAATACTATATCCAAAGGAGCGGACTTTTGCAGGAGAGCAACGGTCTTTGCGGAGGCGCGTATTACTATTACATCCATTTTCACGGGACGTTTTCCGAGGCAGAGCGCTCCCTGCCCCTGAGAGGGCGTTTTGAAGCGGACGCCTTGATGCCCTATCTTAAACGCCTTGAGACGGTAAAAGAGCGAAGAGCCACCACGATCGAAAAGAACGCGCCCTTTTACAGTATTTTGTCGGCACTTCTCGTGGAAAAAGAGCCGTCAAGAGAGGAAAAAACGGTTCTTTTTGTGAAAAGGCTTGTGGAAAAGGATCTTTCAAGGGGATATACCTTAAACGAGCTGGCAAACGCCTGCTCCTATAGCAAAAACAATCTCATCCGCATCTTCAAGGAGCAAACGGGTATGCCGCCCCTTTCTTATCTGACCTCCCTGCGCTTGCAAAAGGCAAAGGAGCTTTTGGAGCATACGGAGACTGACGTTGGACAGGTCGCCCATCTTTGCGGCTTCGGTAATTATATCAATTTTTACAAGCATTTTAAAAACGCCGAAGGATGCGCTCCCGGCACGTGGCGGGGACGGCGCAGGGGAACGTGAAAAAGCGATCACCTGAGGCAAACGGTCTGCACTTTATAAAGAAAAAACGATCTCAACTGTACCAATCGGCAGATGAGATCGTTTTTCTGTGTGATCATTTTTTCTTCACGTGCAAAAGCTCAAAGGAGACCGAGTCAAAGGTCAGATCGTATTTTTCGCCTTTGACGATCAGATAGTGCCCGCCAACCACCGAGGAGGAAATGAGTCCTTCGTCCCGAATATTTGTAGCACTTTGGACCAGCGGGCGCAGGGTGGGGGCAAGATCGTGATCCTTCGGTATGCCCAGCTTTCTTCGAATGCTTCTGCTTGCAAAAAATCCCGTGACGTGCCAGCTTTCTTGGTTTTCAAGCAGGAGGGCTTTCAGCTCCTCCGTTTCGTCAAGAGGGGGCAGAAAGATGCCGTCGAAAAGCTCCTGCCCCCGATCAAGAAAGCCGTAGGGCAAATAGACCTTCATATTTTCAAGAGTCAGTCCCAGGGCAGAGCGCACGCCGCTGCCGCTGGGGATCAGCGCGCAGGGGATGTCCTCGCTTTTCAGTGCTTCTTTAAGCATTTTCGCCTGATCCTCGGAGCATTCGGTAAAATAGCAGAAATCCTCGTTTAGGGGAGGGCGCAGGTCGCTCTTGCCGCATTCTCCGCAGACCGTTTCGTGGCAGAGAAGCTTGCAGTTTTCGCAGTAATACATGGCAACTCCTTTTTTACTTACTTTAAATTTAAGTTTAAGTTTAAGTTTAAGCGGGCTTTTCAGTCCTCGTCTACAAAATCCTGTACCTGACTCCAGCTTTGGATGCGGGCGTCGATCTCCTTGGCGAAGCGGTCGTTACATTCAATAAAGATCACTTCCTTGCTGTTTTCCACAAAATAGGTGAGCATATAGATCTGCAGGGGAGCCATAGAGGCGCAGAGATTTTCGTGAGGGCATTTGGGCTTTTGGATCTTTTCCACCCGCTTGATAGACAGAACGTTGTTAAAGGGGATACAGTAGACCATCCTGCTTCCCGCCTTGCGGATGCGGTAGACGTTGAATTTGGGGTAATTTGACATGGTGTCGGGGGCATCCTTCAGCTGATAGGTGTAGTCGGTCATCACGTATCTTGAAAGCAGAGCGATACACAAGGTGAAGAGCACCAGCGCAGGCAGGTGAAAAACGTATTGAGGCAGACCGTCGAAAACGGTGGGTAAAAGGGCGCATGCCAGCCCTGCGGAAAGCAGGGTGAGCACGATGAGCAGGGGCTTGCGCTTGTCGGGGTGAACGTTATATTCCATAGGAAGCTCCTTTTGGTGATTGCGGGGCGCGGTGCGCCGTTCTTTCCTATATTTTACTAAAAAAAGAGCGGTCTGTCAAGAGCCCCAAGCAAAGAGGGACAATTTCCCTTTTGGAGGCATAGAATAAAGAAGGGGCAGACCCATTTTCAAGGAAAGGTTTGGTTTTTTTATGGAACGGGACTATCAACAGGTAAAAAAGGCGGCACAGCTCTCAGACGAGCAGTTTGCCGCTTTGGTATACGGGGTGATCCTTGCATCGGGAGGCAGTCAGGGACAGGCGCTGGCGGCGGCGGGGAGTGCGGGGATGATCAAAAGGAAGATCGCTTCGGCAAGCGGAGAAGAGCTTGCCGCCCTTGCCTCCTCCCTTGATCCGAAGATCACAGAGAGCATTCTTCAGGCGCTGAAAACGAAGGAGGGGCAGGGTGGATAACGGCGGCTTTCCCGATCTTTCGGGGGTGATCGGCGGCTTGCTTTCCAACCCCGAGGCACTTCAAGGGGTGATCGGTGCGGTGGCAGGACTGAAAAACGCAGGGCTTTTTCAGGGCATCTCCCCTTTTTCGCCGGACGGCGGGGAGGGGGCGCAAGCCCCCCTGCAGTCTGAGGCGCGGTCTGAAGAAAGAGAGCCTCCCAAAGCACCTTCGGGCCTTTCACCCTCCGAAAGGACGGCAGGGGCATATCAAGGGCAGAGCGATGCATATACTGAACCAAAAGAGCAAAGCACCGCTAAGAGCAACGCCGCCCCGGCATTTGCTTTTGACGAGGGGGCGTTTTCGGGCAGTCGGGGTCAAAGGGGTCGGTCTGACGAGTTCGCCCTGCCGTCCTTTTTTCCTCCAAGGAGAGAAAGAGACCGCAGAAGGGATCTGCTTCTTGCCCTGCGTCCCTATCTTTGCAGTGAACGGCAGGAGCGGCTTGACGGCATTTTAAAGATCCTGGGTCTTCTTGAAATGGCAAAGCACCTGGGGCTGGGCTTTGGCGGTACACAGGAAGGGAGCAAATGATGTACAGCAGAAAATTCGGGGTGGATCTGCCCGCAGGCTACGGAGGCGTGGCGTTAAGAGAGCAACGGCAGCAAGCAAGAGAGCAGGATGGACAGAGAGTTGAAGAGTCCGATGCCCAACGGGAGGAGGAGCCGCGCAAGCAAATGCCCCCCCTTGACGGCAGACCCTTTTCGAACCATGAGCCTCAAGGCGCCGCCCCCTCCCTATCGCGGGCACAAGAAGAGGAGAGCCGCCGTCCCAGATATCCTTTATACGAGGGCAGGGAGTGGGATCCTCCTTATTCAAAGGACAGACCGCCCCGTGAAGAAAGGGGAAACTTTGATGGGGGGCGGAGCGAAGAAAAAACGGGCGGACTGCTTTCCTCTCTCTTTTCTCTTGCGGGCAAAAGCTTTACCATGGAGGATATCGTCCTTGCAGGTCTGATCCTTCTTTTGCTGAATGAAAAAGGAGGAAAGGAAGGGGTGGATAGCGAGCTTTTGCTCATTCTCGGGTTGCTTTTGATGAGCGGCAAGGGATAAAAAACAGGACGGCTGAACAGCTTGGCGTTTGCAAAAGAGACGCAAGAAAAATACGGATGCCCTTTTGTTCCTTCAAAACGTCGGAGGAAAGAGCCGTTTCTTTCTGCGTTCTTTTGAGAAAGGCTTGTCGATGCCATACGCGTCTTTTTTAAAGGCGCGTTTTTTGTTTTTTTGCCCTCAAAATTGTTAAATCTTTTTCACTTTTTCCTGCTCTCTTGACAAAATACGTATTTGGTGATACTATAATTATGTATGGAGTTTTTGACGATTTGAAAAAACGAGGGGCGGGAAAAGCATCCGCTCCGGATGAAGGATAGAAAAGCTATGAAAAAAACGATCGGACGGGCGTCGGCGCTGCTGCTGGCGGTATGTATGCTCTTTGGTACGCTTTCTTGTGCCAAGGAGGACGAAAAAACAGAGAATACCAAGGGACAGATCAACGTGGAGATCCCATCGGAGGAGGGAAAAGGAGACGGCTTTGAGAGCTTTTGCTCTATTCCCGAAAGCGAAGAGGCGTTAAGGACCCTTGTGAACGGCTCCAAAAACTATGAAAGCAGTTATCTCGCGGGCAGGGATACCAAGGAGGTTGCCTGCTATCTGGCAGAAGACCGTGCCATCCTCATCAGAGAGGTGTCCTTTGGCTTTGGTCCGGACAAGGTGACTGCCTACGTTGCCGATATTTATCTCTCGGATATCAGAGATCTGATCGGATGTGTGCTCTTTGACGAGGAGGGCGCCATCTCCAAGGGTACGCCCGAGGACGTGATGAACAGGGTGGAGGACGCGCTGTTTATCATAAACACTGATTTTATGCGCAGCCGCTCCTGGGGACTGTACGTCAGAGGAGGCAAGATCTACAGAAACAAGCCCACGGCGGGCATCGACATCTGTGCCATAGGCAAGGATGGCAAAATGGAGATCCTTGACGGCGACACCCTCGATCCCGAAAAGCTGATGGAGGAAGGGAAGGTGTGGCACGTGCTCACCTTCGGTCCCTCTCTTTTAAACGAGGACGGTACGCCCAGAAACAGCAATGAGGAATTCCGTATCAACGATAACTACAGTATGCACGACAAGGACGAAACGGTCTCCTCGGTGGGCTTTCTTGCCCCCAACCCCCGCACCGCCATCGGGCAGGCGGAGGACGGTCACTATATTCTCGTTTCGGTGGACGGCAGAGACAAGTGGTACAGCCGCGGAATGCGCTTTTCCGAGCTTTCTCACCTGATGTACGAGGAGGGTGCCTCGGTTGCCTACAATCTGGACGGCGGCGGATCGGTCTTTATGTACTACGACGGCAAGCCCGTCAATTCCAACACCGGCGGCAGAAGCCCCAGCGACTATTTCGTGATCCTGAAAAAAGAAAACTGAAAAGCGAAAAAGGGCGTTTGATCAAAAAAGAACGCCGTGGAGCAGTTATGAAAAGTAAGCTACTTGCCGCGACCGTTTTGATCCTTTCTCTGATGCTTTGTGCCTGTAACGCAGGCGGGAAAAAGGCGACCACAGAGTTTAAAGGGCACATCGTGGTTCCGGGGCTTGATGAAAGCAGCGGGAAAACCGAGCAGAGCGCACCTTCGGCCCAAAGCAAAGGGGATGGCATGTCCTCTGCCCCCTCTTGCTCAGAGGGTGAAAGCCCTTCCTTTTCGGACGAGCCCTTGATCCCGCAGACCGAGGAAGAGCTGTTCTCGGCGGTAAACGGGGGTAGAAGGACCGAAAACAGCTTCTTTGACCGCAGGGGTGAAGAGGTGGTGGCTTGCTATTTTGACGAGGGTAAGGCATTGCTCATCCGCAAGATCACGGTGGGGCAGGGAGAAGATCAAAACCTCTGCTATATCGCCGATCTGTATCTTGACGACGTCAGAGATCTGGTAGGCTGCGTTTTTATGGACGAAGAGGGAGGCGTTGTCAAGGGCTCACCGCAATACGTGGCAGAGCAGCTGGGCGCGATCTTCATCGTGAACACCGACTTTATGCGCGGCCGCTCCTGGGGACTGTACGTCAGAGGGGGGCGGATCTTCCGTGACAAGCCCACCAAGGGCATTGACGTTTGCTGTCTGCGCACCGACGGAAGAATGGAGATCCTCGACGGCGACACCCTTGACAGCAGGGCACTTCTTGCCGAGGGGGACGTGTGGCACGTGCTCACCTTCGGTCCCTCTCTTTTAAACGAGGACGGCTCGCCGCGGAAGGAAAACGGCGAATTCCGCATCAACGACAATTATCAGGGGTGGAACGATCATACCACCTATTACGGCTTTTTGAGCCCCAATCCCCGCATTGCTATGGGTCAGGCATCAGACGGACACTATATTTTTTGCGTGGTGGACGGCAGAAAAGAGGACGTTTCCAGAGGAATGACCTTCCCTGAGCTTTCTCACCTGATGTACGAGGAGGGTGCCGCCGTGGCTTACAATCTGGACGGAGGTGGATCTGCCATGATGTACTATAACGGGGGCTTTGTCAACGACCCCGCAGGGGGAAGAGATCCCAGCGATTATTTTTGTATCATAGGAAAAGAGAACTGAGCGTATGCATCTTCTTGGACATTTTAAAACCATCACCACCCATCGACACAAGGTGATGGCACATTGCTTCAAGTGCGGTATTCCCCTGCAGGGACTGACCCACGATCTTTCCAAATATCATCCCTGCGAATTTTTCGTGGGGTGTAAGCACTATACGGGCACCCGGTCGCCAAACGAGGGCGAGCGGGCAGAAAAGGGCTATTCCTCGGCGTGGATGCATCACAAGGGGCGCAACAAGCACCATTTTGAATATTGGACCGACGTTTCGCCTGTCAGTAAGCTATACGAGCCGGTGAAAATGCCCTATCGGTATCTTGTGGAAATGGTGTGCGACCGCATTGCCGCCAGCAAGGTCTATAAGGGCAAGGACTATACCGATGCCGCGGCACTTGAATACTTTCTGAAAGGAAGCGGCAGAAAGCAGATGCATCCCGAAACGGCAAGGGAATTAGAGGAGCTTTTGACCATGCTGCGGGATCGGGGCGAAAAGGAGACCTTTGCCCACATTAAAAGCCAATTGAGACTTCGTAAAAACGAACGCTGACCGAAAGGAGACCGCTATGGAAGTGGAATTCAACAAATCGGGTGACCTGCTTGCAGAGGATCCCCCTGCTGTCTTTGATCCCGACGAGGTGCTGACCGTCGCATTGGACCTGTGCGAAAGCATGCTGGAGTGCGGAGCGGAGGTGCACAGAGTGGAGGATACCGCAGAGCGCATCTGCCGTGCCTATGGTGCAAAAAGAGTGGAGATCTTTGCGATGACCTCGCTCATCACCGCCACCATCGTAATGGAAAACGGTGAGAAGAGCACCCAGGTAAGACGGGTGTACGGCAGTGCCAACCAGCTTTACAAGATCGAAAAGCTCAACGCCCTTTCAAGAACCATCTGCCGCGATACGCCCAAGCCCTCAAGGATCTTAGAGCAGATTGCCAGCATCAACAGAAAGCAGACCTATCCCACCTGGCTTCGCTACGTGGGGGGCTTCATCGGCACGGTAGGCTTCTCCCTCTTTTTCGGCGGTAATCTGTGGGACGTTCTGATTTGCGGACTGATCGGACTGATCGTCTGCCTCTTGGATTTCAACCGTCCCAAATACATCAATCAGATCGTTTATACCGTCTTCGTCTCGGCGGTTGCAAGCTTCCTCAGCTGGCTTGCCACCTCCCTTTGCGCCGATTATATCACGGTGCATCTGTCTACCATCAATATCAGTATCATTATGCTCCTCATCCCGGGGCTTGCTCTCGGCAATGCGGTCAGAGACCTGCTTTGCGGTGAGTTGGTGTCGGGTGCGGTGAAGATGCTGCAGTGTGTGCTGATCGCCGCCGCCATTGCCACGGGCTTTACCAGCGTACTGCTGTTTTTTGAGGGCAACAATTCCACCTTCCAGGGAGATACCCAGCCCCTGCTGATGATCTTATACGGAGGCATTGGTGCCATCGGCTTCTCGGTGCTCTTCGGCGTGCATCCAAAAAGACTGTTCTTTGCCACCCTTGCGGGGATGATCTGCACTTCTGCCTATATGCTGGTGGAGGATCTGGCGCCCGCGATGAATTTCGGCTGGCTTTTCCTTGCCAGCTTTGCGGGTGGTGCGGCTTGCACCCTCTATTCCGAGGTCATGGCAAGAGTATTGAAAACGCCTGCCACCGTCTATCTGATCCCGGGGCTTATTCCTATGGTACCGGGAGGATCTCTTTATTACACCATGGCGTTTTTGGTGCAGGGCGACAGAGATATTGCGGCACAAAAGGGTATTGACACCCTATGCGTCTGCCTTGGCATTTCGGCGGGCATCGTCGTGATGTCGGTTCTGTGGCAGATCTGGCGCAACACCACCCAGAGCGTTTTGCAGAAAAGACAGGCACGTAAAGCAAAAAACAGAGCAAATTAAAGGCAAAATCAAGGAAAGAAGGCGGAATATATGGCAAAAGAGCCTCTCATCCGTGCAAATTACCACACCCATACCGTCCGTTGCAACCACGCCGCGGGCAGTGAGCGGGAATACGTACAGCAGGCGATCGCCGCAGGGCTGAAGGTCCTCGGCTTTGCCGACCACAGCCCTTATATCTTTCAGGGCGACTACTATTCGTCCTTCAGAATGCGTCCGCAGGAGCTTTCCTCTTACGTCAGCGTGCTTCAGGCGCTGAAGAAGGAATATGAAGGGGAGATCGAGATCCACATCGGTCTTGAGGCGGAATACTACCCCGATGTGTTTGAGGACTATAAGGAGCTGATCAGAGGCAGCGGCGTGGAATACCTGATCCTCGGTCAGCACTATGCGGGCAAGGAGCCCTCAAAGCGCTATTCGGGCAGAGCGGACGACGATGAGGAGCGGCTGCATTTGTACGTGGACTCGGTGCTTGAGGGGGCAAGGAGCGGCTTTTATTCCTATATTGCCCACCCCGATATCCTGAATTTCACGGGCGACTACCGACTGTTTATCAGCGAGATGGACCGTCTTGTGGAGGGCATCGTGAAGGAGGACCTCCCCCTTGAAATGAACATTCTGGGGTTGAGAGAGGGACGCCACTACCCAAGAGAAGACTTTCTTGCCTTGGTTTCCAAGCACGGCGGAAAGATGATCGTGGGGTGCGACGCCCACCGTCCTCAGGACGTGTACGATGCGCCGACGATCAAAAGAGCCCTTGAGTTGCTTGAAAAATACGGTATCGAGCGCACCGAGCAGGTGGATATCCGCCGCCTTGAAAAACTGCTTTAAAACAGAAAACGACCTTATGACAGAAAGGAAGAAGAAATATGAAGATCAATCCCGTTAAGGGCACAAACGATTATTTGCCCGAGCAAACGGCTTTACGTGACCGTTTGCAGGAGACCATCCTGTCGGTGTACAGAGCCGCAGGCTACAACCGCATCACCACTCCCATTTTAGAGGATATCGAAAACCTTGACAAGAGCGAGGGAGGCGAAAACTTAAACCTGATCTTCAAGGTGATGAAGAGAGGGGAAAAGCTTGAAAGCGCGCTGGAAAAGGGCGACTACAAGAATCTGGCGGATATGGGTCTGCGCTACGACCTGACCCTGCCTCTTTGCCGTTACTATGCGGCAAACCGCGCCCATCTGCCCACCCCCTTCAAGTGCATCCAGACAGACAGGGTCTACAGAGCCGAAAGACCCCAGAAGGGCAGACTTCGCGAATTCGTGCAGTGCGACATCGACGTGCTGGGCGACAGCGGAAGCGACTGCGAGATCGAGCTGATCGCCACCACCGCCAAAGCCCTTTTAAAGGTGGGCTTTGAGGGCTTTACCGTAAAGGTCAACGACAGAAGGGTGTTGCGCGCAGTGCTCACCGTTTGCGGCTTTGAGGAAGAGAAATTTGACAGCGTCTGCATCAGCCTTGACAAGCTTGATAAGATCGGGGCAGAGGGCGTGAAAAAGGAGCTTCTTGAAAAGGGATGCAACGAAGACTCTGCTGCCAAGCTGCTGACCCTCTTTGAGGAGCAGGTGACCCTTAAAAGAGCCCTTGACTTTATCGGTGAAGAGTGTGAGGCGGGCGTAAGACTGCAGGGCATCCTTGAAAACAGTCTGTACCTTGCAAAGGACAGATATAACGTGGTCTTTGACCTGACCCTGATCCGCGGACAGGGCTACTATACCGGTACCGTTTTCGAGGTGGCATTGCCCGGTTACCCCGGTGCCATCGCGGGCGGCGGCAGATACGACAATCTGGTGGGCAAGTTTATCGGCGAGCAGGTGCCTGCCGTGGGCTTCTCCATCGGCTTTGAGCGCATCTTCGGAATTTTGCAAGAGCAGGGTATGAGCGTTTCTCTCGGCGGCAAAAAGAAGCTGGCGATCATCTACGAGGGCTCCTTTGCCGATGCCTACGAGGCGGCGGAAGGGCTGAGAGAGGAGTACGATTGCGCTCTGTATCTGAAGCCCAAAAAGGTGGGCAAGCTCCTTTCAAACCTGGAAAAGAGTGGCTTTAGCGGCTTTGCGTACGCTGAAAATATCGGAGAGATCCGCTTCTTTGAGCAGAAATAAGGTGTGCGGGGCACAAGGGAGGAAGTATGGCAAGCTACAGCAGAATGGTCATTATGTCCATGAGTGAGGAGGACATTAAACGAGTGCTCACCGAGGAGCGGGACAGCATTTCGGATTACGCCGCCTTTATGATGGTGGAGGAGCTGAAGCGCCGCAAGGAACTGGCTGAAAGCGGCGAAGAGCTTTCGATCACGGAGGGGGAGTCCGACCTGCAAGACGAGCAGGACGAGGAGGGCGAGCTTCCCGAGGACTACGAATTCGTAGAGAATATCGAGGATATCGAGGACGTGGAGGAGCTTGAGCAGGAGGATCTTGACGAGAGCCTCAGCGACGAGCAGCGTGCCGAGATCAAGCGCCAAAGACAGATCGAGGAGCTTGAAAAGATCAAGGAAGATCGGAAAAAAACGCTCATCCTTGCCTGCGTGGGCACGGTGGTCACCGCCCTTGCCATCGTGGGCTTTATGGTCTATCTTGCCGTTTCGGGACAGCTTTAATAAATACTTTTTGTGGAAGGTAGAATTGCCCTACACAAAAATTTATAGTAAAGGTGGTATTTACAATGAGAGTTTCTATGAGAACAGTAGCGTGGATTCTTTGTTTTGCATTGCTGTTGGGGATGTTTCCCGTAACGGCATTGGCGTCTCAAATCATAGCCAGTGGCACTTGCGGTGAAAACTTAATGTGGACATTGGATGACGAGGGAACGCTTACTGTTTCAGGCACAGGGGAAATGGAGGAATATACATACTCTAGCACAGGCGCGACGATGCCTTGGGCTGAGCGTAGGCCATATATAAAAAAAGTCATCTTTGAAGACGGCGTAACAAGCGTGAGTAAGTGTTCCTTTTATGATTGCGACAATTTGGTTGAAGTGATTTTGGGAGATGACGTTTCTTCTATTGGGTATCAAGCGTTTATGGAGTGCAGAAATTTATCTTCGGTTACAGTTGGAACGGGGCTAAAGACTGTGGATCAATGGGCGTTTTTTGGTTGCGATGCTCTGCGAAGCGTGTATGTGGATAGTCTAACGGCATGGTGCGGAATAGATTTCTATTATGGAGAAAATCCGGCATCTACCAGATCGGTCTATGAAAACGGTATGTGGATAGACTATGCTGTGACTCTGTATGCGGGAGGAAAAGCTGTTGAAGGTGAATTAATTATTCCGGAGGATGTAAGTCGTATTGGTGAGTTTGCATTTTATGATTATTCGCTCATTACTGATTTGACAATTTCGGAGGGGGTTTTAACTATTGGTAAATATTCTTTTGCTGCTTGTGAAAATTTAAACCAAGTTCAGTTGCCCTCAAGTTTGCAAAGTATTTCAGCAGGTGCATTCAGTGACTGTTCAAATTTGAAAGAACTAGATATTCCGGAAAGTGTTTCATCAATTGATGCGGCGGTGTTTTCCGGTTGTACTTCCTTGGAGCCGGTTACTATTCCGCAAGCTGTGACCACGCTGAATGATGCTTTGTTTTATGGATGTAATTTTGAACAGTACGTGATTCCCGATCATATTACATCTATCGGAAATTCTGCTTTTGCGTACTGCAAAAACTTAAAAAGCATAACAATTCCTTCTACTGTGACACAAGTTGGAATGAACGCTTTTGCAGAGTGTGATGCTCTTTCGGAAGTATCCCTTCCGGATAGTGTGACGGAGTTAGGAGCAGGCGCTTTTGAAGGATGTGATGCTTTAGAATCATCAAGTCTTTCAGACCGACTTCTAACGATTTCCGACCGACTGTTTTATGGATGTTCTGAGCTACAGCGTGTGGATCTTCCTTCGGGGGTGCAGACGATTGGAAAAAATGCTTTTTATGGGCTTTCAGCTCTTACGGAAATGACAGTGCCCGATAGTGTAAAAACGATCGGTTCGTATGCATTTTACAATCTTTCAGCTTGGTCCGATGTCCGCATTCCAAGCAGTGTAGAGACGATTGGAAGTTATGCGTACAGTGGTACGGCGCTTTCTCAAATTCGACTTCCAAACAGTACTGTATTGGTAGATCAATATGCATTCCAAAACTGTACAAGCGTTCGGGAGATAAAGCTTTCCGATAATTTGCAGGTGCTTAGCACGGGTGTTTTTTCTGGATGTACTGCGTTTGAAGAGATCACGATTCCAGCTTCTGTAACACAGATCGAAGCAAGCGCTTTTGGTGGTTGCAGTGGTTTATCGCGAGTGGATTTTACGGGGGATGTTCCTGCTATTGATGCGCAGGCGTTTGTAGGAGTAGTTGCTACCTGTTACTATCCTGCGGAAAACGGCACATATACTTTGGAATTCACCACTGCTGACTTTGGCGGAGATCTCATTTGGACCTATGAAGGAGAAGAGGAGATTGGAAATAAGTGTGGAGATAAGTTAACTTGGTCGCTGAGCGAGGATGGGATGCTGACAATTTCGGGAACCGGTACCATGTACGATTATGTGGTCGATGAGTTGATATATGCTCCATGGTACGAGCAACGCACATCTGTTAGAAGCGTTGTTATTGAAAACGGGGTAACTTCTATTGGAGACGGTGCGTTCTATAGCTGTACGGTATTGAGTAGTGTTTCTATGCCCGACACGATTTCGAGGATTGGTTCAAAAGCTTTTTATCAAACCGCTTTTTCCGTTATAGAACTTTCGAAGGGACTTACAGAGATCGGAGAAGTTGCTTTTTCCAAATCACAATTAACGTCTGTTACAGTTCCGGAGGGGGTGTTTGAGGTAGGCAAAGGTGCATTTTGTGAAAGTGCGTATTTGACCGATGTGGTTTTACCAGATAGCTTGACCTATATTCCAGACAGTTTATTTATGTCTTGTTACAGACTTGAAAAAGTGGATCTGCCTGCAATGATTACTACAATTGGTAATTCGGCGTTTGCAAGCTGTGCTGCATTATCTAGTTTGGTTTTGCCTGAAGGGTTAGTTAGTATTGGCAACAAGGCGTTCTCGGGGTGTGGCTCTTATACAATTTACAGCGGATATTACCCGTGCCGCAATTTTCAAAGTATTGTTTTGCCTAGTACTCTTGAACATATCGGTGATCAATGCTTTAGCTGGTGTGAATGCCTTAGTAGTATTGTGATTCCTGATGGTGTAAAAAGCATTGGGGAATATGCTTTTTATCAGTGCAAGTTAAAAAGTTTAACAATTGGTGCCGGTATTGATGAAATTGGTGGATACGCCTTTGATATGTGCACTAAAATTAAAAATGTTGTTTTTAATTGGAATGCGCCGATTATTGGGACATCGGCATTCAGCGATGTCGAAGCCACCTGCTACTATCCCTCAAATAACTCGGCTTGGACTTCTTCAATGCTTCAAAACTACGGTGGGATGTTGACTTGGGTAGCGCAAGAAATGGAAAAACCCGAGGATGGCGCAGGCGGCGGTTCAGGTGATTCTTCGGGAGAAGAGGAAGGCGATGATTCTACTGAATCGGGAGGAAATGATGGTAATAATGAGAGCCAAGGCGGCTCTTCCGGCGGCGAAACAGACGACGAGGGCGGAAACACCGGCGATGGTTCTTCTGGAAGTGAATCGGGAGGAGCTTCAAGCGGTAATACCGAAAGCGGCTCCGGCGATTCGGGCGACAGCCCTTCAGACGGTTCGGGAGAGAGTGTTGCAATTACTTTAAATAGCGTTGGTGCAGGCTTGTCGGGAGCTGTGATCGTTGCGCCGGAGGGAGGATGGGTAATAGGAATCAATATCTTTGAAGTTACCTGTGAAAAACCCTATATTGTAACGGTGAGCTATGACAAGGGCGTGAGTTACGAGATTCTTCAAAAGGAAAACTCAGCAGATCAAACAGATTCCTACACGGTTCATCATGTGACCGCAGATACCATCATTACTGTGATGCTTCTTGGAGATGTGGATGCTAACGGACAAGTGACTATCTCTGATGTGACGCAAATGCTTACGTTTTTGGCAATGAGCGAAGAGGAGCAAAAGCAAGCTATCGTGGATGGCGTAGTGCTTTACCCTGCGATGAAGCTTGATGATACCGAAGAGGTTACTATTTCCGATGTGACGGGGCTGTTAACGCTTCTTTCTGGCAAGGTATAGATGTTTTGATACAAAAAACCGAAAAAGCAGACTGTCAATATGGCAGTCTGCTTTTTCGATTTTTTGTACTCTATGTTTGTAAAAACAAAGGGCGCTTTTTCAGATCAACGCCCCGATGCGGTCCTTTAACCGCTCGATGATCTTTTTTTCAAGGCGGGAGATGTAGGATTGGGAGATGCCCAGCATATCTGCCACCTCCTTTTGGGTATGCTCTTTGCCGCCGCAAAGACCGTAACGCAGCTCGATGATGACCCGTTCCCTCGGCTCCAGCTCCTCTAATGCCTTATGTACCGTTTTGCGGTCCTCCTCGAATTCGATGGAGGCAAAGACGGTATCCTCCTCGCTTCCCAGCACGTCGGATAAAAGAAGCTCGTTGCCGTCTCTGTCCACGTTTAACGGCTCGTCGAAGGAGACCTCCTGCTTCATGCCCGCCGTTTTGCGGATAAACATCAGGATCTCGTTTTCAATGCAACGGGAGGCGTAGGTTGCCAGCTTGATGCTCTTATCTGCACGGAAGGTGTTGATGGCTTTGATCAGTCCGATGGTGCCGATGGAGATGAGATCCTCAATGTTGATGCCTGTGTTTTCAAACTTTTTGGCGATGTAGACCACCAACCGCAGATTGTGCTCCACCAAGGTGTCTCTGACCGACAGATCCTTGCCCAGACGGTAGATGAGTGCCTGCTCATCCTCCTTTCCCAGAGGCGTGGGCAGGGTGTCCGAGCCGTTTATGTAAAAAAGCTCGTTTTCGTCCACGGTGGTATAGAGAAAGCAGACGAGCTTGGTGTAAAGACGTTTCACGGTGTTCATAGAAAAAGGGCGTCCTTTCTTGAAAATAGGATGATCAGCCGTCTTGACGGCTGTTTTTTTATGTAAAAGCAATTCTTGCAAAGCGTTTAAAAAAGAGGAAGCAGAGCGGGAAAGCCCCCGAAGGATCCGTGGGGCGGCGGGCAGAGCACGATGCAAATGCACCGCTCAATGCCGTCGACCGTGGCTTTTTCGGGTAAAAAGGAGGGCAAGAGCTCTTCGCCTGCGGCAGTCTTGATGAGGAGGGTGCGATCGCAGGGGGGAGGAAGATCAAAAAGGGAGGGATCGAGAAGAACGGCGGGAAAAAGGGAGAGGGGATCAAGGAGGAGATTGCCGCTATCCACAAGCCCTTTTACACGATAGCATTTCCCGTCCGCCACGAAAGTCAGCATAGCGCTTTCTTTCCGCCTTTCCTTTATAAGCAGTCTTCCGAAGAAAAGGCAAAAGAGGGTGCCGGAACCAAGACAGAGGGTGAGGGTGAGCAGGGCGTAAAGGGGAGGCAGAACTCTGCCGATGGCGGCATAAACGCCGCTCGCCGCCCCGCCAAGCAAAAGACAGGTCAGATAAAAAGATCCAAGGGCTTTGAAAAAGACGCTCCAACCGTGAAAGCCGAAGGCGGCAAGCACCATCAAAAGGGAGCAGAGAAAAGAAAGGAAAAAAAGAAGAAGGGGTGCGGGGTAAAGAAGCATCCACGTTAGGGCGTAAAGAGCACCGATGGCTGCCGAGAAAAAAAGCCGGCGCTTTTTTACCCTGCGGTAAAGAAGCCTTGCACACACCCAAAGCACAAGCAGGTCGCAAAAAAAGTTGACGAGCAAAAAAAGATCTGCGTACAGTTCCATAAGCCTCTGCCTTTCATCACGAGAACAGTTTAACACGAGGCCTTTGCAAAAAAGGTCAAAAGAGGGCGGGCGTGCTTTTTTTATTTTGATCCCGCCAAAGTTTCTCTTGCCCGTTGCAATTTTTGAAAAAAAGGTGTATACTGAACGGTAGAAAACAAGAACGCTTTTATCCAAGGATCTTACGGAGGAAAGAATGATTTACTATGTGGAAGACGATGGAGGCATCCGTCAACTGGTCGTATATACGCTCAACAACAGCGGCTTTGAAGCGGTGGGCTTTGAGGACGGCGCAGGGCTTTTTGCCGCGCTGAAGGAAGAGAAGCCCGAGCTGATCCTGCTGGATCTGATGCTCCCGGGGGAGGACGGCATCTCCATTTTAAAGCACTTGAGAGCCGACGGGCAAACGGCGGGCATTCCCGTAATCATTCTCACCGCCAAAAACGGCGAATACGACAAGGTGGTGGGGCTTGACCAAGGGGCAGACGATTACGTGACCAAGCCCTTTGGGATGATGGAGCTGCTCTCCCGTATCAGAGCGGTGTTGCGGCGCAGCGGTGCAGGCTCTGTGGCGGCATCCTCCAAGATCCGCATCGGCGGGATCCTGCTTGACGACGAGGCGCACGAGGTCTTTGTTCTTGAAAAAAGAGTGGATCTCACCTTGAAGGAATACCAGCTTTTAAAGCTGTTGATGGAAAACAAAAACAAGGTGCTCACCCGCGATATCATTCTTGAAAAGGTCTGGGGCTACAATTTCGACGGCGAGACCCGTACCGCCGACGTGCACGTCCGTACCCTGCGGGCAAAGCTGGGTCAGGAGGGCAATCTGATCGAAACGGTCAGAGGTGTTGGCTATCGAATCGGAGAGACGGTATGAAAAGTACCATTTTCAAAGCCATTTGCCTGACCTCGGTGGTGTTGATCCTGTTGTCTGCCGCGGGAGTGCTCTTTGCCCTTTACGGTCAGCAGGAGGAGGCTCGCCTTTCTGCCCTGCGCAGTGAGCTGGACTATCTGGTGAAGGGCTATGACATCGGCAGGCTGGACTATTTACATCAGGTGACGTCAAAGAGCGAGCGCATAACGCTGATCTATCGGGACGGTACGGTTCTTTACGACAGCGTGGCAAATGCCACCGATATGGAAAACCATATTGACCGCGAAGAGGTGTTGGAAGCCCTTGAAGGAGGCTTTGGCAGTGCGGTGCGCCCCTCTGCAACGGTGGGAGTCAATTCCTGCTACGTTGCCGCAATTGCGGAGGATGGAAATATCCTTCGGATTGCCGTCACCGAACGAAGCTTGATCGATATGATCAATGAAAGTGCCACGGTGATCGCGTTGGTTCTGATCCTTTGCGTGGCGCTGGCGGCATTGGTGGCAAAGCATTTGACGGCATCCATTATGGCGCCCTTTGCCGGCTTGAATCTGGATCGCCCCCTTGAAAACGACACCTACGACGAATTCGATCCCCTGTTGATGCGTCTTGACCGTCAGAACAAGCGCATCGAGGAGCAGATGGGTCAGCTCAAGGAAAAACAGCAGGAGTTTGCCCTGATCACCGACAATATGGAGGAGGCGTTCGTGGTCTTTTCCTTTGAAAAAACGGTGCTGTCGGCAAACCGCGCCGCGGGAAGGCTGTTTGACCGCTACGATCTGACAGACCTGTCCTATCTGCGGATCTGCAAGGAGCAGACGGTCAAGGAGCTGCTTGAGCGGACCTTCGCGGGTCAGGGCGGCGTGGCTCGGTTGGAGAAGAAGGGAAGGATCTATCAGGTCACCGCCTATCCCATCACGGGAGAGAGATCCTTTGCTGCCGTTTTGCTTGCCGCAGACGTGACCGAGAGGGAGAGCGCCGAGCAGATGCGAAGAGAGTTCACAGCCAACGTCTCCCACGAATTAAAGACACCGCTGACCACCATTATGGGCTCCTCGGAGATCATCGCAGAGGGCATTGCCCGACCGGAGGATCACGGCGAGATCTGCCGCGGGATCCGCACCGAGGCGGCAAGACTGCTTGCTCTTATTGAGGACATCATCAAGCTGTCACGCCTTGACGAAGGGCAGATCCGCGAGGGCTTTTCCGAGGTGGATCTGATGCAGCTGGCTTGCTCGGTGCAGGAGGCCTTGTCAAGAAAGGCGGAAAAACAGCAGATCACCCTGACGGTGGAGGGGGAGGAGGCTGTCACCTCGGGTATTCCCGCCACCCTTCAAGAAATGCTTTTCAACCTTTGCGACAACGCCATCATTTATAACCGTCCGGGCGGATGGGTGAAGATCCTTGTGCAGAGACGGGAAGGGCAGGTAGCCCTTTTGGTGAAGGACAACGGCATCGGCATCGAGCAAGGGGAGCAGAGCCGCATCTTCGAGCGCTTTTACAGAGTGGACAAGAGCCGCTCCAAGGCTGTGGGCGGCACCGGTCTGGGGCTTTCCATCGTGAAGCACGCCGTGATGCTCCACGGCGGAGAGATCACCCTTGAAAGTGCCGTGGGCAAGGGCACGACGGTAACAGTTTTACTGCCCGAAAGCAAGAAGGAGCAGGCAGACTGAACCTCTTGCTTGAAGTGCGTCCCAAAATTTTTGTCTCAAAAGTCCGCAGATTAAAAAACTGCGGACTTTTGCTTTAAAAACGCACAAAGTGTGTGCGTTTGACTGTTGCATTTGGGAAGTTGGCTTGTTTTTTTGAAAGTTGGAAAAATCCTTGGAAAATGAGCAAAAAACAAAAGAGCAATTTTTGTCTTATAAGAGTTAAAATTCATCAAATTTGTCTTGTATTGTGTGAATGAATTGTGTACAATACACTTGTATCGCTGTATCTGCGAGAAATACAAAAAAGGAGTATCAACATGAAAAAAAGAATACTTTCCGCATTGTCCTTCCTTTTTGTGCTGACCATGCTTTCGGGCTCACTCTTCGTGCTCGGCTCGTGGGCAGATGAAGAGGCGGATTACGATCTGTCAGGAGACGGAGTCGTGAACATTTCCGATGCATCGGTTCTGCTGAATGCGCTGGAAAAGCCCACCGACGAGGTTCCCGAGGACTACGACTTGAACGACGACGGTCTGGTTTCGCTCGCCGATGCCACCGTGATGCTGGGCGTGCTTGGCGGCGCGACCCTGAGCGTTCCTGCCAGCGTTCCCGGAGCAAAGTCGGAGCCTATTGACATCAGAGTTGCTACCTACAACATCCAGAACGGCTCGGGCGTGGGTCATAACTTCAAGATCCTTGCCAAGGACATCCTGGATATGGAGCTGGACATCGTTGGTGTGCAAGAGGTTGACCAAAACACCAACCGTAACAAGAAGCAGGATACGATGAAGCTCTTGTCCGAGGAGACCGGCTATGAATACTACGGCTACTCCAAGTGTTTCACCTTCGACGGCGGTGCATACGGCCACGGTATTCTTTCCAAGTACCCCATCGTCAGCTTCGAGACCATTTTACTGCCCGGCGGCGGTGAACAGCGTGCATACGGTCACGCAGTGATCGACGTTAACGGCGTACAGGTTGATTTCTATAACACCCACCTCACCTGGCCCGAGAAGAGCGCACGTGACAAGCAGTTCCCCATTCTTGCCAAGGAGATGCAGTCCAAGCAGATCGCGATCCTCGTTGGCGACCTGAACAGCCAGGATCCCGAGGAGATCGGACCTCACTTCCCCTACTGCAACTTCGCAAACGTTTTCGGTAACTACTACGTGACCAACGAAGAAGACGGTGCGATCGACAACATCATTTCCACCGCCAATACCGTGACTCAGATGGAGACCGGCAGAGTAACCTCTCCCGTACACTCCGACCACTATATGCTGTGGGCTGACCTGCAGATCAAGACCGACTGCGGCTTCAAGGAAGAGGACGGCGGCATCCGTTATTATCAGGATGGTGAGGCACTCACCGGCTGGCAGTCGCTGATGGGCAACATCTTCTATTTCAACGAGCAGACCGGTCTGATGGCAAGCGAGCCCGTTACCTACGAGGGCGAGACCTATGAATTTGAAAAGTTCTCCTTCAAGGGCTTTGATCTTTACAGAGTAAGCCCCGATGCTGAGCCCATCAAGAAGGCTCTGCCTCAGGAATGGCTTCAGTGGCTGACGCAGGTTGACGCAAGTGCCGAGGATGGCGTTTACAACAACCTGACCAAGGGTGCCTTCTATCAGACCTCCTATATCAAGGACGGCAAGGAATACGCGCCCTCCGCTTTCAATGTGACCAACAACAAATTCCTGCTTTCTTATCAGTTCTCCGACACCGAGCTGCCCGCATCCAAGGATTACACCTTTGAGATCTGGTATAAGGATGCCGACGTGGAGGGCGATTACAAGTGCGTATCCACCAAGGCGTACAAGGTATACGATCTGAAGGGCAACAGCAACGTGCTTTACCGTCTGCCCGTATACGATGCAGGTATGGACGATCTGACCACCGATAACGGCAAGACCAACGTTTACGATATGATCGTTCTGGTCTATGACGGCGAAGATCTGGTTGGCTATAAGCAGATCGCAGTAGACTACACCGAATCCTCTGCTCTTTACTGGCAGGATCTGGTTTGATGCATTTCCCCGAACATCCTTTCCCACTAATTGAAAACTAAGGAGAAGCATTATGAAAAATAGAGTAGTAGCTTTTCTGTTGGCATTGGTAATGGTTCTTTCTCTCGTTCCCGCAATGGCACTTGGCTCTGCGGCTGACGACGCGGTCGCTTACGAAGGCACCACCTTTACCGATCCTTACGGAGAAGACATCACCGCCACCGTGACCGACGGCGACACGGGTTCCTATACTGCGGCATACGGCGACATTACCTGGTACGACGCCTTTGAAGACGGCTACGAATGGGCGCTGCGCGCAGGCAAGCTGCTTATCAGCGGTAAGGGTGCCGTTGAGGGAGACAGCTATCCCTGGACTCCCTTTGCAAACGAGATCACCGAGATCTTCGTATTCCCCAACACCGTAACCACCATCGGCAAGGACGCCTTCAAGGGCCTTACCAAGGTTGAAAAGATCTACATCGGCGAGGGTGTGACCACCCTTGGCGAAGGCGCGCTGGCTTGCGGCGCAGACGGTATCACCGTTACCGCTCCCGCGACCCTGACCTCCGTTGGCGCAAAGGTTCTTGACGGCTGCACCAACGTAAAGGTCGTTCTCAACAACGCCACCAAGGACGCGGTCCTGGGCGTGGTAAATGCAGACAATGCCGTTTTAGCAGGTGCTGCCTTTACCGAAAACACCGTGAAGAGCCTGACCGTTACTCCTTACGTGAACGGCGACATTCAGGGCTTTGAAAACAGAAACAATGTGACCGAGCTGCTGACCATCATCAAGGACGCAGAAGGCAATAACGTTGATTTAGAGAAGTACTCCGTTCGCTTGCTCTTCACCGACGGCGAAAGAATCCGTGAAAACGGCGGCTGGTTCTCTGCGGCAATGAAGCTGTCCGATATGCAGCCCTCCTCCAAGGATGATGGCTTGGGACTGTGGCGCTTCAACGTCTGCCAGGCTGAGGGTGAAAATCAGTTCATTCCTCAGTACGATTCCTCTTACGTGATCACCGTGATGCTCTATGATGAGAACGGCGTTCTGGCTTATACCGGCAAATCTGACGTGAACAAGTTCAAGGTAAACGAGGAGCCCATCTTTGAAGAGAGAACGGCAACTCCCTCCCTTGCTTGCCAGCACAACTACATTGAGCAGGATCTGGGCGAGTCTCTGCCCATCGGATCCTTCAAGATCACCATGTGCATCGCTTCCAGATACTATAAGTATCTTGTCTTTGCTTCCAACGACAACACTCTGCCTCTGTCCAAGTGGACGCTCATCGGTGAAAAGTCCGATGACGTGACCAGCAGCGGCGCTTACGAGGTAAAGGTACAGCCCGATGATGACGGAAACTACGCTTCCTACCGTTACGTGCGCTTCATCTGCACCTACAACTCTGCAAACTGGGGCGCTCACTTTGCTGAGATCGAGACCTTCCCCGCACCCAAGGTGCTCAAGGAGCTGTCCATGAAGGTGACTATGGGCGACGGCACCGACATCACTAAGGAAATGACCGACAACGATTATGAGACCTACGTGGGCGACCTGCACTGGTACGACCAGTTTGACGGCTACAGATGGACTCTTGAGGCCGGCAAGCTGATCATCGGCGGAACGGGCGACGTTGAAGAAGAGACCTATCCCTGGACCCGCTTTGCAGACGAGATCACCGAGATCTTCGTATTCCCCAATTCTGTAGACAGCATCGGTAAGGATGCATTCAAGGGCCTTGACAAGGTAGAAAAGATCTTCATCGGCGAGGGCGTGAGCACGCTGGGCGAGGGCGCTCTTGCCTGCGGTGCCAACGGCGTGACCGTGACCGTTTTCGGCGGTATCGAGAGTGTTGGCGCAAAGGTTCTTGACGGCTGCACCAACGTGAAGCTGGTTCTCAACGGCGTGACCGCAAGTGAGCTGATGAGCGTGGTCGCAGAGGACAATGCCGCTCTGGCAGCCGCAACCGTGGCTGAGCGCAGCGTGGCAGATCTGTCTGTAACGCCTTACGTTTACGGCGACATTCAGGGCTTTGAAAACAGAAACAACGTGACCGAGCTACTCACCATCTTAAAGGACGAGGCAGGCAACAAGCTGGATCTGTCCGCTTATACCGTTCGTCTGCTCTTCACCGACGGTGAAAGAAACCGCGAAAACGGTGCATACGTTTCTTCGGCAATGAAGCTGTCCGATATGCAGCCCTCCTCCCAGTACGAGCCTCTCGGACTGTGGCGCTTCAACGTTTGCGAAGCAGAGGGTGAGAATCAGTTTATCCCTCAGTACGATTCCTCCTACGTTGTAACCGTGATGCTTTATGACGAGGAAGGCAATCTGGCATATATGGGCACTTCGGACGTGAACAAGTTCAGAGTAAACGCTGAGCCCATTTATGACGAAGTAACCGCAACTCCCGGCTATGCAGCCAAGGAAAACGAAGACTACGTTCAGGTAGACTTCGGCGAAAAGGTAATCGTTTCTGCTTTCGACGTTGGCTTCTATCAGGGCAGCAGATATTATCAGTTCGATGTTTATGCAACCAACGATCCTACTCTGCCCCTGTCCAAGTGGGACTACATCGGCGAACAGCATACCGAGGATCCCAGTAACGGCTCTTATCGCTTTGCTTGCGGCAACGATATCGGCGAGTACCGTTACTTCCGTATCTACGGTACCTACAACTCCTCCAACTGGGCTCTGCACTTTGCAGAGGTTCACGCCTACACCGACCCCACCATCCAGACTTTGATCTTCGTGGTAGACGGTGTGGCAACCGAGAAAAAGTTTGCAGAGGGTGATATTCCCGTAGTTGCAGATCCCTACAAGAATCCCGTATACGGTGAAAACAGCGAGACCTTCTACGTCTTCCTCGGCTGGTCCGATGGCACCACTCTTTACGAGGCAGGCACCGCTCTGCCCGCAGTGACCGCCGGCGTGACCTACACGGCACTCTTCGAAGAGCTGACCGACGATTGGAGCGAGCCCGTGGATCCTCCTGTAGATCCTCCTGTAGATCCTCCCGTAGATCCTCCCGTAGATCCTCCTGTAGAGCCTCCCGTGACCGGTGAACAGACGATGCTCTTCGTTCTGCTTTCGGTTCTCTGCCTTGCGGCAGTGGCTTTTGCAGGCAAAAAGGTTTATGCAAAAATGAACTGATTGACCGGATAAAAAACCGATAAACAGAAAAATCCCTCCTGCGGAGACCTCCGCAGGAGGGATTTTTATAAAAGAGGATCAGCCGTTTTGCTCGTCCTCTTCTTGCTTTTCATCGTGCTCGTCCGATTGCTCTTCGGGATCGTGGTCTCTCTCTTGGTCGTCCTCACTAAGCTGCGAAAGCTCTTGCTTTAGCTGCTCATCCCGCTCGTTGATCTTTTTGCTCCATTTTGAAATGGCGATCAGTCCGCCGCCAAACAAAAGGACCAGGATCACGTACCAGACGATCTCCATGATGGCATCGGCGGAAAGAGAGGGTGAAGCATCCTCTGCAAAGGCAAGGCAGGGAAGAGCAGAAGCGGTCAGCAGAGTACATACGGTAAAAAGAATTTTTTTCAAAAAACGATACCGTCCTTTCTTAAATTGGTTTCCTTCCCCGATTATACCGCAAAAGAAGAGCTTTGTCAAGAAGAGCGCGCTTATAAAAAGCCTTTCATTTTGTCAAGGGTGTTCTTTTCAAAGTCGGAAAGATGGCGCATCAGCGCCTTGGCATAGGGGTCGGCAGAGGGGTTTTTTCTTAACTCCTTTTCGGCGTTGATCATCCCCATGGTACTGCCCGTCATCATCATCTGTGCTACGTGGCTGTCGCTGTCGTTGATCATCAGATTCAGCGATACCATGCCGTCGGTGCGCATTTTTTCCATAGGGGACAGCCCCTTCACCGTCTTGCCCCGCTCCAGCATACGGCTTTTGGCGTTTTTGCAGATGGCGCTGTATTCGGCGTTTTGCATACGCAAAGCATCCGACATATTGCGGCTTCGGTTGGTTTTTAAAAGATGGGCGGTAGTGCCCAGCCCCATAGCGGCATTTTTGTATATTTCACGGTATAACCGTTCGGTCTGGTCGGTAGGTCTCACGATTTTCTCCTTGTTTGATAGTCCGAGCGTGGTCGGCACGCTTTTAGTGTGGGATAAAGGAGAAAGGATTATTTATTGTAATTTTTGGGCAGGGGAAAAAAGAACGATCGGGTAGAAAAAAAGAGGGCGGTGTGCGAAAAAAATCAAAAAAATTCGCAAAGTGCTCTTGACTGTTTTTTCGATTTGTGCTATGATATTTTCCATAAAAGAGCAAAATTTGATAAGAGTAAGGGAGTACGCTCCCGAAATGAAAAGAAGATATGGAGGATCAAAGGTATGGAAATGGAAAAGAACGTTCGTCCCGAAAGCTTTGAGCGTATCACCACGTTTGAGCAGGCAAACGCCTTCATCGAAGAAGAGGTGGCAAAGGTCAGAGCGCAGGTAGGCGACAAAAAGGTGCTTTTGGCGCTGTCGGGCGGGGTAGACAGCTCTGTGGTTGCCGCGCTGCTCATCAAGGCGATCGGCAAGCAGTTGGTCTGCGTGCACGTAAACCACGGTCTGATGCGCAAGAACGAGTCTGAGAACGTTATCGAGATCTTCGGCAAGGAGCTGGATGCAAACCTTGTGTACGTTGACGCAACCGACCGCTTCCTTGATCTTCTTGCGGGCGTATCCGATCCCGAGTCCAAGAGAAAGATCATCGGTAAGGAATTCATCGAGGTCTTCGCGGACGAGGCGCGCAAGCAGGAGGGTATCTCCTTCTTGGCGCAGGGCACCATCTATCCTGACATTTTGGAAAGCATCAAGCAGGCAGAGGGTAAGAAGGCAGTCAAGTCTCACCACAACGTGGGCGGACTTCCCGAGGATCTGCAGTTTGACTTGGTAGAGCCCATCAAGCTCCTTTACAAGGACGAGGTCAGAGTGGTCGGCGAGGCACTCGGACTGCCCCACGCGATGGTATACCGTCAGCCCTTCCCCGGACCGGGTCTGGGCGTGCGTTGCCTTGGAGCCATCACCAGAGACAGACTTCACGCGCTGCGTGAGGCAGACGCCATCCTGCGTGAGGAGTTTGATCATTGCGGACTTGCAGGCAAGGTGTGGCAGTATTTCGTGATCATTCCCGACATCAAGTCGGTGGGCGTAAAGGACGACGGCCGCTATGAGGGTTGGCCTGCCATCATCCGTGCCGTCAATACCAAGGACGCGATGACTGCCAGCATTGAGGAGATCCCCTACGAGATCCTCCACAAGATCACCGCGCGCATCACCTCCGAAGTAGAGGGTATCAACCGCGTCCTCTATGACCTCACGCCCAAGCCCACCGGAACCATCGAGTGGGAATAAAATAAATAATGCCCGAAAGCCTTGAAAATACAGGGTTTTCGGGCGTTTTTGTTTTGTCAGCGTACCACATTCGTACCATTATTCGCTATCACCCCGCTATCATAGCACATATTCCGTAAGGATTTCCGCTATCTCACTTTGCTTGTTTGGGTACAAATGCGAATATGTGTTAAGCGTTGTTTTTATATCTTCGTGTCCTAACCGCTCACTTATCGAAAGCGGAGAAACGCCTAACTCAATTAAATGGCTTGCGTGGCTGTGGCGCAGTTCGTGTACTTTAATTTTGCGCACGCCGGAGATCTCGCAATACTTGCGCATATCTCTATGTAGTGATGTTTTGCTTGATATAAATAATCTGTTTGCAGGGTTGTATTCGTACAAATGCCCTGCATATTCTTTTATCATTTCCATTATCGGAACGGGCAACGCAACAATGCGTTTACTCTTTTCCGTTTTGGTTTTCTTTGTTGTCTGCTCACCGTCAATGACGGCAAGACTTTTGTTGATTGATACGGTACATTTATCAAAGTCAAAATCATTCAGCGTAAGGGCAAGTAATTCACCCATACGCATACCGCTATAAAAGAACAGATTGTATATTGTATAAGCGTTTATATCGTCCTTTGCGGCTTGGATAAACTTTTGAAATTCGTCATAAGTCCAAAAATCAAATTTTTCAGCGTTCTGTTTACCCATACTGCCGCACAGTTGGGCGGGATTTCTTGATAATCCGTAATATCGAATTGCAAAGTTAAAGATCGTTGATAACTGATTGTGTATCTGCCGTAGGTATGTTTGCGAATACGGCTTATTTGTCTTTGGGTTGCGGTAGTTCATAAGCTCCGTTTGCCAATTCATAACGGTAGCGGTATCAATCTTGCTTAAAGGCATTTTAGCAAAGTAGGGCAATATCTTTGTCCGTATCATATGCCCTTTGGTTGCTAAAGTAGTTTGCTCTATTCGGGCGTTTCTGTTCTCTACATACGCCTTTACAAGATTTTCAAAAGTAATGTCAATATCCGTCCTTTTGCTATTCAAAAAGTCGGATTCTGCTTCTTTTGCTTCTCTTTGGGTCTTAAATCCCTCTTGCTTTTTCCGTTTCCGCTCACCCGTCCAATCGGTGTATCTAACTGAAAAATACCATAGTTGTTTTCCGTTTTTAGCGGTGTATTTTTGTACTGCCATAGTGTTTCAATTCCTTTAATCCATATATAATAATTTTACCATTTCGCGTGGCGTTTGCACACTTCAAAATCTTTGTCAACAGTACCACCGCTCCCGAAAAAACTTTATAGGCACTTTACCGCAAATGGTGATATAACCTTGCTTTTTCAGCTCTTCGTTTAATTTTTTGATTTCTCTATATGCCGTTGATCTTGAAACATTGAGTATGTTTATAATATCGTCAACGGTGTAAAATAATTCTTCGTTATTGGGTCTATTAGTCATTTTTGCTCCTTTGGGTCATTCTCCTGCTAACAACAAGGATTTGAGCCGTAAACGGCTGTAAAAGCCAAAATGACGATGTATTTTGTTTATAAAACAGTTATTTTATCCTCTGTATTGAGAAAACGCATTTTTCCGCATTTTCACTAAATGCCGTTGCATACCGTGTATTTCCTCATTGGGTACAAGTTGCGGAAATGTGTTTGAATAATAATTTTCAAAATCACCAGAGGAAGAATAAAAACTATCGGATAGCTGCACACCCGCTTTTGCCTTGCGCAGTTCCCATTTATGCGCCTTTAGGTAACGATATAATGCGTTCAAGTCATTAGGCGTATCACAATAATACCTTACCGCTCGTATGCCTTTGTTTAGGTATGTAAGCTGTACTCTATATCCCTCTCCGTCATAAGCAGACACTATGTCAAAGATATTCTTAAAACGCTTGTCAAAGTGCCTTTTTTGCATATTATCAGCTTTAGGCATAAGAGATAAATTCCATTTTCTGTTGTTGTAAATCCCGTCTTGCAGATGATCTACATTCAATTTGCTTTTTGATAATTCGTTGCTGAATTGGCGTAAAACATCAATGTAGTTGTCCTTGCGCAATCCTCGATAGTAA
Source organism: Clostridia bacterium (assembly GCA_017465885.1). Classification (GTDB taxonomy): domain Bacteria; phylum Bacillota; class Clostridia; order Oscillospirales; family CAG-272; genus UBA11512. Next base: position 120,357 of record JAFTVG010000011.1, on the reverse strand, counting down.
TAGCAAAAAACAATGTGATGAAAATACGGGTCAAAATCGGTATGGGTACAAGTGAATTTCAAATAATCACCTTTGCTATTGCCGTTTGTTCCCGCTCCCGTGAAAATGCCGCTTTTCATCAGTTCATAAAAACCTTTGTCATAGTTGGTGTAGTATGTTTTGCCGCTTCGCAATACCGTAATGTACATATCGTTATCATTAACGCTTATAGCGTAATTGCGGACTAATTCTGTTATGCTCATAAAGTGGTGTTCCTTTCTATTCTGTAAATATCAAAATGGGGCAAGCTAAAACGCTCACCCCACAATTCATTTACCAAAAACAGCGGAATTATCTCATAGTTCCGCAACGGTGTTAAAATGGTAAATCTTCATTTTGCAGACTTGGAAACAAGTCATTATTGCTTTTTCCTTTGTTGGTTATAAAACTTAAATCCGGCAATGTAGTATCAGTATTATTATGTATTTGAGATGTAATATTATCTATTATTTCTCCCCCCGAAACAGACGGTTTGACTTCCCATATCGGCTGTTCTATATAGTCATTATGGACGGTTGTACTTTCCGTTTGGGGTAGATAGCCTATCTCTTTTGGCAATACTGAAACATTGTCAATAGCCGGAGCTTCGTAAAAGATATACACGCTTTTATGGTCTTTGTGTTGCACCAAATAACCTTTATCAATCAATTCTTTTACCGCTTCTCTGTAACGCTTATCTGTCATACCAATACTATTGTTAATCTCAACGGGACTTAAAGCGTAGGTATGCCCGTCTTGGTGTAATGACATTCGGATATACAGTTTATATGCTCTGTCGGTTAGCTCTTTTGCGGCGGTTAGCGTAGCCGCTATATTACATATCCCGTATGGGTGTTCTTTATCGGACAGCGTTTTATGCGTTATAACGCTTCTTTGGTTTGGTGATGTGTGGTATATATAAATATTACCCATTGCTTATTTGCCTTTTCTATTTGATTGTTTCCCTTTAATTCAACGGCGTTTGTCCCTGCCGTTATGGGCGTTTTTGCGTTTATCACGCTCCTTTCATAAATGGATAAATCAAAGCTCGTCCCGCTCGTTCTCTCGTTCCGTTCTGATTAAGTCATATAGAACAGAAAACAGATCGGTTTCATAATACGCTTTGATCTCTTGTAGCCAATCGTAAATCTCGGACGGCTTGTCAATCACTATTTCAATGCCCTTGTCCGTTTCGGTGATATGAATACTGTTTGTGTAGGTCATAAGTAAATCCATACTCTTGTTCTCCTTTCTTTCGTGATAGCGTTTTCTTATACACCATAAGAAAAAATTGACATACCCCTATAAAAGTGCGAAAAATACGCCCTTTCGGTATGTGTCTAAATCGAAGTGCCGAAAAATGCGTACTTTCTATATACACTATTAAGCGTTGCTTACAGCACCCTTGAAATTACGCCAATCTCCGTATTTTCATAGTGCGCCTAAATCAAAAATTGAAGTGTGCAACGCATTTTCGGCGTGGTATAATGGAGTAAAGAAAAACAGAAAAGGGCGCATATTATGAGAGGAATACTTGAAGAATTATGGTACGGCAATGTACACCCACAAGAACAATGCACGGACGGCAACAAGCGGATTAAACACTTGCTTGATCTTATGGGGCGTAATCGTGATGAACTCACCGCCACAATGACCGACAAGCAAAAGGAAATACTTGAAAAATACGAGGATTGCCTAAATGAAATGAACGGCGTTATAGAGTGTGAAATATTTGCTCACGCCTTTCGGCTCGGAGGTAAGATTATGCTTGAAACGGTTGGTACAGATACAGAGGAATATCTAATATAAGCAAAAAAATAACGGACGAAATCAATCGTCCGTTTTGCTATATAGATATGTGTTTTTAGGAGCGGCGCAAGCCGCTCTTTTTTTATGCCGTTTCGTTTTGAATGTTAATTTTCAAAAATGCCGGTGTGAGAAAGATCAAACAACTTGCTTATTTTTTATCGTCCGTCCGGCGTGAAATATGGGAAATACCCTCGCCTTGCTCTATGCGTTCAAGCTCGGTATCAATCAATCTGTTAATAAATGCGTTCACGCTTTCGCCGTTCGCCTGCGCCGCCGTCTGTATGCTTTCCTTTTTTCCTTTGGGGACGGTCAAGTTAATACGGTCATACGCTTGCTTGTTGTATTCGTTATTGTATTTGATTGCGGTTGATCTGTCTTTATAAGCCATAATAGCACCCCCTAATTATATACATCATTATAGCACACTTTGGAACATTGTGCAATGTACAAAATAAACAAATCGTCAAAAAGAACATTGTGCAATGTGCCTATTGACGACCATTGCGCAATGTGCTATACTATAATCACGGCAAGGGCAAACGCCCACGCCGAATATATTAACAAAGGGGACAATAACAATGTCAACACACGAAATGGAAAGCAAGATCGCAAAGTTGCAAGAGTGGGAAACACTTGCAGAAGAAGCCAGAGCAGAAGCCGAAGCATTAAGGGACGAAATCAAAGCCGAAATGCTTGCAAGGGACACGGAAGAATTAGAAGCAGGGCGTTTTATTTGCCGTTGGACTTCTGTGTTAAGTAACAGATTTGATACTACATCATTTAAGAAAGAACACGCCGATATGTACAAGCAGTACACCAAACAGACGGCAAGCCGCCGCTTTAGTATTGCATAAAGAAAGTGCCTTGTATAAACCGCCGACCAAAGCAATCATACAAGACACTTGACCCACAACCGCAGGGGAGCGGGACAATAATATTATACACGCCCGCTCCCTTAAAATCAATATCAATATAATTGAAAGGGAGTAAATAACTATGAAACAAGTAACCAATATGTCAAGACTTGTCAACCAATTAGAGAAAATGTTTAGGGCATTAAACGCCGATATGTTCAACAATGCACTTGACACGCCCGTTATAACTGTAACGCCGTCAAGCCGATCATACGCACACTATACGCCGTGGGATGCTTGGAGTGCCGGAGATACACAAAAGCGTGAAATCAATATAGCAAGCGGAACACTAAACAGACCGCTTGAAGCTATCACCGCTTCATTGCTTCACGAAATGGTACATATGTACAATGATACCATACTGAACATTCAAGACACATCAAGGAACGGAACATATCACAACAAAGCATTTGCAACCGCTTGTAGAGATCACGGGTTGATATGCACCAAAACAGAAAAATACGGGTGGTCGCATACAGAGCCGGACGATACCCTGCTTGAATGGCTGTTAAACCATAACGAGCTACGGGAAATAGAAATGTGCCGAAATGATATAGGATATATGTCTGTTGGTGTTGGCGCACATTCCGCAAGCGGTGGTATTCAAATCACCACAACCGCAAAAGGCAATAGCCGCCGTTATATCTGCCCTTGCTGTCATACGATAGTTAGAGCAACGCGCACAGTAAACATTGTATGCGGTGATTGCGCCGTGAAAATGATAGAGGGGTGATGTGCAATGCTGAACGATACAGAAACTTGCATTGTGATTTTCTTACTTTTGATATTGTCCGCAGTTTTGCCGATAGTTGCAGGGGTGATATTCTTTATTCTTGCATACAAGCGGATTATATAAAAGTCAACGAGGGGCGGCAGGGTTAGTCCCTGCCCCTCTCACACAGTACCAAAACTGACCTATTTCACGATTGTACCAAAAGCGCAGACGGCGCAAGGCGTTTTTGCCTTATCACAGCGTACCAAATCAGACGGTCGTTAAATTTGAACACAGAAAGGAATATAACCAATGACAATATACGGATATGCACGAATTTCCACGCCTAAACAAAGCATTGACAGACAGATACGAAATATAAAAACGGCGTACCCTAAAGCGATCATTTTACAAGACGAGTTTACGGGTACGAAACTATCCCGCCCTAATTTTGATAAATTGCTAAAAATCGTAGTTGAGGGGGATATGATAGTTTTTGACTCTGTGTCAAGAATGTCCCGTAACGCCGCTGACGGCTTTGCGGTATATCAAGAGCTTTACAATAGGGGCGTAGAGCTTGTTTTCCTTAAAGAGCCGCAAATCAATACACAGACCTATAAAAAGGCGGTAGCAAGCTCTGTAAAGCTCACGGGGACGGCTGTGGATTATATTTTAGAGGGTATCAATAAATATCTAATGGAATTAGCCAAAGAGCAAATAAGGATAGCATTTGAGCAAGCGGAAAAAGAGGTAACAGACCTACACCAACGCACCAAAGAGGGCATTATAACCGCTCGGCTGAACGGAAAGCAGATAGGACAACAAAAGGGCGCAAAGCTCACCACCAAAAAGAGCATAGCGGCAAAAGAGATTATCCGCATACATTTAATTGATTTTGGCGGATCTCTAAACAACGCCGAATGTCAACGCCTTGCCGGAATATCCCGAAACAGTTTTTATAAGTACAAGCAAGAGCTTGTTTTGGAGCAAGGGCAGTTTTGAATATTATTATTCAACAAAGCAAATAGACCGCCATTGCTGACGGTCTATTGCTATTATGTATTTGATTGTATGCTTGAAAAGTCGGTTAATATCCTGCGCCCTCGATCATTTCTGCCCCTGCCATATGGCGTGCAAGTTTGATTAAGTCCCTGCCATCAACATTGCTATCCTTGTTTACATCTGCTCCGTATGTGTTGATCTCCGTTTCCAAATAAACCAAATAACGAGCAAGCTTAACAACATCAGCACTATCAACAGAAAGATCGTTATTGACATCGGCGAGAAGATAGCGAAATATTGTGATTTCCCCCGCCTCCACTTGCAGGGGAATACGGGAGCCGTTTTCATCGCAAATATCGTTTTCGTTAAAAAGGAGCGTAACGGGATATTTGCCCTCTCTTGCTCCCTCTTTAACAACAAAGGTTAAAGTGAAAACGGGTTCTTGTCCGACAGCCATATTTTGAGGGTGATACCAAATAAATTTAGGGTTGGTGGGATTTTCGTTGTATATAAAGCTACCGCCCGGTATGCCACACTCAACATTAACCAACTCTAAAGCGGTAAAATCAAAATCGGGAGTAAAGGTCAAGCAAGCAAATTCTTCCTCAGAATTGATATAAAAGGGGATTTCAACCGTTTCTCCGGCTTTTGCTCTTGCGTTGTAGGCATAAACATAAACATCACCTTCCGCAGCAGAAGCGGACACGGAGCAAACGCTGACAAGCGTTGTCATAAGGCATACAGCCATTAAGAGTGATAATATTCTTTTTTTCATAGATATGTACCTCATTTCTTTTTGTTTTCCATAAATACATTAACCATTTCGCATACTGCGGCGGCTTCCCGCTCCGATAGACCCGATATATCCAAATACCGTTTACTATCAATACATAATAGATAGTCGGTTGTAACGCCGTATAACAGCGCAAGGCGTATCAGTATATCATAAGACGGTTGCCGTATATCCGTTTCGTATGCACTTATAACGGCACGGGTAACACCCACATATTGAGCAACTTGCGCTTGTGTTAGATTTTTATTTATGCGCAATTCTTTCAAGCGCACAGACAAGCATACAATCATAAACATCACCTCTTTATATAATTTTACCAAGAGTGATGTTTCCCATAGAAACATTGGTGATTTATTTCGTTGCTTTTCGTGAAAAAACGAAAAAAGTTGCTGATTGTAGGTATAATTGTTTCTGTCAGTTGCTTTATTCACAATTTTATGTTATAATTACTTAAAATAAATCGTCAGTAGGAGCGGCACAAATGAAAAAATTATTTGTACTGTTATTAGCGGTTGTAATGTTGTTTTCATTTTCCGCTTGTAATAATGATAATCAAAAAGAGAATAACAACGATAAACAATCTATTTCGGATTATATGGGAGAATGGAAAGCAAACTCCCTTAAATCTCGTTTTGATAATGAGATAACATATCAAGTTGCAACAATCACTTTGCAAGAGGACGGCACTTGTATCTATAAGGGTGAAAGCGCAAAATGGGAATATATTGCCGATCTAAATCAATTCATTTTTACGCTTGATAAAAACGGCGTAAGCGGTGTTTTGGAAATTGCAGACGAAAACGGAAAGACCGTCTTAAAGTATGATACAGAGATATACTACAGACCCGCTGATTTTGTTGCCAAAGACAAAGAATATGTTGATAATGGCGGCGTAAACACAGACGATACGCAGACAACACATACCAATTCCAAAGAAATTACTATAACGCTTGATAATTGGAACGATTATTTTGATGTGATAGAGTACCCCTATTGGAAAGAGAATGCCTTTGGGGAAATTGATGATCTTGCTGTTTGGTGGGGTATCTCTCTTAAAGAAGAATACTATTCTCTCATTGACATAGAAAAAGAGCAAAGCGTTGCCTTTGAATTGTCGGGTAAGTATAACAATTACGGTATTCAAGTTGATACAAGCCAAAAGCAATATGCCTATACGGATTTGATATATGCGGACGGTGAAGAAAGCGTTAAGGAAACTACCACCTATGATTTTTTAGGTCAGTATAACTCCGAAACAAAAGAATATAGTTTTCTGCGTGTATGGAGTTCCGGCATTGGTGAAGCAGAGAAAGACGGAGAAATGATCGAAGCGATATATCGTTATTATGATATTTCCGTTTTAAGAGCAGAGGGTAAAATATACTTGTTAGAGCAATAAAAAATGATTACTCGGACAGAGTATGGAAACCTCGCAATTATCCCTCTCAAAAAGGGCAAAAAAACGCCGTTTTTTGATGTTGTTCGGATAGCAGGTTGAAAATATAAACTACCCCGTGAAACACACGAAAAACAGCTTTTTTATGGCGTACCAAAATCGTACCAATATTTTTGAGAGCCAAATTTTTGTGAGATTTTAGGCGCAAAAAATGAGAATAAATAGACTAAATAGCCCCATAAAAACCATTGATAAAATAATCAATCTTGAGTGGGAATAATTTTGCGAAGCAAAATGAACTATGATTGCCCTTTGGGCAAGTTATGAGTTATGGTTGGCTTCGTCAAGTTATGATGCACCTTCGGTGCAGTTGAAAGAACGAGGCAATCATATCATAACGAGTGCGAAGCACTCTCATAACTTTAAACTCATAACTAAAAAGGAGAAAAACTATGGCAGACAGTATCTTGAGAGATAAATCAAAAGCATTTGCCAAAGAAATAGTTTTTCTTTGCAGACGGTTAAGAGAAAGCAGAATAGAAGGCGTTTTAATCAATTAGTTGCTTAAAAGTGGCACGTCGGTTGGCGCAAACGTCCACGAGGCGCAGTACGCGCAAGGTACAAAGGATTTTATTTCAAAGTTTGAGATAGCACTAAAAGAATGTAACGAGAGCGAATACTGGCTTGAGCTTCTTTATGAAACTAATTCGATTAGTGAAAATGAGTTTAATAAAATGCAAAGTGCGTGTATTGAGCTTCGCAGAATGTTAGTTTCGACTGTTACAACTATAAAATCAAAACAATTAACCGGCGTACAAGTGCCCGAAAACCCTTGGAAACAAAGGGCTTTCGGGCATTTCTGCAATTGACGAAAAACGCGCTGCAACACTTTTGCAACACTCAATATAAAAAGCGTGAAGAGGAATGGTTGCAAGTGGCTTTTAAGTAAATAGGAGGTAACGTATGGGAACTTGGAATACCAGTATCACAGGAAATGATACTGCAAAAGATTTATATATTGAATATACCGCCGCCTTCTATAAGTTTGATGTAGAAGAAGCGTTGCAACGGATTGATAACTATATCAGGTCAGAAATGTTTGATGAATCAGACGAAGAAGAATGGTGCAACTATATTTATTCGCTCGCTGATTTTATGTGGAAGAAAGGGATTTTAACTGATTCTGTAAGGAACAAAGCACTTGAAATGATTGATAGCGGTTTTGGTTTGGCGTTGTGGCAAGAAGCCGGTCAAAAGACTTTGGATTCCAGAAAAAAGAAACTTGCCGAGTTCAAAGAAAAACTACTATCACCGCAACTACCAAAGAAGAAAATTAAGCCGAATGTGCACACAGAACGAATTTTTGATGACGGAGATATCATTGCTGTTCAGTTGCAGACAGTAGGAAAACCATATACAGAACAAAAATCAAAACCGATTTCTGAAGAAGATTTTCATAATTTTGACGGAAAATATGTGTTGATGCAATTGGTGAATTGTTATGCAAGTTGGACATCAAGCATAGTACCGGAAGTTAAGGATTATTGGGCTTGTTTCCGTTTATTTGACGGTATTTATGACACCGTTCCGAATGATGTAGATTTGCTGTCGTTGAAAGACGCATTGATACATCAAGGACAAAGGATAAGTTCTATCTTTACTTGTGAGAGCAATATGTTTTATTTCAAGCGTAGAAATTATAAAGTAATATGTAATCGCAAAGACCTGCTCTCAGGTTTGGATACGAACTCCAATAATTCAATCTTTTGGGGAATCAACAAACCATGGTCAAATCCCGACTCGCAGATTGTGGCTGCTATGGGAACCCAAATTATAATTGGAGAGTTTTCGGGCACTACTGAACAAGTTGAGCATATCTGCCGATATGTAAATCGATACGGAAGGTTTGATTACAGTTTGTCCAGAGAAGAAAACGAGGCAAGATACATCACGGAAGAAAAAATCATTGCAGAAAAAATCAACAAAGTCATTTCAAGCGGTGGAAAACTGTATAGCATATCTTTTGGAAGAGAAATCGGAATCGTTACGGTACATAACGGACATATAGATAATCTATACATTGAGGGGAAGTATCAGCGTAATGGATTTGGTACTCGTCTTCTTGAGTACGTGCTATCAATAGCCGGAAAACAAACTTATATTGATGTTCCTGTATTAAACAAGGAACTACTTCATATTTGCGATAAACTTGGGTTGGTAAAAACAAAACAAACAGAGCACACGGTTCGAATGGTGAGGCCGTAACTCTTAAGCCACTCGGCACTATCCCACAAGCGATTTTGCAACATTTTCTGCAACAAAAATTTTGAAAAATAAAATAATGAGTGGAAAAACGGGCTCAAAACCGCCGGTTGGGATATTATTTAGGATATAAGTAAGCCAAAGAAGATTTCCAAAAAAGAATGGGAATAATACCGAAACGGATTAGTTGTTATTGATTCAACTTAGCACCTCCGATGATGTTTATTCAAGAGTGAAAAATCTATTAAAAATAGAAATCCCAGACGCTTGCGTCTAGGGCAAGCATGCGCGTGGATGTCCACCGCCAAATGGCGGCGCCCACCTCGCACCGTCCCTGCGCTCACGCTGGGACAGAATCGGGCAGAAGCCCGAACCCACTAAAAAAGCAAGGTTTTTCAACCTTGCTTTAATTTGTTTTCAATTGTAATGCAAGAAGATGTTAACATCCTGCGAATTCTTCCACAGAGATTGCGGTATTTCTTAAAGGTTTCTTCGTCAATGCATTCTGACGAAAAAATCAATTTGAGCCAGCTTTCTGTTTCGATACATTCCTTGCGTGCAATCTCAAACTTAGATAGCATATCGGCAAGACTTTGAGGATATTGAGCTTCGGAAATGTTGGCGAAAACACTTGATGATGATTTTTTGATTTGATATGCTGTATTGGAGTCTATTTTGTGCTCGTTGCAAAGCGCTGCAATTTCGCAAGCCAATTTTTCGGAATATTCAAGCAATAAATTCTTTGCCATATCATTCTCCTTTCGCATCCAAATCACGCCGTAGGCGTGTATGGAATCCGCAACTCGTTGCGGAATGGAATTGCGACGCAGTCGCGTATGTAATCAAGCCGCAGAAAATGCACCTTCGGTGATGCCATGCGCCTGAGGCGATTCCATACACGCTGACGCGTGATTCCATACCAAGCCTGCGGCTTGGATAAAAAGATAACATCCGAACTTAAAAGTTCGGATGTTATCTTTTTTGGTGACCCGTACGGGAATCGAACCCATGTTACTGCCGTGAAAGGGCGGTGTCTTAACCTCTTGACCAACGGGCCAATGGTAGCGGAAGTTGGACTTGAACCCACGACCTACCGGGTATGAACCGATTGCTCTAGCCAGCTGAGCTATTCCGCCACGTTGCTCCTTCGGATCGAGCGATTTTCGCAAGCGTTCCTTGGGCGCTTGTGTATTCTACCACACAATCCCCGTTTTGTCAACACTTTTTTTCGAATTTTTCTAAAAAAAATACAAAAAAGCGCCCGCTTTTCCGAGCGTTTTTGACGCTTTTTTAGGAATGGGGTGCTTTGTACTGTTTTTGCGGTCATCCTGCGTTATTTCGCCATCTGTTTGGCCTGTTTTCCCGTTCTTGTAAAAACGGCGTTCCCGCCTTTCTCAGGCAGAAACGCCGTTTTCTTTCCGTTTATGGGGCTGTTTTGAATTCGAATGCTGCAGGATCGATGCTTTTAACGGTTGCAATACCGATCACGTTGTCATTATCCAGGTTTCCGTTGAGGTGGAAGGCATATGCCCCGATCTTGCCCACGTTGGTCACGTTTGCGCCCAACACTCCCGCGCGGTAAAAGGCACCGAAGCCGATCTCCTTGACGCCCGTCAGGTCGATGTCACTTCCAAGGGAGGTGTATGCAAGTGCGCTGTCGCCGATATAGTCAAATTGCGTAAAATCTCGGATCTTGACCTCTGTCTGAGCCAACGCCGACTCGCGCAGAGCGTCCATTTTGGGAGAGAGGTTGATGTTTGAAATATGCGTTGCCGAGAACGCGCCGTGTCCTATGTCGGTAAAGACGCCCTCAAAGGTCAACTTGCTCAGCGAAGCACAGCCCTTAAAGGCAAAGTCTGCTACCCGCACCTCGGGGGAGAGGATGACCAGCTCGGAAATGGAGCTGTCAACGAAGGCCTCTCTGCCGATGGTCTTCAGTGTCTTTGGCAGGGTCACTTTCACCAGCGCCCCGCTTTCCTCAAAGCAGGTGTTGTGTATGCCGGTTACGGTATATCCGCCGATCTTTTCGGGGATGACCAAATCCTCTGCCGTACCGCTGTATTTGGAGATCCGAGCCGTTTTGTCGGTATAGACGATATAGGTGAAATCCCCCTCCTTTTGTCCTCGTTTGGTGCAGTAGGGCAGACTGTTTGCCGCATCCGTAAAGTTGCAAAGCACGTTTACCAGCGCGCATTTTCCGTCTACCTTCAGGTGTCTGCCCAGATCCAGATGCATAAGCTGCTCCATGCTTCCCGTAAAGGCGAGGTTTTCCAGATTGGAGAACTGTCCCTTCACCGTTTTAAAGGTGGTCACCGAGGAGGGCACTCTCAGGGTAATGAGCTGTGTAGATTCAAAGCATCCTGCGCCCACGTACGTCAGGGTATTGGGCAGCTCCAAGAAAAAGAGCTTGTTGGAGGTGAAATTTTCGTCGCCCAGCTTTTCCAGTCGGAGGGGCAGGTTCAGCTCCTCCAGCTCCCATCCGTCAAAGGCGTGGTCGCCGATCTCGGTGACGGTGGAGGAGATGCTGATGCTCTCCGCCTCCTTGAGCACTCTGCAAAGGTTGTCACCGATGCGCGTTACCCCCCGTGATACCACGATGGAGGTGACTGCTTTGTTGTATTTATAAAAATAACTGTCGTCTGCTTCGTCAAAATCGGGGGTGGCTCCCTCGCCGCCGATCTCCAGTTCACCGTCGGTATAAAGCTTCCAATAGGTACTCGTACCCGGGAAAACACCCTCGGTGGCAACGTCGGGCTCGGGCTTATCGCAGTAGACGCAGGAGCGGTTTTTGTATTGATGTCCCTTGGCGTAAAGGACGGTTCCGCTGGCGTCCAGCACCTCGCCGCAGTCCTTGCATTTCAGCTTGTCCTCGTAGCCGTCCGCCGTGCAGGTGGCATCCTTGTCGGCGATCCTTTTGGTATTGGTGTGAAGACATCCTGCGGGGGGCAGATCGGTGCTTCCGCTCTCGCCCGTTTCACCCGAGGGGGCGGATGGCAGGGCGGGGATGGTGGTTTGGCCCTTGGAGCAGGACGCAAGAATGCCTGCCGCCGTCAGCAGGCAGAGAAGAATGCAAAGGGTCTTTTTTAAAAGCATAACGGTCTCTCCGTGATCGCATATCGAATTTATGGTATAAGTATACCACAAAGTCGGTGGGCTTGTCAAATACTATATGTAAACAAATAGCAAATAAAAAACCCGCAGACCTTTCGATCTGCGGGTGCTGGAGCTGGTAATCAGATTCGAACTGATGACCTCATCCTTACCAAGGATGTGCTCTACCAACTGAGCCATACCAGCGCCTTGACGCAAGAAGGAGTATACCAAATTGTTGGCGATTTGTCAAGGGGTATTTTGAAATTTTTTTCGATTTTTTTAAAGATTTTTTTCTTTCCTTCAAAAGCCGCTCTTGTTTAAAGGAGCGGCTGTCTTCAGACCTGCTCTCCCGTCATAGCGGAAAAGCTCATCAGTGCCGCCTCTTTTGAAATGGTGCAGGCAAGGGAGAAGACGGGCACGCTCGCCGCCAGGGTGTCGGCAAAGGTCAGGGTGCTTTTCAAGGCATCCGCATCGGAGGGGAAGAGGATCTGCTTCAGGATCAGCCGACCGCTCTGTCCGCTGTCAAGGGCACAGATCTCGTTTCGTTCCCCCTGTCTTAAAAAGCACAGCCCGCCCAGAGGATAGGCGCATTTTCTTTGCCAGCCCTCTTTGCCTGCCCAGGGGGAGGAGAAAACGGTGATGCTTCCGTCCTTTTCGGGGCGCAAAAGGGGCTTGTCGCCGTTGATGATGGAAATGCGGTTTCCAAAGCACTCTCTCCAAAGCCTGATGTGGGTGGATTTGCCCGTGCCGCTGGGGGCGGAGAACAAATACGCCTTGCCTTCAAATTCGATGGCGGCACAGTGAAAGAGAAAGACGCCGTATCGGGGAAGGGTCTTGCAGATGGCTCTGTAAACGCAGACCAGCTCCGATAGGGCGGGATCGTTTTGCATTTGCTCATCGCCCAAGGACATGGTGCGTCGGATCTCCTCGTCACTGACGCTGACGGTAAAGAGGGGGGGCTTGCTTGTAAGATATTCTTTGCAGTGGCTCTTGAGCAGTCCGTAGCGGTCGGTAAGCCCGATGCTGATGTCGGCAAGCTCGATCTGGAAGGGGGCTTGGCTCATGGTGTTCCTTTCCGTGTGCCCTCCTGTCTTTTCAAGAGAGCAAAAAGCACTTGATTTTATGATGAAAAAGAGGTATACTGTAAAAAAGATCGAAAGGGGGAAAACGATATGCCCGAAAGAGAAGAAACAAAGAGGTCGTGCTTGCCCACGGTGCATCGGGAGGAGGACGGCATTGCCGTTTATCGCTACGGTCTGACCGATTCCACCAACCTGCGGGCAAAGCAGGCGGCTGCGCAGGGAGTCACACGCGGGCTGTTCATCGCGGAAGGGCAGAGCGCAGGCAGAGGACGGCTGGGCAGAAGCTTTTATTCGCCGGAGGATACCGGACTGTACTTTTCCTGCCTTTACACCACCCATGAGCCCCTTCATTCCTTTTTGGCGCTGACCCCTGCCGCTGCAGTGGTGTGTGCCCGCGTCATCGAAAAGCACTGTGGAAAAAAGGTGGGCATCAAATGGGTCAACGATCTGTATTATGAAGAAAAAAAGGTGTGCGGGATCTTGGTGGAGTCTGTCGGCGCTTTGGATGTTCAAAGCAAGCTGATCGTGGGCGTGGGCATCAATCTGCATACCGAGGAGTTCCCCCCCGAGCTTGCGGGCATTGCGGGCAGTCTTGGCGTGCGCATCGACCGTCAGGCAATGGCACTGGAGATCTACCGTGCCCTTGAAGCCTACGTTTGCGATCCTGCCGACCGCTCTTTTATGGAAGAATACACCGCCCGCTCGGTGGTTCTTGGAAAAAGGGTAAAGCTTCTCAAGGGAGAGGAGTGCTTTTTCGGAACCGTTTTGGGCTTTGACGGCGACGGCGGCATCGTTTTAAATGCCGATGGTGAAAGACTTGTCTTTCACGGAGGAGAGATCACTCTGCGCCTGCAGTAACCGTCCCCTTTTCAAGCGCCCTTGAAAGAGGGGGCAAAAGGATGGCGGCAAGAAGGAGCTTTAAGGCGTCGGGCAGCAGGCAGGGCAGGATGAAGAGCAGGAGTGCAACACCTCCGCCCTCCTTTGGAAGATAATGAAGGTACTGCAGACATCCGAAAAGATAGCAGACCAGCAGAGGAAGAATGCCCGACAAGAGTGCGTTTTGAAAGGTCTTTTTTCGTTTATAAAGCAGGCCGAAAAGCAGTCCTGCCGGCAAAAATCCCAGCAAAAAGCCGCCCGTTGCGCCGAAAAGCACCCCGAAGCCGCCCGTAAAGCCTGCAAATACGGGAAGACCCAGTGCCCCCAAAAGCAGGTAGGCGCCAAGGGAGAGCAGGGTGTAAAGAGGGGGAAGCAGTCCGCCGAGAAGCAGGACAGCCAAAAGCTGCAGGGTCACCCGTCCCGCTCCAAGCGGAATGCTCAGCATGGAGCAAAGAATGAGGACGGCGGTCAGCAGGGCAGAAAGACAGAGGTTTTTGATAGAGTCTTTTTTGCGTGTCATAGGAAATCCTTATTGCTTGCTTTAGGGATAAAAAACGAAGGTGATCTTTCCCTTACGGCAAAGACCACCTGTTTTTTTACGGTCAGTCAGCGCAGTTGATCCGACAGCCTGCGGCGTGCTCTTCTACGTTCTTGCCGCGCATATCGGTCAGGTCCTGCTCGTTTAGTTCTTCACCTGCCAGATCCTCGTTGAAGGCTGCTACGGCTTTCTTGAACTTCTTGTAAAGGTAACCTAAAACCACTACCACGGCGGAGATAAGACCTAAGATCACCAGAATGATGACGATCGTTTTGACGACCTTGTTTTTGCTTTCGTTGCGTTCTTCCACTGTGATACCCACCTTTCCTTGTTTACTTACTGACAGTATAGCACAAAAATTGTCTTTTGTACAGTCATATCCTGAAATTTTTTTTGAAATTTTCAAAAAAGAGGGGCAAAAGGGTCAAAAACGCGTTTTGTGCTGAGATTTTGGGGCATACAATGGGAGAGCGGAGCGGGGCGTTTTTTAAAAATCTTTGCTTTTGGCAGAGATTTTTTAAAAAACGGTTGACAAAATCGCTTTCAGGTATTAAAGTATAAGGAGAGGAAAGGAGTGCGTATGATCCGTATTGCAATCACAGGACCAAGCGGAAGCGGAAAGGGCTACGTCTGTTCTTTGCTTGAAAAAAGAGGGATCGTTTCCCTTGACTGCGATGCCGTGGTGCACCGTCTGTATGCCTCAAACGACCTTGCCGTGCGCTTAAGTAAGGAGCTTGGAACGAACGTCTGCCATCCCGGCGGCGGAGTGGACCGAGGTGTCCTTGCCCCCATCGTTTTTGGAAATGAAGAGATGATGAAAAGGGTACAGAGGATCGTCTATCCTCTTGTGCGCGCCCGCTGCCTTGCCTTTCTTGAAGAGCAGGAGCAGGCGGGAGCAAAAGCGGCGGCGGTGGATGCTCCTCAGCTTTTTGAAGCAGGCTTTGAGGGAGATTACCGGCTCATCCTTTGCGTGAGTGCGCCGAAGGAGGAGCGGCTTTCCCGCATTATGAAAAGAGACGGCATTTCAAAGGAAGATGCCCTTTTGCGAATGTCAAAGCAGATGTCCGTAGAGGAGTATGAAAAGAGATGCCACGCCGTGATCGAAAACGGCGGGGGAAACGACCCCGAACGGGCGCTTGAACGCGTCCTGCGGGACCACGGGGTGTGCTGATGAAGCGGCAAAAAAGAGGGGAAGCCCCCCTTTATCTGACGGCGCTGATCCTTTGCGTGGCGTTGCTTGCGGCGCTGGGCGCACTTGGATATCTGGCTGTGGATCGGATGGAGGGGCTGAGGACCGAGGAGCAGGGATCGCAGGTCACTCTGGCTTACGAGGAAGAGGTGTTGGCAGCAAGCCAAAAGCACGGCGTGTCTGCGGCGCGTATTTACGCGGTGATCTTAACCGAGAGCAGCTTTCGGCCTGCCGTGATCTCAGAGGCGGGGGCGGTTGGATTGATGCAGATGCTTCCCTCCACCTACAAGGAGCAATGCGCCAAGCGGGGCGTGCCTTACGATCCCGAGGATCTGAAGGACCCCGGGGTGAACATTGATTTTTGCACAGAGTATTTAAGAGAGCTTTACGATCTGACGGGTAGCTGGGACACCGCCCACCTTGCCTATCACGCAGGCATCGGCAAGGTGCGGCAGTGGTTAAAGGATCCTGCCTGCTCGGTGGACGGAATAACGGTTGAAAACGTGCCTAAAGAGAGCAGTCGGATCTATCTTGAGCGGATCAGAAACGCCTATGCTCTTTATGATCGGGTGTTAGAGCAGCAGACACCCCAAAATTCAGTTACGCAATAAATTCACTATAAATTTTTTAAAGAAGGAAGGTATAACGTCATGGAAAAGGATGCAAAGACCCTGAAGGAAGAGCTCTTCATGAAAAAGAAGAACGCTTACGAGGTAATGACCGACGAGGACAAGGCGGCAATGGAGGAATACGCAAAAGAGTATATGTGGTTCCTTGACAACGCCAAGACCGAGAGAGAAGCGGTGAAGACCGGCATCGAGATGCTTAAAAAGGCAGGATATGCTGAGTATCATCTGGGTGACAAGATCGAAAAGGGCGGCAAGTATTATCTCAACAACCGCGGTAAGGCTCTTTATGCCTTCCGTATCGGCTCGGAGGATCTGGAGAAGGGTATTCGTATCTCTGCTTCTCACATCGACTCTCCCCGCATCGACTTAAAGCCCAATCCTCTTTACGAGGACGGCGGCATCGGCTACTTCAAGACCCACTATTACGGCGGCATCAAGAAGTATCAGTGGCTGGCAATGCCTTTGGCACTCCACGGCGTGGTGGTCAAGAAGGGCGGCGAAACGGTGGACGTGTGCATCGGTGACAAGGATACCGACCCCGTATTCTATATCTCCGACCTGCTTCCTCACCTGGCAAAGGACCAGATGGCAAGAACCTTAAGAGAAGCCATCCCCGGCGAGAAGCTGAACATCATCATCGGCTCTACCCCCTACGACAACAGCGCGGAGGGCGGCGTAAAGCTGCATATGATGCAGATCTTGAATGAAAAGTACGGCATCGTGGAAAAGGACTTCCTTTCTGCAGAGCTGTCCATCGTGCCTGCCTTCAATGCAAGAGAGATCGGCTTTGACCGTTCGCTCATCGGCGCATACGGCCACGACGACAGAGTGTGCTCCCACCCCGCACTGCGCGCCCTGCTGGATACCGAGGGAAGCGTGCACACCGTGCTTGCCATCCTTGCCGACAAGGAAGAGGTGGGCTCGGGCGGCAACACCGGTATGCAGAGCGGCATCTTCCTTGATCTGATCGACGAGATGTCCAAGAATCTGGGTGCCAACTTCAACGTGGTAAAGAACAACAGCAAATGTCTGTCTGCCGACGTGAACGCGGCGTTTGACCCCAACTTCCCCGAGGTGCACGATTCCAAGAACGCCTGCACCATCAACGGCGGCGTGGTTCTGACCAAGTATACCGGCTCCGGCGGTAAGGGCGGCACCAACGATGCTTCGGCAGAGTTCGTGGGCTTCGTTGCAGACATCTTCGATGAGGAAGAGGTTCTGTGGCAGACCGGCGAGCTTGGTAAGGTGGACCAGGGCGGCGGCGGAACGGTTGCCATCTACATCTCCAGCAAGAACATCGACGTGGTAGACCTGGGCGTCCCTGTGCTGTCTATGCACGCACCCTACGAGTGCATCTCCAAGGCAGACTTATATATGACCTACAAGTCCTTCTGTGCATTCAACAAGCACTAAGGCAGGGAATAGAATAAAAGGATCGGGATGCGGTTTTCCGCATCCCGATCAAAATGAAAGGAATTTTTATGAAAAGAGTAACCAAATTGCTCTCGGCTTTGCTGACCATCGCGCTGGGCGTGCTGTTCATCATTTATAAGACCGAGGTACTGTCCATTTGTATGACGGTGCTGGGCATCGGGCTGATCGTGCTGGCAGTTCTTGACCTGATCCGCTTCAAGGTGATCACGGCAGTCATCGAGGGCATCATCGGCGTGGCGGTGCTGGTCATCGGATGGACGCTGGTGGACATCGCACTCTTCGTTCTGGCGATCGTCCTGGGCATTTACGGCATCGTGGAGCTGATCCGCCGCATTTTCGAGAAAAAGAAGAAAAAGAACGGCTTTGTGGTGGTCATCGGCTTTATCGAGCCCATCATCTGCATTGCGGCGGCGCTGGTGCTGCTCTTCAACAGCGGCGCGGCGCTGGCATGGGTGATGATCCTGGTGGGTGTCTTCCTTGTTATTGACGGTCTGCTTTCGCTGATCGTGGCACTTGGCGGTAAAAAGAAAAAGAAGAAAAGAGCAAGATAATCACTCCCGCCAAAAACAAAAACCGTTTCGCTTTCCTTTGGAGAGCGAAGCGGTTTTCTTTTTGTTCAAGCCTTGCCAAAGCCCATCCTTCGAAGGGTGGGGGCAATCTTTGCAAGGGTAAAGAGCAGGATGACGTAAACGGGGATCATCACTGCATATTGGGGCAGGCGGTATAAAAACCAGCCGAAATAGGTCTTGGAGCCATAGATCATACTCACCCACCAGGTGTTTAGAAGCAGTCCGCAGACCAAATTGTTGAAAAGCGAGGGGACGATCACACCGATCGTCAGGCGAAGCCGCGGATGGGAGGGGAGAAGCTTCTTCTTAAAAAAGGGCAGGGGATCGGGATGCAGGAGCAGCCCGAAGCAGAGTCCCATCAGGATGTTGCAAAAGGTAAATCCGGGATGGAAGGGACCGAAGGACAGCCCCGTGAAAACGGCGATCAGATCGGCAATCCCGAAGACCAGCGCCGAGGGCAGAGGCCCGTAGAGCATACCGATGATGGCAGGGGGCAGGAAGCCGAAGGTGAACTTGATCCCGCCCCCCACGGGGATGGCAAGAAAGCCGTCAAGCACCACCGAAAGGGCGGTCATCAGCGCGCAGGCAGACAGAAGCTTCAAGGCGTATCTTGTTTTTTCTCTTGAAGAACGGGTGATAGGGGTGTTTTGATTGTTTTTTTTCATAAAAAGACCTCCTTATACAGCGTTCCTGTGGCTGCATAGGGAGGTTTTTATAAAAGTCCTTATGCAACAGCGGGATGCAGCCTTTTTACCGCGGCATAGCCTTCGTCCGTCGGGCAACTCCCCGTCCCCACGGCACTTTACGCAAAAAAGCTTACTCTGTTTTGGTTTTATTTTGTGTTTTCAGTATAGCACGGTAAGGGGCTGTTGTCAAGAACATTTCAAAAAAGAAATATGTTAAAAAAACAAAAAAGAGGTGCTTTCCGCCGCACCTGCGGGAAGCACCTCTTTGTGATCATCCGTGTCAGCAGCCATTCAGCAACGCATCTGCGCTGACGTTCAGAATGTGAGAAATCTTTGCAAGAGTGATCAAATCGGGGAGGGAAACGCCCGTTTCCCATTTGGAAATAGCCTGCGGAGTGAGCGCCAGGGCATTCCCCAGTCTTTTTTGGGTGTATCCCGACTGCTCTCGGCAGTCTTTCAGATTTTTTCCAAAGCTATTCACTTTCGATTTCCTTTCTTTTACGGTGGTTTAAGATCTTTTTTAATCGGGCAGGACGCGCCATCCCGTTTTTTTGCAATCGGCAATGAATTCTTCAGCCGTTTGCGCAAAATACAACGCCATGGGTGTGGTGCTTTGATCCCGGGAAACGGGCGCATAGTAATAATACGCACAATCCTTTTTGGGTGTTACTGCCGCGGCAAGTGCCTCGGGCGAGGGAGAGCATACGGGGGAAGAGGGGATGCCCGCCTGCTTGAAGGTGTTGAAGTCAAAATCATAATGATCGTATTCGCCAATGTTCAGCCCTTCCACTCTGCCGTGAAGCCCCGTAATTTTGTAAACCTCAAAATAAAGCGAAGCGGGACTGCAAAGCCTGCCCTGGATGTTTTCATAGGAGTCAGCGCCCAAGCGGTTAAAGTAGGTTGCGGCAATGGTGGGGTAAAATTCAGGGCGACCGATACCGTCTGCCTGAATGAGCGACGCCATGGTCAACAGCTGGGTAAAGGTCTTTGCACAGGGGACGCCGGGGTAATGCTTTGCCATATAGTCCTGATGCTCTTTTAACGTGCTTTCCAAAACCGTTTCGTTAAAGCGGGAAAGCTGAGCGCAGAGAAGCTCTGCTATGGCAGCCCTTGAGGCTTCTTCGCTTTCGGTGTCGAATTCATTGACGAAATACCATCCGCAGGGAAGATAGCCTTCAAGACCGCATCCCGAGAATTCGGGAAGACCCTCATCGCTTTCGGGGATCAGCGAATAAAACCAATAGCCCATTTGAGAGAAATCGTAGTTGTACATCACGTCCTTGACCAGATCTCCCGAAACGGAGAGCCCGTTTATAATGTCGGTTGCAACCTCTTCTGCATGTGCACCGGGACGGATCTTAACGCCGATCTTTACGGACGAAATAGAGTCATTGGGCAGGAGCTTCATAGATTTGATGACGTAGTCGCTGAGGGTGATGTGAAAGGACATGGGAAAATCAAGGGTCACTACAAGCGTGCCGCCGCTTTCGTGCTTCCATTCGTAGGTCATATCCTCTTTTCCCTTTTGACCTTCCATTTTAAAATGCTCTTTCAAATCGCCGAAAGTCTGGCAGTAAACTGCTCCGATCAGGTCGTCCTCGGTAACGAACTCCTTCAAAAAGGGGGGATCAACGGGAAGCGTTGAGGAAGGATCGGCAGAGGGCTGCTCTGCGGGCTTGGTGGCCGGGGGCTCCTTGGAGGAGGGAAGCGTGGGGGAGCTTTCCCCGGTACTTGGCAGGGAATCGTCCGTGCATCCGCCAAGAGTGCAAAGCACTATTGCAACGAAAAGCAACATAGACAGTAATTTTATCGTTCGTTTCATAAATGACGTTCCTTTCTTTGTGTTGGGTACTATTGATAGACCCAGATGGTGACGATGGCATCGGAATTGTGCCGTCGTCCCGGCTTGAATTCCTGTTTGACGCAGTCGCCCCGTTTAAAATCGTCGCCGCTTACCAGATGATCGAGGCTGTGAACGTAGGTGATACGCACCGCAATGTTGCGGCTGTGCAACAGATCAACTGCCTCTTCTTTGGGAAGTCCCACCACGTTTGGCATCGTCGTCCAGACGCGGGGGGCAAACATAATGTCAAGGTCTTCTTGAGAATAATTTCTCTTCAGCTCTGCCTGCTCTTCCTTGGACAGTGCCTCAAAGGGGACGTATTGGTGATTTGGTTCCTCGTAGATGGATACGTACAGCACCAACTCACCGTACTCGTCATATTCACCTACTTGATATTTGGGCGGGTAAAGACGGCGCTTCATATCAATGCGGAACAGCTCCACAAGGGTGAATTCGGCGGCATCCGCGGGGACCAGATCCATGTCGTACTCGAAAATATTCATCAAATACTGGATCTTTCCGGGAGAAACGCCGTAAAGGTCAGCCATTTCCTCTGCCTTTTGCGCATCTAAAATGGGTTCTGCCAATAGGCAGGCTTGAATTTGCTCTTCCGAAAGCGTTTTTTCCGCAATGTCCACTACGGTATCAAGCAAGGCTTCGATTGCCGAGTCGGTGCTTCCTCTTGCAGAGATCAGCAGGACGGACAGATCATCTCCGGGCTTTAAATACCCCTCCTCCATCAGCTTTTCCATAAAGGCAGGAATCACCGAGGAAAGATGCTTGCCGCAGTATTCCTCGTCCTTCAGGATCGCGGCGCCGTCATCATTGTACGCCTTAAAGGCAATGACTGTCTGTCCTTTTACGGTAAACTCCACCGAGGGGTTGATGTCTATCGTGACGTAAAGCAGATCGTCCTCGGGTAAAATCAAGCTTTCCGAGGGTGGCAAAGGGTCTGTCGCCGTGGGGGGATGCTTGATGAACGCGAATACGAAGGCGGTCAGGGCAGTGAGCAACGCGGCAATCAGCGCGGCAACGGCAAGATAGCGAAAGCGCAAAGGGCGTTTTTGGGGGGTAGGGCAGGGGGTGATTTCGTCAATTAACGAATCGTCAAGATACCCGATCAGTTCTAATGGATCTCGTTGATTCATATCGTATAGCCCTCCTTTTCAAGATAAAGTTTTAGTTCGGTTCTGGTTCTGAAAAGAATGCTTTTGGTGTTGCTCTCGCTGATGCCGCAGTGATCGGCGATGCTTTTTATCGATTCAAGATACCAGTATCGGCGAACGAACACCTCTCTGCGATCCTTCGAAATCGATTTTAAAAAACTGCTGATGGCTTTGCCCAGCGCTTGCGCGTCAAGCTCGCTTTCCACGCTTTGAGCAGAGGGCAGACAGTTTGCCATCTCTTCGCTCATTTGAACGATCTCCGCCCGGCGCTTTTGCCGCTTGCCTTCTTTGATGCGGTTCAAGCAGAGCTGTCTTGTGATCTTGCGTAAAAAGGGGAAGAGATAGTTTCTTGGTTCGTGGGGCGGAATGGCATTCCAAGCGGCAAAATAGGTGTCGTTTTCACATTCATCCGCCGTGGCGTGATCTTCCAAAAAAGAAAATGCCAGCGTATTGAGTGCTTTTCCATATTTAGCCGCAGTGCTTTTAATGGCTTCTTCGTTTCGTGACAAATACTGGTCCACGATCATGCTGTCATCCATACGCACTCCTTTCTGTCTTTAAAGGCCTTCAACCATACAAGCAACTTTTTTTGACAACGGTTGCAGGAATGTCAAAAATTTTTTGTTTTTTGCAATAAATCAAAAGACCGCTTCGGTTGCTGTTACAGCACGCTGAATGCGGTCTATCCGGGTATTAAAAAAATGAGCGAAACGCGGCAGTCAAAGCACCGCGGCGCAGTCTACGCCCACTCTCAGGTATGCCGTCCTCATTCCCGATAGCAGGAGAACGAGGCTTTGGATCTTTTCTTTCAGCTCCCTGCGGTCAAGACCTGTTTTAGAAAGCACCCATTCGGGCTTTTTTGCCATCCATAAAAGGTACAAAAGATCCTTTGCCATCAGAGAGGGCAGCGTTTTGGGGATCTCAAATTCATAGCGCTTGTTTTCAAAAAGAGGGCTTTCGTGCAGCTCTCCTTTTTTCAGGTAATCTTCTCCAAGGCAAAGCACATTCAGATCGTGGTCGTTTAGGTGACGGGGCGAAAGGGTGATGAAGCAGGGCAGGCAAAAGGGCTGTCCATCCTCAAGTGCCTTTAAAAGAAGGCGCAGCTCTTCATCGCTATATGCCTGCTCGGGAAGGGCAGTCAGATGGGGCAGCAGGGCGGAAAGAAAGAGATCCTCAAAATAGAGATCGTCCTTCAGACGCAGGATCACCTGATGATGCAGGGTGTCAAGCTTTTGATCCAGCTCCTCTCTTGAAATCCTGCCCGATAAATAGTCGTTGATATGCTCTTTTAAAGTGGGAATGCTCATTGCTTTTTGGATCTTCCGAATGAATTTGGGGCTTGCCCCTGCGGCTTGATCCGTAAAGAGGAGAGATCCTCTTTTTTAGTATAGCATATAGAGCTTGGTTTGTCAATGCTTAAAACTGTTGCTTTACAACCGCGCCTTTTTGTGTTATACTGTAAACGGTAAACTCATATAAAGAAAGGATTTTGCTATGAAAAAAAGGCTATCCCCAAAGTTTTGGACGGCACTCACCATCTTCAGCCTGATCGGACAGATCGCCTGGGTGGTGGAGAATATGTATTTAAACGTCTTTATGTATAAGATGTTTAATGCCTCGGCAGGCGATATTTCGCTGATGGTGGGCGCAAGTGCGGTGGCGGCAACGGTGACCACCGTTTTTATGGGCGCGCTTTCGGACAAGGTGGGGAAAAGAAAGCTCTTTATGTGTATGGTCTATATCCTTTGGGGCATTTCCATCCTTGCCTTTGCCCTTTTAAAAAAGGATCTGATCTCGGCGGTCATTCCGCAGACTCTTTCCGCCGCCGCGGTGGGGGTGTCGCTGACCATCGTTCTTGACTGCCTGATGACCTTTTTCGGCTCTACCGCCAACGATGCCGCCTTCAACGCGTGGCTGACCGACAGCACCGATCCTTCAAACCGCGGTGCGGCGGAGGGGATCAACGCTATGATGCCTTTGGTTGCCATATTGGCGGTCTTCGGCGGCTTTATGGCTTTTGATCTTGATAAAGAAGGAAGCTGGACGGCAGTCTTTTTCATCATCGGCGGTGTGGTGCTGTTGGTGGGTGTGCTTGGCTTTTTCCTTATCAAGGAGCCCAAGATCGCTCCGGTGAAGGAAGGATACTTCAAAACGGTCTTTTACGGCTTCCTGCCCTCCACCGTCAAGAGCAACGCCTCTCTTTACTTCAGCCTTTGCGCCTTCGTGCTGTTCAATATCTCCATTCAGATCTTTATGCCCTATCTCATCCTCTATTACGAGGTGTCGCTGAAGATGACCGACTACGTGCTGATTATGGCGCCCGCCATCATCCTTGCCTCGGTGGTCACCGCCTTGTGGGGCAGGGTCTATGACAAGAAGGGCTTTGCCTTTTCCTCTTGGATCAGCCTTTTGTGGCTGATGGCAGGCTATATTCTGCTCATTTTCTTCAAAGGCACGGCACTTGTCTTTATTGGTTCGCTTTTGATGATGTGCGGCTACCTTGCGGGTATGGCGGTCTTCGGTGCGCGCATCAGAGCGCTGACGCCCGAGGGAAAATCGGGGATGCTTCAGGGAGTGCGCATCTTTGCCCAGGTTCTTTTGCCCGGTGTAATCGGTCCTTTTATCGGCAAAATGGTGTTAAAAAACGCTGAGACTGTTTTAAACAACGACGGCACGACCTCCTTCGTGCCCAATGAGGGCATTTTCATCGCCGCCCTGGTTGCCGCGGCAGTATTGGCGCTCTTCCTGCTGCTTATAACGGTGAAGCGAAAGGAGAAAAAGGATGCTTGAGCAAAGGACTTTAGACTATGTAGGGGAGCATCGTCAGGAGGCGCTGGACCTGCTTTTGCGTCTTGCCGTAATTCCCGCCTTTTCGGGAAGAGAGGAGCGGCGTGCCTCCTTTTGCAAGGATTGGCTGCAGGCGCAGGGCGCGCAGGGCGTATATATCGACGAAGCGCTCAACGTGGTCTTCCCCATAAACTGTGAGGGGGAAGGACCCATCCGTGTTTTTATGGCGCACAGCGACGTGGTTTTTCCCGATGAGCAGCCCTTGCCCTTGCGGCAAGAGGAGGGGAAGATCTTTTGTCCGGGCATTGGGGATAACAGCGCAAACGTTGTTGCTTTGCTGATGGCAATGAAGTATCTTGCCCAAACGGGACTTTCGCCCGCAGACGGCGGGGTTTTGCTGGTCATCAACAGCGGTGAGGAGGGGCTGGGCAACTTAAAGGGTTGTAGAGCCCTGATGGACCGCTACGGAGGGCGGGTAAGAGAGCTTGTCACCTTTGACAGTATGGATCAGGGCTATGCCGTGAACCGCGCGGTGGGCTCTATGCGCTATCGGGTGTCGGTGAAAACGGCGGGCGGGCATTCCTTTAACGCCTTTGGAAACAAGAACGCCATCACCCATTTGGCAGAGCTGATCTGCGCTCTTGACAAGGTGGTCTTGCCAAAGGAAGGCAAAACCACCTACAACGTGGGCAGGATAACGGGCGGTACCTCGGTAAACACCATCGCGCAGGATGCCGAGATGCTTTATGAGTTCCGCTCGGACAGCGCTGAGAGCCTTGCCTATATGAAGGACTTTTTTGAACGGACGGTAAAGGCGTTTGACCTGCCCTCCGCCCGTCTTACCGTCACGCCTATAGGGGAACGCCCCTGCGGGGTGAAGGTGGACGAAGGGGCGCAAGGTGCCCTTGAAAAGCGGGCTAAAGCGGCGTATCTTGCCCATTACGGCAGGGAAGTATCCTTCGTGCCCGGGTCCACTGACTGTAATATCCCCCTTTCTATGGGCATTCCCGCTCTTTGCGTGGGCTGTTGTCAGGGCAAGGGGGCGCATACCAGAGAAGAGTACGTGGAGATAGACAGTCTTTTGCCCGGACTTTGCCTCTGCTTTGAAATGATCCTGCCCTTTTTTGAATATACAGAGCCGTGAGGAATGATCCCCCTCACGGCTTTTTCGTTGAAAATGCCTCCTCAATTTGAGAATTATTTTCAAAATGCTCTTGACAAAATAAAACTTTTTCGCTATAATTCAAGAGTAATTCTCAATTTATAAAATAGGGTAATATGAGCAAATATCAGACAGAACAGAAAAAACTTTTGACCGCCTTTTTAAAAAGCCATCCCGAAAAGCAGTTCTCGGCAGAACAGCTTGCAGAGATCTTTGCGGTGGAGGACGAGGAGGGAGCGACCCTTGGAAAAAGCACGATCTACCGTTTGGTGGTGCAGCTGACCGAGGACGGGATCTTAAGGCGCTTCCCCAAGCAGCAGGGACGAGGATGGCTTTATCAATATCACAGCGAAAGCGACTGCAAGGGGCATCTTCATCTGAAATGCACCAAATGCGGGGCGCTGGTCCATTTGGAATGCGGACTTTCCAGCGAGCTTTTGCGCCACATTGAAAAAAACCACCGTTTTGCGGTGGATAACAGCGCAAGCGTTCTTTACGGCGTTTGCGGAAAATGCACCGATGAAGAAAAAAGAGAGAACCGCACGTGAGCGGAGAGGAAGACCGATGATCAGAACATTCAGCCGTTTTGGGGCTTTTGCCCTTTGTTTAGCCCTTCTTTTGGGGGCTTTTACCGCCTGCAATATCTCCTTTGGGGGAGGGCAGGAGGATGGCAGACCTTACGTGGTCTGCACCGTATTCCCTCAATACGATTTTTTAAGAAACATTGCAGGAGACAAGGTGCGGGCGGAAATGCTGATGATGCCCGGTACCGAGACCCATTCCTTTGGGCTCAAGGACATCTCCATTGCAAAGCTTGACGAGCTTCACGAAGCAGATCTCTTTTTGTTTGTGGGCGGAGAGTCCGACGGGGCGTTGATGGCGGAGCTTCAATCCTCGATCAAGTCGGACGCCGTTTATAAAACCATGCTTTCCATGATCGACGAGCCCCTTTGTAACGACGCCACCCCCGGGATGGAGGAGGAAGAGCATGACCACGATCACGACCACGATCACGATCACGAGGAGGAGCTTGACG
The DNA here is from genome assembly GCA_017465885.1 of Clostridia bacterium. Lineage (GTDB taxonomy): Bacteria > Bacillota > Clostridia > Oscillospirales > CAG-272 > UBA11512. The sequence continues at coordinate 93,361 of JAFTVG010000011.1, read as the reverse complement.
AGCACGTCTGGACCTCTCCCAAAAGAGCAATGGAGCTGGTGGAGGGCATTCTTGTCGAGCTGGTGCAAATCGACCCCGAAAACGCCTCGTTTTACGAGGAAAATGCAAAGGCGTATAAAGAAAAGCTGGCGGTTCTTGACGGCAAATTCGAGGAATTAAAGGAAAAAAAGACTTTTAATACCCTGATCTTTGCCGACCGTTTCCCCTTCCGCTATCTTTGCAATGACTACGGCATTCTTGCTGATGCCGCATTTCTCGGATGCTCCTCGGCGGTGGAGCCCTCGCTGACCACCCTGGACGCCCTTTATAAAAAGGCGTCCGAGCTGGGACTGCCTGCCATCCTCTATATGGAAAACTCCAATCCTTCCTATGCCGAAGCGCTGGCAAAGAGAACGGGCGGGCAGGCGATGATGCTCCATTCCTGCCATATCCTTTCCGAAAAGGACTTTGAGAGTCAGGATTATATCTCGCTAATGGAGCAAAACCTCAACGTTTTAAAGATCGCCCTCGGGGCAGAATAAGGAGCTTATATGAATGAACAGACCTTGATCCGTTTTGAAAACGTGACCCTCGGCTACGAGGGAATGCCTGTGATCGAAGGGCTTGATTTTTCCATCGAAAAGGGTCAGTATCTTTGCGTGCTGGGTCAGAACGGCTCGGGCAAGTCCACCATGATGAAGTCGCTTTTAGGTTTCCTTTCTCCCATGGCAGGCAAGATCGAAAGAGCCCCCGGCTTAAAAAAGAATGCCATCGGCTATCTGCCCCAGCAGCAGCCCGGGCAGGCGGACTTCCCCGCAAGCGTGAAGGAGGTCGTTTTGTCGGGTTGTCAGGGCAAAAGACGCTTTATGCCCTTTTACACCAAGGCAGATAAAGCCCTTGCCGAGAAAAATATCGAGCTGATGAAGATCACCCACTTAAAAGACCGCTCCTTTAAGGAGCTTTCGGGGGGACAAAAGCAGAGAGCCCTGCTTGCCCGCGCTCTTTGCGCCGCAGAGGATCTGATCCTGCTTGATGAGCCCACCGCCGGTCTTGACCCTGTGGTCACCGAGGAGCTTTACGGGCTGATCGACGATCTGAACAAAAAGGAGGGGATGGCGGTGATCATGATCTCCCACGATCCCGAAAAGGCAATGCAGTACGCCACCCACATCCTCCATTTAGGCAGAAGGATGCTTTATTTCGGAGCAACAGAGGGATATGACAGAGAATCCGTTTTAGCGAAGGAAAGAGAGGTTTGATGAATGCAGCTCGTTATTTCCTTTGAAACGCTGTTCAGCGAGAATTTGGCGCCCCTTCTTGTAAAGGCGCTGGTGGTGGGACTGCTCACCGCCGTGTGTGCCGCAATTCTCGGCGTGCCGCTGGTGCTGAAAAGATATTCTATGATCGGTGACGGTCTTTCCCATATGGGCTTTTGCGCTCTTGCCATTGCTGCCGCCCTTGGCGTGTCAGAGGGCAAGCAGATGCTCATCACCATGCCTTTGGTGGTGGTTGCCGCCGTGGTGCTCCTTCTTCTTTCCGAAAGCGGAAAGATCAAGGGTGATGCCGCCATTGCCATGCTCAGCACGGGGGCGGTCGCCGCGGGATACGTGATCTACAGCGTGGCAAACAAGGGCGCGGGCGACGTGTGTTCCTCGCTCTTCGGCACCTCGATCCTTGCCTTAAAGAGTGCCGACGTGACGCTGAGCGTCATCCTCGCCGTGGGTGTGATCCTCATCTTCGTCCTGCTCTTTTCCAAGATCTTTGCCATCACCTTCGATCCTGCCTTTGCAAGATCGGCAGGCACCAACGCCTCTTTTTACAATATCCTGATCGCCGTGCTTACCGCGGTGACCATCGTGGTGGGGATGAAGATGATTGGCTCGATCATGATCTCGGCACTCATCGTTTTCCCCGCGCTTTCGGCAATGCGCATCTGCAAGCGCTTCAAAAGCGTGATCACCGTTGCCGCCCTGCTGTCTGCGCTGAATTTCTGCCTGGGTCTGGTGTTCTCGGCTGTTATTCAGTTCAAATTCGGACACCAGGTGTCTTCCTTGCCCATCGGTCCCTGCGTGGTTTGCTTCAACGTCCTTACGCTCCTTCTTTGTATGGGCATCAAGGCGGTCACCGATCGGGCAAAGGGTAAAAAAGCCCTTGCGAAAGGAGAAAAAAACAAATGAAAAGGATCGTTTTGATCGTTCTTGCGGCGCTGATGCTCGCTCTTTGCTCTTGTAACGGACAGACCTCAACGCCCCCTGAGGTGCAAAAGCCCTCGCAGAGCGAAAGTGAGTGGTGGCAGTCCTTCAGCCTTGAGGAGGAAGAGGAGGAAAGCTTCCTTGATCTTGCCGTTCTTGACGCCGCCGAGCAGTATAATAAGGCGGTGGAGATCCAGATCTATTTTGAAGAGTTCGCGGGCAAGACGGTGCGCTTCGGCGGACAGTACTACACGGGCGATGACGGTTATCACTATCTGACGGTGGCGGACAACGCCAACTGCTGCTACACCGACTTTGAGCTGGTCACCCGCGATGGCAGTTATCCCGAAGAGAAATCCTGGGTGATCGTGGAAGGGGTACTTGGATACTATCAGCTGGATGGTGAGGAATTCCCCCACATTGACGTTTATAAGGTGGAGCCCTGGAACTGAATAAAAAAACTGCAAGGTCTTTGGACCTTGCAGTTTTTTTAGTTGCAGTAACATTTTTGGAGGAATGTCGTTTTGTTTTCACCTCAAAAAAAGATGCAGCAGCTTTTCATAAAGCGTTCTGCCGTAGGGCTGATAGCGCATGGGCAGGTCGATGAAGCACTTTTTGTCCACGATGGACTTGTAGTGGGAAAAGGCGTCAAAGCCCTCCTTGCCGTGGTAAGAGCCCATACCGCTTTCTCCTACCCCTCCAAAGCCCATGGACGAGGTGGCAAGATGGATGACCACGTCGTTGATGCATCCTCCGCCGTAGCAAAGCTGCCCCTCCACCATTTTGATGTGCTTCTTGTTTTTGGAGAAGAGATAGAGGGCAAGGGGCTTGGGCAGATCCTTCTGCTCTTGGATCAGCCTTTCAAAATCGGTGTAGGTCAGAATGGGCATAAGGGGTCCGAAGATCTCCTCCTTCATCACGGCGTCCTTGGGAGTCACCCCGTCCATCACGGTGGGGGCAATGCGCAAGCCCTGTTCGTCCCGCTCTCCTCCGTATACCACCTTCTTTTCGTCTATCAGCTTGCAAAGACGGTCGAAGTGCTTTTTGTTGACGATCCTGCCGTAATCGGGATTGCTTAAGGGGTGGGCGCCGAATTGCTTTTCGATCTGCTTTTTGACTTCGGCAAGAAAGGCGTCCTTCACCGATTCGTGGCAGAGGACGTAGTCGGGGGCAACGCAGGTCTGCCCGCAATTGAGATATTTGCCAAAGACGATCCGTCTTGCGGCAAGGGCAAGATCGGCACTTTCGTCCACGATGCAGGGACTCTTTCCACCCAGCTCCAGAACGGCGGGGGTCAGATGCTCGGCGGCGTGCCTTAACACCTCCTTGCCCACGCTCTGGCTTCCCGTAAAGAAGATGAGGTCAAACTTTTCGTCCAGTAAAGACTTGTTTTCCTCTCTGCCCCCCTCCACCACCGCCACGTATTCGGGAGGAAAGCATTCTTTGATGATGGTGGAAACGATCCGTCCCGTGGCGGGGGAATAGGCGCTGGGCTTGACGATGGCGGTGTTTCCTGCGGCAATGGCATCGGCAAGGGGGTCAAGGGTCAGCAAGAAGGGATAATTCCAGGGGCTCATGATCAGCACGTTGCCGTAGGGAACGGCGATCTTGTAGCTGTGGGAATAAAACTGTGCCAGCGGAGTGGGCACTCTTTTTTTGCGGGCAAAGCCCTTGGTGTGGGAGATCATATAGCCGATCTCGGTGAGCACCAGACCGCTTTCGCACATAAAACCCTCGTAAGCGCTTTTGCCAAGATCGCTTTTTAGGGCATCGTTTATCTCCTGCTCATGCGCCTTCACCGAGGCGTAAAGCTTCTTTAACTGTCTTTTGCGGAAATCCACGGGAAGGGTGGCGCCGCTCTTATAAAAGGCGCGTTGCTTTTCAAGAAGGGCTTTGATCTCTTGACTTGTCATAATTCGTTACTCCAATCTGCGATCTGTTCATAAAACACCGCAAGCTCGTTTTCTGTCATCAGTATGGGTACGGGATAAAGGGGATTTGCCTCCCGTTCGGCGTGCTTTGCCATAATGGAAATATCTTCTTTTCGGATCCCCGAAAGCTTTTCGGGAATACCCATGGAGGCGTTTAACGCCTTCACGGCGGAAATGAATTTTTTTGCCCCTTCCTTGGGGCTGTCTTTTTCGGTGCATACCCCTGCGGCAATGCCAAGACGGTATAGCTTTTTGTGGACGGTCTGTCCGTATGCCTCTAAAAAATAGGGCAGGATCACCGCGTTTGCAAGACCGTGGGGCGTGCCGTACTGTCCGCCCAGCGAATGGGCGATGGCGTGTACGTAGCCCACGTAGGATCTTGAAAATACTCCACCCGCAAGATAGGCGGCTTTCAGCATCTTTGCTCTTGCTTCAAGATCGCCGCCCTCGTCATACGCCCTTTTCAGGTTTTCAAAGACCAACGCGGTGGCTTCAAGCGCCATCCTTCGGGTCTTTTTGGTGGTGGATCTGCCGATGTATGCCTCCACCGCGTGGGTCAGAGCGTCCATTCCGGTGGTCGCCGTCAGGTGGTGCGGCAGGGAGCAGGTGAGGGCAGGATCAAGCAGAGCGTAACGGGGAATGAGGGGAAAGCTCATCAGCGCGTATTTGTGATGGCTTTTTTCGTCGGTGATCACCGCCGCCAAGGTGGTCTCGCTTCCCGTGCCCGCCGTGGTGGGCACGGCAACGAGCAGCGGCAGGGGTCTTCGCACCCGCAGAATGCCGCCAAGCTGTGCAAGACTTTTTTGGGGATAGGCGATCCGTGCGCCCACCGCCTTGGCACAGTCCATTGCAGACCCGCCTCCGATGGCGACAAGACCCTGACAGCCTTCCCTCAAATAAAGGGCACGGGCGTCCTCCACGTTTTGCACCGTGGGGTTTGCTTTTGTCTGATCGTAGATGAAAAATTCGATCCCCGCCCTACTCAGGCTTTCTTCAAGGGGGCGGGTCAGACCGTGCGATACGATCCCCCGGTCTGTCACCACCAGCACCCTGTCAAGTCCTTCTTTTTGTAAGACTGCCCCAAGGGCATCACAGTCCGAAAGGATGACGGGATCTCTGTAGGGTAAAAAGGGAAGTGCGGCGCGGAATACCGCCTGGAAAAGACGGCATCCCAGCTTTTTAAGAATAAACATTCAAGTGCGCCGCCTTTTCTCAGTCAAGATAGGAGAAATCAAAGGTGAAAACCGCATCCTCCTCATCAAATCCCTCGTTGCTCACCCACAAAACGGTCTTGTCGGTGAGATTATAAAGGGCAGACCAAACGGTGATGGTGTTGGAGTCGGTCTTGCCGTGCTCGGCGTCCCATCTTCTGCGCCCCACCAGCTTCAGAAGGTCGAGTGCCTTTTGCTCGTCCATCACGCCTGCGGTGTTGGATCCGTCGGGGTTGATGGCGGCTTCGATGCCGTCATAGCGGTCAAGACCGGTCATATCCTCGGTGTTTTCGTAATAGTCGGGGGTGACGATGAAATTGGTGATATATTGGAAGTCGTTTTCCCCTTCCTTTTGACCAAGGGAGGCGTCTTCGTCGTTATAGTAGACCCGCAGGGTACGCTTACTGCCGTCGGTGTCGGCAGAGTCGGTGGCGTTTACCCATTCAAGGATGGCAGATCTGCCCGTGGCATCCGCCACCATATAGTGAAAGGAGGTGTTTGCGCTGTCGTGCAGGTCGTACTGCTTCACCAGCTCTACTGCCTCGTCGACAGAACCCGCATAGTCAAGGATCATCCGAAGCATGGTGGTGGAGGTCAGGTCGGGCTTGTCGGTCTGCTGATTTGTGGAGACGACCTCGCCCTCCTTGCCCTGATAGGACATATAGATGCCGCAGGACACCCCTGCCTCGTTGATGCCGTCAAGGGGCGCGTAGGCGGCGGCAAGGCAGAGCAGCTTATCGTAAAGCCCGTCAAGAGGGACACCGTCCTTGATGCCCAAAAACTGCAGATCCACGCTGGAGATAGAGGCGTATCTGCCCTTTCCCGGATTGGTTCTCACGATCATCGCCGTGGAGGTGGAAAAATCGTAGTTTCTGCCGAAATACCGCTCTCCTTCGGGGCTGACGCCTGTAAAGGAGGAGCAGCCGATGTCGGGCGAGGAGATGGTGATGGGAATGATGCCCTTGGTGATGTTTTCAACCACGAAGTCGATCAGTGCGCCGTCGTTTGAGGCACCGCCCTCCTTCAAGAAGTCGTCAAAATAGTAGTCGCCCTTCACGTCCATCAGATAAACGGGGGCACTTTTGTTTTGCTCGTTTGCATCGGCAATCTGCTTGATGGAGGCAACCGAGGAGATCTCGTTTCCCCACAGCGCGCCTATTGCGATCGCCGCGGCAACAAGCAAAGCCGCAAGGCAGGCACAGACGATGGCAACTGCCTTTTTTAAAGTGTTCTTTTTCATAAATCATTGGTCCTTTCTCTTTTTGCGCTCTTTTGGAACTCTGATGTTGACTTATCAACATCTTGGACATTATAGCACAAACTTGTTGAGATGTCAACCTCTTTTTTTCAAAAGGCTTCGCGTTTTTCGTGGACAAAAGCCGACTTAAAGGACCAAAAAAGTGAAAGCGGGCTGTCCTCCTCCGGAGAACAGCCCGCAACTTTTGAAGAACGGTTGCCGCTTATTCGCTTCTCAGAGCGATCACGGGGTCTTTCTTGGATGCCAGGTATGCGGGAACCAGACCTGCGATGACGTTGAGAAGCACGCTGATGCCGATAAGGATCGGCACGGCGAGGACGGGCAGGGTGGCGTTGATGTTGTTTAAATTCGTCAGCTCGTGGATGATGGGGTTGGCGATCAGGCAGACGATCAGGGTGACGATGATGCCAAGGGCACCCGAAATGAAGCCCTCGATCAGCGTCTCGGCATTGAAGACTTGACGGACGTTTTTCTTGGAAGCACCCAGCGATCTGAGAATACCGATCTCCTTGATGCGCTCCAACACCGAGATATAGGTGATGATGGCGATCATAATGGAGGAAACCACCAGCGAAATGGCAACGAAGGCGATGAGCACGTAGGAGATGGCGTTGATGATCACGTTGATGCCCGACATCAGCGCTCCGATCATATCGCTGATCTCCACCTTGTACTTGTCGTATTCTTTCTCATCCTTGCCGGGATCCTCTTCCATCGCCTTGTTGACGGCGTATTCGTTATACTTGTTCACGAATGCCTTGATCTCGTCCTTGCCGTTAAAGTCCACGGCGAAGAGCTGGATGGAATTGACGCGGCTCTTATCCTGGTAGCCGATCTTGGTCAGGTTGGTTTCGTAGGTGGTACGCTGATCCTCGGGCAGATAGTAGGCGGTGAGCTGCTCGTACTCCTCGTCGGTCACGCCCGAAAGGGTCTGCGCCAGATTTTCCTCGGTGACCACGATGTTCTTTTTGAACTGCTCCAGCATTGCCCCTCTGCCTGCCTCCCCGATGGCTTCAAGGAAGGCGTCGATTTGATCCTTGGAATATTTGGGGGCAGACTTATCAAACATGGCAACGATGCCGTTAAAGGACTCGTCGTCCATCATAGAAAGAACGGCAGGCAGGCTTTCCGTGGTGATGGGCTGACCGGTCTGTTGGGTCAGCATTCCGATCAGTGCCATGGCACTTTGTTCATCAAGACTTGCCACGAACTCGCCCACGTTTGCCTTGGTATAGTTGGGAGCGTACATCTTCACCATGGTGGCAAAGGACTGATCGTCCAGAGCCTGCAGGGTGGCGGGCAGACGCTCTTCGGTGAAGGCGGTCTGCATCATCTGATTGATCATCATGATCAGGCTCTGCTTCTGATCTGTCTTCAGCATATCAAGGAAGACGTCGATGTTTTCCTTGGTAAATTCCATTTCCTCAAAGGTGGTGCCGCTGAACACGTCGTAGTCGGGGGTGGCCTTTTGCTGGATGGCAAGGTCGGTTTTTTCCACCTGCGCGATGATGTCGCGGGTCAGAGCGGCGGTGTAGGCGATAGGGGAGGAAATAGAGGTGGAGGTGGCATCGGGATCGGGACGGATGATGCCCACCACCGTCAGATCCTTGCCGTATTGCTCAAGGAAGTCGCTCTCCTTGAAGCCGATCTGCTCTCTGCGGTCGTTCCAGATGGGATACTTTTTGCCGTTCACCGTGTAATGACCGCTGTCTTCATCGTTATAGAAATAGTCGGTGGGCAAAACGTAGGTAAAGGTGTGACCGATGAAGTCGTCCAGTTCATAGTAGAAGCCCTCCTCGATCTTGTTGTCATATTCCTTGTTGGGGTCCATCAGCGAGCCCAGCACCTCTTCGATCTCGTTGGGGTCCTTGAAGCCCAAAGCGTAGAGCGCCATATTGCTGATGCGGTTGTTTTCACCCACCACAAGCACCACCTCGTTGGCGTTTTCGGGCCAGCGGCTGTTTTCGCCCACCAGGTCGTATTGCTCCTTGACCACGGGGTTGATCAGCTCACCGTCCACCCCTTCAAGCATTTCCTGATAGAAGGTCATACCGGTGTTTCCACCTGCCAGAGCGGTCATAGAGGACATCATGGTCTTGATCTCCTCACCCATATAGTCAAAGATAGAGGTGGGGTTGGTCTGAATGACCGACTCTTTGCCCTCCGACTCGAAGACGGTGTAAACGGGGATGGTCAGATCGTAGATCAGCTTGTAGGCGTTCAGACTGCCCTTAAGCTCGCCTTTGTGCTCTTCAAAGTAGTCGATAAAGCCTTCGATGTTGTTTGTCTTGATCTGGGTCATCGCGCTCATCATACTACCCAGTGAATCGTCGGGATAGATGCGGTCCTCTTCAAATTCGGTGGTGTTGTTTTCCACCTTGACCATCGCCTCGTAGAGGGCGGCGGTGTCGGAGGAATATTTATTGATGCTCAAGGGATAGGCAGACAGAGTGTCCTCCTGCACCTGATCGATGAAGATCTGTACGCCGTTTGAAAGGGAGAGAATGAGGGCGATACCGATGATGCCTATGGAGCCCGCAAAGCTGACCAGCGCCGTTCTGGCTTTCTTCGTCAGCAGGTTCTTGGTGGAAAGGGAAAGGGCGGTGAAGAAGGACATGGAGGCCATCTTTTCCTTTTTCTTTTTCTTCTTTACGGGCTGTACGGCGGGGCTCGCCTCCTCCTTTGCCGCAACGGGTGCCACGTAGGGATCGGAGTCGTCCACCACAAGACCGTCCTTCAATTTGATGATACGGGAGGAGTATTCTTCGGCGAGATCGGGGTTATGGGTGACCATAATGATCAGGCGATCCTTGGAGATCTCCTTCAAAAGCTCCATGATCTGTACGCTTGTAACGGTGTCAAGAGCGCCGGTGGGCTCGTCTGCCAAAAGGATCTCGGGATCGTTGACCAGCGCTCTTGCGATGGCAACTCTCTGCATCTGACCGCCCGAGAGCTGATTGGGCTTTTTATGAAGCTGATCGCCCAGGCCCACCTTCTTTAACGCCTCCACAGAGCGGATGCGCCGCTCTGCCTTGGATACGCCCGAAATGGTGGGGGCAAGCTCCACGTTTGCAAGCACGTCCATATGAGGGATCAGGTTATAGCTTTGGAAGACGAAGCCGATGGAGTGGTTTCTGTAGTTATCCCACTCTCGATCGCCATAATGGGCGGTGGATTTGCCCGAAATGAACAGATCACCCGTGGTGTTTCTGTCAAGTCCGCCGATGATATTCAAAAGGGTGGTTTTTCCGCAGCCCGAGGGGCCGAGGATGGAGACGAATTCGCTCTTGCGGAATTCCAGATCGATACCGCGCAGCGCCTGTACCTTCAGGTCGCCTCCCACGTCGTAGGTTTTTGTGATTTGTTGGAGTTTGAGCATGTTTTTAGACCTTTCTTGCCATTTTACCAAAGCAGTATATCATCCAAAAATGAACTGCACTTGAACTTTTTTACCGCTGGCGTGAATATTTGTGAAATTTATATTGAATTAAAATTAAAAAGGTAGTATGATAGCATAAAAGAGAAGCTCGATATATGAAAAGGAGACGCGTATGTTCAATATTATGGTCGTGGAAGACGATCCCATTCAAAGAAGACTGATGCAAGCCGTCCTTGGCAGAGCGGGCTATACCGTGCACACCGCCGCAAACGGCGTGGAGGGGCTGGAGCTGCTTGACGAGCAGCACGTGGATCTGGTGGTCCTTGACGTGATGATGCCCGAAATGGACGGATACGAGTTTGCCCGAACTCTTCGTCAGGGCAACAGCACCCTGCCCATACTGATGGTCACCGCCAAGCAGACGCACAGAGATAAAAAAGAGGGCTTTTTGGCGGGCACTGATGATTATATGACCAAGCCCGTGGACGAGGAGGAGCTGCTGTGGCGGATCACCGCTCTTTTGCGCCGTTCCCGCATTGCCTCCGAAAAAAAGATCTCCGTGGGCTCCACCGTTCTTGATTACAGCGGGATGACGGTCACCGAAAAGGGGGTGCGCAGTGAGCCGCCCCAGAAGGAATTCCTTCTGCTTTTCAAGCTTTTGTCCTATCCGGGGCAGATCTTCACCCGCCGTCAGTTAATGGACGAGATCTGGGCAATGGACTGCGACACCGACGAGCGCACGGTGGACGTGCATGTCAACCGTCTGCGCGACCGCTTCAGGGGCAACGAGGATTTTGAGATCGTCACCGTCAGGGGTCTTGGCTACAAGGCGGTATATTTGAAATGAAATACAAATCACTCTTTTTTAAGACCGCCCTGCTCATATTGGCAACCCAGCTTGCAATGGGCACCATCGTGGCTCTTTTAGTGATCGTAAGCTTTCATCTGCGCTTTCCTTTGACTCTTTTTATTTCAAGATCGCCCCTTATTATCCCTTTCTTCTGCGCAATTGCCAGTATGATCTTGTCTATGCTCGTTCTTCCGCTGCTCGTCAAGCATATTTTAAAGCCCATGAAGAATTTGAACGATGCTATGCAAAAGGTGGAAAACGGCGACTTTTCCGCCCGCGTGGAGGTGCCCCAGGGTGAAGGGGACTATACCGATCTATATAAAAACTTCAACCGGATGGCGGGGGAGCTTGAGGGAACGGAGCTGTTTCGCAAGGACTTCATCAACAATTTTTCCCACGAATTCAAGACGCCCATCGTGTCCATCCGCGGCTTTGCCAAGCAGCTTCAGCTGGACGATACCCTAAACGAGGAGCAGAAAAGGGAGTATATCGACTTCATCGTGAAGGAGTCCGAGCGCTTATCGGGTCTTTCCACGAATATTCTGTTACTGACCAAGCTTGAAAACCAGCAGTACGTCACCGAGCAAAGCGAGTTTTACATCGACGAGCAGATCCGCCACGCCCTGCTGCTATTTGAAAAGCAATGGATGGAAAAGGATCTTTCCTTGGATATCGATATGGACGAGCTTTTATACGAGACCGACGAGAGCGTTCTTTCCCACGTCTGGGTCAACCTGATCTCAAACGCCATCAAGTTTTCTCCCAAGGGCGGAAGACTCTCCATCTCCTTAAAGGAGGATGAGGAGTGGATCGTTGCGCGGATCGGCGACGAGGGTCCGGGGCTCACGGAGGAGGAGATGGCGCGCATCTTCGACCGTTTTTACCAGACCGACCGCTCTCACACCACCGAGGGAAACGGCTTGGGGCTTGCCTTGGTCAAGCAGATCGGTCTGCTTCTTGGGGCAACGGTAAAGGTGGAAAGTGCCGTAGGCAAGGGAAGCACCTTCCTTTTTGCCCTGCCCAAAAAGATGAGCCAGATGGCACAGCTCGTGGACGAAAAGACGGGCAAGGTGGAAGAAAACTAAACAAACGAATGGAAAGCCGATGCGTGGGAAAAGCGCTTCGGCTTTCTTTTTTCGTTAAATGAAAAAGGATGAAAGGATCTCCGCAAGCCGCGTTGCCGCCAAGGCGTGCCCCTCTCTTAAGGGGTGCAGGGGGTCGGGAGGCAGCCACCCCGCGGTGTCAATCAGCAAAAGAGCGTTTTCCTTGCCCCTTTTCTTGGCGTAAACGGGCACCAGCTCCTTAAGCTCCTCGGCAAATGCCCCGCAGAAGGGGATGATGCAGGCAACGCGGGCGTTTTCATTTCGGGCAAACACCAGATCAAGCAAAGCCGTGTAGCCCTCCTTGAACAGATGGGGGTTGTGTCTGTCGTTGGTGCCGTGGTTGATGAGGGTAAAGTCGGCAGGGGCATAGCCAACATGGGCATTTTCAAAGCAATAGGGATAGGTTTCCGGCGCGCTTGGCACGCCGCCGCATCCGCCCTTTGTCACGCCCGTAGCACCGTAGCCGCAAAAAAGAGGGATGAGGTTCAGCCTTTGGGCAAGAAGAAAGCCGTAGGTGGAAAGGGCGTCGTCCTGATAGGGACGGTTATATTGATCGTTTTCGCAGTTGGGGGCGTATTGGGGATCGATGAGCACCCCCTCGGTGATGGAATCGCCGATCAGCTCCAGCGTCTTGCGCCCGTCCTTTGGGAGTGCGCCCTCGCCTTGCGCCTCAAAGCCGGTGAAGAGGACGTAGCCCTGCAGGGGATGGTGCCAGCGGTTTGCCGTTTCGCGCGCACCCTTAAAATAGATGCGTAAAAAGTGACCGCCCTCTTTTTTTGCTCTGACGCGCAGATAGCGGTCAACGGGCGTTTCGTAAAGACCACCCCCGTCAAGCTCCACCCATAGATGGGGGAAGGGCAGAGTCAGATCCTGCACGTCAAAATAAAGGGTGACCTCAGAGCCTTCAAAGGCAAGCTCAATATAGGCTCCGGGGGCGGTTGCCGCCATACCGTAGCGAAGCGGTGCCCACCTGCCGATGAAACGGATAGAGGAGCGGGAGACGTTATAAAACATTTGTGCGACCTCCTTTCGGGAAGCATTTCTATCCTTAACTATAGCACGAACCGATAAAAAAATCAATGATTTTTCGCAAGCGGCAGGAAAAATGAGCCAAGCGGACAGCTTTGACCGAAGGGGAAGGCAGGGATGGAGCCCTGCCTTTTTTGCGGTGAAAAATTTGTGGCTTGCGTTGATTTTCAAGAAAAAAACCGTGCTTATGTGGTGAAGGGCGAAAGGAAAGAAAAGAATCTTTCGTACACGAAAAAATTTTGAAAAATTTTATGTTTTGCGTTGATTTTCAAGAAAAAAACCGTACTTATATGGTGAAGGGCGAAAGGCAAGAAAAAAGACCTTTCGTACACGAAAAAATTTTTTTGAAAAATTTTATATTTTGCGTTGATTTTTAAGGAAAAAAACGTACTTATATGGTGAAGGGCGAAAGGAAAGAAAAGAATCTTTCGTACACGAAAAAATTTTTTGAAAAATTTTATATTTTGCGTTGATTTTCAAGAAAAAAACCGTACTTATATGGTGAAGGGCGAAAGGCAAGAAAAAAGACCTTTCGTACACGAAAAATTTTTTTGAAAAATTTTATATTTTGCGTTGATTTTCAAGAAAAAAACTGTACTTATATAGTGAAGAGCCAAACGAAAGAAAAAAGAGATGGACGAAGCGTTCTCGGGAAGGAGTAAAAAATGAAAAACTCGGTGAAGAATATGATGAAAAAGGGTGCGGTCGCCCTCCTTTGTCTGACCGTACTGCTCTCTCTTCTCTCAGGTATTGCCGCAAGCGGTCAGGAGCTGTGGCAGGAGGGGTCAAGTGAAGAGCTGTGGGCAAAGAAATACGAAGCCGAGGGCGAAATGGTGCGCACCGGCTTGATGGAGGGGATGATCCCCCTGTGCCCCTTTATGGGCAACGATCTCACCGTCCTTTTTTATACCGACGCCTTTGACTCTCTGACCTTTGAAAGAAGGATCTTTGAAAATGCACAAGCCCCCCAAGGCGCTTTCTGGCATATTCCCTGCGAGAGAGAAACGCTCTATCTGCCCACCGTCTACCACGGCTACAGAGGCGGCACCTCCTATATCTTCAGCGAGCAGCTCTCCGAAATTCTTGACAGACGTTGCATTGAGATCAAAGACGGCGAGCGCACGCAGGTGCTGCCCTATCTTCGCGGTTGTATCGAGGAATTCGGCATCACCAAGGAGGAGCTTTTGGCGGCGTACGCCCTTTCAAGAAGCGATCCCGACGCCATCAGAGAAAAGCTTTCGATGTTCACCGACGAGGAATTTGAGCAAATGAAGAGCAGAGGCCTGCTCACCTGCATTCCCGAAAACGACTATATCGTGGACGCACTCTACCTGCCCGATGAAGCGGACGTGACTGCCCTCTGCCTTTACCCCTTTGCCGCTCTGGTGGACGGGCAGATCGTCACTTTGGCAGAGCTGATGCACGACGGCAACGGTGCCATTGCGGCGCATTTGATGACCAGCGATATTCAAAATCCCGGCTTCGCCCGCTTCCTTGAAAACGCCTTTTTGGCAGCGGAGGAGTTTGAATATCTGCAAAACGGCGCGGGGGCACAGCTTTATTCTCTGCAAAACGCCATGCTCGAGCCCCTTGACGACTTCGACGACGATCCTCCCCAAACGGGTGATCGTACCGCTCTTTATCTTTTCATCCTTGTTGGAGCTGCGGCGGCGCTTGTTTTGAGCGTACGGCGCATTAAAAAGAACGAAAACGACCTTTGAGCCGTTTATAAGGAAAGGAATATAAAAATGAAAACCACCAAAAAAACAGTGAAAAGACTGACCGCCCTTGTTGCCCTGACCCTCATAGCACTTTTGCTGTTGCCTTTCGGGGTATCTGCCAAGGAAAACGACCTGTGGGTAGATATGGATTACGAAAAGCTGTGGGATCGGAAAAACGAGGCAGAGGGGGAGATCAGAACTACCGGTCTTGTGGATTCGGTTATTCCGAACTGCCCGATCCTTGGAAACAATATGACCGTTCTCTTTTATACCGATGCCTTTGACAGCTTGACATTTGAGCGGCGCGAGGCAGAATACTATGAAAACGGACCTTCGTGGGAGCTTCCCGCTGATCGACAGCTGCAATATTTGCCGTCGGTAGAAGATGTCTATTACATTTATTCAGAGGAATTGAATCAAATTTTAAACGAGCGGTGCATTTATATCACGGACTATGAATATGAGGATCAATGGGGCTCTTACAGTAGCACTGTTTATGACCAGCATTTGCCCTATATGCGGGGGTGTATTGAGGAGTTTGGAATCACCAAGGAGGAGCTTCGTGCAGCTTGCGAGCTGTCGCGTCAGAATCCGGATACGATCAGAGAAAAGCTCTCTATGTATACAGACGAGGAATTTGAAGCGTTGAAGGAGCAGGGGGCTCTTTCCTGCAATTACGACCAAAGCTATTTGATTGACGCCCTGTATTTGCCTGATGAAAACAAGGTCAGGGAGCTGTGCGTTCTTCCTTACGGTATGGTAGTGGATGGCAAAATTCAACAGATGTGGCGGCTCCAATACAACGATCAATATGAGGAGTACGCTGGAAAAAGCCTGGTCGAGTGGATGTTGGGGCATAAGATCAACACACCGGGTATAAAGCGGATGCTCAAAAATGCCAATGAGACAACGGGTTTTGATTGGCAGGGAGAAGACAGTGAATTCAAAAAGAACATCGCCGCGCTGGAGGCGCGAGTAGCCGAGCTTGACGCTATGGAAGAAAACCCTCCCCAAACGGGTGACAATACCGCCCTTTACCTGCTTGTTTCGGGGCTTTGCTTGGGGATCGGCATCGTGACGTTGCGGTTCTTGAAAAAGAAAAAGGAGTATGAGCAAAGGTAAGGGCATAAAAAGAAAAAGCAAAAGAATATTCAGCGTTTCCTCTCTTTCTTGATGCGTCGCACGCCTTCGGGTGTACGGCGTATCTTTTTTGCCAAAAGTTTTCCATCTTTTGAAAAAAAGCAAAAATGCTCTTGAAAAATGAAAGGAATTGTAGTATAATGGCTTCGTATAGGAATGTCTAATGAAAAAGAAAGGCAGTATAGTGATGAAAAAGAGAGTTGTTGTGATCGGCTACGGCGGAATGGGCGGTTGGCACACCAGAAACGCACTCAAGAGCGACGTGGTGGAGCTGGCAGGCACCTACGATATCAAGGAAGACCGTCAGCAGGCGGCAAGAGACAACGGCATTTACGCCTATGACAGCTACGAGGCTGTTTTAAACGATCCCACCGTGGATTTCGTTACCATCGCCGTGCCCAACGACGTGCACGAGGAGCTGGTGGTCAAGGCGTTAAAGGCAGGCAAGCACGTGATCTGCGAAAAGCCCGTAACCATTGGGGTTGAGTCGTTGAAGAGAATGATCGCGGTAAGTGAAGAAACGGGCAAGCTGTTCACCGTCCATCAGAACAGAAGATGGGACGTGGACTATCTTGCTATGCAGAAGATCGTGGACAGCGGCGAGATCGGCGAGATCGTCAACGTGGAATCGAGGATCCACGGCAGCAGAGGCATTCCCAGCGACTGGAGAGGTCAGAAGGAATACGGCGGCGGTATGCTTTACGACTGGGGCATCCACACCATGGACCAGGTGCTCCTGCTCTTTAAGGGTCATAAGATCACCCATCTTTACTGCACCGCAGACAACATCACCAACAAGGAAGTGGACGACGGCTTCAAGCTCCATCTCTATTTCGACAACGGCGCAGAGGGCTACGTGGAGGTAGGAACGTTAAACTTCCTTGCAATGCCTCGTTTTTATATGAGAGGTCTTTCGGGCACCGCACTCATCACCGACTGGACGCAGAAGACCAAGGTGGTGCACTGCAAGGCTTGGCACGAGAGCGACGTGGTTCCCGTGCAGACCGCGGCAGGTCTGACCAAGACCATGGCACCCAGAGACGAGGTGACCACCGATACCTACGAGATCGAGCGCCCCGTATCCGACGTGCACGATTTCTACCGCAACTTCTGCGATGCCATCGACGGCAAAGCGACCCAGATCGTCACCCACGAGCAGATGCTTCGTGATATGATGGTGATCGAGGCGGCGTTTGAGAGCATCGAGAAGAAGCAGGTGATCTTCTTCGAGCAGCCGCTGTAAAAAAGCAAAAAAACGGGGAGTTGTCCTGCATTTGAGGGCAACTCCCTTCTTTTTGGAGGAAAAATGACCTACAAGAACGTTGTGAAGGGCAGGTTTTTGTCCCGCCCCAACCGCTTTATCGCCTATGCGGAGATCGACGGCAGGGAAGAGAAATGCCACGTGAAAAATACGGGCAGGTGCAAGGAGCTGCTTACGTTCGGGGCGGAGATCTATCTTGAAAAAGCACCCGAGGGACATACCCGCAAAACGGGATATGACGTCATTGCCGTGAAAAAGGGCGAAATGCTTGTAAACATCGACAGCAACGCCCCTAACGCCGCGGCTTTTGAATATCTGCGCGCCCTTTACGGCAAGGACGCTCTCATCCGCCCCGAAACCACCTTCGGCTCCTCCCGCTTCGATTTTTATGTGGAAAAGGGCGAGGCACGCCGCTTTATCGAGATAAAGGGAGTGACCCTTGAAGAAGGGGGCATCGTCCGCTTTCCCGATGCGCCCACTTTAAGAGGTGCCAAGCATTTAAGAGAGCTGACCCTCGCCGTAAGGGAGGGCTATTCCGCCTCGGTGCTGTTCATCATACAGATGGCGGGCATGAAGGGCTTTTTGCCAAACGACCAAACCGATCCCGATTTTGGAAGGGAGCTGCGGGCGGCAAGAGCGGCGGGGGTGGAGATACGCGCCTTAGAATGTGCCGTTACCCCCGAAAAAATGACTATTACCAAACCGATCCCCCTACTTTTTTAAGCGGGAGGGTCGGCTTTCTTTTTGAATGGTTGCTGTTTTAAGGACTCGTCGGCGTCAAGCAGGTCAATGACCAGCACGCTGCGATCGTCGGGATGGCTGTCCTGCTTACACAAGGCGAGGATGTCCTCGGCAAGCCCCTGCGGGTCGTTTTTCAGTCTGCCTGCAAGCAGGTCCTTGAGCCACACCGATCCTTCAATGTCCGACGCCACCCCGTCACTTGCCATAATGATCCGATCCCCTGCCCTCAGGTTCAGCGAGATGCGCTCACAGCTCATTTCCCTGGTTGCTCCCAGCGGCATACTTGCCGAGGCGATCTTGAAAACGTTCCCTCCCCGCAAAACGATGGAGGGGCAGGTCCCGCTTTTTATAAAATCACAGCTTCCGTCGTAAAGATCGATGCGCAGAAGGTCCACCGTGGTGGAGCACTCGTTTTTCTGCCCCAAAAGAAAGTCGTTGACCGTCTTTAAAGCCGTTTCAAGGCTCGCGCCTCCAAGGCTGAGTTGCTCGATAAAGCAGCAGGCAATGCCCGAGGAGAGGGCGGCATCCATACCGCTGCCCATACCATCGCACAGCAGAAAATAGCCGTAGCTTGACCGCGTAAAGGTCAGAAGGGTGTCACCGCAGTACTCCTCCCCCTCCTTTTTTTGCCGAGCCGAGCCGTGGGCAAGGCAAAAGGCGGTGCGCCTTGCAAAGCAGAGCGCTCGCTCCCTTTCGGTGAAGACCAGACGGGGAAGGGAGAGGGGGATGCCGCATTCCCTTTCAAAGTAACTTTTCAGATCCATCGCTCCCCTTGAAAGATCGGAAAGATTGACGCCCTCCGCCTTGAAATACAGCTCTCTTTTGCCCATTACGCTTGCTTTCGTGCAGCTTATGCGCATCAGATCCAAGGCTCTTTGAAAGCGTTTACCGTATTCCTCGTTTTCACCGCTCTCCTCTGTTGCCCGTTTTTCCCGATCGGCGATCAACCGTGCAACGCTTTGATAACACTGGGCATAGCAGCCCGCAGGGTCCTTTTGGCTCAGCTCCTCCATATAGCGGGCGTAGTCCTCGTTTACTTTATTGCACAGCTTTTCGTAGCGGGTACAGCCGGAGGACAGCCCCTCAGGGGGCTTGTCAAAAAGAAGCCTGCCCGTTTCAAAGAGGGTGTCGGACAGCCGTGCAAGTCCCTTTTCGGAGGAAAAACAGCCTGCACCGCAGTCGCCACAGATCTCCTCCACCCCCTTTTGGCAGAGATGGCAGGCACGGTGGGCATCGGGCAGATGGAGCACACCCGAAAGAGAGGAAAGCTTTTCGGAGAGGGTGGTGAGAGCGGGTACAAACGGGTCGTCCGTCCCCTCCCCCTCCTTGGCAATGGAGCGGTGTGCCTTTTCAACAGTGCGCTTTTCAAGATAGGCGTTTATGGGAATATAGAGAAGCAGACCGCAGATCATATCGGGCAGGGTATAGAGCAGGGCGTTGCTTCCCGTGGCGTAAAAGGCGAAGGCAAAGCCCGAAAGCAGAGCGATCCAGGGGGCGGTGCGGCGGTTGAGCTTGGAAAGAAGAGCGCAGACGGCACCTGTGATGGCGGGCACGGGCGCAAGCGATCTTTGGCAGGCAAGCCCCAAAAACAGACCTGCCAGCGCACAAAAGAGGGGATGCTCCTTCTTTGCAAGAAGGAATACGAAGAGGGTGGCAAGAGTCAGAGAGGCGGAAAAACCGAAAAAGGAAAAGGAATTTGCCGAAAATACCACCAAAACGGCAAGGGTCGCCCGACCGATCTTATAAGAAAGGGTGCGATAGGGCGTTTTTTCAAAGGCGCCTGCAAGCAGAAAGGTGAGCACGCCCGATGAAAGCAGATAAAAAAGCAGGGCAAAAAAGGCGTGCAGACTGAAGGACTCGGCAAAGCACCCGTAAAGTCCGAAGGCAAGGGCGGAAAGCAGAGCAAGGGTAACCCGCAGACTTTTGGGCAGGGCGGGACGGTAGGGCTCTGCTTTGCTTTTTTCCTTGGAGCGGTAGGAAAAATGAAGCTTCAGGGCAAAGATCAGAGTGTAGACCGTCAAGAAGAGAGCAAGATCGGAGCCATTGTCAAGAGCACCGGCAAAGCAGCCCAGCCAAATGAAAAGCAGGTCGGCTTCGGCGGCGCATAGGAGCGAAAGCCCCATAGGGAGGCACCCAAAGAGGGTGGGGGAAAAGGACAGGGCGTAAGCGGCGGCAAAAAGTCCCAATGCCCGAAGCATCAAAGGGATCGTCTTTTCCTGAAAGCGCTCCTTTTCAAAATGCACCTTCAGCTGCTCTGCCTGTTCTTTGATCCGTTTGAGAGGGAGGGACAGCGCCTCCTCTCTTCTTTTTTTGCGTTTTTCGTTCAGATCCATATTTTTTAATATTCCTTTCGAAGGCGGGCTTGATCCTGATGATATATAGCAAAAGTATACACCCAAAAGAGCGCGTCCCTTGTCGAAAAAGCAGAGGGAAAGGAAAAAGGATGGCAAAGAAAGAACGCCCCGCGTTAGCCTTTGGCTGACGCGGGGCGTTCCGGGGGTATTGATTTAATTCAAAGTGTTTTCGCTGAGACGAAAGAGCTTTTTTAACGCCCTTGACGTTTCAAGATGCTCCTCCTTGCCAAGGGCGGGATCGGCATCGTAAACCGCTCTTGCCGCCATCGCCGCAAGGGGGGGAAGATTTGGGTCATCGCAGGCAAAGCTGACCTTGAAGGCAAATTCGCCGCTTTGACGGGTGCTTTCCCCGGGCTTGGGGAAGAAATCACCGGGGCCGCGCATCTTTAGATCCTCAGCGGCAATATCATAGCCGCTGTAGTTTTTGCAAAGGGTTTCAAGGCGGTGCCCCGCGGGGCTGTCCTCCTTTGCCTGCGACATCAGGATGCACCAGGATTTGTCCCTTCCTCTGCCCACTCTGCCTCGAAGCTGGTGGAGCTGAGAGAGCCCGAAGCGCTCGGCGTTTTCTACCACCATCAGGGTTGCGGAGGGGACGTTAACGCCCACCTCGATCACCGTTGTGGACACAAGAACCCCGAGCTCCCCCCGGGCAAACGCCGTCATCACGGCATCCTTTTCGCCGCTTTTCATCTTGCCGTGAAGGAATCCCACCTTTACCGAGGGAAGTGCCTGCTGAAGCTCCTTGGAAAAGTCTACCGCCGCCTTTAAGGGAGGCAGGTCGGAGGGCGCATCGGGACGGTAGCCAAAGGGGACGGTCTTGCCGTTTTCGGGATCCTCCTGCTCCACGGCAGGGCAGACCACGTAGACCTGATGCCCCTCCATTACCTGCTTTTCGATAAAGCCGTTGAGTCTCGCCCGATAGCTTTCGTCCACCTTGAAGGTGGAGACCTTCTGTCTTCCGGGAGGAAGCTCGTCGATATAGGAGATATCCAGGTTGCTGTAGAGAATGAGAGCAAGGGTACGGGGAATGGGGGTGGCGGTCATCACCAGCGTGTGGAGCTGATCGCCCTTACCCGAAAGGATGGAGCGCTGATTTACGCCGAAGCGGTGTTGCTCGTCGGTAATGACAAGCCCGGGGCGGGCGAAGGTGGTGTCTGAAGTTAAGAGGGCTTGGGTGCCGATGACCAGATCGGCTTCGCCCCTTGAAATCTGCGCACGCACCTTTTTTTTGTTTGCAGGGGTGAGCGCACCCGTTAAGAGGAGGGTCTTGAATCCTAATCCCTCAAAAAGAGGAGCAAGGTCCTTGTAGTGCTGATTTGCAAGGATCTCGGTGGGAGTCATCAGGGCAACCTGCCTGCCTGCCTTCATCACCGTGTACGCCGCGGCGGCGGCACAGGCGGTTTTACCGCTGCCCACGTCTCCGCAAAGCAGACGGCTCATAGGCGTCTTGCCCGAAAGATCCTTTTGCATGTCTTTGATCGCGCGCTCCTGCGCTCTCGTGAGGGAGAAGGGAAGCGCCTTCAAGAAGGGAGCAAGATCAACGTTTTCTATACGGTTTTCGGGCAAAAGCTCCTCTTTTTTTGATCCGCAAGCCATGCCCAGCGAAAAGAGGAAGAGCTCTTCAAAGATGAACCGTCTTCTTGCTCTGTTTAACTCCTCGTAGTCTGCGGGCAGATGGATGGCGCGCAGAGCGTCAAGCAGATCCACAAGACCGTGCGCCTGCCGTACGTCCTTTGGCAAGGGATCGGGCAGCGATTTCAATTCGTGGAGCGCCAGCCCCACCGCCTGGGAGATGGCTTTGCTTTTTAAACCCTCGGTCTGGGGATAGATGGGCAAAAAGTCGGGCAGACGGTAGCTTTCCGAAAAGGGCTCGTATTCGGGGCAGGTCATCTGATAATTCCTGCCCATTCGTTCAACCCTGCCCCAGAAGCGGAAGGCAGAGCCGATGGTAAAGAGATCCTTGATATAGGGCTGATTGAAAAAGGTGATGACGCACTTTCCGCTGTCGTCAAAGGCGGTGAAGCGGGTCATGATCCGATTTCCGTGGATGCGCACCGAGGTGGGGGGAGAGCCGACGGTCAGCACCGTTGCGGTGGCAACCTCCTGAAGACAGGCCGAGGCGAGCAGACTGACCGCACCTCTGTTCTGGTATGCCCTTGGAAAGTGGTAGAGCAGATCGCCCACCGTGCGGATGCCCAGCTTTTCAAAGAGGGCACCCTTTACCTTTCCGATGCCGGGCAAAGAGGTGACGGGCGCATCAAGAACAGCAAAATCGCTCATTTTTCGTAGGGAGGAAGCCAGCTTCCGTGGGCTTCAAAGAGGGCGTCGCACAGAGCCACCGTCTCATCGATGGTCAGCTCGCTTGAGGTATGGGGGTCAAGGAGGGCGGCTTTGTAGACGTCCTCTCTCTTTTTGGTGCGGGCGGCTTCGATGGTGAGCAGCTGTACGTTTATATTGGTGCGGTTCATAGCGGCGCAGATCTCGGGCAGATCACCCACCACGGTGGGGTGGATGCCCATATGGTCTACAAGGCAGGGCACCTCCACGCAGGCGTTGCGGGGCAGGTTTGTGATCAGTCCGTCGTTTAAAACGTTGCCGCCGATGCTGTAGGGCACGCCCGTGACGATGGCTTCCATAATGTAGGAGGCGTATTCTCTCGTTCTCTTGTGGCTGACGTCGTCGGCAATATACTTTTCTCTGTCGTTTTCCCAGCGGGCGATCTGACGAACACAGCGTCTTGGATATTCGTCAAGGGGGATGTTGTAGCGGTCGATGAGCTCAGGATGGGCAGATTTGATGAACAGGTTGTTGTATTCGGCGTTATGCTCCGAGCTTTCGGTGCAGTAATAGCCGAAGCGGCGGATGTACTCGTAGCGCACGAGATCGGTGCTCTCCGACTTTTCCTTGCTTAGCTCAGCAATGGCTCTTCTTTTGATCTCGGGGTAAAGGTCAGTTCCCTCACCGTCCTTTAATTCAAGAAGCCACGCCATATGGTTGATTCCTGCGATCTTCTCGTAAAGGGGCTTTTTGATGCTGTCGTAATCAAATCCCAGACCCTTTAAAAGGTCGGAGGAGCAGACCTGCACCGAATGGCAAAGACCAACCGTCTTGACCTTGGTGTATCTCTGCATATAGCCCGAGAGCATTGCCATGGGGTTGGTGTAGTTCAAGAACCAGGCGTTGGGGCAGACCTCCTCCATATCGGCGGCAAAGTCTTCAAGAACGGGGATGGTGCGAAGGGCTCTGAAGATCCCGCCGATGCCCAGGGTGTCGGCGATGGTCTGGCGCAAATTCCATTTTTTCGGCACCTCAAAGTCGGTGACGGTGCAGGGCTCGTACAGTCCCACCTGAATGGCGTTGACCACGAAATCGGCGCCGTAAAGGGCTTCCTTGCGGTTTTCCACCCCCAGATGCTTGGTGATCCTTGATCTGCTTTGATTCAGATTGCGGTTTAACGAGCAGACCATCTGATAGGACTCCTCCAGCCGCTTTTCGTCGATATCGTAAAGCGCGATGTCAAAATCCCACAGCGCAGGGGTAAGCATAGCGTCCCCCAGAACGTTTTTGGCAAAAACGGTGCTTCCCGCACCCATAAAGGTGATCTTTCCCATAATTTTATCCTTTCTGAAATAAATATTTGACAGTATCTTTCTTTTGTGTTACAATCGGAGGTGTTATTTTTGAGGTCTCGTCTTTTTTAAAGCCGTGTCAAAGGCGCGGTCAAGGGCATTTTTTATATCCTGCCCCATGGCGTTGTTGCCCGCCTCGGTCACGCCGCCCTTGGTGGCGACCTGCTCTTCAAGTGTCAAAAAGGGATCCTCCCCTTCCGTGGATGCGGCGAAGGAAAAGACGGCGGAGGTGATGGCAACTGCTTGCTCCTTTGAAAAGCCCAGCTCCTGACAAGCCTTTTGGTAGCTATAGAGCATCTTTGCGGCAAAACCGGGACCGCAGGAGGCGGCAACGGTCAGTGCGTCAAGTCCGTCCTCCTCAAGGATCTGCACCTGACCCAGCCTTTCAAGCCTTGAAAGCAGATCCTCAAAGCCTGCGGGAGCAGTGGCACCCACGATGTCCCGTCCCTTACTGCTTGCCACCGTGGGCATAATGCGCCACACGGGGCAGGAAAAGACGCCCTTCAGCTCGTCAAGGCCCACGCTTGCCATCAGGCTGACCACTCTCTTTTCTTTCGTGTCAAGGGCTTTTAGCTCGGGGGAAAGGTCTTTAAAAACCGAGGGCTTCAAGGCAAGAACGATCAGCTCGCTTTGAAAGAAGAGCTCTTCCTTGCTTTCCGCTACGGCAAAGCCCATATCCCTTGCCTTCTTTTTGGTTTGCTCGCTTTTGGCAAGGACGATGCATTCCTCGGGACGAAGCCCGCCCACCTTCAAAAGCCCCGTTACAAGGGCGGTTGCCATATGCCCGAAGCCGTAAAAACCGATCTTCATTCCTGCTTCTCCTTTGAGGGCAAAAAGAGGGTGCCCACCGATCTGCCTGTGCAAATATCGTATAAAATATCGGGGCTTTTGCCGTTGGCGATCACCATCGGCACGCCCGCCGCACCTGCGATCCTTGCCGCCTGCAGCTTTGCCCGCATTCCGCCGGTGCCGCGCTCGGTGCCCGCGCCCCCTGCAAGGGCTTCGATCTCGGGGGTGATCCTCTCCACCAAGGGAATGAGGGTGGCGTTTTTATCGGTTGCGGGATTGCCCGTGAAGAAGCCGTCCACGTCCGAAAGGTTGATGAGCAGATCGGCGTTTATAAGACCTGCCACGTAGGCGGCAAGAATGTCGTTTCCGCCGATGCGGATGCCCTCGTGGGAGACGGTGTCGTTTTCGTTGACGATGGGGATGCTTCTCCCCTTTAAAAGCATTTCAAATGTGTTTTGGGCGTTTTCCTTTTGCAAAGGGATCTCCACCACGTCCTTGGTCAGAAGCACCTGCGCAACGGTATAGCCGTAATCGCGCATATAGCGGCTATAAAGGCTCATCAGCTCGCACTGTCCGATGGCGGCGGCAGCCTGCTTTCCGCTCACCGTTTTGGGCGGTTTTTCAAGACCCATCTTCACCCATCCTGCCGAAACGGCGCCCGAGGAGACCAGCACGATCCGCACCCCGCTGTTTTCTATATCGCAGATCACCCGACAGAGCCGCTCGATCTTGCGGATGTCAAGCATGCCCGTCCGGTGGGTCAGGGTAGAGGTGCCCACCTTGATGACGGCGGTTGAATATCTTTTTTCCATAAAAAATCCTTTTTGGATCACATCGATCGCTACGTTTTATTGTTGTCTTTTATACCATACTATTATATACGACTTCGTCCCTTTTTTCAAGTTTTTTTACAAAAAAAGAGGACGGGAAGGAGCAAAATATGATGACTGCAGAGCAGCTGCAAGAAAAAACAGAGAGGGCAAGGGCAGTACTGCCCGCCCTTCTTGACGAAAAAACCAGAAGGCGGGCGCTTGACCTGATCGGGCAGGCGTTACTTTTAAACAAGGAGGAGATCCTTTCGGCAAACGAAAGGGATCTTGAAAGTGCAAAAAGACAGGGCTTGCCGTCTGCCATGTGCGACCGTCTTTTATTGACGGACGAGCGGCTTTTTTCCATCGTGGAGGGGATAAAACAGGTGGCACTGCTGTCTGATCCTTTGGGGGTGGAAAAGAGCTATACCCTTGAAAACGGTCTTTTGATCCAAAAGCACCGCGTGCCCTTGGGGGTCATCGCCATGATCTACGAGGCGCGCCCCAACGTGACGGTGGATGCCGCCGTCCTGACCCTGAAAAGCGGCAACGCCGTGATCTTAAAGGGGGGCAAGGAGGCGCTTTTCACCAACACCGCCCTTGTAAAGGTGATGAAAGGAGCTCTTGCAGCCCTCCATTTGGAGGACGCCGTCTATCTTGTGGAGGATACCGACCGCGCCGTGGTGGACGTCCTGCTTACGATGAGAGGGCAGATCGATCTGGTCATTCCCAGAGGGGGCAAGGGGCTCATCCGCCACGTGGTGGATCACGCCAAGGTGCCCGTGATCGAAACGGGCGCGGGCAATTGCCATCTGTACGTTCACGAAAAAGCAGACCTTCAAAAGGCGCTGAAGGTTCTCATCAACGCCAAGGTCTCCCGCCCGTCGGTGTGTAACGCCGCCGAAACGCTGATCTGCGACAAAGCCGTCGCCCCCGCCTTTTTAAAGATGGCAGACGAGGCGCTTTCCGCTTTAAACGTGGAGCTGCGTGCCGACGAGCAGGCGCTATGCCATATGCCCCACGCCGTTGCCTCTACCGAGGAGGACTTTGCCACCGAGTATAACGATTATATTCTGGCGGTGAAGACCGTTTCCGGTATTGAGGAAGCGGTTGCCCATATTGCAAAATACGGTACCCGCCACAGCGAAGCCATCCTGACCGAGGACGATGCCGCGGCAGAATACTTTATGGCAAGGGTGGACGCGGCGGCTGTCTACCGAAACGCCTCCACCCGTTTTACAGACGGCGGGGTGTTCGGAATGGGGGCGGAGATCGGCATCTCTACCCAGAAGCTGCACGCCCGAGGTCCCTTTGCCTTCGAGGCGCTGACCACGTGGAAATACAAGATCTACGGAGAGGGTCAGGTCAGATAGGCATTTTGCTCCGTTTAAAAGAAATACAAACGATCACGCTCGGCTCACTTTTTATGCCGAGCGTTTTTTTGCCGATTTTTTTCAAAAGCTCTTGACAAATCTGTATATACTGTATATAATAGATATACACAGTTGGAGGATGAAATGAGACTACTGATAGACAACAAAAGCATTTTACCCATCTACGATCAGATCTACACCCAGATCAAGGAGCAGATCCTTTTGGGTGAGCTGAAGGAGCACGAGCAGCTACCCTCCATCCGCGGCCTTGCCAAGGATCTGAAGATCAGCTTCATCACCACCAAAAGGGCGTATGAGGAGCTGGAAAAGGAGGGATTCATCTATACCGTGCAGGCAAAGGGCTGTTACGTGGCGGCAAAAAACAGCGCGCTCTTCAAGGAAGAGCAGTTAAAAAAGATCGAGGAGCATTTGGAGGAGGCACTGCGTATTGCCAAGTCCTGCGGGATAAGCGGGCAGGAGCTTTTTGAAATACTGAAGACCTTGACGGAGGAAGAGGAATGAATCACGCACTGGAACTGAAAAACGTTACGAAAAGATACAAGGATTTCACCCTGCAGGGGCTTGATCTGACCCTGCCTAAGGGGTGTATTATGGGTCTGGTAGGCGAAAACGGCGCGGGCAAGACCACCACCATCAAGCTTATTCTTGATCTGATCTCTCTTGACGGGGGGGAGATCTCGGTGATGGGGCTGGACAGCCGCAAGGACAGCAGTGCCATCAAGGAGCTTTGCGGCATCGTGCCCGACGAGATCGGCTTTCCTCAGGGAATGAACGCTCTGCAGGTGGGCAAGGTGATGAAGCACACCTATAAAAACTGGGATGAGCAGGCGTACAAAGACCATCTTACACGCTTCGGTCTGCCCGAAAAAAAGTCCTTCAAGGAGTATTCCAAGGGGATGAAGATGAAGCTGGGGATCGCCGTTGCCCTCTCCCACAACGCAAAGCTTTTGATCCTTGACGAGGCGACCTCGGGACTTGACCCTGTGGTCAGAGACGAGGTGGTGGCGCTGTTTGGTGAGTTTACGAGAGAAGAGGATCGGGCGGTGCTCATTTCCTCCCACATCGTCAGCGATCTTGAAAAGATCTGCGATTACATTGCCTTCGTGCACGACGGTAAACTGCTTTTATGCGAGGAAAAGGATGCCCTCCTTGCAAAATACGGATGCTGGCAGGGCAGCAGGGCGCAGATGGATGCCCTTCCTGCGGGGGCGGTGTGCCACTTCAAGGAAACGCCCTACGGGGTGGAGGCGATCCTTTCAAGAGCGGCGCTATCGGAAGACGTGGCGATCGCGCCCTTGAATATGGAGGAGCTGTTTTTATTCAAGATCAAGGAGGCAAAGAAATGAAGGGAATTCTTTTAAAGGAGCTTTATCTGCTCAAAAAGCATTGTATGATACCGCTGTTTTGCTTGCTTCTCTTTCTGGTGATGGCTGGCGCGTCGATGGGGGAGCAGTCGATGATGGTCTTTTTCCCCTTTATGTACGCATCCATCATCCCCGTGACCCTGCTTTCCTACGATGAGATGCACAAATGGGACGAGTATGCCAGAATCTTTCCCTATACCCCTGCCAAGCTGGTGCTTTCCAAATACCTGGTGGGCGGCGTTTTGCAGCTTGCCGTCACCCTCATCCTTTTGACGATCAGCGCGGTGAAAATGGCAATGGAGGGAGAGGTGCAGGTCTTGAAGCTTGTGGCAATGGCGAGTCTGGGGCTGTTTATCGGCGCGGCATTCGGCGGCTTCAATCTGCCCTTTATGTTCCGTTTTGGGGTCTCCAAGGGGCGTATTGCCTACTATGCCACTCTTGCGCTTGGTGTGGGCGGCTGTCTTATGGCAGCGGCACTGTTTGACGTTTCCTTTTCTCCCGAGTTTTTCAGGGTCTTGTCGGTGGCAATGCCTGTTTTGTGGCTGATCCCGATCCTTCTTGCCGTGGCGCTGTTCGTTGGCTCCTATTTTCTTTCGGTGGCACTTTATAAACGGCGCTATCGCTGAGCGTATGCAGATAAATGCCCGAAAAGCACCCCTTTCGGAGTGCTTTTCGGGCATTTTATTTTGGAGGTGTAAAGCCTTGAAGGAGCGATCGCCCCTTTCAGGACATTGGAGAAATTGCAGTCAGCCGACGGGGGAAAAGAGCATCGGAAGGACGTCGATCAGCTCGTTTTCCATATCGCCCTTCTGTTCTTCGGGCAGATCCAGCTTTAAAATACCGTCTTCAAGGGAGTAAATCATATAGTCCTCTTCAAAAACGATGTCGTCCTCCATATAGAAATAGAGCTTTCCTTCCTTCACCCCGTAAAGACCGTGTTCGGGCTCTGGCGTACCGAGATCCTCGGCACCAAGTCCCCCTAAGGACTCCTCGGTCAACGCCTCAAGATAGGCGTCCGTGTCCTCGATCTCTTCTTCAAAAACGTATTCAAGATAGTCCTTTAGGGTCGTTCCAAGCTTTTCTGCCTCGGCGGTGAAGGAAACGGTCATATAGTCCTTCATCCCCGCCTTCACGATCTTAAGCAGCTCGTTTGTGCTGTCCTTTACGATGTCTTCGTCAAAGGTGACGGCGTATCGTCCCTCTTCATCCATTTCAAGGGTGATGCTCATCAGGAAGGAAAAGCCCTCAAAATCGAAATATTCGGTCATTTCGGGCTCCATCATCATGGTGAACATTGAAACGTAAAGCTCTGTTATATCCATATCTGTTTTCCAACTGCCCACAAGTGCGGGATCGGCGTCAAGATCGGGCTGCTCTTCCTCAAGGGACGGGGAAGAAAGGGACTCTGTCGGGGAGGGAAGGGAGGGCTTTATGATCGAGGGGCTTTCCTTATGGCTTTCGGATAAGGAGGGCAGGGACTCGGCTTTTGGGGATGGCGAGGACGGATCCTTTAAGGGGGTGTTGGTGGTGGATGTCTCGTCGCAGGACACCAGAGCGGTAAGGCTCGTCAGTCCCAAAAGCAGCGCCATCAGGATGGCGGTTATTCTCGTAGAAATTTTCATTTTGGCATATTCTCCTTTTGTGCTCCCTGCCGGGAGCTTTTTTGATGATCGGATGATTGATCGATCGGCGCTTTGGGTACCCCGCCGTTCTGAGGACAGTATAGCGGGGGGAGGAAAAAAAGTCAATAGAGTTCAACCGTTCGTTAAGTTAACGGATGTTCAACCACGCAGATCGGCGGGGAAAGCGTGAAGGGAATGTAAAGGCTCTTTAAAAATAGTGAAAAAAACTTTACGAAAATACTTGTTAATTTTCTCGAAATATGATATACTTACCTCGGTTTTGTGGAAATATGCCGAAGGCTGTTTCATGCAAAGGTTTGGCTCTGCGGCGCGGGATTGCGCTGCGCCAAAGGCCTGCCCAACGCCGCCGAAATAACGACAAAATAAGAATGGAAAAGGGCGGCAGGTTTTTACAAGGAGGTGCATGTAAATGACAGAACCGAAGAACGTTGCGCTACACAAAAAGGTGAACGCAAAGGGAGCAAACGCCGGTGCCATCACCGATGGAGAGAGAAGCCGCGAGCTGCACTGGGATGGAGGTGTGGCGCCTGCCAAGGCGACCATAGACCTGAAGGGCTATTTTTCCATCTCGTCCATTCGCCTGACCACCTATTACGGAGACGGCAGAAGCTATCGCTTCAAGATCCGTGCGGGAGGTACGCCCAGCCAGATGCTGGAGCTGGTCAATCAGGATCAGGACGTGGTTGCTACCAAAGAGGGCTACTATTTTGCCTTCGATCCTATGTTCGTCCGTTACGTGGAGGTGGAAATGCTCCACAATACGGCAAATCCTTCGGTACACATCACCGAGCTTGAGATCTTCGGTATTCCCGCCGAGGAATATCTTACCGTGGTGGAGAGCACCCGCCCCAAGATCAATCCCGACCTTGCGGATATTGCCTACGGCAAGCCGGTCAGAGCATCCATCAACAACGATTACGCCTACGTTTTGACCGACGGAAGCGATGAGACCTGCTTCTGGGGCGAGCTTTATCCCCGCTATCTGGACGTGGATCTGGGGGAAAACTACGACCTTGACAAGGTTACCGTGGTGGGACCCAATTTTGCGGATTTCGGTTACGTCGTCTATACCTCCCTTGACGGCGTGAATTTCAGAAGATACGGCAAATGCAAGACCACGATGGAGGAGCGCACCGTCACCATCGCAAGAAACGTGGAAGCCAGAGTGATCCGACTGCTGGTTGAGAGCACCTCTCAGGGTGCGCACGGTGTTTCGGCGGTATGCCAGCTCAAGGCGTACGGTAAGCCGCTGGATACCGAGATCGTTCCCACCAGAAAAACGCTGTCCTTCACCGACTACGATAGCTGGATGAAGGAAAAATGCGGAGTGGATCTGTCTGCCATCAAGGATGCCCGGGGCAAATACGACCCTAAGGACAGCTACACGGCAGAGGATACCGTGAAGGCGCTGGAGGGGCTGATCACCCGTATTCTGGGCAAAGAATATATTTCCTGGTTCACCTTTGAGATCGACAGAGATCATCAGGGTGACAACTATTTCGAATTAAACTATGTAGACGGCAAGATCGTCGTGAAGGCTGACTGCGGCGTTTCTGCGGCAATGGGCTTGAACTGGTATCTGAAATACTACTGCAAGGTGCAGGTCGCTCAGCAGACCAAGCAGGTGAAGATGCCCGAAAAGGTGGTGCCCTTGAACACCTCCATCAGACAAAGCACCCCCTATGAGGTGCGCTACGCCTACAACTACTGCACACTTTCTTACACCATGCCCTTCTTCAGCTATGAAAAGTGGCAGAGAGAGCTTGACTATCTGATGCTCTCGGGTGTCAACCTGATCCTGGATCTGACGGGTACTGAGGCACTGTGGATCTCTTACCTGCAAAAGCTGGGCTTCACCGTGGACGAGGCAAAGGACTACGTTTGCGGATATTGCTACAAGGCTTGGTGGCTGATGGGCAATCTGGAGGGCTATTGCGGCCCCGTTGCCGACAGCTGGGTGATCGATACGCTGGAAATGGCGAGAGTCAACCAGCGCTATATGACGGTGATGGGCGCGCAGCCCGCACTGCAGACCTTCGTTGGCGCCATGCCCGAGGCGTTTGCCTCCATTGCAGACGCTCATCTGAAGGCGGCGGGATTTGAAAACGTAGCGAAATATATGGCGCCTCAGGGACTTTGGGCAGGCGGCTTCGTGCGTCCCAACGTTTTGAAGACCACCTTCCCCGGCTACAGCTATCTGGCAAAGCTGTTCTACGATACCCAGGACGAGCTTTACGGTCAGGTAACCGACTATTACTGCGGCGACGTCTGCCACGAGGGCGGCATCATTCCCGCAGACCTTTCCAAGCCCGAAATGTCGGCGAAGATCTTAAACGAGCTTCTTTCGGCAGACGAAAAGGCAGTGTGGATCCTGCAGGGCTGGTGGTCCAACCCCATCAAGGCTGTGCTTGACGGCTTTGGCGACAAGAAGGTGGATCATATTATGATCCTTGACCTTGCCTCTCTTGCAAAGCCCAAGTGGACCGATACCACCACCTGGGACGGCATCGAGTTTGGCGGAACGCCCTGGGTATACTGCAACCTTGAAAACTATGGCGGCAGACCCGGTATGCACGGCAAGCTGCAGAAGATGACCGAGTTGATGGACGAGGTGCGCATCAAGGCGAAATTCTTGAAGGGCATCGGCATCACTCCCGAGGGCACCAACGTCAACCCCGTGGTCTTCGACCTGTTCTGGGAAATGGCGTGGAGAGACAGTGTGCCTGACATCAACTTCTGGCTGGCTGAATACATCACCCGCCGTTACGGCAAGCTGACCGACAACGCCCTCTTTGCCTGGAAGCTCTTTGCAAAGACGGTGTACGGCGTGGACAGCTACGACGGTACCAGCAAGAACAACGTCATCAACGACGACGCCTGCCTGTCTATGTCCTTCTGCACAGGTCCCTATTTCAAGATCGGCTACAGCCGTACCGTCTTTGAAGAGGGCGTGCTGATGCTGATGGAGGACTATGACAAGCTGTGCGGCGCGGAGGGCTACATCTACGACGTGGTAGACCTGCTGCGTATGGTGCTGACCATTGCCACCGACGATTATTTCGAGGTGTTAAGAAGGGCGTACGCCGCAAGACACGCGCAGCACTTCGGCAGATACAGCGACCGCTTCATCAAGGCGATGGAGCTTATCGGCGAGCTGTGCCTCTATAATAAGGACGAGATGCTGGGCAACTGGATCGGTAACGCCTACGACTGGGCAAAGGATGAGCGCACCGGCTACTATGCTCCCTTTGATATGGATATTATGGAGTATAACGCCCGCATCCTGATCTCCGACTGGGGCTCCTCGCCCATTACCAACTACGGTAACAGACAGTACGCAGGTCTGATGGAGGATTACTACATCAGAATGTGGAGCGAGCTGCTGGATCAGGTCAACTATGCCTTCAGAAAGAATCTGCCTGCCCCCGAGCGTCTTGGAAGCAGATGCTTTGAGATCGGTTGGGAATTTGCCACCAACGGCAGATACTACCGCCGTACTCCCGCAAAGCCTCAGGGCGACGGCGAGGACAGAGGGCTCGTTGCCATCTGGCGCGATGTACAAAGACATCTGACCGATACCTCGGTCAAGCAGACGATCGCTCAGCTTGACGAGCAGTTGAAGCAGATGGAGCAGGCAAAGTCGGACGAGGAAGACGTTTCCGCAACCATTGCCACCAATATCGAGCATTAAACTATAAAAATGACCGAGTTCCCAAAGGAACTCGGTCATTTTTATTGATGGTGATTACTTTTTCTTGTAGGTGGTGCTGCCGATGGTGATGGTGCCGGCTTCCTTGTCTTGGCTGAACTCGTGGTCGCCGTCAAGCGAGCAGGAATCGTCCTCAAAGTCAAGCTCAATGGTGCCAAGCTTCTCATTGATCTCGTATTCGCCAACGTAGGTCTTGGAGCCGGTCAAGAGGGTGGCGGTGTACTTCACCTCTCCGCTCTTGGTAAAGAGCAGAGTGCCCGAGGTGATGGAGAAATTACCGATGGACAGATCTGCCTCGTACTCGCCCTCAAGGGTGGGGGCGCAGGAGGCAAGGGTGAAGAGCAGGGTGATAAGTGCCAGGGTGAGGGATAAAATGCGGATGGTCTTTTTCATGGTTTTGCTCCTTTCAATTAAATACTGATTTAAAATTATGAAAATCGTTTGCGTAGGTATAACCGTCGATGGTCACGGTGTTGGACGCTTTTTCAAAGGAAAAGGTGCCTTCAAAAAGACAGCCTTCCTCTTCAAAATCAAAGGTGATGGTGTCCTCCGAGATCTCGTATTGCCCGTGAAAGGCGTCGGCTCCGCCTGCGGGGGTGTAGGTCACCTTGCCGTTTTTGCTGAAAATGAATTCACCTGCCGTTATATCCGCCGCTTCATAGGAGGTCAGATCGGGACCGTATTTTCCGCTTAACCTTACCTCGCAAGAGGCAAGGGTGAAGAGCAGGGTGATACCGATGAGAAAGGGAAATGCTCTTTTGAGAATGCTCATTCTTTGATCCTCCGTGCTTCCATATAGTACCGTTTATCTCTGGCGTGACCCATGGAGAAAGTCTTGCGAGGCAGCGATCCGTCCTGTCTGACGGCGTCAAACAGCTCTGATTTTTCCATCCCTTTAAAGAGGATGCCCACGGTGGTCTTGCCCTTGCACAGGTCAAAAACGGTGTTCTCTCCGTGGATATAGTCGATTTTTACCCCGGGATGGGTCTTTAAAAAGTCGTCAAGGAAGGGCTGAAGGGTGCCCACGGGCAACTTTGCCTTGGGAGCAACGGTGATGAATTTGGTGCCGTATCGGGTGACGAACTCAAAGACCTGCCCGTCCTCGCCCTTGTATTCTCCGCCCATTGCATCGAAAAAGGCGTCGTATAGGATCATGGGATCCACGCCGAATAAAACGCGGTAGATGGGCTCGAATTCGATGGCGGGATCGTGCAGATTGACCACCTCCACCAGCGCCCTTGCGGCAAGGGGAGAGG
Source organism: Clostridia bacterium (assembly GCA_017465885.1). Classification (GTDB taxonomy): domain Bacteria; phylum Bacillota; class Clostridia; order Oscillospirales; family CAG-272; genus UBA11512. The sequence goes on along the minus strand of JAFTVG010000011.1, from coordinate 58,619 downwards.
GATCGAGCTTTGCACACGCCTTGGCGGTGGCAAGAGAGTGGTTGCCGTCGCCCACGGCAAAGAGCATCTTGTCTTCCTTTTGATCGATGAGCGATGCAAGCGCCTCGTCAAGGCGTGCCCGCTGCTTTGCTGTCAGAAGGTAAGCCGAAATATGCCCGCCTCCCTGCATCAGGTCGGTATCGTAGATGGGGGTCATTTCCTCCTTTTCCTTTGCAAGGGGGGCGATCACCGAGCAGTCGGGATCGTCCACCAGCAAAAGCACGTGGGGAAGCTCCAATTTGGCATTTTTGCGCACGGCAACTCTGGGGGGAATACGCTCCACCACCGTTTCCTCAGTGGCGCGGATGAGTGCCTTGCTCCCCTTTTGGTAGTCGTAGTCCTTCAGATCCACTGCGCCGACCAGTCCTTTTCGTACTCTGCCGTCGCTCTGCACCCGCTCGATATAGAAGAGCGCATCGCTGTATTCGGCAAGGACGTCAGAAGAAAGGTACTCGTCCATTTTGCGGTAGATCTCCTCGGTGCGTGCCCCCACGTTCTTGTCTTCAAGATAGACCTCGGGCAGGATGACCCGCAGAGAGGAGGGGCTATCGCCCACGAGGGCGTCGGCTTGCTCCCAGTAAGCCCGCTCGGAGGTGAATTGGTCGCAGGCGATCACAGCCCATTTTTCAAAGTCCTTTTTGGGCAAAAGGATATCTGCCCCGTGAAAATGCTTTTCTGCCATATTCTCCTCCTTCAGCGTCCGGCGATCGGCTTGATGCGGCGCAAATTACTTTATGTATAATAGTATACAACAACCAAAAGAGAATTGCAAGGGCTTTTTGCGCTTTTTTGAAGAAAATGTGAATTTTATTCACTTTTTTTGTGGACGAAACGAGGCGAACCTGCCGCATCGGGGGGCATCGGGGGGCGCTTCTCCATCGGGGGATGCTCGCCCGTCGGGGGGCGTTTACCCATTGGGGGGCGCTCGCCGAGGAAGGGGGTGTTTTCCGGCTCGGGGGAAGGCGTGCTCTCTTCTTCATCGGCACTGCCTGCAAGATAGCGGCTTGCCTGGGTGGAGAAGAGGGTGTAATAATCCCCGCCCTTTGCCATCAGGCTCTTGTGGTCGCCCATTTCGGTGATCTGTCCGTCCTTTAGGACGATGATCTTGTTTGCCACCGTGGCAGAGGACAGACGGTGAGAAACGAAAATGGTGGTCTTGTTTTCTCTGAGCAGATCGAACTGATTGAAGATCTCCTGCTCGGCAAGGGGATCAAGGGAGGCGGTGGGCTCGTCAAGGATGAGGATATCCGAGTCGGCAAAGAAGGCTCTTGCCACCGACAGCTTCTGCCATTGACCGATGGACAACTCAGCCCCGTCCTTTTCAAAATAGCGCATCATCGGGGTGTCGTAGCCGTTTTTCATGGCGGAGATGAAGGCATCTGCCCCCGAAAGGCGTCCCGCCTCCTTCACCGCTTCAAGATCATCTGCCTTGTCCATATCGCCAAAGGCAATGTTTTCTCCTGCAGAAACGGCGTATTTGCCGAAGTCCTGGAAGATGATGCCGTAGATCTTGTAAAGCTCCGTTGGCTCGTAGGAGCGGATGTCCTTGCCGTCAAGAAGGATCACGCCCTCGGTGGGATCGTAAAGACGGGTCAAGAGCTTGATGAGGGTGGTCTTGCCCGCACCGTTTAAGCCTACCAGCACGGCAGTATCTCCCGGCTCTAAGGTCAGATTGATGTTTTTGAGCACCTGCTTGCTGCTGCCGGGATAGGAGAAGGACACGTTTTTCATTTCGATGCGGTGTCCGACGTGGCGTACCACGGGCTCGGGCTGCTCCTTGATGCACTTGATCTGCTGAGGCTCGTTCATAAAGAGGATCAGATTGTCGATGAAAAGGGTGCCCTCGTAGATAGAGGCGGACAGCGAGATCAGCCCGGTCACCGCTCCCGAAATGGAATGCAGAGCGCTGGTGTACATAGAATAGCTGCCGATCTTGGAGATATTGGTGGCGATCATAAAGATCAGCGCACTGTTGACTCCCGCTGTGGCAAGGGAAAGCCCCAGATTACAGCCGTTTTCCTTGTAGATCAGCCGTTTGATGCCCTTGTAATAGTCCTTGAAGACCTGATTGTATCTGCCGATAAACAGATCGGAGAGATTGAACAGGCGCATCTCCTTCACCAGATCCTTGTTGACCAAAGTGTTGCTGTAGTAGGAAAGCTTTCTTCTGTCCTTGCTTCTGTGGCGCATATATAAGAAGTTCTTCTTTCTGAAATAGAAGCTGACCGCAGCGGAGGTGATGGAAAGGATCAGGTAAAGCAGGGCAAAGGCGATGGTGAGGGCAAAGCTTCCCTCGCCCGAAAAGCTTTTGATCTCGGTAAACAGACCTACAAGCACTGCCGCAAAGGAGCAAAGGGTGATCACCCTTGAAATGACGGCAAAGGCGGAGGAGAGGATGTGGATGGGACGGCTTCCCGCCTCACGGTTGGCATTTTCCATCCGTTCGTAGAAATCGGGCATATCAAAGGAGCCCACGTCCACCGTTTTTGCTTTGTGCATGATCTTCAATTTGATGTGATTGGTCACAAGCTCTCCCGAAATACGGGTGACGGTATTGTCAAAGGTGGCAATGAGGGTGTGGGCAAAGATGTAGCCGAACTGCAAAAGCAGAGCAGGCAGAAGGTTGACGGTGGGATCGGAGATGCGGTCCACCACGTTTTGAAGCAGGTTTGCCGAAATGGCGGCGGAAATGACCGGCGAAACGCCGTTGTAGACCGACATAAAGACCATCATAAAGAGAATGAGGGGCTGTGCTTCGAAAACCAGCTTAAAGATGTAGAAAAGACGGCGAAGAGTGCCGCCAAGCACCCTTTTAAGATAAGAGGGAAGCTCCTTGATGCTTTTAGGCAGCGGCTCCTTCATTTTTTCGTGCATGCCTTCTCCTGGAGGAGGACCGAAACCGCGTCCGGGACCCATAGGCTTGTACCCGTTCCCCTTTGGGGGATCCTTTCTTTTGATCGTTTGATATGATGCCTTTTGGGGGAAGTTTTAGTTTTTGAACAAATCGGTGAATGCAAAACGGTGCTCCCGAATGGGCGCACCGTTTTTGTCAAAAATCAATCGTCACGCCCTTTCGGCGTATTATGCTTTTTTCTTTGAAAGAACGTCCAGAACTCTCTTGAGCGCGGGGGCAAAGAGCACGTTTACAAGTAACTCAAAGACGAAATTCAGTCCGGCACAGACGATCACCAGGTAATAGATCACCGTCTGTCCGTCGGCAACGAAGTTGCTCTTCATGGTGTCTGACATCAGCAGTCCTCCCAGAATGAACACGCCCGTATTCACCACGGGGGTGATGACAGCCGCCGTGTAGAGTGCCAGATACTCGTTCTTCTTTTTTAATGCCTTATAGACCAATCCGCAGGCAAGTCCCGCAAGCATCGCCTTTGCCATACAAAGCAAAACGGTGAGCAGGGGGTGGTCTGAAAAAAGAACTGCGGTGAAGGGGTCTCTTCCCGAAACACCGCCGATGACGGTGATCACGCCGAAGACGGCACCCAGCCACATACCTGCCGCAGGGCCCAGCTGCATCGCACCCAAGGCGATGGGCAAAAGCACCAGACTGACGGGGGTGGCTAAAAAGGGAAGGGGAATGGCGATGCCGCAGAGCTGTAAAATGAGGACGATTGCCGTCAGCACAGCCAGCTCGGTGAGCATCAGAATGCTTGCGCGGTTGTTGTTTTTAGACATGATAGCTCCTTTACTGCCGTTCCGTCTTTTATCGGATACGGCGAAAATAAAATTTATAATACGCGTTCAAAAAGTAGGATCTTCGGGGAAGTATCCTCTTTTTCTTGCGTTATTACCCGTTTTGGTTGATTTTTCGCGCTTTTTTATTGAAATGATAGATGGAGGAGAGCCCCTTTAAGGTCAGCAAGGGAATGTGCACCGTGCCGTCGGGCAGACAGGGATGAATGAGGGGTGCATAGCCTCCGGTGATGATAAGGGGGGTGTCCTGGGGCAGATCCAGCTTGGCTTTGTAGGTCTTTGCAAAGCCGATGACCGAAAATGCCTGTCCGCGCAGTACCCCTGCCCGCATACAGTCGCCTGTGTTGGTGCCAAGGGGAGAGGGGGCTTGCTCTGCGGGGATCTCGGGCAGAAGCTCAGCGCCGCCCAGCGCCTCAAGACTCATCCCGATGCCGGGCAGGAAGCAACCGCCTCGGTAGGCGCCCTTTTCGTCAAGCACCAGAAGGGTGGTCGCCGTGCCGAAGTCGGCAACAAGCGCGGGGAAGCCGATGGCTTCGATGGCACCTGCCGCATTGGCGGCAAGATCGGCACCAAGCTCGCGGGGATCGTCGATCTTCAAAGGGAAGCCGGTCTTGATTCCCGGGCCCACGGTGTATACGGGAGCGCAGGTCAGCTTTGAGACGGCGGTCTTCACCGTCTTCGTTAAGGAAGGGACGACCGATCCGATCATCACTCCGCTGATTTTTTCAAGCTCCTCCTTGCCCGAAAGGCTTTTTAAAAGGAAGGCGTACTCGTCCGCCGTTCGTTCGGGGTCGCATTTTAAAGAAAAGTGGGTGGTCAGCTCTTCGTTTTCAAAGAAACCCACCTTAACGGTGCTGTTTCCGATGTCAATGGCTAAAAGCATACGCTCCTCCGTTTTGAATGCTCCTTCCCGCCCCATCGGGCGGGAGGAAGCTTTTTTGCGGGATTATTTGCGGATATGCACGCTGTCGATGCGCTTGTAGGAGGGCAGAGTGCGGTTCAGTCCGTCGATCTTCTCCTTCACCAGCGCCAGACGCTCGGATTTGGTCATACCGCCGAAGTTGTTTTCGTCAAGCACCACGTCTGCCTCTAAAGAGATCTCCGATCCGCCGGTATCCTTACCGGCATAGACCTTGGCGCTCTTCACGAAGGGCAGGGCGCACAGATAGCTTTCGATCTCCTCGGGCAAAACGCTCTTGCCGCTTTTGAAGACGATCACGTTCTTGATCCTGCCGGTAACGTACAGCTGACCAAGAGCGTTGATCTTGCCCAGGTCTCCGGTATGATACCAGCCGGAAAGCTCCACAGCCTCCTTGGTGGCTCTGTCGTTTTTGTAGTAGCCCATCATTACCGCATCGCCTCTGGCGCAGATCTCGCCCTCGCCCTCGGCGTTGGGCGAATCGATCTTGATCTCCATACAGGGCAGAAGCACGCCCGCGGAGGCAAAGTCGTTTCTCTTTTCGCTGCTGACCGAGATGGAGGACAGACACTCGGTGGTGCCGTAGCCTGCCAGCACGGTGATGCCCACATCGTCGTAGAAGCGGATGGCGTCGGGATTGATGGAGGCACCGCCCACGATGATGGTCTCAAGCTTTCCGCCCAGCATTTCGTGGATGGCGGTAAAGAAGCTCTTTCTCTTGTCGATGCCCACACGTCTCATGGCGCTGCTGGTCTTGATGAGCTTTTCCATAGTCTCGGCTCTGCCCTGAGACTCGATGTTTTTGGTGATCTTCTGCCAGATATTTTCCACGTAAAGGGGAGGCAGAATGAGAAAGTCGGGCTTATACTCTCTCAGATTTTTTTGGAAGGCGCGCTTGCTTTCGTTGATGCACACGGTGGCGTGGGCGTGCAGAGGGCAGAGCAGTCCGTGCACCAGCTCGAAGGTGCGGTCGTAGGAAAGGACGGACAGACACTTGGTGCCGGGATTGACCAACTGCATACTGCTGATGATGGCGGAGCGCAGGGCAAGCTGAGAGATCATAATGCCCTTTAAGCTGTCGGTACTGCCCGCCTTATAAAGGAGCATGGCAAGACGCTTGTCTGCGGGGGCATTTGAGATATAGTCCTCGTTGCCCTCCTCAAGCAACTCCTGACCCTTTTCGACCAGTGCAGAATAGGCGGTAATGCCGCCCTCCTCCTCGTGCTCCTTGAGCTGGAAGCAGATCTTGTTTTTCACGCCCTGCAGCGCCTTTTCGTTCTCCTTGACCGATTCAAGGTAGCTTTTATCAAAGAAAAGGGTGGTGCAGTCGCTGTGATTGAGGATATTGACGATCTCCGCAAAGGGAAGCTCCTTGTCGATGGGCACGATCACGCCATCGGAAGCAAGCACGGTCATAATGACGGTGATATAGCGGTGGCTGTTTTCACCGATCACCGCAACGGAGCCAAGCCCTCCGTCCAGTGCGGAAAGTGCGGTGCCCAGCGCGTTCACTCTGCCGTAAAGCTCGGTGTAGGTCACGTCGTGCACGGTACTGCGCTCTCTGTACTTGATGGCGATGGTATCGCCTGCCTGCTCCTTTGCCTGAGTAAGCATATCGCGGAAGTTTACAAATTCGGCAACCTCCAAAAGAGGAAGCTTTTTCTTTTGCATAATAGCCATAGCGTTCTTGCCCGCACGCGGCGGACTTCCTTTCTGATAGTTTTGTGGCGGACAAAGGTCCGCAGAAGCATAGACGTTTCAGAATAGTTCAGTTTATTATACCATAATTCTATTCGATTTTCAAGGGAGGCAACTCTATTTTTGAAAAAATATTGAATTTTCTTGCAAAGGACTTCAAAATCACTTGACAAAATGGGATCGGCATGCTATAATCAACGCGGAAAGTGTATTAAATGAGACACTTTTTTGAAAAGGAGTCGGTTATGTCTGTAAGCGAAGACGAAAAGATCTTATCCCGGTGCGGTCTTTTTGAGGGCTGCGCAGAGCAGACGGTGAATGCCCTTTTGCAGGGCGGAGACTGTCTTGTTTGCGATTACAAAAAGGGAGAAGCGGTAACCTGCACAGAAGGCGCTTTGGGCATTCTGATGAAGGGAAGGGTGACGGTAAGCACCCTTTGTGAGGGACGGGGAGCCACCTTGAACTGTCACGAACAGGGCGCGGTGTTCGGATTTTCCTCTCTGTTTGAAAGAGAGCCCCTTCCGTTTTGCACCGATATGAGGGCGGACACCTCCTCCACCGTGCTGTGGATCAAGGAGCAGAGCCTGATGGATCTGATGGCGGCAGAACCTATGCTTGCCCGCAATATCATTGCCATTCAAGCCGAAAAGATCCGTTTTTTAAACGACAGATTGCTGATGATGACCCTGCCCGATGCCGAGGAGAGGCTCTACCGCTTCCTTTGCGCTCTTCAAAACGAGGAAGGATGCATCGAAAAGCTGCCCAATATGGCAAGGCTGGCACCAAGGCTGAATATGAGCAGGGCAAGCCTATACAGAGTCCTTGATAAGCTGATCGAGGACGGCAAAATTGAAAAAAGCGGTAACACGCTTATAATAAAGCAATAACCAAAGAAAAGAGGAACCACTATGAAAACCATCAAGAAACTGACCGCGCTTGTTTTGGCGCTTTTAACCGTGCTGGCTCTCGCCTCCTGCGCAGTAGCAAGCACCACAAACACCCCCGACGCTTCGCCCTCCGCAGGGCAGAGCGCTCCTTCGGGCTCGGATAAGGCTCCTTCAGCAGAGGCATCCCCCGTCCTTCCCGCTGAAAAGGCCGAGGTAAACCTTGCCGTTTTGTCGGGCTCCACCGGTCTTGGTGCCTCCAAGCTGATCGTGGATGCGAAGGCAGGCACCACCCATAACGATTATCAGATCGAGATCATCTCCGATCCCACGCAGGTCATCGCAGGACTCAAGCAGGGTAAGTACGATCTGGCGGCACTGCCCGTAAACGTGGCGGCAAAGCTTTACAATATGCCCGACGTGGACGTGCAGGTGGTGGCGCTGAATACCCTTGGCGTGCTGTACGTTCTTGAAAAGGACGGCGAAAGCGTGAAGAGCATTGCCGACCTGAAGGGCAAGAAGATCTTCACCACAGGCGAAGGTGCCACTCCTCAGTATATCCTTGAGCACGTGCTCAAGGAAAACGGACTGACGGTGGGCAGCGACGTGGAGGTGGTCTACAGAGCCACCGCAGACGAGGTGGTCTCCGACATTACCAACACCGCAAACGCCATTGCAATGCTCCCCGAGCCCAAGGCGACCGTGGTCACCAAGCAGATCACCACTGTGAGATACGCCCTGGATATGACCGCAGAGTGGGACAAGATCAGCGACAGCAAGTTAACGCAGGGCTGCGTTGTGGCGTTAAAGTCCTTTGCAAGCGAAAAGAAGGCGGCTTTGGATCTCTTCCTTGAAGAGTATAAGGCGTCCATCGAGTTTATCAACAAGGCAGACGAGGCGGCAGGCAACGCCGTCGTGGCGGCTGAGATCATCGGCAAGGCACCCATTGCCATGGCAGCCATTCCCAAGAGCAATTTAGTGTATATCGAGGGGGACGAGATGAAGAGCGTCCTTGGCGGTACGCTGTCGGTGCTCTTTGCGGCAGACCCCAAGTCGGTGGGCGGAAAGCTTCCCGATGACGCTTTCTACTATCAGAAATAAACCGAAAAAGAAATGGATAGCCCCGATCTTGACCCTCGGGGCTGTTCTTTTCTGGATCGGGATCTGGTGGCTTGCGGCAGAGCAGATCGACAAGGCTTGGGTGCTTCCGACGCCTGCGCAGGTCTTTAAGGCTTTATTTTCCACCATCACCGTCAAAAAGGCACTCCCCATCCTGCTTTCATCCCTCTGGGGCATCTTCAAGGGCTATCTGTGGGGGGGGGGTCTGGGGCTTCTTCTTGCCGCCTTAACGGCAAGGATCTATCCCCTCCACCTGCTTTTTTCTCCCCTTTTAACGGTGGTCAAGGCAACGCCCATTGCCTCCTTTATTCTGATTTTATGGGTCTTTTTCACCAATTCCGCCGTGCCTGCCTACGCGGTGATGCTCATCGTCCTGCCCATCATCTGGGCAAACACCGAGGCGGGCTTCGGGAACACCGATGAAAAGCTTTCCGAAATGGCGCGGGCGTACGATCTGTCCCTCATCAAAAGGATTTGGTATCTCTATATCCCCTCAGCCTATCCCTTTTTCAAAAGTGCCGCCGTCACCGCCCTTGGAATGGCGTGGAAGGCGGGTATTGCCGCAGAGGTGTTTTGCACCCCTGACGGCACGGTGGGCAAGATGATCGCCCACGCCAAAAGGGATATCGAAACGGCAGAGCTGTTTGCCTGGACGATTCTGGTGGTGGCGGTCTGCTTCCTTTTTGAAAAGCTGCTGGCGGCGCTGCTATCCTTACCCGAAAGAAAAGGGAGGGTGAAAAAATGATCGAGATCAAGGATTTGAAGAAAAGCTACGGGGAGCGTACCGTGATCGACGGACTGTCCCTGCGAATCGAAAAGGGCGAAAAGGTCGCCCTGATGGCGCCCTCGGGATGCGGGAAGACCACTCTTTTAAGGTTGATTTCCGGGCTTGAGCGGGCAGAGGGCGGTCAGATCGACAGCGAAGCGTCCGTCTGCTTCCTCTTTCAAGAGCCGCGTCTCTTTCCGCAGTTCACCGTTTTACAAAACGTCAAGGCGGTGCTTACGGGCAAAGACAAACAGAAAAAGGCGCTTGCCGCCTTAAAGGAGGTGGGGCTTGAGGGCGAGGAAGGGAAGTATCCCCACGAGCTCTCGGGCGGGATGGCGCAGCGTGCCGTCCTTGCAAGAGCCTTGGTAACCGGACGGCAGATCTTCCTTTTGGACGAGCCCTTCAAAGGGCTTGACGAGCAGGCAAAAAGGGAGCTGTTTGCCCTTTGCAGAAAAGCACTTGCCCAAAAGACCGTGCTGTTGGTCACCCACGACGAGGAGGAGGCAAGAGCGGTCTGCCAACGGCTTTTGCGCTTTGGCAAGGGAATGACCCTTGAAGAGGATCTTGCCCTTTAAGACCTTCAGCCTGAAACTTAAAAAAGATCGGAGATCCTTTCTCCGATTTTTTTATTGCCGAAAGGAAGCAATAAATGTCCCCTTTCCTTCAAGGAATGACTTTTATTTTCTGCTTTTTTGTTGTATAGTTAGGGCAGAGAAGAAGGGAGGCGCAGAAATGGGCTTGATAAACTTTGGGGAGGGTCTGAGGAACGGTCGGATCTCCCGCAAAAAGAGATTAAAAAAGCTGGGCACGGTCAAGATCAACACGGTGGAAACCACCCCCGTGGTCTGGCAGGACAGACTTTTGCGCTTTGAATGGGTCAGAAACAAGAATTGGGGCGCTTCGGGCGGCGTGGAGCGGTCTGTGGGATGCTATCAATTCGTGGATATGGAAAACGAGCAGACGGTCTGTGAGTTTGCCGAGGATCATTCCTTTGGCTGCTGTTATGCCGAAAATGGAAAAATGTACGTGGTCGGCGTGAGAGGAGAGGGCGGCGGAAGCGTGCTGGATCTTTTCGTTTCAGAGGATCTGCAAAGCTGGGAAAGCAGGGAGGTGCTGACCTTTCCCGAGGGCATTTCGCTGTTCAACACTTCGCTTTGCAAGGGTGACGGACGCTATATCCTTGCCATCGAGATCGGCGGATCGCACGAGGCGGTGGGCAGACCCTTCACCTGCGTTTTTGCAGAGTCTGACGATCTTCTGCATTTTGGGATGCTGGATATGATGGAGTATTCCTACTCAAGGGAGCGCTATACCGCCTGCCCCTGCATCCGCTTTGCAGACGGCTTTTACTATATGATCTATCTGGAGGGCGCACCCTGCCACAGATGGCTTCCCTATATCGTCAGGAGCAAGGATTTAAAGGAGTTCGAGTTGGGGTTGACCAATCCCGTGATGTGGCATAGCGACGAGGACAAGCAGGTCCTCTGTCCCGAGCGCTTTACCCCCGAGGAGCTTGACTATATTGAGCACGCGGTGAACTGCAACAACAGCGACTTCGACCTTTGTGAATACCAAGGAAAAACGATCATCACCTATAGCTGGGGCAACCAGCTGGGCAAGGAATTCTTGGCGCTTGCCGAATACGAGGGAAGCCCGGAGGAGTTCCTGAAATCCTTTTTTTAAAACGGGGCTTAAAGGTCTGTTATTGGAGGAAACAAAATGAAAAACTTTTTGTTGTCTGCGGCGTCGGTAAAGCCGTCGGCAAGACAGCTTGCCTGGTTTGAGGTGGGGGCGTACGCCTTCATCCATTTTGGGGTGAATACCTTTACCGACAGAGAATGGGGAAACGGCAAGGAGCCCGAGGAGATCTTTGATCCAACCGAGCTTGACTGCGACCAGTGGGTTGCCGCCATCAAATCGGCGGGTTTAAAGGGGCTGGTGCTGACGGCAAAGCATCACGACGGCTTTTGTCTGTGGCACAGCAAATATACCGAGCACAGCGTGAAAAACAGTCCTTGCAAGAGGGACGTGGTCAAGGAAGCCGCTGACGCCTGCCGCCGGGGAGGGATCAAATTCGGTTTTTATCTCTCTCCCTGGGACCGCAACAGCCCCCTTTACGGAACGCCCGATTATAACGATTACTTTTGCAATCAGCTCACCGAGCTGCTCACCGAATACGGTGATATCTTTTGCGTGTGGTTTGACAACGCCTGCGGCGAAGGGCCAAACGGCAAACGGCAGGTCTACGATTTCCCCCGCTACATTTCGCTGATCAGAAAGCATCAGCCAAACGCCGTGATCTTCAACGATTTCGGCCCCGACGTGCGCTGGTGCGGAAACGAGGGCGGCTGCGCCCGCCACAGCGAGTGGGCGGTGGTTCCAAGGGAGCTTTGCAAATACAGCGAGGTGCAGACGGCTCCCTCTCCTTTGGCAGAGGAAGGCGATCTTTCTTATATGTATAATATGGACGAGGAGATCGGCACCCTTTCCAATATCCTCTTTTCAAAGGGACTGTGCTTCACGCCAGCCGAGATCAATATGTCCATCCGTCCCGGCTGGTTCTGGCACGAAAGGGAGGAGCCCCACTCCCTCAAACGCCTTTATAAGACTTGGCTGACCTCCTACGGTGCCAACGCTTGTATGCACCTGAATATTCCGCCAAACACCAAGGGACTCATTGACGAGCGGGACGTGAAGCGGCTGGCAGAGCTGGGCGCGCTGTTAAAAGAGGAGTTTGAAAAGCCCCTTGTTCTTCTTGCCGACCCCGAGAAGGAGGAGCAGTCATCGGACTATCAGCCTTCCTATCGCATTCCTCTGCCCCGGCCCCTTGCCCAAAGCGCCCTTCGGCATATCGTGATCAGAGAAAGGATCGCCTTGGGTCAGCGGGTGGAAAGCTTTCGGGTGAAGGCGCGTTACCAAAACGGTCGGTGCTACAGCATCTTTGAGGGCACCTGCATCGGCAACAGAAGGATCTGCGAATTTACAGACCCCTTCGCCCTGCAAAATCCGTTGACCGACGATAGAGAAGGAACCAAGGTTACCGAGCTGATCGTGCAGATCACCGCCGCAAGAGGGCCTGTGAGTTTGCGGGAGATCTCGGTATACTAAACCGTGCAAAAACAAAAAAAGTGTACGAACGCGCAAGTTCGTACACTTTTTTTGTTGGTGACGTCAGATCTCGATCACGTCGCCCGTCCTGATCCGAAGGAGCCGATCACCCATCCGCTCCTTCAAAAAGGCAAACTGCTCTTCGCCCGTGCAGTGGCCGGTGAAAAAGAGGGTCTTCGTCTCAAGCATTTTCTTCGCTGCTTTTTCAAGCAAAGCCCGCCCCGAGGGACTGTCCGTTTCCACCTTCATAAAGTGAAAGCCGCCGATGAAATAGTCGGCAGGGCAGGCTTCAAGCAGCGAAAGCACCCCTTTATGGCAGCACCCGCCGATCAGTATTCTCTTGCCGTCCTCTTCAAGGAGCAGACAGCGCTCGTGGGAAAAGCCGTCGGTAAGGAAGGCATCGCCCTCCTTTTTGAGCATCCGCCCGTCAAAGGTGTCGGGCAGAGCCGATGAGGGGGCAGGAAAGAAGGCCGCATCCTTTAAAGGACGCACCGCTTCACTGCAAAAAACGATGCGCTTTTCCCCCTTCAAGGCAGGGTCAAGCCCGATATACCGCTCTCTTCCCGAAAAATGAGCGCCGAAGGCGTCCTTTGCCATATAAACGGGCGCGCGCCCATTCTCTTCAAGAAAGCGTCCGAGTCCGCCGCCGTGATCGTAATGTCCGTGGGACAAAAAGGCGGCGTCCACCGCCGAAAGCTCCACCCCGAGGGCTTTGGCGTTGTCGGCAAAAGCACCGCTTTGCCCCATATCGAAAAGCAGGGCGTCGTCCTTCCTTTGAATATGCAGACTAAGCCCGTGCTCAAAGGAAAGGGACGGCAAAGCCGTCCCATTCTCGCATAATATCGTGATTTTCATAGATCAGTACTGTCTGCCCCAGACCACCATATGCTTTGCCTTCTTGCCGCAGCATACGCAGGTTTCGGACAGCTGTTCCTCGTTAAAGGGGATGCAACGGGACTTCACGCCGCCGGTCACGTCCTTTAACTTCTCCTCGCACTCGGTCTCGCCGCACCACATTGCGCGGATGAATCCGGGCTTCTTTTCTGCGATCTCAAGGAATTCCTCGTAGCTGTGGGCGTCGGAGGTCTTTTCTTCTCTGTTCTTCAGCGCTCTTGCCACCAGCTCGTCGTGCACCGACTTCAGCATCTCCTTGACCTGATCGCCGATATTTTCAAGGCTGACGAAATTCTTGTTTCTGCTTACGCGGGAAACCAGCACGCAGGAGCCCGATTCAAGGTCGCGGGGGCCGATCTCCAGACGAACGGGCACGCCCTTCATCTCGTATTCGCTGTACTTCCAGCCGGGGGAGTTGTCGCTGTCGTCCATCTTGACCCGCAGACCTGCCGCGCGAAGCTGCTCGGTGATCTCTCTTGCCTTGTCAAGAACGCCTTCCTTGTGCTGCATTACGGGGATGACCACCACCTGAATGGGTGCTACGGCAGGGGGAAGGATCAGACCGTTGTCATCACCGTGGGTCATGATGATGGCACCGATCATACGGGTGGAAACGCCCCAAGAGGTCTGGTGAGGATATTTTACGGTGTTGTCCTTGTCGGTATAGGTGATGTCAAAGGCCTTTGCAAAGCCGTCGCCGAAGTAGTGGGTGGTACCGCCCTGCAGAGCCACGCCGTTGTGCATCATGGGCTCGATGGTGTAGGTCTCCTCAGCCCCTGCAAACTTTTCCTTTTCGGTCTTCTTACCGGTCACGGCGGGGATGGCAAGGCTTTCAAGATAGAAGTCCTCGTAGACCTTCAGCATCCGCAGAGTCTCTTCTCTTGCCTCCTCTTCACTTGCGTGCATGGTGTGTCCCTCCTGCCAGAGGAACTCGGAGGTACGAAGGAAGGGACGGGTGGTCTTTTCCCATCTGCACACGTTGACCCACTGATTGTAGATCTTGGGCAGGTCACGATAGGAATGGATGATGTCCTTGAAGTGCTGGCAGAAGAGGGTCTCGGAGGTGGGACGAACGATCAGGCGCTCGGAGAGCTGATTCTGTCCGCCGATGGTCACGATGGCGCATTCGGGTGCAAAGCCCTCAACGTGATCCTTTTCCTTTTGCAAAAGGCTTTCGGGAATGAACATGGGCATATAGACGTTTTCCACGCCCAGCGCCTTGAAGCGGGCGTCAAGATCCTTTTGGATATTTTCCCAGATGGCGTAGCCGTAGGGACGGATGACCATACAGCCCTTCACGCCCGAATAGTCGGCAAGCTCTGCCTTTTTCACAACGTCGGTGTACCACTGGGCAAAGTCCTTGTCCATAGAGGTGATCTGTTCCACCATTTTCTGATTTGCCATATCTATTATTTTCCTTTCGATGAGGTGTGTTTTTCATAACGCTTGATAGCAACACCCTATTATAGCGCAAAATCTCCCTCTTGTCAAAGGGTATCTTTCAAAAAATGCAATTTTTTAGTGCTTTTTGAGCGCACCGCGCCTCTTACAGCGTTTTAAAGGTCTCAAGCCACCGATCCTTGATGAAGCAGTGACCCATTGCGGTGGGATGCACCCCGTCGGCAAGCCAATAGGAGGCGGGGGCTTTTTCGGTCAGAGCGTCAAAGCCCGCCTGCAGCTCGATAAAGGGCAGATCATACTTTTCCGCCACTCTCTTTGCCGCCGCCGCGTTTTCTCTCACAAGACCGTTAAAGCGCTCCCAGACGGTGGGATCCTCGGGGTCGAAGGTGGCGCCGCCCTGCAAAACGAAGGGCTCGAGGATCATAATTTTGATCTCGGGCAGAGCTTCCTTGATCTCCTCGATGAGCATGCCGTAGATCTTTTCAAACTTTGCGGGAGCAACGCCGTTGCCTCCGCCCAGCTCGTGCCAGACGTCGTTGACACCGATGAGAAGGCTCATGTAGTCGGGCTTCAAATTGATGATGTCTGCCTTGATGCGGGCGTAAACGTCCACGATGCGGTTGCCGCTGATGCCCTTGTTGATGAACTCGTATTCACCGGGGCAGTCGTAGCCAAGCTGACCCTGCACCATGGTGGCATAGCCGTATCCCTGACGGATCACGGTCTGACGGCTGCGCTCGCAGTCGGTGATGGAATCGCCTTGAAAAAGAATGATCTTAGACATACTGTGTATCTCCTTTGCGCTTTGGTTTTTACAGCTTTTCACTCCTTGAATTATAGCAAAAAAGAGGGCTTCTGTCAAGAAAAACAAGAAAAAAAGGAGCTTTCCCGATAGAAAAATCGGGAAAGCTCCAAAGGGTCAACTGTATTGCGGGAGGGTAACCCAAAGATAGAATTTGTTTTCATAAAGCGCATAATCAAGGGCTTGAGAAAGGGTGAGCCGTTGCACACTTAATACGGTGTAAACGCAGGCATCCTCACTGATGCCCCGATCTTTTCGTTCTTGTGCGTGGGGATCGTTTTGGGCGGGATAGTGCGTCTTATACTGCACCTGCAGGAAGGTGCCGTCAGAAAGGGCAAACCAGGCAAAATTCAATCTGGCGGAGCTTGTGGTATACTCTAAGGACAGGTGCGGATGCCCTAAGATCTCAAAAACCTGACCCGAATAAAGTCCTTCCTTGATCCCGTCTGCCTTTTGCGCGTCGATCAGATCGTTTCGGGTGCGGTCGGCGGTGTGCCCCAGGTGGTTTGCAAGATTGGCGTCCTTGGGCAAAAAGCCGATGCTGTAGCAGAGGGGAAGGGCGCGTCTGAGGTCGGAAAGGGATTTTTGGGGGGTGTTTGCGGGGTCAAGACCGTAACGGGTGAGGAAATCCCCCGCTGTCATCACGGTATGCTCCGAAACGGAGCTCTCTTTTTTTCGACCGGACGCATCTTCGATTACATCCCATCGGATCTCAAGCAAAGACCCGTCTGAGAGCAGGTAGTAGTCAAGATAAGGCTCGATCGTATACGATCCGCCGATCCGATAGTAAAAATGTGGGGAGGACAGCAGAGCCTTCAAATCATCAGAACGCATTCCGTCGCTGACCTGCTCCCTTAAGGCGGCATCGGGAAAATCGGTGCGATTGCTGTGTGGCATATTCTCCTTGTCAAGAATGGCTTTCAGATAGTCTAAAACGGCAATGGGATCGCTTTGATCGGTCAAAACGGGCTCCTCCTCCGGGTATTTTGCAAGGATTCCGTTTACGGTGTCTCTTTGTCTGTCGGTTAAAACGCGATGGCGCAGACCGTTGCTCCTATCACTGAAAATCCCCTTGGCGGAGTAGATAAACCACCCGCTTCCAAAGCCGAAGTAGTCCCCTTCGATCTCCGCTTCGCCCTCCGACCACCCATCGGCGTTCAGGATCTCGGCAATTATTTGAGCGTCCTCTTTTTCAAGCGTGAAGGCAGACAGTCCGCTCTTTGAAAAGACCTGCGTCACGATGTCGTGTCCCGCCTCCTTGTCATCGGCACCGTGCTCACAATCCACCACCGGCAGATCGGTGTAATTATCGGAGGGGGACGGTGTGGGAGCTTGATCCGAAGGAGCAGGGGAGGATTCTTCAGACACCGACGGCGACTCCTTGGGCGTTGTTACGGTGTTATCGTTGCAGGAGGTAAAAGCCATTGCAAGGAGCAGAAGCAGGGCAAGGGTTTTGCAAAAATAAAGCTTTTTCATAAGAACTCCTTTCGCGTGTTTGGGTGCTTTTTAACGCTTTACCACTGCTGACCGCGCCAAGGATATATCTGACAGACATAAAGGTAATAGTCTAAGAAAAACGATTCCTCATAAACGTTGATGCTCTTCACCGTGTAGTAAACCGCTTTCTGGCTAAGTCCGTATTCGGCTGCAAGAGCGCTCTGTTCTTGCTCTTCGGTTTCAGCGATCTGATAGAACACTTGCAAGATCCTGCCGTCAGAAAGAGCGTACCAAGCGCGGGCGCCGTTGTAGATATTGTCGTGCTCTCTGTGGCTTACGTGGGGACTGCCCAAAATGGAGTATACCTCGGGGGCGTACATTCCTTCGTTGATCTGATCGATCAGGGCAGGATCAAGTGCATCATTTCGTGAAAAATCTGCCATAAAGCCCAGCCCGTCTCTTTCAAAAGGCGTACCCGCAAGGGTGTGCAGGCTGTAAAGAAGGGGCATTCCTTTTCTCAAACGAACGACATTTTCGTCGGTGTTTTCGGTAAAGCGCGTCAGGTATTCTTTGTCGAATTCAGCGATAGTGAGAAGTCTTTTTCCTATAATCGTTCGGTAGATTGTGTTCTTATGTTCGTTTCGATCGGTTTCAATCTTCAATTCAAGAATACGTCCGTCCGAAAGCACGAAGAATTCGGGATAGCAGGGATAAGCCGAATAGCCTGGGTCGTAGCTGTTTTTGAAGGAGAAATGATGTGTGCCGATCAACTCTGCAAGGCTTTCGTAGGGGGTGTCAAGGGAGATCTTTTCAATTGCAGCGGGGTCTGCAAAATCGGTACGCCTACTTTGACTGCCTTTTTTTTCTTCGATATAGGCGAGCACCGCCTGCGGATCGGCGGGGTTGGGAAGGGGTGTGGGCTGCTCCTCATATTTTGCAAGAATGCCGTTGACAATATCTCTTTGCCTGTCGGTGAGGACCAGATGGATGATCTCAAAGTCGGTGTTTTCGGAAATGATGAAGTGAAATTTAAAGACGAAGAAAATTCCTTGATCGTTATAGTGCATATAGCGGGGGGCTTCGTTGTCTTGGGGCTGGAGGGCGCGGATATACCACTGTCCTTCCAGGTCTAAATCGCCCTTGACCCACCTTCCTTCGCTCAAGATCTTGGCAAGGACGGCGCTGTCCTCCTCGGAGAAGGTTAAGGTGAACAGATCGGCTTTGGAGAAGCAGTCAAGAACCTTCAGATAGGAATAGTCCTCTGCTATTTCCTTGTGCTCACACTCCACCACAGGCAGATCGGTGTAGTTATCGGAGGGGGACGGTGTGGGAGCTTGATCCGAAGGAGCAGGGGAGGATTCTTCAGACACCGACGGCGACTCCATGGGCGTTGTTATGGTGTTGTCGTTGCAGGACGTAAATAACGTTGAAGCAAAGAGGAAAAGTGTCAGTATGAAAGCAAGTGCTTTTTTGATTTGTGCGTTCATTTTTAAATTCTCCTCGGATGGTGCGTTTTTCTATCTTCATTATACATTATACCATATGTTACAGGAAAAAACAAGAAAAAGTTTCCGCTTTTCTTGCTTTTTTATAGAAGAACTTTTGCCAAAATCCCCTTGACAAGGGATGTGCTTTTGTGCTATACTACAAAAGATGTTGACGGGAAGTAGTAACCGTATTTTGCACGGCAAAGAGAGGGGCGCTTGGTGAAAAGCCCTGCGTGCGGTCGGCGAAGTCGTCCCCGAGTCATCGGGAGGAACGGGGCGTGCGCCCTCAGTAGAGCCCGACGGGATCGCCCGTTACAGCGTTTTGAGCGCCTTTTTCGGCTTTGCGCATTTTTTGCGCGCCGAGGAGGAATGCAGGTGGTACCGCGCTTCGGCGTCCTGTTTTTTGTGGACTCCGGGGCTTTTTTATTTGTGCTTGGACCGAGAAATTTAACCGAAAGGAAGATAGATCATGAGAAAAGAACTGGAAAAGACCTACGATCCCTCGCAGATCGAGGATCGGCTTTATGCAAATTGGTGCGAAAAGGGCTATTTCACCCCTCAGGTGAAAAACGGCGGCAAGCCCTACACCATCGTCATCCCCCCGCCCAACGTCACCGGACAGCTTCATATGGGTCACGCCCTTGACGAAACTCTGCAGGACGTGCTCATCCGCTATAAGAGAATGCAGGGCTACAATACCCTCTGGCTTCCCGGCACCGACCACGCGGGCATTGCCACCCAGATCAAGGTGGAGGAGCATCTCCGCAAGACCGAGGGTCTTTCCCGCTACGATCTGGGCAGAGAGGCGTTCCTTGAAAGAGTGTGGAACTGGAAGGGACAGTACGGCAGCCGCATCATCAATCAGTTAAAGAAGCTCGGCTCCTCCTGCGACTGGTCCAGAGAGCGCTTCACCATGGACGAGGGCTGCTCCAAGGCGGTCAAGGAGACCTTCTGCTCCCTTTACGAAAAGGGACTGATCTACAGAGGCTACCGCATCATCAACTGGTGCCCTAAGTGTCTGACCGCTCTTTCCGATGCTGAGGTGTCCTACGAAGAGCAGAAGGGTGCCTTCTGGCACATCAACTACCCCGTAAAGGGACAAGAGGGACGCTATCTGCAGGTTGCCACCACTCGTCCCGAGACTATGCTGGGTGACACTGCCGTGGCGGTACATCCCGAGGATGAGCGCTATGCGGATCTGGTGGGAAAGACGCTGGTTCTGCCTCTCGTGGGCAGAGAGATCCCCGTGGTTGCCGACGAATACGTGGAAAAGGACTTCGGAACGGGCTGTGTGAAGATTACCCCCGCCCACGACCCCAACGACTTTATGGTGGGCGAGCGCCACAACCTTGAGCAGATCAAGGTGATGAAGGATGACGCCACCATCGTGGAGGGCTACGGCAGATATTCGGGTATGGATCGCTACGAGGCAAGAAAAGCCATCGTAGAGGACTTGAAGGAGCAGGGCTACCTCGTGAAGGTGGAGGACTACGCGCACAACGTGGGCGTGTGCTACCGTTGCGGCACCACCGTGGAGCCCCTGACCTCCGATCAGTGGTTCGTGAAGATGGAGCCTCTTGCAAAGAAGGCCATCGAGGTGGTTGAAAACGGACAGATCCGTTTCGAGCCCGAGCGCTTCTCCAAGATCTATTTGCACTGGATGAACAACATCCGCGACTGGTGTATCTCCCGTCAGCTCTGGTGGGGACACCGTATCCCCGCCTTCTACTGCGACGATTGCGGCAAGATGGAGGTCTCCCGCGAAAGCGCCGTAAGCTGTCCCTGCTGCGGCAAGGAAATGAGACAGGAATCCGACGTGCTGGATACCTGGTTCTCTTCCGCCCTCTGGCCCTTCTCCACTTTGGGCTGGCCCGAAAAGACCGAGGAGCTCGGCTACTACTATCCCACCTCCACTCTGGTCACCGGTTACGACATCATCCCCTTCTGGGTATCCCGTATGATCGTGATGGGTATGGAAATGATGGATCAAAGACCCTTTGAAACGGTCTTCATCCACGGTCTTGTCAGAGACGCGCAGGGCAGAAAGATGTCAAAGTCTTTGGGCAACGGCATTGATCCATTGGAGATCATCGACAAGTACGGCGCAGACGCCCTGCGCTTTGCCCTTGCCACCGGTAACAGCCCCGGAAACGATATGCGCTTCTCCGACGAGAAGATCGAGGCGGCAAGAAACTTCAACAACAAGGTGTGGAACGCCGCGCGCTTCGTGCTGATGAACTTGGAGCTGGAGGAGATCGCTCTGCCCGAGGCGGAGGATCTGGAGATCGAGGACAAGTGGATCCTTTCAAGACTGAACACCGTCACGAAGGAGGTTTGCGAAAACCTTGACCACTACGAGCTGGGCATTGCTCTTGCAAAGCTGTACGATTTCGTTTGGAGCGAATTCTGCGATTGGTATATCGAGCTGTTGAAGCCCCGCTTTGCCGACAAGGGAAGCAAGTCCAATCTGGTGGCGCAAAACGTCATCGGCTACGTGCTTACCGGCATTATGAAGCTGCTGCATCCCTTTATGCCCTTCATCACCGAGGAGATCTTTGCAAGTCTGCCCACCCTGAAGGGAGAAGAGGCAGAGAGCATTATGATCTCCGCATACCCTGCCTATAAGGAGCAGCTGTCTTTCCCCAAGGACGAGGAGAGAATGGAAAAGCTCATCGACCTGATCCGTGCCATCCGTAACCGCAGAGCGGAAATGAACGTGCCCCCCTCCAAGAAGGCGCATCTTTACGTGGTGTCCGAAAGAGAGGACGTTTATAACGACAAGACCGTCAAGTTCTTTGAAAAGCTTGCGTCTGCCTCTGCAGTCACCTACTGTAACGAGGTGGAGGATCGCTCCGCCGTGCAGATCGTGGCAGGAGGCGCCACCGCCTTCATCCCTATGGGAGACCTGGTGGATCTTGAAAAGGAAAAGGCAAGACTGGCAGGCGAGATCAAGAAGGTGCAGGGAGAAATCGCTCGTCTTGAAGGAAAGCTTTCCAATCAGGGGTTCTTGGCAAAAGCTCCCGCCGCAGTGGTAGAGGGCGAAAAGGCAAAGCTGGTCAAGTATAAGGAAACGCTTTCTCAGCTTGAGGACGCGGTTGCCAAGATGTAAAAAAAACAAAACTGCAAAAATAAAAGAGGCGACTGCTTCTTTTGACAAAATTTTTATAACGAAAGCGGTATCATCCATATGGACGGTACCGCTTTTATTTTTTTAAATGCGATAGCGGGGGTGTCTCAAATTTCAAATTTGAGACAGCTCCTTTTTCGGATCATGAAAGGAAAGGAGAACGAAAGGACTATGGAACAGGCAAAGGTAAGCAGTGAATTTTGCGGCGGGGTGCTGTATTTCAGGCTGACGGGTGAGATCGACCATCACTGCGCCCCCTTTATCAGGGAGCAGATGGACAGGGATTTGTATTTTTTCAGACCCCAAAGGGTGATCCTTGCCCTTGACGGCATTGATTTTATGGACAGCTCGGGGCTGGGGCTGATCTTGGGGCGCTACACCAAGATCAGAGATATGCAGGGGGTGCTTGAGATCGAGGATCCCACGCCGCAGATCGAAAAGATCTTGAAGCTGGCGGGGGTAAACAGGCTCATTCCCGTGAAAAAAAGCAAGGCACAGCAGGGATGAGCGCCTGCAATTTTAACGAAACGAGAGGAAAAACAGATGATCAAAGCGGAAAATCAATTTGAGCTGACCCTGCCCGCCCTTTCTCAAAACGAGGGCTTTGCCAGGCAGTGCGTTTCGGCGTTCCTTTTAAAGCTTGACCCCACGGTAAGCGACCTGGCAGACCTGCGCACGGCGGTGTCCGAGGCGGTGACCAATTGCGTGGTCCACGGCTACAGAGGCAGGGAAACGGGAATGATCTACATAAGCGTGCGGTGCTTTGACGACAGAAGAGTGGTCATCCGCATCAAGGACAAGGGATGCGGGATGGCAGACCCCGAAAAGTGCAGACAGCCTCTTTATACCTCCGATCCCTCGGGCGAGCGGGGAGGAATGGGCTTTGCCATTATGGAGAGCTTTACCGACGGGATGAAGGTGAAAACGGCAGTGGGCAAGGGCACCACCGTCACGCTTATCAAAAAATTGTCGTGATGGGGAAGGAAAGGGTCAATGTCGGAAGGGGAAAAGAATTTTACACTTTTAAAGGAGATCGCAAAGGGAAGCCAGCAGGCGCTTGACGAGCTGGTCGGGGCGAATATGGGGCTGGTGCGCAGCGTTGCTCTTCGGTTTAAGGGCAGAGGTACCGAATACGAGGATCTTTTGCAGATCGGCGCCATCGGGATGATCAAGGCGGCAAAAAGCTTTGATCTTTCTTACGGCACCGCCTTTTCCACCTACGCCGTCCCCCTCATTGCGGGGGAGATCCGCAGACATCTGCGGGATGACGGACCCATCAAGGTGTCAAGGACTCTGAAAAAGATCGCATCCGATGCGATGAGACAGCGGGAGCTGATCCTTTCGGAAGAGGGCAGGGATCCCCGCATCTCCGAGCTCGCCGCTCTTGTGGGGGTGGGCGAAGAGGAGCTGGGGCAGGCGCTGGAGGCATCGGGCCCGGTTCGCTCGATCTACGAAACGGTGGGAAGGGAGGAGGAGGGAACGCTTGAGGACCTGCTGCCGGCAGAGGGGGAGGAGATCGAGCGGTTAACCGACCGCCTTGCCCTGAAGCAGGCTTTGGACGGACTTGATCCGATGCATCGACAGATCGTGGTGCTGCGCTACTATAAGGAGCTTTCTCAGGAGCAGACGGGCAGGATCCTGGGCCTTTCTCAGGTGAAGATCTCAAGAGAAGAAAAAAAGATCATGGCGCTTTTGCGGCACAGTCTTTCGGTGTGAGGACGCTTTTTAAAAAGGGGGCAAAAAAAGCAAAAAATAAGGAGAAAAAATGCGAAAAAGGTATTGACAAATAGAAATTTGGTGGTATAATACTATATGCGACATTTTGCGAAAACAGAGTAAAGGTGTTACATGAAGATTGACTTGTCTCCGATCATAGGCGGCGATACCGATGAGATCAGGTTGGATTACCCACTCACGATCCAAGAGGAATTTCACGGCGTCACCTTCCCGAAACCGGTGCGTGTTCTTGGCACGATTATAAACAGAGCCGGTTATATAGCCTTGACGGTCACGGCAGAGCTTTCCTACGATACCCTTTGCGATCGGTGTCTTGCACCCATCTCGAAGAGCTTTACCCTGGCTTTTGAAAAGACGGTCGCCCTTTCAGGCACCCTTGAAAATGAGGACAGAGACGATTACCTCATTGCAGAGGATAGAATGCTTGAGCTTGACGAGCCCCTGCTTGAGGCGTTGATCCTTGATTTTCCCACCAAGAACCTGTGCAGCGAAGACTGCAAGGGACTTTGCCAGCGTTGCGGAAAGGACTTGAATGAAGGTCCGTGCAGCTGTGAAAAGAAGGAGATCGACCCCAGACTTGCGGGACTTGCAAAATTTTTGTCAAAAAATAATTAAGATATATAAAGTGATTAATGGAGGTTCATCATGGCAGTACCTAAGAGAAAAGTTTCCAGTGCCAGACAGAATAAGAGAAGATCCAGTGTTTGGAAGCTGGAAAAGCCCGAGATCGTAAAGTGCCCCAAGTGCGGTGAGTACAACCTGTATCACAGAGTTTGCTCCAACTGCGGCTCTTACAAAGGCAAGACCATTGTCGAAAAGACCGAAGACTGATTGCTTTCAAAAAAAGGGCGGAGTAGTTCCGCCCTGTTTTTTTCGTAACGACAAAATGCCCGCAAAGGACAAAGACGCCTTTGGGTGAGATCGGGCAGGAAAGGCATGCTATGGCAGAGATCGTATCGGTATCAGAGGGATCTGCGGCGCAAAAGGCGGGGATCAGGGCAGGCGACTGGCTGCTTGAGATCAACGGCAACCCCATCAGGGACGTGCTGGATTACCGCTTTTACGTGACCGAGAAAAGAGTGACCCTGAAGCTGCACAGAGGGGCGGATATCTTTGACGTCACCATTGAAAAGGACGAATACGACGACCCGGGGCTTGAGTTTGCAAGCTACTTGATGGACGAAAAGCGTTCGTGCAGAAACAAATGCGTTTTTTGCTTCATCGATCAGCTTCCCTGCGGAATGCGCGACACGCTGTATTTCAAGGACGACGATTCCCGTCTGTCCTTTTTGCAGGGCAACTACGTGACCTTAACCAATATGACCGACGAGGATTTAGACCGCATCGTGAAGATGCACATCACGCCGGTCAACGTGTCGGTGCACACCACCAATCCCGAGCTGAGGGAGAAGATGATGAAGAACCGCTTTGCGGGCAGGATCATCGAGCAGATGAAGCGCCTTGCCGCGGGCGGGGTGCAGATGAACTGCCAGCTGGTGATCTGCAAGGGGTTAAACGACGGGCAGGAGCTTGCCCGCTCTATGGCGGAGTTAGAGGCCTTTTACCCCCACGTGGACAGCGTTTCGGTGGTGCCCGCAGGCTTAACGAAGCACAGAGACGGTCTTTATCCCCTGGAGCCCTTTGAAAAGGAGGATGCCGAGCGGCTGATCGATCAGGTCAACGCCTTTGGGCAGGAGTGCAAAAAAAAGCACGGCGTGCGGATATTTTACGTGGCGGACGAGGCGTACGTCAAGGCAGGACGTCCTTTGCCCCCCGAAGAATACTACGACGGCTACCCTCAGATCGAAAACGGGGTGGGGATGATGACCTCGATGGAAGCCGAGGTGGATTTCGAGCTTGACTATCTGGCAGAGGACTACGATATCGGCAAAAAAAGAGAGCTTTCGGTGGCAACGGGTGCGGCGGCATACGAATATCTTTCAAGACTTGTTGCAAAAATCGAAAAAATATGCTATAATACCACTATACGCGTCTACAAGGTCGAAAACGACTTTTTCGGCAGAAGCGTGACGGTGGCAGGACTGATATGCGGCGGCGATCTGATCGCCCAGCTGCAGGGCAGGGAGCTGGGAGAAAAGCTGGTGCTTCCCACGGTGATGCTGCGGGCAGACGGCGACCTGTTCCTTGACGGCGTGTCGGCAAACCAGGTGCAGGAGCGGCTGGGTGTGCCCGTTTGCTACTGCGAATGCGAGGGGGCAGCCTTTATCCGTGCACTGCTTTCGTGAAGGAGCGCCTTGCTCAACGACTTGAAAAAGGAAGGAAAAAAGAATGGCACAGCCTGTTGTAGCCATCGTTGGCAGACCCAACGTTGGAAAAAGCACTCTGTTTAATAAGATCGCAGGTGAGCGGGTCGCCATCGTGGAGGATACTCCCGGCGTGACCAGAGACCGTATCTACTACGAGACCTCCTGGAACGGCAGAGCCTTTATGATGGTGGATACCGGCGGTATCGAGCCCAAGACCGACGATCCCATTTTCAAATATATGCGTCTGCAGACCGAGCTTGCCATTGAAATGGCTGACGTGGTGGTCTTCATCACCGACGTCACCGTCGGCGTAACGGCAGACGACAGGGAAGTGGCAAGAATGCTGCAAAGAAGCGGCAAGCCGGTGATCCCTGCGGTCAACAAGGTGGACGGCGTGGGCACCATGCCTCCCGAATTTTACGAATTTTACGAGCTGGGCTTTGAGGAGGACCTCATTGCCCTGTCCGCAGTCCACGGAAGCGGTACGGGCGACCTGCTTGACCGTGTGGTAGCCCTTCTTCCCGAGCACGTGGAGGAAGAGGAGGATGAGGAGTGGATCAAGGTTGCGGTGATCGGTAAGCCCAACGCAGGAAAGAGCTCCATCATCAACAAGATCCTGGGAGAGGACCGTCTGATCGTTTCGGATATGGCGGGCACCACCAGAGACGCCGTGGATACCAAAAAGGAAAACGAATACGGCAAATACGTCTTTATTGACACCGCGGGCATCCGCCGTCAGAGCAAGGTGGAGGATCGGGTGGAGAAATTCAGCGTCCTGCGCGCCAAGATGGCGGTGGAGCGGGCGCAGGTCTGCCTGATCATGATCGACGCCGAGCAGGGCGTGACCGAGCAGGACGAGAAGATCGCAGGTCTTGCCCACGAGGCGGGCAAGGCGTCCATCTTCGTCGTCAACAAGTGGGATCTGATCGAAAAGGACAATAATACGGTAAATGAGTTCACCAAAGAGGTCTACAGACATTTTGCCTATATGGACTACGCCCCCGTCCTTTTCGTTTCGGCAAAGACGGGTCTGCGGGTTGAAAAGCTTTACGAGCTGATCAACTACGTAAATATGCAAAACGCCATGCGCGTCACCACGGGTATGCTCAACGACCTGCTGTCCGACGCAGTGGCAAGAGTACAGCCCCCCTCCGACAAGGGACGCTATCTCAAGCTTTACTATATGACGCAGGTGGAGACCAGACCCCCTCAGTTCGTGATCTTCTGTAATAACAGCGAGCTCTTCCATTTCTCCTACAGACGGTATATCGAAAACCGTTTAAGAGAGACCTTTGGCTTTAAGGGCACGCCCATCAGACTGATCATCCGTCAAAAGGGCGAAGAAAAGTAAGCCCCGAAGGAAGATCGTAAGAAAGGTGGACTTGAAAATGATAAACAGAAAAAGTATAGCAATCCTGCTGTTGTCCTTGATGCTGATTTTGGGACTGTCCTTTGCCGGCTACGCCGCAGAGAGTCCCTCGGCATCTCCCGAGGAGGGAAGCAGCCAAAGCAGCTCTTTGTCGGTGGATTTTGACGAGGTGATCCGTCTTGAAAAGCCCACCGGCTTTATGGGCGTGGTCAACGGCTACGTGGATCTTTGCGAAAAGGGCGGCTTTGTGACCAAGATCTTCGGAAGCTGGGGCACGGCGATCGCAGAGGGAAGTGACGGCAAGCTTTACGAGGTGGAAACGGCGACCCTGCCTCCCGTGGGTTATCCCGTGGCGCTGGTGCTTTGCTTCGCGCTGTCTTACTTCATCGGAAGCGTGAATTTCGGTGTGGTGGTTTCAAAGAGGATGTGCAACGACGACGTGCGCAACCACGGCTCGGGTAATGCGGGGATGACCAACGTGTTAAGAGTCCACGGTAAAAAGGCGGCGATCATCACCTTCGTGGGTGACTCGGGCAAGGCGGCTTTGGCGGCGCTGATCGGCTTGATGGTTGCAGGCAACGGTTGCGGTTATTTTGCACTGGCGGGCTGCATGATCGGTCACGCATTTCCTTGCTTCTTCAAGTTCAAGGGCGGTAAGGGGGTATCCTCTCTTGCCGGCGGAATGCTGGTGCTTGAGCCTGTGGCGGCACTGCTCCTGATCGCCCTCTTCGTGACGATCGTGCTGATGACCAAATACGTGTCGCTGGGTTCGGTGATCGCAGGATGTCTTCTGCCTGTTTTCGTGGACAGCGCTTGGCAGATGAGCCCGTTACACAATATGGGCAATCCCGATGCCCCCATCGTGATGATCTGCTCGGTATTTTTTGCCGTGGGGCTGGTATGGCTGCACAGATCCAATATCAAGAGGCTGCTCAACAGAGAAGAGCGGAAGACCGACCTGATCGGAGCTTTTTTGAAGAAGAAAAAAACAGAAAAAAATTAAAAAGGTATTGCATTTTCCCGAAAGATGTGATATAATATTCGTCGTGAGTGTAAAACTACCCAAGTGAATTGTAAATGGAGGTGTCTCAAAATGGCAAAGTGCGAACTCTGCGGCAAGGGCGTTACCTTCGGTTTGAACGTGTCTCACTCCAACCGTAAGACCAACAGAACCTTTAAGCCCAACATCAGAAAAGTAAAGATCGTTGACAACGGCACGCACAAGACTGTGTACGTCTGCTCCCGTTGCCTGCGTTCCGGCAAGGTTGAGCGTGCATAAACCGCAAAAAACGCGAAGGGATGGATCATCGATCCGTCCTTTTTTGCTTTGTGATGGCAGAATGCCCAAGAGCCTGCAGGACACCCTGGCTTCTTACGGCACCCTTCTTCCTCTGCCGCCCCACCCCCTTTTGCCGATGCCGGTGTGCGCTCACCCCGATCTGCTCCTCTTTTATGATGAGGCAAAGGGCACCCTTTACACCTTTTTGGACTATTATGAGAAAAACAAACCGCTTTTCGACGTCCTGCCCGTAAGGATCCGACCTCTGCCCCTGAGGGCGGGGGCGTACCCGCTGGACCTGCAGCTTGATCAGCTGCTATATAAAGAAAGGATCATTGGAAGAGAGCCCTTCATTCCGAAGGCGTTGACCGAGGGCAGGGAGGTGGTGTGCGTGCGGCAGGGCTACGCCAAATGCGCCACCCTCCTTTTATCGGATGCCGCCGTCACGGCGGACGAGGGCATCGCCCGAGCGCTCAGGGCGCTGGGCTGTCGGGTTTTGAGGATCGAAAGCAAGGGTGTCGCTCTGCCGGGCTACGACGAAGGCTTTATCGGAGGGGCGTCGGCAGTGGTCGGATCATCCGTGCTGTTTTTCGGGGATCTGTACGCCCACGTGCAGGGAAAAGAGATGGAAGCCTTTCTTTTGAAGGAGGGTTATGCCCCTCTCTCCCTTTCGGAAGCCCCTCTGACCGACTACGGCGGACTGATCGTGATAGAGAACCCGCTTTGAATTGGGACGAAAAGAAAAAAGCCCCGAAGGACAATAAAAAAACGGAGATGCAAGGGCAAAGCCCGCGCATCTCCTTTTTTATGTGATTAAGCGTTGGCAGCCAGCCACTCTTCTGCCTTTGCAGCAGACATACGCTTGATATCCTCTTTCGCGTAGGGAGATTCCTCACCACCGTTTACGTAGAGGAAGAACTTACCGCCTTCGGTCTTGTAGAGGCTTTCTTCGTAACCGTCAGCATCACCGAATGCACCAACGGTCTTCTTGAAGATCAGCTCGGAGGTCTCGGTATCGTATTCAACCTTGCAGATCAGCTTCTTCATGTTTAAGGCTCCTTTCTTTTTCGTTCCGTGAAAACGATCGTTCTGCGTATGCAGAGATCTTTTGTATTTTACCATAAAAACGAATGAAATGCAATAGCAATGTTCAAAAAAGGTTTTCTTAAACGTGAAAAAAGTGTAAATAAAATAAATCTTGCCCCCGAAAGAGGGCAACGGGCGGTGCCGTCCGTTTTGGAGAAAAAGGGCGGGGTGCCTTCAAATGCGGAGCAGAGCAGACACCCCGTGCTTTTCAAAGAAGGGCAGTCAGCAAAAGCACCAGCAGGAGCAAGAGCAAAAGCGTAAAGACATTCTGCCCGCTTTTACAGCAGGCGGAGCTTTCACAGCAAGAGGGATCGATGCCGCTCTCTTCCTTATGGGGGCTGTCGCAGGTGCTCGGTGCACCGGGGCTTTCAAAGCAGCTTGCGCACTCTTCGGTGTTGCCGCAGGTGCTGTTGGCTGTGCAATCGACGGGTCCTTCGGCGGCACTTCGCCCTTGACAGGCGGCGTTTTTGGCTGAGCAGTTAAAATAAGCCATAGGTATCGTCCTTTGTTCACTGGTATTGAAGAACGGAGTTCTCCCGATGACAGTATACGCAAAAAAGAAAAAAGGGTGCAGATCCGTTTGAGTCTGCACCCTTGGCCTTAAGAATAGAGAGAGGGGTCTACGCCTGCCTGACGGAGCATGGCGTCGTTGAACTCCTTTGCCGAATTGTAGCCCATCCGCTTCTGACGGTTGTTCATAGCGGCGATCTCAATGATGATGGCAAGGTTTCGTCCGGGTCTGACGGGGATGGTTGCTTGCGGCACCTTGATGCCCATGATCTCGCAGTATTCGGTCTCCAGACCCATACGGTCATAGTATTTGTCGGGATCCCAATGCTCCAGATTGATGACCAGATCCAGCTTTTCCGACTCTTTTACTGCGCCCATACCGAAAATACGGCAGATATCGATGATCCCGATACCCCTGAGCTCGGCATAGTGGCGGATGGAGGCGGGAGCTCTGCCCACCAGTGTCTTCGCCGAGACCTTGCGGATGTCCACCGCGTCGTCTGCGATCAGACGGTGCCCTCTTTTCACCAGCTCGAGAGCGGTCTCGCTCTTACCTACGCCCGAGTCACCGGTGATGAAGATGCCCTCGCCGTATACCTCCACCAGCACTCCGTGACGGGTGATGCGGGGGGCAAGAGATACGGAAAGGGAGGCGATCAGTGCGGCGTTGAAGACCGAGGTGTGGGAGGCGGTGCACAAAACCGGCACGCCGTAGACCATGGCGGCATCGGTAAACTCCGAAAAGACCAGCAGATCGGTGGTGAAGACCACCGCGACCGGACGCTGCGCGAAAAAGTCAAAGGAGCGCTTGCGCCTTGCGGCGGGGGTCATACTTGCAATATATTGGTGCTCCGCATTGCCGATGATCTGGATTCTGTCGGGCTCAAACAGATTGAAAAAGCCCGAAAGCGCAAGGGCGGGACGGTTGGTGTCCGAGCGGGCGATCAGGATCTCCTCAGCGGGACGGGGCATATAGATGGGGGTGAGATTAAACTCCTTGATGAGGGAGGAAAGGGGCGTGGTGTATGCAGGCATTATAATACGTCCTTTCTGATAGCATATTCTGATTTTAACACATTTTTCTCGATTAGGCAAGGGCTTTTTGTATTTTTTTAACCGCCCCCGCGGACAATTTCTTAAAGGCTTTTTTTACGCATAAGATGGCTTTGGATTATCGAGAAAGGAGAATTTATATGCCAAATAACGACAAAAAAGCGCCCGTGCGCACTTTGCTCTTCGTGCTGGCAACGGCAATGCTTCTTTGCCCTGCGGGGCAGGCGGGGGGACGGCTGCAAAAAAAGGGGAGAGGTGAGACGTTCCTTCCGTCCTTTGTGAAGGAGGCGGTCTCGTGGATGGTGTCCGTCCGCTAAAGGGCAGAGAGGGAAGAAAAAAAGGGGAGCGGGATGGGCAAAGCGGGAAGGCAAAGGGAAGCTTTTTGACGATCAGCCCTTTGGCACCTCTGCCTCTTTTGTGCTTTTTCGTTCTGAATAAGGGCCCCCTTTTTCCCTGTGCCCTGCTTGCCGCCCTCCTTCACGAGCTGGGACATATTGCTGCCATCTATCTGTCGGGCGGACGGGTGGCACATATCGGCATTTATCCCTTCGGAGCGCAGATCGTCACGGGGGGTAGCCTTCTTTCCTACGGACAGAGCTTGTTTGTTGCTCTTGCGGGGGTGGGGGTGAACTTCGTTTGCGCGCTGCCTCTGCTTTTTGAGGAAGCCCCCTTTCTTTTGCAGATCTTTGCCGTCTGCTCTCTGGGGCTGGGGATGTTCAATCTTCTGCCGCTGAAGCGGTTGGACGGAGGGGAAGCGCTTTATCATTTTTGCGCCATGCTGTCAGATCCCGAAAGGGCAGGGAAGATCTGCAGGGTCTTTTCTTTTCTTGGCTCTGCGGGGCTATTGCTGATCGCTTCTTCGGGTGTGCTGCTTGCCAAAATCAATCCGACCCTTCTGCTTTTGGTGCTCTATCTGCTTTGGGGCGTTTTTTGAAGGAAAAACGCCCCCTTTTTTTGTTTCCTTTTCGACAAAAAATCAAAAAGGTATTGACAAGAGTGACATCTTCTATTATAATGTAGGCACTGCGGGCGTATGGCACCGCAGAGAAAAGAGCACGATTTTTGCATCTGTGCCAACGACCGAGGGGCAAGGCAAAGCAGTCCCTTCGGCTTTATCATCTACAACTAAATAGATGTACACACCTTGCAGTTCTAATAGGGGTGTCTTTCTTTTTTGGGGCGCTTGCTCCGAGGGACGCTCTACGGCGAAAGCCGTTCAGGAATCGTTTCCCGAAAGGATTCTTTTCGGGATGTGGAAACAGTATGCTGCAGCCGATCTCAAATTCTGATGCGCCGAAGGACGGCACCGTGAGCCTCCTTCCGATTTACAGGGAAGGGACTTTCGTAGATCAAGATCGGTCTGTAAAAACTCTTTGCGGGGGCTGCTGTTAGCCGGGTGTGGGGTTCGCGCAGAGCTGTATGAGGCTGTACGCGGTCTTTTTGCCGCAAAGGGGGATGCAAAAAAATGGTTAAAGAACAAAACATTATCGAACTGCACAATATCACTGTATCTTTCGACGGTGAAACGGTACTTGACGATCTGGATCTGTCCATCAAGGACGGCGAGTTCGTCACCTTTTTGGGTGCCTCGGGCTGTGGGAAAACCACCACGCTCAGGGTCATTGCCGGTTTCATCTCGCCCGATCACGGTGATGTTTTTTTTGATGGCGCGCGCATCAACGATCTGCCGCCCCATAAGCGCCAGGTGAACACCATCTTTCAGCGCTACGCCCTTTTTCCCCATCTGAACGTCTTTGATAACGTGGCTTTCGGCTTGAAGGTGGCGGGAATGAAGAAGGATCAGATCAAGGAAAAGGTGGAGGAGATGCTGGAGCTGGTGAACATGAGAGCTTTTGCCCAGCGAAAGATCCACAATCTCTCGGGCGGTCAGCAGCAAAGAGTTGCTATTGCAAGAGCGCTGGTCAACAACCCCAGAGTCCTGCTGCTTGACGAGCCCCTTGCCGCTCTTGACTACAAGCTGCGCAAGGATATGCAAAACGAGCTCAAGCGCATCCAGCGTCAGACGGGCATCACCTTTATCTTCGTCACCCACGACCAGGAGGAGGCGCTGTCCATGTCCGACACCGTGGTGGTGATGAACGAGGGCAAGATCCAGCAGATCGGGTCGCCCACCAAGATCTATAACGAGCCCGAAAACGCCTTTGTCGCCGACTTCATCGGCGAAAGCAATATCATCGACGGGGTGATGCTTGACGACTTCAAGGTACGCCTTGACGGCAGAGCCTTCAAATGCCTTGACAAGGGCTTTGCGGTAAACGAGCCGGTGGACGTGGTCATTCGTCCCGAGGACGTGGACATCGTCTCTCCCGAAAAGGGCGAGCTGACGGGCGAGGTATCGTCTATTACCTTCAAGGGCGACTACTACGAGATGATCGTGGATGTTTGCGGCTTCAAATGGATGGTGCAAGCCACCGACGAACAGCTGGTGGGTGCAAAGGTGGGTCTGGTCATCGAGCCCGACGCCATCCACATTATGAAAAAATCCAAATACTCCGGTATGTTTGGCGACTACTCCACCTTCAGTACCGAAATGGACGAGATGGAGGAAGAGGCGCGCCTTGAAGAGGAGCGCCTCGAAGAGGAAGCGGCTCAGGAGGAAAAGGGCGATGAATAACAGAAAGGGGACCTTTTCAAGGGGACTTCTGAATGCACCCTACGTGATCTGGTCACTGGTATTCATCCTCATTCCCCTTGTTTTCGTGGTATACTATTCCTTTTTCGATCTTGAAAGCGGAAGGTTTACCCTTGAGTACGTCAAGATCTTTTTTACCAAGCCGATGTACGTCAAGGCTTTTGGCATCTCGCTGCTTTACTCGCTGATCGCCACCGCCATCAGCCTTGTGATCGCCTATCCCTTTGCCTATTTTCTTTCAAGAAAGAAGCCTGCCTCCCAAAGCGTGCAGATGATCCTCATTATGCTGCCTATGTGGATGAATATGCTGGTAAGGACCTATTCCTGGACCACCATTCTTGAAGGAAACGGATTGATCAACAATCTCCTTGAGCTGGTCGGCATCGGACCCGTGACCATGCTTGGTACGGGCGGCGCTGTGGTTTTGGGTATGGTCTATAACTACCTGCCCTATATGATCCTGCCTATCTATACGGGTATGTCCAAGATCGGACAGCCCCTGCTTGAGGCGGCGGAGGATCTGGGCTGTAACGGCTTTCAGAAGTTAAAGAGAGTCATTATGCCGCTGAGCCTTTCGGGAGTGATCTCGGGCATCATTATGGTGTTCGTCCCCTCCATTTCCACCTTCTATATCTCTCAAAAGATGTCCAACGGCAAGGTGGTACTCATCGGCGACCTGATCGAGCAGCAGATCAAGGAGTTCTGGGCGGCAGGAGGGCTCAACCGCGGTGCGGCAATGTCCTTCGTGCTGATGCTCATCATCCTGCTTTGCACCTTCGTGATGAACCGCTTTACAGACGATGACGAGGGAGGGATGATCATATGAAGAAAGCTTCCTTTAAAAACAGATCGGGAGAGATCTTCGGCAACGTTTTGATGGGGCTCGTCTATCTCTTCCTTTATGCACCGCTGATCGTGATGATCGTCTTTTCCTTCAACGCAGGCAAGAGCACCTCGGTCTTTCAGGGCTTTGATCTGCGCTGGTATAGGGAACTCTTTGCAGGCGGGGCACTGCTGACTTATCTGAAGAATTCTCTGCTTCTTGCAGTGCTGTCCTCGGTGCTTGCCACCGTGCTCGGTACCCTTGCGGCAGTGGGCATCTATCAATTGAAGAGCAAGCGGATCTCCTCCTCGATCCTGACGGTGAACAACATCCCCATGATGAATCCCGATATCGTAACGGGCGTTTCCATGATGATGATGTTCGTCTTCGTGGGCGGATTTCTTGCGGCAAACAGAGACAGCGTGAACTTTTTCACCCTGCTGATTGCCCACGTCACCTTCAACACGCCCTACGTGCTGTTAAACGTCCTGCCAAAGCTGAAGGCGACCGACAAACGCCTGGTGGAGGCGGCAATGGACCTGGGATGTACTCCCGTGCAGGCATTTTTTAAGGTGGTTTTCCCTCAGCTCATTCCCGGCGTTTTGTCGGGTCTGCTGATGGCGTTCACCCTGTCCTTTGACGACTTCGTGATCAGCTATTATACCAGCGGTGCCGATTTCGTCACCCTGCCCGTCTATATCTATTCGCTGGTGAAAAAGACGGTCAAGCCCGACGTTTATGCTCTTTATACCATCATTTTCGTTGCCATTCTCCTTCTGCTCATCGTGTATAACGCCCTGCAGAACAAGGGAACGGGCAAGAAGAGCGAAAAGAAGAAAAAGACCTCGGTCATCCGCACGGTGGCGTTTGCCACGGCGGCGGTGGTCCTGGTGGTGGGGCTGTTCGTCTTCTCCCCCAAGCCCAACGTGGAACTCAACAGCCTGATCGATGAAAGCTACTACGTCAACGAGGAGCTGGAGGGCACCACCCTGAACGTCTATAACTGGGCGGAATACATCTCCGACGGAGAGGACGATACCCTGGACGTGATCGCGGCGTTTGAGGAGCTGACGGGAATCAAGGTCAACTACGTGACCTATGAAAGCAACGAAGTGATGTACAGCAAGTTAGAGGGCGAGTCGGTCAGCTACGACATCGTCATTCCCTCCGACTATATGATCGCACAGCTCATCTCCAAGGATATGCTGATGAAGCTGGACTTCGAGCGCATTCCCAATTACACACTCATCGATGAGAAATACAAGAATATGTATTTCGATCCCGAAAACGAGTACTCCGTGCCCTTCAGCGTGGGACTTGTGGGACTGATATACAATACCACCATGGTCAAGGACACCCCCGACTCCTGGTCGGTGATGTGGGACGAGCAGTATAAGGGTCAGATCCTCACCTTCAATAACTCCAGAGACGCCTTTATGATCGCACAGATGATGGCGGGTGTGGATATCA
The DNA here is from genome assembly GCA_017465885.1 of Clostridia bacterium. Classification (GTDB taxonomy): domain Bacteria; phylum Bacillota; class Clostridia; order Oscillospirales; family CAG-272; genus UBA11512. Next base: position 22,983 of record JAFTVG010000011.1, on the reverse strand, counting down.
ACTCCACGAGCAAGGCAGACTGGGATAGGGCGGCAGAGCTGTTAAGAAGCCAGAAAAAGGTGCTTCAGGGCTATGCGATGGACGAGGTGTTCAATAAGATGGAGGGTGGGAACGCCGCCATCGCGCCCTACTACGCAGGCGACTTTCTGACTATGCAGGGCGAGAACCCCGATCTTGAGATGATCTATCCCAAGGAAGGAACCAACATCTTCGTGGACAGCATCTGCGTGCCCAAGGGGGCAAAGAACTACGATGCGGCAATGATGTTCATCAACTTCCTCCTTGAGCCCGAGGTGGCGCTGGCAAACGCAGAGTATATCTGCTATGCAACGCCCAACACGGCGGTTCTTGAGAATGAAGAGTATTCTTTAAAGGATAACGAGTATTTGTATCCCGAGAATTACGACGAGGTGGTTGCCAAGGCGTCCTATTATCAGGATCTGCCCGCAGAGATCAAAAGCTATTACGGCGATCTGTGGACCGAGATCAAGGGCGGCGGCTGAGGATCGGTGCAGCGAAGACTGCGTTCAAAAACAAAAAATAAGCGGTTGCCGGTGTGCACGCCGGCAGTAAATCGGCAGTTTTGCCGTGCACTTTTCCAAACAAGTGCAGCTCGGGAGGAAAGTTTCCACTTTCCTCCCGATTTTTTTTCGATTTTGGATAAAATATGAGAAAAAGTATTGACAAAATGCGCTTTGGAGTATATAATACTCTTAATTGTTTCTAAATTCTAAACAGAATGTTTCGAGAAGGAGACAAACGAAGGATATTTCGATTGCCCGTATCGGCAGGCAGTCGTTCCAATATCAAAATACATTTCAATATAAGGAGACAAATGAAATGAAAAAGCTTCTTTCCATCCTTTTGGCAGTAATGATGGTAGCATCCTGCGCAGTTGCTTTCGCATCCTGCAACGGCGGTTCCAAGGCACTGTTTGAAAAGGACCCCGAGGGTAACGTTGTCATCAAGATCGGCGGCATCGGTCCTCTCACCGGCGACTATGCCAGCTACGGTAACTCCGTAAAGAACGGCGCGCAGATCGCAGTTGACCAGCTCAACGAGAGCAACGCTCTTGAGGGCATCAGCTTCGAGCTGCTCTTCGAAGACTCCGAAGGCGACGGCACCAAGGCTGTAACCGCGTTCGGTAAGCTGCAGGACAGCGGTATGAACGTGTCCCTGGGCGGCGTTCTGTCGGGCGAAACCAAGAACATCGTTGCTACTGCTGCTGAGAGCGGCATCCTGGTTCTGACTCCCTCTGCTTCCGCAAAGGACGCCATCAACAAGGACAACGCCTTCCGCGTATGCTTCAACGACCCCCAGCAGGGTCTGTACGCTGCTGAGGTCATCAAGGAAAAGAATCTTGCCACCAAGATCGCTCTTTTCTATGATAACGGCAACGACTACTGCAAGGGCAACGCTGACACCTTCAAGCAGAAGGCAGGCGAGCTGGGTCTGGAGATCGTAACCGAGCAGACCTACACCGAGTCCACCAACACCGACTTCAGCACCCAGATCACCGCGATCAAGGAAAACGGCGCTGAGCTGGTATTTATGCCCATCTACTACTCTGACGCTGCTAAGTTCCTGCGTCAGGCAGCAGGCACTCTGGAGAACACCGTGTTCTTCGGCGTTGACGGTCTGGACGGTCTGATCGGCGAGTGCGGAACCGAGCACGCAGCTGACTGCGAGGACGTCATCCTGCTGACCCCCTATTTCGCAGACTCCGTTGACCCCGTCGTGAAGACCTTCGTAGAAGCATATGAAGAGAAGTTCGGCGCTACTCCCGACCAGTTCGCAGCAGACGGCTATGACGCAGTTCTGGCAATTGCAAAGGCAATCGAGCAGAACGGCTTCACCGCAGAGGCTCTGGAGGAGATCACCGCTGAAGACTTCAACAAGAAGATGGTTGGCGCAATGACCCAGATCACCGTTACCGGTGCTACCGGCGTGATGACCTGGACCGCAGACGGCGAGACCGATAAGGATCCCAGCGTTCTGCAGATCAAGGGCGGCCAGTACGTAGAGTACAAGAAAGAGCAGTAATAGCTTTTTCAAACGAATATTTGCTTTTTGAGTTGCAAAGAGCGCTTTCGGGCGCTCTTTGCAATTTTGACCGTTCGGGAGAACGGAAACGGATCTGTACGACGGGGCTCCCGCCGATACGAGGACCCCGTAACGATCCCTCCAGATCGTCGTTTTATAGTGATTTGAAAGGCAAGCCGCCTTGTGCGGCATAAAAACTATGACTTTACTCATACAAACTCTGATACAGGGCATCAGCCTCGGCAGTATCTACGCGCTGATCGCTCTTGGTTATACGATGGTGTACGGCATTGCGAAAATGCTGAACTTTGCCCATGGTGACATCATCATGGTGGGTGCCTATACCATCTACTCCACCATCGCCCTTGCCCATTTTCCGGGCTGGCTTGGCGTGCTTTCCGCAGTAGTGTTCTGCGGCGTGCTGGGCGTGGTGATCGAATTTCTTGCATATAAGCCCCTTCGCGGCGCTCCCTCGCTGAACGTCCTGATCACTGCCATCGGCGTGAGCTATCTCTTACAGAATATTGCCCTGTTGATTTTCGAGGGCAAGCAGAAGGCAATGCCTCTGGGTGACTTTGATTTCCCCGATCTGAAGGTGGGAAATACCGGTATCACCGTAACGGGAGAGGTGATCTTCACCATTACCCTGACCGTGGTGCTGATGATCGCACTGACCCTTTTTATCAATAAGACCAAAATGGGCAAGGCAATGCGCGCCGTTTCCGAGGACAAGGATGCGGCAAGACTGATGGGTATCAACGTGAACCGTACTATTTCGGTGACCTTCGCCATCGGCTCTATTCTTGCGGCCTTTGCCAGCCTGTGCTATGGTATGAGCTATGCCTACATCAAGCCTACCACCGGCTCTATGCCCGGTATCAAGGCTTTTACGGCGGCAGTTTTCGGCGGTATCGGCTCCATTCCCGGTGCAATGCTGGGCGGATTCGTGATCGGTATTCTTGAAAAGCTGTCCTCCGCATATATTTCAACCCAGTTTACCGACGCCATCGTTTTCGGCGTGCTCATCGTGATGCTCGTGGTTCGTCCCACGGGTCTTTTGGGCAAGAAGATCAGAGAGAAGGTGTAAGCGATGAAAAAGTTTCTTTCAAGGATCAACAGAAGAGACGCGCTGACCCTGCTGGTGCTTGTGGGCATCTTCGCCTTCTTCTTCATTATGCTTGAAACGGGGGCGGCTTCCAACCAGTTCAAGAATATGATCATCCCCATGTCCTATTATATCCTGCTTGCCATTTCGCTGAACCTGATGGTGGGCGTGCTGGGCGAGCTGTCGCTGGGCCACGCAGGCTTTATGTCGGTGGGTGCCTATACGGGATGCTTCCTTTCGGTAATGCTGGTAGAAAAGTTCCCCGAGCTTCCTATGTACGTTTATCTGCCCGTTGCAATGCTTTGCGGCGGTCTGATGGCGGCGCTCTTCGGCGTGCTCATCGGTATTCCCGCACTGCGTGTGAAGGGTGACTATCTTGCCATCGTCACGTTGGCGTTTTGCGAGATCATCAAGACGGTCATTATCAATCTGGAGTTTTTGGGCGGTGCCATCGGATTTGACACCGACTCCATCGTTCCCGACAGAAACAAGGCGCTGACCCTGCTTCCGTACGCCGCCTTTGCGGTGATCGTGTCGGCGATCCTGATCATGAATCTGGTGCGCTCCAAGCACGGCCGTGCCATTATGGCGGTGCGTGACAACCGCATTGCGGCAGAGGCTTGCGGCATCAACGTCAATTTCTACAAGGTGGCGGTCTTTGGTATCGCGGCATTCTTTGCGGGCATCGCAGGCGTGCTTTACGGTCACAACGACGTGCTTCTGAAGTCTGCCAACTTTGACTTCAATATGTCCATCGAGATCCTGGTTATGGTGGTTCTCGGCGGTATGGGCAGTAATATGCTGGGCTCGGTGATCGCCGCAGTGGTGATGACCGCTCTGCCCGAGATGCTTCGCGATTTCTCCGACTACAGAATGCTCATCTATTCGGTGATGCTGATCGTGATCATGCTCTTCACCTCTGCTCCCGCTCTGGCAGGCATCAGAGAAAGACTGAGCCTGGGCTTCATCAAGGAGTCCTTGCAGAAGAAGATGGCAAAAAAGGCTGAGAAAAAGAAGGCAGGGAAGGAGGAAGAGAAATGAGCGAAAGAAAAACGGTTATGTCGGTCAACGGCACCGAAATGTTCTCCCCTCCCTCCAACATCCTGATCCCCACCAGAGACGAGGGCAAAAAGCCCGTGCTGGACGTTAGAGGCTTGGGCATCGATTTCGGAGGTCTGAGAGCCGTTGACGAGTTCACCATCACCGTCAGCCCCACAGAGATCTCGGGACTGATCGGACCCAACGGTGCGGGAAAGACCACCGTGTTCAACCTGCTGACAAACGTGTATAAGCCCACAAGAGGTGCTATTTTGCTGGACGGTCATCCCACCGCAGGCAAGAGCGTGGCGCAGGTCAACCGTATGGGTATCGCCCGTACCTTCCAGAACATCCGTCTGTTTGACCAGATGACCGTTCTTGATAACGTGCGCGTGGGTATGAGCAACAATATCCGTTGCAATTTTGCAGAGTCCTTTTTAAGACTTCCCGGCTATTTCAAGGCGGAAAAGAGATCGAGAGAGCGGGCGCTGGAGCTGCTGTCCATCTTCCATATGGAAAGCGAGGCGTACACTCTGGCAGGAAACCTGCCTTATGGTGCACAAAGACGACTGGAGATCATCCGCGCGCTGGCGACCGAACCCAAGGTCCTGTTGCTTGACGAGCCCGCCGCAGGTATGAACCCCTCCGAGACCCACGCGCTGATGGAGAGCATCCGTCAGATCCGCGATCAGTTCGGCATTGCCATCGTGCTTATCGAGCACGATATGAACCTGGTTATGGGCGTGTGCGAGGGTATCGCGGTGCTCAACTTCGGTAAGGTGATCGCAAAGGGTACGCCCGATCAGATCAAGAACAACGAAGCGGTGATCGAGGCATATCTGGGCAGACAGGAAAAGAAGGAGGCGTGAGCAATGCTGAAGGTTGAAAATCTGAACGTATATTACGGCAATATCCACGCCATCCACGACGTGTCCTTTGAGGTGAAGGAGGGCGAGATCGTCTCGCTGATCGGTGCAAACGGCGCGGGTAAGACCACCACTATGCATACCGTATCCGGACTCCTTCGTTCAAGAACCGGCTCGGTGACCTTTATGGGCAAGAACATCTCCCATACCGAGGCGCACAAGATCGTGAATATGGGTATCGCGCAGGTGCCCGAGGGACGCCACGTCTTTTTACAGATGACAGTGGAAGAAAACCTGCAAATGGGAGCATATACCACCCCCAAGACCCTGAAGGAGGATCTTGAGAAGGTGTACGCCCTTTTCCCCCGCCTTCTTGAAAGAAGAAAGCAGGTGGCAGGAACACTGTCGGGCGGTGAACAGCAGATGCTGGCAATGGGCAGAGCTATGATGAGCCGTCCCAAGCTCATTTTGCTTGACGAGCCCTCCATGGGTCTGGCGCCCATTCTGGTGGACCAGGTCTTCTCTATCATCAAGGAGCTGCACGCCGCGGGCATTACCGTGCTTTTGGTGGAGCAGAATGCCGGTAAGGCGCTTGCCATTTCGGACAGAGCCTACGTGCTTGAAACGGGCAGGATCGTGCTTGCCGGTACCGGTGCAGAGCTTGCTGCAAGCCCCGAGATCAAAAAGGCGTATTTGGGCGGCTGACAGAAAATTCTACAAAACGAAAAGGAGCTTTCCGCAAGGAAGGCTCCTTTTTTGCATACAATGATAGAGCGCGTTCCGTTATTGGAGGCGGCGGGGAAGAGAAACAGAGGATTTTGCTTTTTAAATGAAGAAAATTTGGATAATTTTTTAACGAATTTTCAAAAAGCCCTTGACAAGAATTGCATTATGGTATACAATAATACAAAACATTTTTGGAGGTAACGGTATGAACAGAGTTTACAATTTTTCCGCAGGTCCGTCCATGCTGCCTCTTCCCGTTTTAGAGAAGTGTGCGGCACAGATGCTCGATTATGAAGGATCGGGTATGTCGGTTATGGAGATGAGTCACCGTTCACCTGTGTACGATCAGATCATCAAGGATGCCATGGCGACCTTAAGGCGGGTAATGAACATTCCCGATAACTATAAAGTGTTGTTTTTGCAGGGCGGCGCATCGCAGGTCTTTGCGTCGGTTCCCTTAAATCTGATGCCGCAGGGAGGAAAGGCTGACTACATCGTTTCGGGTCAGTTTTCGGGCAAGGCATATAAGGAAGGGCAGAAGTTCGGCACGGTAAGAGAGGTAGCCACCTCCAAGCCCGACAACTTCACCTACGTACCCAAGGTGGAAAAGGACCGGTTCGATCCCGAGGCGTCCTTCGTGCATATCTGCTACAACAACACCATTTACGGCACCAAGTTTGACTATATTCCCGACACGGGCGACGTGCCGCTGGTGGCGGATATGTCCTCCTGTATCCTGTCCGAGCCCATCGACGTGAGCAAGTTCGGCGTGATCTATGCAGGCGCACAGAAAAACGTAGCTCCCGCGGGACTGACCATCGTGATCATCAGAGAGGATCTGCTGGGCAATGCCCGTCCCGAAACGCCCACTATGCTTGACTATGCGGTGCAGGCGGCAAACGATTCGATGTACAATACTCCTCCCACCTACCCCATCTACGTGGCAGGTCTGGTCTTCAAGTGGATTGAGGAGACGGTGGGCGGACTTGACAAGATGAAGGAGTATAACGAAAAGAAGTGTGCACTGCTTTACGATTATCTTGACGGTCAGGATTTCTATATCGCTCCCGTGAAGAAGGAAAACCGCTCGATGATGAACGTCACCTTCAAGACGGGCGATCCCGATCTTGACGCTAAGTTCGTCAAGGAAGCCAAGGCGGCAGGCTTCGTCAACTTAAAGGGTCACAGATCGGTGGGCGGTATGAGAGCCTCCATCTATAACGCAATGCCCATTGAGGGTGTGGAGAAGCTGGTCGACTTTATGGAGAAATTCAGAAAGGAGAACGTGTAATGTACAGGATCAAGACATATAATAAGATTTCCAAGGTGGGCTTGCAGGTCTTTGACGACAAATATACCGTTGGAAATGAAGTGGAAAACGCCGACGGCGCCATCGTACGCTCTATGTCACTACACGAGGAGCAGTTTCCCGAAAGCCTGCTTGCCATAGCAAGGGCGGGCGCAGGAACCAACAATATCCCCATTGACCGTTGCTCTGAGGAGGGGATCGTTGTCTTCAATACCCCCGGAGCCAACGCCAACGCCGTAAAGGAGCTGGTCATTGCAGGACTCTTCCTTGCCTCCCGTAAGATCGTGGACGGCATCCTCTGGGCAAACACCTTAAAGGATGGCGAAGGGGACGTGGGCAAGACGGTAGAGAAGGGCAAGAGCGCCTTTGCGGGTCCCGAGATCAAGGGCAAGGCGCTGGGTGTGATCGGCCTTGGTGCCATCGGTGCTATGGTTGCAAACGCCGCCGCGGACCTTGGTATGAAGGTCTACGGCTACGATCCCTATCTGTCGGTCAGATCGGCACTGAATCTTGACCACAGCGTGAACTATATCTCCGATATAAAGGATATTTACAGAAACTGCGATTACATCACCGTGCACGTGCCCCTGCTTGACTCCACCAAGGGTCTGATCGGGGCAGACGCGCTGGCGCTGATGAAGGAGGGCGTGCGCATTCTCAACTTCTCAAGAGGCGGACTTGTGAACAGCGCGGCAATGCTGTCGGCACTTGAGGGCGGCAAGGTGGCGGCGTACGTCACCGACTTCCCCTCGGAGGAGATGTTAGGGGTGCCCGGCGTGATCGCCATTCCCCATCTTGGTGCCTCCACGCCCGAGTCGGAGGACAACTGCGCGCTGATGGCGTCCGAGCAGCTCATCGACTATATTGAAAACGGCAACGTGACCAATTCGGTGAATATGCCCCAGATCAGTATGCCCAGAAGCTCTGAAAAGCGCATCTGCGTCATCCACAAAAACATCCCCAACACCCTGACAGCCATCACGGGCATCGTCGCAAAGGATGGGGTAAACATTGAGAATATGCTCAATAAATCCAAAGGCGATTACGCTTATACCATGCTTGACGTGGCGCCCACCGACTACGATGTCGTCTGTGAGGAGCTCAAGGCGGTCAACGGCGTGATCCGCGTGAGAGTCATTTGAAAAACAAAAATCCTTTTTAGCTTCGCCGCTAAAAAGGATTTTTTTCGTTATTCCTCGTTGAGTGCCGCCTTTAAGGCAAGGGAGAACTGATGGGGGCAGGAGGTGTTCTTGAAGCCGCAGGTGATGCTTGAAAGCTTGTCTGCAAGCAGAGCGGCGTCCATTCCCTCGGCAAGAGCGGAAATGCCCTTTAAATTGCCGTTACAACCACCGTAAAACTGTACGTTATATACCTTTCCCCCCTCTAAATCGAAGGTGATGGCAGAGGAGCAGGTGCCCTTCGTTTTATAGCTGTAGCTTTTCATCTTTTTGATCCTTTCGTTCATCGTGCCCGACCATTGTACCATATGTTTTTCAAAAATGCAAGACAAACCTTGCATTTTCGGCAAATATATAGTATACTGAAAAAAGAGACCGAAGGAGGTGACGAAATGATCTATCTTGAATCCTTTAAGCCGGCAAGCAGGGCGCAGGAAGAAAGCAGGCTTGTGGGAAGTGACGGCACCGACGGCAGAGCCCCCGGTGAGCATTCCCATCTTGTGGACATGGCTTGCTTTTCAAGCAACAACGTCTACCCCTTCAAGCTTTTTCCCGATAAAGGGTTAAACCGCCTGTCCTTCGAGCCTATTACCGTTTTATACGGGGGCAACGGCTCGGGAAAATCCACGATTTTGAACGTGATCGCCGAAAAGCTGGAGCTTGACCGCTCGTCTCCCTACAACAAAACGCCGTATATGGAGGAATATCTGCGCCTTTGCTCCTACGAAACGGCAAGGGGAGGGCGCATTCCCCGCGGGAGCGCGATCATCACGAGCGACGACGTCTTTGATTTCCTTTTGGATATCCGCTCCATCAATCAGGGGATTGACGAGCGAAGAAATGCCCTTTTTGAGGAATACGATCTCTTAAGTAACCCAAATCATCATTATCAGTTAGGCTCCCTTGGAGAATACCACACCTTGAAGCAGAAAAATAAAGCCCGCTTCAAGACCAAGTCCGCCTACGTTTCGGAGGCGATGGGCTCAAGAGAGGTGCAGGGGCAGTCAAACGGCGAGAGTGCCTACTTATATTTCACGGAGCGGATCAGGGAAAACGCTCTGTATCTGCTTGACGAGCCCGAAAACAGCCTTTCCCCCAAGCTTCAGCTGGAGCTTGCCCGCTTTATAGAGGAGTCGGTGCGCTTTTATAACTGTCAGTTCATCATTTCCAGCCACTCGCCCTTCCTGCTTTCCTTAAAAGGCGCAAAGGTCTACGATTTAGACAGCCGCCCCGTCACCGTAAAGCCCTGGAGCGAGCTTGAAAACGTGCGCATTTACCACGATTTTTTTGAAGCGCACAAGGATGCCTTTCGGTAAGAGCGGCATAAAATGCAATAAAAAAGCGGAGACGATGCTTACATCGTCTCCGCTTTTTTATTGCGATGGGGTGAAAGATCAAAAAGTGTGAGCGAAGGCAACGGAATATTCACCGAATTAAGTCAGCAAAATATAAACGAAATGTGAAAAATACTTTTTGTTTTTTTGTTTCACCTCTTGCATATTTGTTCCTTTTGTGATAGAATATCTGTGTACGGCGGTGGCGGTTCTTTCTTTTTTTAAAGACGTTTTTCTTCTCGAAACGCTTGCAAAAAGAAGGGGGATCATCCCGCAAAAAAGCATACAGAAGGCAGGTAGACTATGAAAAAACTGAGTATTCGAGCACTGTCGGCTATAATGACGATGGTGATGCTTTTGGGTGTGATGCCCACGAGCATCTTTTCGGACACCGATGACAACGATGGATCATCATTAAATGAAGCCATCACGGTCGCTCCGGGCGGTCAAGAGGGAAATGAAGCCGAGGACTACAGCGACAGCGGCCTTTCGGCATGGATGCATCCCTCCGACGTTCCCGCAGGAGCGGTGATCGCCGATCGGAAGTGGACCTATACCCTGACCACTGTGACCGAATCGACCCAATCGGTATTGGACGGCTATATTTGCGTGGATACCTATTGGAGTCAGAGCGGAAGCGGTTCGGCAAACTGGGCAAGCTTCCCCGAGGGCTTTGACGAAAGCAACGAGATCTACACCTCCTTTGCAGGGGAGCAGCCCTACAGCGACTCTGAAAGCCAGGAGTCCAAGCGGGTGACCTCCAACGTGAAGGCGGGATACGTATATTGGCATTGGATGTATGCCACCGAGGCAGACGCCAACGACCGAATCGTGAAGAATATGCCCGGAACGGATGCGGAGACCGGCTATCTTTACGATCGCTTCGGAGCATTTTGCAGCTCGGTGAACTATCCCGAATACAGCGCAAGCGGCGAGGATACGCTGTATTGGCAGACCGGACGGATCGAGAACGCCACTTCGCAGGGTTCTTATTATTGGTATCGTTTTGAATACTACACCTGCCATTACAGCGACTACGTGAGAATGTATCGCCACGAGAAGAGCGAGCAGATGGAGTCAAGCGAGCCCGTTCCCGAATCTGAGGGCATCAGCAATATCCAAGAGTGGGTCAGATACTATATCGACGACTATAGCGAAAACGGTCTGTCCCATTGGACGCCCTACGAGGAAATGCCCGTTGGCGCGGAGATCCGTGACAACAGATGGGACTATACCTATACCGAAGAGGTCGTTTGTGAGACCCTTCCTCCCGAAATTGAAGGACATACCTTCAAAGAGGTCCAGACCAACTACGGAGAGTATGGGTCTTGGAGCGATTGGTCCACCACGGTAGCATCGGAGAGCGATTCCCGTCAGGTGGAAACGCGGGTGGTCGTGGAGCGTGCGGCGTACAGCCAGTATAACTACTACTATTACAAGTATTGGAACAGCACGGCAGGTGCGTACTATTACACCTACAGCGCAAGCTATGCGCAGGCTCATGGCGGTAAGAAGTATACTTACCAAAGCACCACCGCTCTGCCTTATTATAAGACCTACGACGGTCATAAGGCGTACAGAGCCCCCAACGGCTTGATGTATTGGTTAGAGTCTTCCACCTCTGTGCCCGAGAAGAGCAGAGTGGAATACCGCTACAGAGACAGAGCCGTTTCCACCTTCTATCACTATGTAAACGACCAAACGGGAAAGACGGCAGTTTACGAATTGCTGGCGGCTGATTCGATCAACAACGATTTCGGCTCTTGGAGTGCTTGGTCTAAAACCAAGGTCACCGCAAATGACTATAGAGAAGTAGAGACCAGGACCGTTACCGATGCGGCGGCGTATACCGTTTATAACTATTATTACTATAAGTATTGGAATAGCTCTGCCGGAGCATATTACTACACCTATAGCTCCAATATGGGCGGAACCAAGCACACCTGCAGCAGCAAGACTGCGTATACCTACTATAAGACCTATGACGGTAAAAAGGCGTATAAGCCCTCCACCGGTGCATCGGGCTGTAAGAATTATCTGCACTGGCTTGCTTCCACCACCACCGTTCCTGCGGTGACTCACGTGGAATACCGCTATCGTTCCAGAATGTCTTCTCTGCGTCTGGTGGAGGAGCGCAGCTCTGCAACGGAGATCACCGAATCTGCATATAACAGCAATATCCGCAGATACGTGAAGTACGTCATCAATCTGGACTATCTGGACGGCGTATACTTTGACTGTACCGGGCTGACCTATACCGTCAACGACGATTACACCGTCAACGTCAGCGGCTATCTGGAGGGTACCGATCTTTCCAAGCTGAAGATCCCCGCAGTGGTGTATTTTAACGGTGTACCCTACAAGGTCGTTTCGGTGGCAGACGGCGCATTCAAGAATTGCGAGACGATCACCTCGGTGGAGTTAAACAACAACCTGCTGTCCATCGGAAAGAGCGCCTTTGAGAATTGTACCTCCATCACCTCTCTGGTGGTGCCTATGGGCGTGGTGACCATTGGCGAGCGTGCCTTTGCCAATTGTACGGCGCTTGCAAGCGTCATCGTGGGCAACGGCGTGAAGAGCATTGAGCAGGGTGCCTTTGACGGATGCTCGGTTCTTGAAAAGATCAGCCTTGGCAGAAGCGTTTCTTCCATTGGCGCAAGAGCCTTTGCAGACTGCTACGACCTGCGTTGGGTCTTCTTCTCGGGCGGAATGCCCACCATTGAGGCGGATGCCTTTGACCGTGCAAAGCAGTACATCTACAGTGATTGGAGTGCGTGGACCAACGAATCCATCAATGAATCCGAATCCCTTGAGCCTGCCGAGCTGTCTGAGGACAGCGCAGAGCTGGTGGAGAGCGAAAGCAAGACGGTCAATAATGCAACGATCTATAACTATTACCGTTACGAATACGTTCTGGACGGCGAGACCTACCACAGTGCCACAGAGCAGGGAACCAAGTTTACCTCTCAGAGCATCGAGCCCTACGAAGAGCTGGGTGAGGTGGACGGCGCGTTGGCATACACCGGCCCTGACGGCTACACCTGGTGGCTTGAGAGCAGCGAGACGGTGGAAAGCGTCACGCTGTACCGCTACAGAACCCGTTACGAAACGGCAGTATCTCACAGCAACGAGATCTGCTTCTATTACAACGACGAGGCGGCTTGGCTGAATATCGGCGGTTGGAAGGACGGTAACTACATCACCACCCGCTATAACGGCTGGGAAGATTACGTGCAGTGGTTTGCATACGGCTGTGCGGACGTGGTGTATCTGGACGAAAACGGCTACGACTATCAAGGAAACCGCTATTTGTGCGATATCGAAAACGCTGCGGCAACGCTCATCAAGTATAACGCCGGCGAAAGCATCGCGCTCACCGACCTGATCGTCCCCTCCAAGGTGCTTTATATGAATACCGAGTGCAGCGTAACTGCCATCGGTCAGGGTGCCTTTGGACAAAGTGCTCTTGAGAACGTCATCATCGGAGAGAGTGTGACCTCTGTCGGCAGTGCGGCATTCTCGGGATGCGCAAGCCTGAAGACGGTGACCTTCACGGGAAGTGTACAGAATATCGGCGACAGAGCCTTTAACGGATGCACCGCCCTGGAAGCACTTTATTTTGCAGGCGGCGTGCCCGCAACGGTGGGCTTTGATGCCTTCAAGGACGTTTCTGCAGATCTTTTGGTGGTGCATAGTGACACCGCAACCGATTGGAGCGACAGCTGGCAGGGCTTCAAGGTCTACAGCTACCGCAATACCGAATATAAGAAGGCGGGCAAGTATGGTGTGGATGAATTTGGGATCAACTACACCGTATCGGACCAAGAGGACCGTACCGCCATCGTGGGCAAGAGAGTTTCCACCACCAGTGACAGCGAGGTAAACGCTTCCGCCACCGGCTACAGCGCAACGGGTGATATCACGGTTGCAGACTTCGTGATGATCGACAAAAAGGTTTATATGGTGGTTGGACTTGACCGCTATGCCTTCTTTAACAGCGATCTGACCTCTGTAACGCTGGGCCAGTTTATCGGATACGGCGAAAGCGACGATGCCCCCGGTATCTGGGATGACAGCTTCAAGCAGGCAGAGTTCCTGACTGCTGTGAACGTATCTGAGAAGAACGAACGGTACGCTTCTCTTGACGGCGTGCTTTATAAGAAAGCAGACCTGGGCGGCACGATGATCAAGGAGCTGTTGATGCTCTATCCCGCCGCCAAAACGCAGACGACCTTCACTGTGCCTGCGGACACGGTGAGCATCAACCAGTATGCTTTTGCAAATCAGAAGTATTTAACAAGTGTAAATCTCACAAACGTGAGCACCGTGGGCGATCACGCCTTCTACGCTTGCTCCGCTTTGACGAGCGTGACTGCACCGATGCTTTCGGTGATCGGTAACGAGGCGTTCAAGAATTGTATGCTTCTTTCTGCCATCAATCTGCAGGCAGTAAAGGAGATCGGCGTGGAAGCCTTCTATGGCTGTCATGCAATGAAGACGGTGGCTCTGGGAGCGGTGGAGAAGATCGGCAGTATGGCATTCTCCCATTGCGCATCGCTGGAGAAGTTTACCGTGAGCGGAAGCGAAGCGTACTATGCAGACTCCTACGGCGTGCTGATCGGAAAGGGAAGCGGCGAAGAAACGCTGATCCAGTATCCCGCGGCATCCTCTGCAAAGGCGTATACCGTCGCAGATTCGGTGGCGTTCATCGATGCATATGCCTTTGCAAATGCGAAGAACCTGGAAGCCATCGTTTTAGGCGAAGAGTTAAAGAGCATTGCAGAGCACGCCTTTGACGGCTGTATAAAGATCAAAAAGCTGCACATCGGTGCAAAGGTGGCATCCATCGGCACCAGAGCCTTCTACGGCTGTGAGAGCCTTGAAGGATTTACCGTATTTGAAAACCCCTATTATATGGTGGACGATAGCGGCGTGCTGTATGCCTACAACTTTGAGATCGATGAGGACGGCATCAAGACGCTGATCGTGGATGAGCAGGGCTACGTGGTGCCCGGTATGCTGATCGCATATCCTTCGGCAATGCAGGCTTCGGCATATACCGTATATAAGGGTGTGACCGAGATCGCAAGTGCCGCATTTGCAGGTAATACCCACCTGCGCAGAGTGATCCTGCCCGCAACGCTGAAGACGGTATACGACGAGGCGTTCGCTCAGTGCAAGTCGCTGGAGGAGATCTACTTCAAGGGCGAGGTTCCCACGGTTGGTCAGGGTATCCTTGACGGCGTGGAGGGGCTGGAGATCTTCTACAGTCCCGTATACAGAGACTCTTGGGATATTGAAAAGGTTCCTTACGAGCTGAGAAAGTATCCTTTGACCGAGTATAACGCCATTGAAGAGCTGCCCAACAAGATCACCCACGCATCTGCCTACGGCATCGTGGTGATCGACTCCAAGGGCAACGTGATCAAGGGTGCCAAGGTGACCTTCGAGGGCTGCACCGTGGTACCTGCAAACGGAATGTACATCGTGGGTCTGGGTGAGAACGGCTATGATCAGGAGTATGCCGTCACCGTGACCACAAACGGATATAAGGGCTTTGACGATCGCATCACGCCCGATGCGGAGATCGGACTTTCCTATATCACGCTGATCAAGGAATCCACCGTAAGCGGTATTTCCTGCAACGGTGCGGATATCAATACCAAGTCGGTGAGCATCAACAAGTGGCTGTATTCCAAGTCGGCAGGCTCGCGCTACAAGGGCTCCAACATTTCGATCGTGGTGCGCGGCAACTGTGATCTGGATGCGGGATATATCGTATCCAAATACGGGATCGTGCAAAACGGTAAGATGCTGGCGGTGAAGGAATTCCAGCCCTGGAACGTGAACGGTCTTGAGGAGTTAGGCGATCGTACCTTCTCTATTCCCGTATCCTCGCTGACGGCGGGCGGAAAGCTGCAGGTCTATATGCAGGTGCTCTCTCCCGACGATACCACAGAGGACATTTACGCAGACCTGAATATTTCTGTCTTCTACCGTGCAATTCCCGTGTACACCAAGAAGGTGTCCACCGGTTCTTCCACCAAGCCCGCACCCGACGTGTACGTGGATCCTTCGGATAACGAGGACGGCGAGATCACCGATTACGCACCTCCCGTCTTTGATCTGGGCAATCCCGTGTCGGTAAAGGCAAAGAGCGGTAACAAGCTTATCGACTCGCTGAGCTTCTCTCTGGGAATAAAAGACATTGCTACTTCCGTAGAAATCGAGGGCGATACCGTAAAGATTGCCATTGGTGAATCCAGAGAGAAAAGCGACAAAGAAACGTCCAAGTATTATACCAAAGAAAAGTCAAAGGGCTTCTCGCTGTCCGGTGACGTGGTGCTGAAGCACACGGCAAAGGGATGGACGATTGTTAACAGCAACGTGACGGCTGCGGTGACCATCAAGGGAGAGGGTACGGCAAAGTTCCCGATGCTGGGTGTCATCACTGTGCGTTGTCAGGTGGAGATCTCGGTGTCCGGCGCGATGACGATCACCTTTGACGTTAAAAATGACGGTAAACTGAGCTTTAACAATGCAACTATAGGACTTTCCGGCAAGATCACCGCATCTGCCGCAGTGGGACTGGACGGCGGTGTTGCTTCTGCATATGCCGGAATCAAGGGTACGCTGAGCAACGACATCGGCTTTACGATCTTCCCCAAGGCAAGCTTCGATAGCTGGACACTGACGGGAACCATCTCGCTTTTCGCAGAAGCGAAATTGGGTGTAGGTTGGCTGTCGGCGAAGGTTGAAGCGGAAAAAGAACTCGTAAAGGGTACCTTTATCGTTTACCAGGACGGAAAGTGGCAGTTTACCAAGGCACGCAACCTTGCCCGCAATATGGTTATGGCGACCATGCTCACCGAAAGCTACAGCGTGGCAAGCACCGACCAGGCAGAGGCGCTGAATGGCGACGCAAAGCTGTTGAAGATCGATGATCAGAATGCATTGATGTTCAGCCTTGCAAACGTTCTTGGCGGCACCTGCACCCCCACTTCCTCCTATGACGGCTACAACTTCGTGAAGCTTGTATGCACCAAGGGTACTCTTGAAAACGGACAGTGGGTATGGGGCGATCCCGTGATCGTGGACGATAACGGATTCAGCGACATCTCCTACAATGCATACGAGTATGACGGCGAGGTTTACGTCGTATACACGCAGGCAAACGAAAAGATCAACGAGCTGCACGAGCTGGAAGACGTTCTTGCAATGAGTGACGTGAAGATCGCCGTATTGAAGGACGGTGCCTTTGCGGCAATGAATACCTCCTTCGGCGATGGCAAGATCTCTTTGGATGACACCTATGATTCCGATATGATCTTTGCTCTTGCAAACGGTGTACCCACCGTGGTCTGGAAGAAGAATACCGATAACAATATGTTTGGTATGTCCGATATGAACTACGTGGACGAGGAAAACGATGCCTTCTACGCATACAACACCACGGCAAACGAGATCTACAGCAGCCGATATGAAGAGGGCGGCTGGAGTGCTCCTTCCTGTGTTGTAACCGGACTTCCCATGATTACCGGCATCGACCTGGATGATACGGGACGTATCCTCTTCACCGTGGATGCCGACAGCAACCCCTTCAGTGAAGACGAGCTGGGACAGAGCGTATACGACAGTAAGACCTACCTGGTAAATGCAGGCGACAGCGCAAGCTACGAGGAGCTGGAGGTCTATGCGGAGAATGCGCACAGCGGCGTGAAGAGCGTGGATCACCGTTTCGTTTACGTCAGCGGTACCGAGATCCGCTGGTTTGCCGACGATACCCTCTTGGTAGACACCGGTTGCAGCGATCTGAGCGAATATGACCTATTGACAAACGATCAGGGTGAAGTGACGGCAGTGTTCTTTATCCAATCGGTATCGGTTGGAACGGAGGACTCGGGCGACGCACTGTTCGGAATCTTCAACAACGGTGACGGCTTTGGCGCACCCGTTCAGCTCACCGAAGCGCAAAGCGACCTGTTCTACAGATCCGTTGACGTGTCTAAGATGGCTGAGGACCTGAGCCTGGTGATCAACACCATGAAGAAGGACGACGATAACGGTACCGTATACGGTATTCAAACGGGTGTTTACGTTGCTGAAAACGATCTCGTTCTCAACGACGTGACCTTTGATGGCTCGGTTGCCAAGGAGCTGGTGCTGGATGTGACCAACAACGGCATCCTGGATCTTGATAGTGTTTACGCTTCGGTATACGCTCCCGACGGCAGTGTGATCCTTGCGGATTATCAGATCGACGTAGAGCTGAAGGCAGGCGAAGAGAAGCTGATCACTTTGCCCGTGGAGATCGAACAGCATGTGAAGGGCGCGTACACCGTAAAGGTGGTTGCCGCCGAAGAGAGCACGATCTATGATAACAGCGTGGCTTTGGAGCTGGCATATACCGATCTTGTGGTGTACAGCAAGCAGATGGTGATCGACGGCAAGAACGAGCTGATCGTTCGTGTCCTGAATACCGGAGCATTTGCAGCAGAAAATGCGGTGCTGTACGTAAGCAAGGGCGTGCAAAACGACGAGAGCTGGGAGACGCTCGACGAGAATTACCTCTACGCAATGAACGTGGGTGCTCTTGCGGCAGGCGAATCCAAGTATTTCCGCATCCATCTGGACGAGGATTTCTATGAAGAGGGCAACGAGGGCATCGTAACGCTCTATGCAGTGGACGAGGCTGTGACCGAAAAGAATACCGATAACAACTTTGCCCACGTATCGGTGGTGGATCTCACAAGAAAGGGAAGCATCGAATCGGAGGACCGTTCGGAGAATCCCTATTTCACCGACGACGTGGCGCAGTATGAGGTTGTGAAGGGAATGAGCGACGTGGCTCTGGAGTACGTGTCAAACGGCTATACTCCTATCGCCATCAAGGGTGCAGAGGCAGACGATTTCCGTGTTGAGGATGGAAAGCTGATCCTTTCTTCCGCCTTCATCAAGGGCTTGGGCGCGGGCACGCATACGCTGGAGGTCATCTTCCAAAAGGGAGACGACACCTGCTTGAAGCCCGTATACGTTTCGTCCTTCAAGGGCTACCACAGCGTGACCTGGATCGTGGACGGCGTGACCACCGAAGAGCTCCTTCCCGCAGGAAGCGTTCCCAAGTTTGAAGGAACGGTTGAAAAGGAAGCGGGCGACGATGTGGCATACATCTTTGAAGGCTGGGATCTGGGCGGCGACGGCGTTGCCGACCTGCTTCCCGGTGAAGAGATGAGCAAGCTTTACGACGACGTGGTTTGCACCGCCATCTTTGAGGAAGTAACCTTGAAGGATGAGGTCGTTTCCATAACGGTCGTGGAGCTGCCCAACAATTCGGTTTACACCGAAGGCGAGGCCTTTGACCAGTCGGGCACTGTTCTTGAGGTAACCTATCAGAGCGGACGCGTCGAAACGGTCAGCAGCGGATTTGCCGTAAGCGGATACGTTTCTGAGCAGACCGGGGATCAGACGGTGACCCTCTCTTATAAGGGTCAGTCCACGGGTCTTGGCATCAAGGTAATGCAAAGAGGAGACGTGGATAAGAGCGGTACGATGTCCATTACCGACGTAACCGTTCTGCTGAATATGCTGGCTTATCTGAGCAGCTCGGAATACGTATTCAGCGGCGACGTTGACAGAGACGATACGCTCTCGATCAACGACGTAACCACTTTGTTGAACTTCTTGTCCCGCTGATTTGCCAAGGAGCACATCGGTTCAATATTCAAAAAAGCAGGAGGCAGGCTCATCAGAGCTTGCCTCCTGAAAATTTTTATCCGATATCTCAAGGAAGCCCTCGGGCGGAGGGGTGGTTTTTTTGCAAAAAACGGTTTACAAACCACCGCTTCTGTGGTAAAATACAAGAAGAACAACAATGAAGGCAGGCTTTTTGAAAATACAGAGATAAAAATAAAAAAGGAGAGATACTATGGGACTGATCAAAGCGGCGATCGGTGCGGTAGGCGGTACGCTTGCCGACCAATGGAAGGAATTTTTCTACTGTGAGGCGATGGAAAAGGACGTCCTTGCGGTAAAGGGACAGAAAAGAGTGGGCAAACGCTCCTCCAATACCAAGGCAAGTGACAATATCATTTCAAACGGATCGGGTATTGCCGTGGCAGACGGTCAGTGTATGATGATTGTGGAGCAGGGCAAGGTGGTGGAGGTGTGTGCCGAGCCCGGTGAATACACCTACAACAGCTCTACCGAGCCCAGCATTTTTGCAGGATCGCTGGGACAGAGCATCGTTGATACCTTCAAAACGGTGGGCAAGCGCTTTGCCTACGGCGGTGACACCGGCAAGGATCAGCGGGTCTACTATTTCAACACCAAGGAGCTCATCGACAACAAGTTCGGCACCCCCAACCCCGTCCCCTTCCGTGTGGTGGACAGCCGCATCGGGCTGGACGTGGACGTGTCCCTCCGTTGCTCGGGCATCTATTCGTATAAGATCGAGAATCCCCTGCTGTTTTATACCAACGTTTGCGGAAACGTACAGCAGGCATATACCCGCTCCCAGCTTGACGCACAGCTGAAGGCAGAGTTCATCAGCGCCCTCCAGCCCGCCTTTGCAAGACTGTCGGCAATGGAGATGCGTCCCAACCAGATCCCCGCCCACACCACCGACCTTGAAAAGGCGATGAACGAGGCTCTTTCTGCAAAGTGGTCGGCTCTCAGAGGACTCAAGGTGGTCAGCGTGGCGTTAAATTCCGTCACCCTGCCCGAAGAGGACGCCGAGATGATCAAGCAGCTGCAAAAGAGTGCGGTGATGCGCGATCCCACCATGGCAGGGGCAACCCTTGTGGGTGCGCAGGCAGATGCCATGCGGGCGGCGGCATCCAACCAAAACGGCGCGGTAAACGGCTTTATGGGCTTTGGAATGGCGGCAAATATGGGGGGAATGAACGCACAAAATCTGTATGCCATGGGTGCACAGCAGCAGGCGCAGGCTCAGTCCGCTCCTGCCCACGGTGGCTGGAAATGCAGCTGCGGGGCTGTTGCAACGGGCAGGTTCTGCCCCGAGTGCGGCGCCAAGAAGCCCGAAGCAGAGAGCTGGAAATGCGCCTGCGGCAATATGGCAACGGGCAAGTTCTGCCCCGAATGCGGTTCCAAAAAGCCTGAAAAGCAGGGGTGGACCTGCTCTTGCGGAGCGGTAAACGAGGGCAAATTCTGCGCTGAATGCGGCAAAAGAAGACCTGCAGGGGCACCGGTATACGTCTGCGACAAATGCGGATGGAAGCCCGAGGATCCCGCAAACCCGCCCAAATTCTGCCCCGAATGCGGCGACAGATTTGACGAGGACGATCTGAAATAACAAAAGACTGCCCAAAGGCAGTCCAAAAAGGAGGCAAGGCAATGGCTGAGCTGATGGAATACAAATGTCCCTGTTGCGGGGGCTCGATCGAATTTGACAGCACCCTTCAAAAGATGAAATGCCCCTACTGCGACACCGAATTTGAGGTGGAAACGCTAAAGGAGCTTGACGGAGAGCTGAAGGGGCAAGCTGAGGATGAGATGTCCTGGGAAAATGCGGGCACCCTTTGGGAGGATGAAAAAGAGGGCGTGCGCTCCTATATCTGCCGCTCCTGCGGAGGGGAGATCCTGACCGACGCCACCACCGCGGCGACCTCCTGTCCCTATTGTGACAATCCCGTGGTGATGAAGGAGCAGGTGGAGGGAATGCTTCGCCCCGACGTGGTCATCCCCTTCAAGCTTGACAAAAAGGCGGCAAAGGCGGCGTTCTTAAACCATTTGAAGGGCAAAAAG
Source organism: Clostridia bacterium (assembly GCA_017465885.1). Classification (GTDB taxonomy): domain Bacteria; phylum Bacillota; class Clostridia; order Oscillospirales; family CAG-272; genus UBA11512. Next base: position 1,621 of record JAFTVG010000011.1, on the reverse strand, counting down.
CTGTTGCCCAAGAGCTTTAAGAGCGAGGCGCACATCGACGAGATCAAGGGGGTCTACGTCCCCTTCTGGCTGTTTGATGCAGATGCCGACGCCAATATCCGCTACCGTGCCACAAGAGTGCACAGCTACCGCCGCGGCGATTACATCCACACCAACACAGACCATTTTGCCATCATCCGCGAGGGAGCGCTGTCCTTTGAGCGCATCCCCGTGGACGGCTCGTCCAAAATGGCAGACGATCTGATGGAGTCCTTGGAGCCCTTCAATTATGCCGATGCGGTGGACTTTCAGACCGCGTATCTGGCAGGCTATCTTGCCGATCGCTACGACGTGACGGCGGAGGACAGCGTGGACAGAGCAAACGCCCGCGTGAAGGCAAGCACAGAGGAGACCTTCAGAAGAACGGTTGTGGGCTACGCCACCGTGGTGCCCGAAAAAACGGTGGTCAAGCTGCAAAACGGAGTGGCAAAATATGCCCTTTACCCCGTGTGGATCCTGAATACCACCTGGAAGGGCGAGAAATATACCTTTGCCATGAACGGGCAGACGGGCAAGTTCGTAGGAGATCTGCCCATGGACAAGAAAGCCTTTTTTGCCTGGCTTTTTGGGGTGTTTGCCCTTTCGGGAGCGGCGATCTTTGGGTTAATGACCCTGCTGTCGCTGCTTTAAGGAGGTAGAAAAATGAAAATAACGAAGCTTTTGGCGCTGTTTTTGGTGCTTTTGAGCCTTTTTGCCCTTCTTTCGGCAGGCAGCTTTGCTTCCTCCTCCGCGCCCCGTCTTGTGGACGGTGCCGATCTGCTGACCAAGGCGGAGGAGCAAGCGCTTTTGACCGAAATGGACGAAATGAGTGAGCGGCTGGACTTTGATTTTCTGATCTTCACGGTGGATGATACAGGAGGGCAGGACATTCTTGACTACGCCGACACTTACCACACCCGTTACGGCTACAGAGCCGACGCGGTGATGCTGATCCTTGATATGTCGGACAGAGAGTGGTGCGTTGCCACCTACGGCTTTGGAAACGAGGCGGTCAGTCAGGACGCCACCTACTATTATCTTGAGGACTGCTTCCTTACACCGCTTTCCTCCGACAACTACAGACGCGCCTTTGAGGGTTATCTGGAGGGAGCGGAAAAGCTGGTTTCAGATGCCAGGGACGGACACTTTTACGTGTATATTCCTTGGGAAAGAAATATATTCATCGCCCTGTTTTTGGGGATGATCATTGCCCTGGTGACCGTCTTCTCAATGCGCTCCAAATTGAAGTCGGTGTCGCCCAAGAAAACGGCAGGAGGATACGTGAAGCAGGGAAGCTTCAAGCTGAGAAGGGAAAGGGATCTCTTCCTTTTCCGCACCCACACCAGAACATACAGTCCCCGTCAGAGCAGCTCGGGCGGCAGAGGAGGCGGCGGCTCAAGAGGGGGCGGCAGAGGACATTTTTAAGCACTCCTTCAAAATTTCAATAAAAAAGGTTCTTGACCTTAGCGTGATGTCCTTAACGGACAATCACGCTAAACTATGATTGCCCATACGGGCAAGTTATGAGTTATGGGATGCTCCGCATCGTTATGGTTGGCTTCGCCAAGTGGAAGATTGCAAGGGCAATCATATCATAACGTTT
>JAFTVG010000010.1 GCA_017465885.1 Clostridia bacterium | reverse complement strand
TGTTACTAAACTTCCTTCTCCTCGCAAGTATGCTTCTACTGCTTGTAGCTTAAACTCTATACTGTATTTCTTGTTCTTTCGTGTTCTTCTTGGCATAAAAAATAACCCCCTTTAAGTAGTCTCGAAAACTTTTTGTTTTTTCGAGTGTCTACTCTAAGGGGATTATATCAAAAACCCTCAGAGAAGCGCTTTTTTATTTTGTTGCTTTTTTATGCTTTTTTTAGCCTTGCGATGCCGCCGCTGATTTTGTATTGCGGGGCGGTTTAACCCTTCTTTTTCTTTGAAAGGATCACGCCGACTGCTGCGCCTGCCACGGCGATTACAGCGATCACGCCGATGACGATGGGCAAAACCGGCGATTTTTTGCCGTTATTGCCGCCGTTTTCGTCCTTACTCTCCCCCTTAGAGGGCTCGTCGGACACCGCGGGCGCGGAGGGCGTTGCGGGCTTTGAGGGCTCTTCCGAGGGGACGTTTGAGGGATCCTTCGAGGGCTCGGGGCTTTCGGAGGGGTCTACGGGCGGATCAACGGGCGCGTCGGACTTTTCCGAGATCTTGATGAGTGCCGCGTCCTCTGCGGGCAGGCTGTAGCTCAGCACGCCTTTATCTAACTCGATCTGCTCCTCCCACCAGCATTCGTATCCCGTCAGCTCCTCGCCAAGACCGCCGACCAGACCGTTTAAGTCCAGCTCGAAGTCTGCAAGGTCGCCGCCAAAGTTGAAGAGTGCCAGATAAAGGGCGTCTGCCGTCTTTAAGTAGTAGATCTCTGCGCACCGCTTGCCTGCTTCGGTTTGGTAGGGGGTGAACGCCTTTGCCAGCTTTGCCACGGCGATCACGTCCTTGTTTGCATACATGGCAAGGATGCGCTCGTGCTCGGCAGAGTCCACGCTGATCTTGGAAAGATCGTCGCCCACCAGGAAGCTGGTACCGCTGATGGCGGCGGAGGTGACGCGCATGCGCGCAGTGCCCTCAGCGCTTCCCAGCACGATCAGATGGTCGGGGTCGGGGTAGGTGTATAATTCCTTCTGCCAGAAGCAGGAGGTCAGGTAGCTGAGCACGTGGGCGGTGTTGTCTGTGCTGCCGAAGGCGTCACAGCTGATCCTTCTGCCGTCTGCGTACTGGTAGGGGAAGACGGGGGCGATGGACAGGTTGATGAACATTTTGTTATCCACCGTTTCGTTGATCTCTGCCATTGCCTTGTTATATGCCTGCAGACCGGTTTTCACGCTCTTGTCGTAGTGGTCGCCTTCAAGAGCGCCGTGGGTCAGGAAGTCGAGCTTGATATACTCAAAGCCCAGCGAGATGAAGTAGCTCATCCGCTCCTTGTTGCGGGCGATGGTGCCGGGATGGGTGGGGTCGAGGGCAAAGCCGCCTGCAAGGCTGTTGCCGTAAAGACTGCCGTCTGCTTTTCTCAACGCCGCATCGTAGAAGGTGTAGTCCGAGCCCTCCATCTTGTGGCTCTTTAGCTCCTCCTCGTTTGCAAGCCAGGTGGCAAAGGGGGTAAAGTAGATGCCTGCCTTCTGTCCGTTTTCCTTGCAGTGTGCGGCAAAGGCGGCAAGAGCCTCGTCAAGGGGAAGGGAGGTGCTCAGATCGTTGCGCACCAGATAATCCCAGAAGGAGTCGATATTCACGTAAACGGGAGCGCCGTCCTGCGCCCACGCCTCCTGCAGATGCTCCTTGATGTAGTCTGCCACTGCCGTCATGCCGCTGTAGCTGACCGTGCTTTGCATTGAGCCCCAGGAGTTGAAGCCGAAGGGCACGTCCTTGACGGAGTCCTTCTTGGGCACGACCTCTAAATTTGCCTTGGCGTAGGCGGTAAGACCGTCTCTGTAGTCCTCAAAGCAGCCAAGGAAGAGGGTGGGGGAGGAAATAGACTTTCCCGAAAGGGATCCGTGGGGATCCTCGTCACGGGTTCCGAAGTCGGAAACGCCGCCGTAAACGGCGATGCCTGCGATGCCGCCGTCCTTGCCGTACAGATCCACGGCGGTTTTCCAGCTATCGTGGCTTACCGATCCCACGATCAGTCCCATATAGCTTTCTTCATCGTAAAGCGCGCCCACCTCGTAGCCGCGGGAGGGGAGAGCCAGCTCGTCAACGCTTAAGTGCTTGGGCTCAACCCATTTGTCGTTGTCAAAGGGGATCTGCACGAAGACCCCGTTTTCAAGGCTGACGCTTCCCTTGTAGGCGGCAAGGGGGGAGAGGTAGTTAGAGGAGATCTCGGTATCGCTTTCCACCGTCAGGGTGGTTAAGATGTGGGTGGGGGTGGCGGTAAAGGTCTGGATGAGCTTGCCGTCAAAGGAGGGGTGTCCTCTGTGGGTGAAGGTGACGGTAGCCCCCTCGTCCTTGACCTCGTGGGTGGTGAACTCGTCGCTGGAGAGCACCTTGCCGTCCACTCTTGCCTCGGCGTGGGCGTTCTTCAAAACGAGATTGCCGTTATAGCCGCAGGAATAGACGCCGTTTTTCACGTCAAGAAGGAGATTTTCTCCGAAAAAGGGCTGATTTTGAGGGTTGGGGTAGTTTCTGTCGGGCAGGATCTGCGCGCCCTGCTCATAGATCTCGATCTTGTCAAGGTCGGGGCCGTACCACTCGGTGCCGATAAAGAGCGAGCCGCCCTTTTTTAAGGGCAGGTCGATGACCACGCTGCCCACCGTGTCAAAGGAGCCGGTGTTGGGGCAGGGCAGATCCACTCTGCCATCGCCCGAGTCGATCTGGAAATAGCGGTCGTCGGAGCCCGAGCAGTAGTAGAATTTCAGGGTGTATTCGCCATCCTTGGGGATCTGCAGGTTCTCAAAGAGGACGGTTCCCTCAAAGTCACCGCCGCATTTTCCGATGTTGCCCACCTTGAAGCCCACCACGCGGGCAGGACCGCCAAGGACGCCGTCCTCTGCCTCTAAGGTCAAGAGGGGGGTGACGTAGCTTGCCCAGTCGGCGCTCGCCGTGAGGACGAAGGAGCCAAGGAGAAGGGATGCCGTGATCAGCAGAGAAAGCACTGCCGCCGGCAGGATTTTGTTTGTTCGAGCCATAATTTCTTCCTTTCAGCAGTTTTTTGGCGGATGCGCCGCCTTTACCCTCTCAGTATAGCATATAGCCTGCCGTTTGTCAACTTTCATACCGATCAAACCTCAAAAAGGGGTTTTCTCAAATTTGCAATTTGATCAAACCCCTTGTCCTGACAGGCACGTTCAATTCTTCGGTGTGGGCACTCCGTTGATCTCTTGCCAATCCTTTTTGAAATATACCGTGCAAAGGGTGTCTGTAAAGGAGATGTGCCAGCCCTCGGGACGGGCTTCCACCGAAAGAAAGAGGGCTTTTACGCCGTAAAAGGCAAAGGCGTCAATACGGGAGGGCGTTGTCTTTAAAAGGACGTAGGGCAGGGAAGAGCAGTTTGCAAAGGCGGATTTTCCAATCTCCTCAAGGCTTTCGGGCAGGGACAGGGATTTTAAAGAAAAGCATCCTCCAAAGGCACGCTCGCCGATCGTTTTCAATCCCTCGGGCAAAGAAAGCTCCTCCAGATTCGTCAGATACCCAAAGGCATCCTTGCCGATTGCTGTGATCCCCTCCTGCAAAACCAGCGTTTTGATCAATTCCAGCCGTTCGTCGTTTCCGTAGGCGTTATAAAAGGCGCCTTCGGCAATCTCCTTTACGGGCAGTCCTTCGTGGATTTGGGGAATGACCAGGGTCTTGCCCGCGAAGGAGCCGATGCCCGTCACCGCATAATACCCGTCTCTTAACGCAAAGGTCAGCCCCTTGCTTTCCTCGTAATCTCCGCAAAGGGTACAGCGGCTTTGCTCGTATCGGTGTCCCGTGGGGGAAAGGACGCTCTGTGCCCTCAGCGTCAGACCGCATAGGGGGCAGTAAAGCCCTTCGCTCAGCCCCTCCTTTGAGCAGGTGGGGGCGCGGGCGGGTAAAATCTCCGGTCTGTGGAGACAGAGGGAGGGGGAGGGACTGGGGGTATCGGGGCTTTGCGGCATCGGAAGAGAGGAGGGGGTAACGGGGGCGATGAAAGAGCTGCTTTCATAAAAAGAGGGGCTTGGAGGCGCAGGCTCCGTTTGCGCCGCTTTGCACCCTGAGAGAAGTGACAGGGCGAGCAGGAGGAAAAGCGGTATGAAACGGCGGGCACTGTTAGCGGTAAATTGAAGGTCAATTACGCCGTTTTGAAAGATTCCGCGCAGTTTAAACAACTGCGTTACACAAGGGGAAACGGAATATTTCCTGAACAAAGTGCAGACTGAATGCAGTGCGCTTTTTTGGGACGTTTTTGAGACAGTGGGTGTGGCGTTGTTTTTTTCGTTCATTTCGTGTACTCCTTTTTGCGCTTTTGAGCGTCTTTGCCATATAAGTACGTTTTTTTTGAAAAAAGTCAACGGAAAAAACGAAAAAAATTTGAGCGTGCCGACAAACCTCTTTTCAAAGGAAATCAAAAGAAAATCGGATGTAAACCGCCCGCTTTGTCAAGGTTTTTGAAGGCTTTTAGGAGATTTTTTCCAAAAAACTCCCAAATTGGGGCAGGAAAAGCCCCAAATGGCTTTTTTGGAAATCAGAAAAAAGAAAAAGCGGGAGCGGTCTTTTCAAAAAATGAAAGACGCTCCCGCGTTCTGCTTGGCTTTCGTTCACTTTCCGCTCTTGCGCAGATCCCTGAAGAAGTCCTTTAACACCCCTGCGCACTCTTCCTCCAGCACGCCGCAGGTCAGCTCGGTCTTGTGGTTTAAGGGCAGATCGTTGATGTTGAAGACCGACCCGTACGCCCCCGCCCGCGGATCTCTTGCGCCGATGACCAGCCGCTTGATGCGGGCGTTGGTGATGGCTCCCGCGCACATGGGGCAGGGCTCCAAGGTGACGAAAAGGGTGCATTTGTGCAGCCGCCACCCCCCAAGGGTGCGGTTTGCCTCGGCAATGGCTTCGATTTCGGCGTGGCAGAGGGCGCATTTCTCGCTCTCTCTGCGGTTTTTTCCGGTGCCGACCACCCGACCGTCCTCCCACAGCGCCACGGCGCCCACGGGTACCTCGCCCGCCTGACCTGCCTCTTTTGCCAGGTCAAGGGCGAGGCTCATATAGTATTCGTCGCTCTCCTTCACGGGGGCGTTTTCTGACTCCGCCGCAAGGGGGGAGAGATCGCTTTTTTCCATCATATCGGTTTTTTCCTTGTGCTTCGTTTTTTTTATTCTACCATATTTCGCAAAGAAATGCAAGAAGAGTTTAGCGTGTTATCCTTAACGGAGAACACGCATCGAGATAAATCCCTCACGGGATTTTCGATATACGCCTGAGGCGTTGGATATGTGCTTGCGCACTCGATATGTTTGCTTCGCAAACGAGGGATTTATCTCATATCGAATTGGCGCGTAGCG
>JAFTVG010000009.1 GCA_017465885.1 Clostridia bacterium | reverse complement strand
TTTATTTTGCTGACCCTTACTGCGCTTGGCAAAAAGGTTCCAATGAGAATTGCAACGGTCTTTTGCGAGAATTCTATCCAAAGGGGCGCAATCTCTCTCGTGTCAGCCCTAAAACACTTTTGCGGAACCTTGCGTTAATTATCGCAAGGCCCCGCAAAGTCTTGGGTTTTGTTTCTGCACAGGATTCTTGGAATCTTGAGTTGCAAAAATTTTCTTAATTTTGTTGCACTTCTATTGACAATTCACTTCCAAACCCGAAGGCTTGGCATATCACTGACGCGCAAAGAGTTTGCAAAACAGTATTGTTCAGAAAACGTTTTTAGTTATCACATAAATTAATCATAAAAAACGAGTCAACATTTTGTTGGCTCGTTTTATGATTGCACGCATATCCACTTAGACGGGCAAAAAACAACCAATCGTGGTAAATTTCACAAAAATGCGGTTATTGACTGACCTTTGTCGCTGTGATAGAATAATTACAACGACAGGGCCCGTCGTATAAGACAAATCGCAATCATTTATGGAAAGGGTAAATTATGGATTTATTGATTGGAGAACGAATAAAAAAATATCGAAAAAACAAAGAACTGACCCAAGATGCTTTAGCCCAAGCGTTGTCGGTATCACCTCAATCGATTTCTAAATGGGAATGTGGAGACGGATATCCCGACATTACGCTTCTTCCGACCATTGCCAATTTTTTTGAGGTAACCGTTGATGAGCTGATAGGCAATGATGAAATAAGTGCGAAGGAAGATGTACAAAAGAACTTTTTTAGGGTTATAAATTCTCTTTCACTTGAAGATCAACTGGATTTAGCACTTAAATATCATAAAAAATATCCTCGAAATTGGCATATTGCAACATCGCTTATGCACAGAATTACTCGCTATCACGGCAACAAAGAGGAAGAGTATAGGAAACTACTTGCAGACATCGGACAGAGAATTCTGAAAGATTGTACGGATAGTACTATGCGTAGAAGTGCGGTTACTGCAATATGTATGGTATGTGATGAGGAAGAGATTGTAGCGTGGTTGAATAAAGACACAGCCTTTTGGTATGAAGGCAGACATGAAATTTATGAAAAACGCTATAAACTATCCGGTGAGGAAGAAAAGTATTGGGAGATAAGAAATGCCGGGAACTTTCTGCGGACATCTGCTATGATCGGAAGAATGCATGAGCATAAAAGCTATATGGGAAAGCCCGAAGATGCGGTAGCGTGGAATACAATGTATCTCAATGTTCTTACCGGAATTACTCAAAATTCAATTCCCGATGGTTGGATCCCCGAATACACTATGCAATATATCCGATTGTCTGCCGCGTATTTTGGTTTGGGAAATAAGGAAAACGGCTATTTGTATTTAGAAAAAGCTCTTGAACTATGCAAACGATGGCAGAATTTCCCCGAAAATGCGTTGCTTGACTTAGGAAATCCTCTATTCTTTGGTGAAACGAAGCTTATAAAAAACGATTGGCACGTCCAATTACCAAATGGCGAAAAGCTGCCACTTCTTTTGGGCATCAAGAATGGTATTGCAAACCTTGCAAGCATTATGGAGGCAGAAAAGGGTTGGGAATGGTTTAATAATGTGAGAAACGAAGGACGTTGGTCTGCAATGCTTTCAGAAGCAAAAGCTCTAACTGTTCAGTAGGTAGAACTTGCGATCGGGATAGAGCAAAAATCACCAAATGAATATGTAAATTAAACAAGCCTCCGATAAGAACAAATTCTTGTCGGGGGCTTATACTCTGGTGAAATTGAACCGCCACGCGCCAAATATCACTGCAAAGAATATCCCCCCGCCGCAGACAATAAAACAGCCCAACTCTCTTATGAGAAGTTGGGCAAGTTTTTTCTGTTTAATTTTGCTAAAGAATTACTTTCCTGCCTTTTTCATTGCCATTTCGGCACGCTTTACGATCTCGGCGGGGGTCAGATCGTAGCATTCCAGCAGCTCGTCCACCGAGCCGGAACGACCGAAGGTGTCTCTGATGCCCACGCGCTCTACGATGCAAGGTGCTTCCTCGCTGAGTGCCTCGCAGACGGCAGATCCCAGACCGCCGATGATGTTATGCTCCTCTGCGGTCACGATGGCACCGGTCTCCTTGGATGCCTTTACAAGAATATCCTTGTCGATGGGCTTGATGGTCGCCATATTGATTACCCGCGCTTCAACGCCCTTCTCTGCAAGAGTGTCTGCGGCGTTCAGTGCCATCTCTACGGTAATGCCAGAAGCAACGATGGTCACGTCCTTGCCGTCACGCAAAAGGGCACCCTTGCCGATCTCAAACTGATAGTTGTTTTCGTCAAAGACCACGGGAACGGCAGATCTGCCGAAGCGCATATAAACGGGTCCGTCGATCTTTGCGGCGGCGCGGATGGCAAGCTTTGCCTCCACCGCGTCTGCAGGGTTGATTACCGTCATATTGGGAATGGTGCGCATAATGCCGATGTCCTCAAGGCACTGATGGGTCGCGCCGTCGGGACCAACGGTAATGCCTGCGTGGGAAGCGCACACCTTTACGTTCAGATTGGGATGCGCGGCGGCGTTTCTGATCTGCTCAAAAGCTCTGCCCGAAGCAAACATTGCAAAGGAGGAAACGAACACGGTGTAGCCCGATGCAGCAAGACCTGCCGCCACGCCCACCATATTGCCCTCGGCAATACCTGCATTGAAAAATCTTTCGGGGAATGCCTTTTTGAAGGTTGCGGTCTTCGTGGAGCCCGAAAGGTCGGCGTCCATTACCACGATCTTTTCGTTTTCTTTACCCAGCTCTACCAGCGTTTCGCCGTAGGTTACTCTCGTTTCTTTCTTAACTACTGCCATTTTCGCTGCCATCCTTTCTCAAAGTCCGTAAGCCTCGGTGAGTTCCTTCACCGCCTGCTCGTATTCATCCTTCTTGGGGGCAACGCCGTGCCAGCCTGCCTTGTCTTCCATGAAAGAAACGCCCTTGCCCTTTACGGTATTGCAAATGATGGCGCAGGGCTGACCCTTGACTGCCTTTGCATTCTCGGTCGCCTTTTCGATCTCTTCAAAGTCGTGACCGTTGATGCGCTGTACCTTCCAGCCGAATGCCTCAAAGCGCTTGTCAATGGGCTCGACAGACATCACGTCGCCGGTCCTGCCGTCGATCTGCAGACCGTTTGCATCCACGTACACGATCAGGTTGTCAAGCTTGTAGTGAGAAGCAAACATTGCCGCCTCCCAGATCTGACCCTCCTGGATCTCGCCGTCGCCCGTAACCGCAAAGACTCTGTAGTCCTTGTTCTGAAGCTTTGCGGCAAGTGCCATACCGCAGGCATTGGAAAGACCGATACCAAGAGAACCGGTAGAGATATCCACGCCGGGGGTCTTGTGCATATCGGGGTGTCCCTGGAGTCTGGAGTCGATCTTACGCAGGGTTTTCAGCTCCTCAACGGGGAAGAAGCCCTTTTGTGCAAGCACGGAATAAAGAGCGGGAGCAGCGTGTCCTTTGGAGAGCACGAAGCGGTCTCTCTCCTCATAAGCGGGCTCGTCGGGACGAACGTTCATTTCATTAAAGTATAAATAGGTGAGTACGTCAGCACAGGACAGCGATCCGCCGGGGTGTCCGGAGCCTGCCTGATAAGTTGCCTCAATGATGCCGAGGCGCACCTTTCCCGAGATTTTCACCAGTTCGTTAAGTCGTGTAGTATCCATGTTATATGCCTTTCCTTGTGATTCAGGTGAGCGTATGCCTGGCTTTTTCGGTCGCTTTGACAAAAGTCCCAAAAACAGTCGTAAATAAAGCATAGACAAATTACGCACTATACGTATTGTACTATGATTTTTCGTTTTTGTCAAACCCTTTCTGAAAAAATATTAAATATTTTTATTTTTCGTCTGTTTTTATCCTTCGCTCATCTTGTATTGGCATATATTACGGCATATATATGCGGTAAGGCTGAGTCATTGGAGGTAAATGTGAACGAATACAGCGAATACAGTGAATACAGAATTCTTGCGGAGGATGGCAAAACAATCTACCGTGCTCTTTATCGGTTGCCCGAAATGCTGTCAAAGCAAGCAGAAGAACGAGTGCTGCTGATAGGCAAGGCTTTTTTTGAGCGGATACGGTCAGAGTGCGGAATGCGCACTCTTGCTCTTTATCTTCGGTCAGAGGATCGATTAAAGCGCATCCATATGCCGCCCATCACGGCACTGATGACGGTTGATCGCAGAATGGATGGGACGTGCAGGGAAGAGGTCTTGCTGAAATTTTCTGTCAAAAAAGGAACGCGTGTCGTGCATTTCTTTGAAAAAAGGCTTGTTTTCGATGAAAAAGAGAAGCTTTTTGTGCCTGAGGGGACATAAACGCCCGGTTGTCTGCATTTTTTGGAAATCGTGTTAAAAACCATTCAAAAAAATATGTGAAAAAATGTCACAAAACATATTGAAATAATATTTTTTGTGTGTTATAATACTACAAGATCGAAAATGGGTGAGTATGGGGCTTGAGGTCGTATGAGCAAAAAGGATCGCCACAGGGAATATAAAAACGCGATGCTGGTTTTGCAAATGGGCGGCTCGGTTGCCGGTCCGCTGATCCTTTCGATTATAGGCGCGCTGTTGCTTGAAGGCTATGCGGGCAGTCCGCGATGGCTGACTGTCCTATTGATCCTCACAGGGCTTTTTACAGGGCTTTACAGTATGTTGAGGGTCATTTTAAGGCTCACCGCTCCGAAAGAAAAAAACGAAAGGGAGGACAGGACTGATGAATGAACGCGATAGCGGATTTTCTGCCGTTTTGAAGCAAACGCTTCTGATTTTGGCGATCTCTGTATTTGTAGTCGCACTGGCACAGCCCGTCTTCTATCTCCTATCCACCACGGGCATTTTTGAATGGTCGCTTTTGCGCTTTTTACTCGGTTCGCTTTACGGAATGCTGTTGGGCGTGGGTAACTTTTTTGCAATGGCACTCTCCCTTGTTTTGGTTACCGCAACGGCAGCTGACCCTAAGGAGGGCAAGGCAAAGGCGCAGTCAACTTACGTGTTCAGACAGCTGGTCCTGGTTGGACTTGCTGTGGTAGGGTGTCTGATCCCTGCTTTCCACATCGTGGCGGTGCTGGGCTCTCTTGCGCTGACCCAATTGGTCATCACCGTCTATGCGCTGATCGGAAACGTGATCGCCCTTAAGAAAAATCCGCCCGTCCCGAAGACGGACGAGTCTCAACAATACACCAAGGAAGGGCAAGCACCCTCCGTCGATAATGAGGAAGACGAATAAGGACTATGGAAACGAAGAAAAAATGGTACACAAAATGGTATAATATCGTCATTCCCTTGCTGATCGTTTCGCTGATCGCCTTTGGATGCTTGCTTTCAGCCTCCAATCTCGGTGCAACGATCCCGGTGGATGAGAATGCTGAGCAGCCCTTCGTTGATATTTCGGGTACGCGGGTGCTTTTAAAGCTGGATCTGCGCACTCTTTTTGGAGGAGAGGGCGGGGAACTCAGCGACCCCGAATCGATGGTTTCTCCCCTTTATGAGTTTACCCTCACCGATACACAGGTCAACTCCTTTTTGATCGTTGCGATCCTCGGACTGGTTTGCTTTTGGCTGACCAGAGACCTGAAGATCAAGCCCGAGAGCAAAAGACAGATCATCGCCGAATTTTTGGTGGAAAAGGTGCAGAATATGGTGCGAGACAGCATGTGTGAGGATTTCGTCAGAAATTTTGCTCCCTTTATCGCCGCGTTGATGGCACTTTCCGGGCTTTCCAATCTTTCCGGAATGCTTGGCTGGTATCCGCCCACGGCTGAAGTAAACACCATCATTGGTTGGACCATCGTGGTCTTTGTTCTGACCCTTCGTCAGAAGCTGCGCCCCGGTGTGCCTCACTACGTGAAGGGCTTGATGGAACCGGTCTTCCTGTTCTTCCCCATAAACGTTTTAGGAGAATTCTCCGGTTCGATCTCGATGACCTTCCGTCATTTCGGCAACATCTTCTCGGGTGTAGTCATTTCGGCGCTCCTATCCTCGGCTCTGACCCTCGTTTCCAATTTCGTTTGGAACGTGATCGGTCTTGGAGGGTTCCTTTCCGAATTTGCCTTTGCACGTATCGGTATTCCGGCAATCCTCTCCATCTATTTCGATATCTTCAGTGGATGTCTGCAGGCGTTCATCTTCTGTACGCTGACGATGATGAATATCTATATGGCTTACGAGGACAGCAACGAGGCTATTGCAGATATCAAGGCAAGGAAAGCGGAGAAGGCTGCAAGAAAGGCGGCAAAAAAAGCGGCAAGACAAGCCGCAAAGCAAGCGAAGAACGGTCAATAATTCAACTTTGAATTAAAATAAATTTCAAATATAATATCGTTGGAGGTAACATTATGTTAAACGTACTTTCTGTTTTAAACGACGCGGCAGCAGCAGGAGCCTTTTCGGGCATTACCGATGAGGGTCTTATCGGTGCGGCAGCTTGCCTTGGTGCAGGTATTGCGGCTCTGACAGGTCTTGGTCCTGCGCTTGGTCAGGGCTTGGCAGCATCCAAGGCTTGTGAAGCGGTTGGCAGACAGCCTGAAAGCGTGGGTGTGGTCAGATCTACCCTGATTATGGGTTGTGCTCTTGCAGAGACTACCGGTATTTACGCGCTGGTTATTGCGCTGCTTCTCATCTTCTTGAAGTAAAAAAACGACAGGCATTTCCATTATTTTAAGAAGGAGGAGAGCTGATGATCGAGCAAATCATCTTGTCAGATTCGGTTAGTCTGCTTAATTTTCCCGTAATCAGAATCGATCTTTGGACGATTATCATTTCTCTGGGTAATTTATTGATCCTGTTTCTTCTCGTAAAGAAGTTTTTGTTCAAGCCCGTGCAGAAGATTTTTGATCAGCGTAAGGCGGAGGTAGACGAGGTCTACAAGGAAGCAAACGATGCAAAGGTTGCTGCCGAGGCGGATAAAAAGTATTACGAGGAGCGGCGCGCCGATGCGCAGGTCGAGGCGGATGCCATCGTGAAGAAGGCGACCGATCAGGCAAAGCGTACCGGTGAGGAGATCGTTGATGAAGCCAAGGCTGAGGCAAAGGCGCTCAAGGACAAGGCTGAAAGAGAGATCGCTCAGGAAAAGACCAAGGCGATCAACGAAGCAAAGGATGAGATCGCGTCCATCTCTGTGCAGATCGCTGAAAAGATCGTAAACAGAGAATTGAACGAAAAGGATCAGGAGCAGTTCGTGAATCGTTTTGTTGACGAGCTGGGTGAAAACGAATAACTCGTTCGGATAAAGGAGCACGCTAAATGGACAAGCTTACAATTGAATATGGCGGCGGACTCTTTGAACTTGCCGATGAAGAGGGACTTGGCGAAAAGCTTTTATCAGAAGTTCTGATGTTGCAATCGGTTTTCTCCGAGAACCCCGGGTATATCCGTCTGATGACCTCTCCTGTCGTTACGAAAGAAGAGAAGGCACAGCTTTTAAAGGATTCTTTCGAAGGGAAGGTACACCCATATCTTTATAATTTTATCTGCCTGATGGCAGATCGGGGCTATTTTTCTTCCATCCCCGGATGCTTTGACCGCTATCAGGAGTGCTATCGTACGAAAAACGGTATCATTCAAGCGAAGATCACCTCTGCCGCTCTGCTTTCCGACGAGCAGAAGTGTGCCATCGTTTCAGCCGTTGAAAGGAAAACGGGTAAAACTGTGGAGCCTCGCTTTGTTGTGGACGCATCCCTTCTTGCGGGATTGCGGGTAGAGGCAGGCGGTGAGCTGTTTGAAAACAGTGCCAAGAGCAAATTGGAAGAGATACGGAGACTTTTGGAAAGCTCCGTTACCGGCGATAATACATGAGAAAGGAGCGCTTTCCCGATTATCGGATAAGCATCACTTGAATGAATCTCCGTGCAGAAGAAATCAGCAGCATTATAAAAAATCAGATCCGCAATTATCAGCAGAAAACCGAGTGCAGTGAAACAGGCAGCGTGATCCTGGTGGGTGACGGCATCGCCAAGGCACAGGGGCTTGATAATTGTATGGCAAACGAGCTTCTTGAGTTTGAAGGCGGCGGCTACGGCATGGCGCTGAATCTGGAAGAAAATCTCGTTTCGATCGTACTTCTGGATAACTCCGCAGATATCAGAGAGGGCACGATCGTCAAAAGAACGGGCAACGTGGTTTCGGTTCCCGTAGGTGAAGCGCTTCTTGGACGAGTGGTCAACGCTCTTGGTGAGCCGATCGACGGCAAGGGGCCCATTGCCGCTGTCGGTGTCCGCCCTATTGAGTCAAAAGCCCCCGGTATTATCAAGAGAAAGAGCGTTTCAGTTCCCCTTCAGACCGGTATCAAGGCGATCGACAGTATGATCCCCATCGGAAGAGGGCAGAGAGAATTGATCATTGGTGACCGTCAGACGGGTAAGACCACCATTGCCATCGATACTATTATCAATCAGAAGGGCAAGGACGTTCTCTGCATCTACGTAGCGATCGGACAGAAAAACTCCACCGTTACCCAGCTTTGTGAAACGCTGACCCAGAACGGTGCGATGGACTACACCGTTGTGGTGTCCGCTTCGGCATCCGAGCTGGCGCCCTTACAGTATATTGCACCCTATTCGGGCTGTGCAATGGCAGAATACTTTATGGATCAGGGAAAGGACGTGCTGATCGTTTACGACGATCTGTCAAAGCACGCCGTTGCCTACAGAGCCTTGTCACTGCTTATCCGCCGTCCTCCCGGAAGAGAGGCGTATCCCGGCGACGTCTTCTATCTGCATTCAAGACTCCTTGAAAGAGCAGCCAGAATGGCTCCCGAATACGGCGGCGGCAGTATCACTGCTCTGCCCATTATTGAGACTCAGGCGGGCGACGTTTCCGCTTATATTCCCACCAACGTGATCTCCATCACGGACGGTCAGATCTTCCTTGAGACCGAGCTGTTCCATGCCGGTGTTATGCCTGCAGTAAACCCCGGTATCTCGGTATCCCGTGTTGGCGGTAACGCTCAGATCAAGGCAATGAAAAAGGTAGCGGGCACGCTGAAGCTGGTATATTCTCAGTTCAGAGAGCTGCAGTCCTTTGCTCAGTTCGGCTCAGATCTTGATGCGGATACCAAAGCAAGACTTGCAAAGGGTGAGCGTATCGTTCAGATCCTGAAGCAGGATAAAAATTCACCCGTGCCTGTGGAAAAGCAGGTGGTGATCATTTACGCCGTGATCAACGGTTATTTAGATAACGTAAACGTTGAGAATGTGGCGCGTTATGAGAAAGAGCTTTACTCTTATCTTGACGTAAAGGGACTGGAACTGTTGGAGAGCATTCGGAAAACGGGCAAGCTCGAGGATGAGAATGTGCAGATGCTCAAGGGTCTGCTTGAAGGATTCGGAAAAGAATTTTCGGCATAATTATTTGAGGGCAGAGCACTGCTTGGTTATGACGTAAACAAAGAAGGATGAGGTTATATGGGAACTTCTGCAAAAGCGCTGAAAATCAGAATAAAAAGCGTGCAATCCACAGAGCACATTACCCGCGCTATGCAGCTGGTCGCGTCCTCAAAGCTACGCAGGGCGACGGAACGTATGGAGCGGGGCAGAGAATACTTTGGCATTATGCAAAGCGTGTTTGTGGGTATATCGGAGAATGGATATAGCGAGGAGTCGGTATATTATGCACCCAAGACCTGCAAAAAAACCTATATGATCGTGATCGCAGGTGACAGAGGTCTTGCAGGCGGATACAACAATAACGTATTCAATCTCGCTGTTTCTCTTTCTCACGATCAGGAGGTCACCGTTTTACCTATCGGCAAGAAAAGCTACGACTTTTTTCACAAGAAGGGCTATACCATTGACGGGGAGATGCGCGAGGCTGATGAGGTGACGATGGAAGACTGTGCGCAGATCGGAAAAAAGGTGACGGCGGCATACGTGGCGGGCGAATATGATAAGGTTGTGATCGTTTTCACGAATTTTGTCAATATGCTCTCCCAAACACCCTCACATATCCGTATTTTACCGCTTAGAAAGCCGGTCAAGCCCGAAAGTGAACGATCGTTCACCTTGTACGAGCCCTCTCCCACAGAGGTTCTTTCCGCGGTTGTACCCGAGTATTTGTCAGGAATGCTCTACAGTGCTATTTCCGAAAGCATCGCTTGTGAGCAGGCGGCGAGAAGAAACGCAATGGATAGCGCAACCAAGAATGCCGACGAGATGATCGAGAAGCTCAGCTTACAGTATAACCGCGCAAGACAGGGAGCCATCACGCAGGAGATCACCGAGATCATTGCGGGCTCTGAACAATAATTTTTAGAAAGGCATTGCGACGAAATGAGGAACAAGTCAATCGGAAAGATCACGCAGGTTATCGGACCTGTGGTTGACGTCCGTTTTGAGGACGGACAGTTGCCAGAGCTGCTTAATGCGCTAGAGATCAAAAACGGCGACACCACCATGACGGTAGAGGTCGCTCAGCACATCGGAGACAACGTTGTGCGCTGTATCGCTATGTCCTCCACCGACGGATTACAGAGAGGCGTTGATGCAGTCGATACCGGAGAGGGAATCACCGTTCCCGTTGGTAACGAGACCTTAGGACGCATTTTCAACGTGCTTGGACAGCCTGTGGACGAGCAGCCCGCGCCCGAGGATACGGAGCGTTGGCCCATCCACCGTCCTGCTCCTTCCTTTGAAGAGCAGCAGACCTCTACAGAGATTTTGGAGACGGGTATCAAGGTCGTTGACCTGATCTGTCCGTATGCAAAGGGCGGTAAGATCGGACTCTTTGGCGGTGCAGGCGTTGGTAAGACCGTTCTGATCATGGAGCTTATCAACAATATCGCCAAGCAGCACGGCGGTATCTCCGTCTTCTCCGGTGTTGGTGAGCGTACCAGAGAGGGTAACGACTTATATAACGAAATGAAGGAGTCGGGCGTTATCAACAAGACCGCATTGGTATACGGTCAGATGAACGAGCCCCCCGGAGCACGTATGAGAGTTGCTCTTTCGGGACTGACGATGGCGGAGTATTTCAGAGACCGTCAGGGTCAGGATGTGCTTCTCTTTATTGACAATATTTTCAGATTTACCCAGGCGGGCTCCGAAGTTTCTGCTCTGTTGGGCAGAATGCCCTCTGCGGTCGGCTATCAGCCCACTCTGGCAACCGAGATGGGTGCATTGCAGGAGCGTATCACCTCCACGAGAAAGGGCTCCATCACCTCGGTGCAGGCGGTTTACGTCCCTGCTGACGACCTGACCGACCCTGCGCCCGCAACCACCTTTGCGCATCTTGACGCGACCACCGTTCTTTCCCGTGCCATCTCCTCTCAGGGTATCTATCCTGCGGTGGATCCTCTTGATTCCACCAGCCGTATCCTGACGCCCGACGTGGTGGGTGAGGAGCATTACCGTGTTGCAAAGGAAGTGCAGAGAATTCTGCAAAAGTATAACGAGCTGCAGGACATCATCGCCATTATGGGTATGGATGAGCTTTCGGAGGAAGACAAGATCACTGTTGCCAGAGCAAGAAAGGTACAGCGATTCCTGTCCCAGTCCTTTACCGTTGCAGAGCAGTTTACCGGTATTCCCGGCAGCTACGTACCTTTGAAGGAGACCATCAGAGGCTTTGGCGAGATCGTTGACGGCAAACACGACGATCTGCCAGAATCGGCATTCCTGTTTGCAGGAACAATCGACGAGGTCGTGGAAAAGGCAAAAGGCCATCAGTAAATGAAAGGAGACGCAGATGAAGTTTTTTGATCTTCAGATCGTAACGCCCGAGGGCACTATGTACGACGGAAAAGCACTGCAGCTGTCTGTCAGAGCGATAGACGGTTCTTTGTCTGTGCTCGCCGATCATATTCCTATGGTAACTGCGCTGAAAAAAGCTCCTTGCCGTCTTTACGTAGATGAGAAGACCATCCGTGAAGGCGAAAGCTGCGGCGGTATTCTTTCGGTAGAGAAGGGGAGAGTGCGCCTTCTTTGCACCTCGTTTGTCTTTAAATAACACCAAAACAGGGGCGTGTTGTCTTCACGCCCTGTTTTTTAATCAAGGAGGACAGTAATGAAAAAGACCTCAATAACAGTAAAAGAACTAATGGAATCTGCGCTTGCGATCGTCAGGAAAAGAAAGGATATGATCTGGAAATGTGCCGTTTTAGCGGTCGCACTTGTCAGCTTCGCTATGACCTTTTCACTGTTCAATACTCCGTTTTTATACAGCGAAACGTCTACCTATACGGTGATCCCGGCGGACGTTTTCAACTATGACAGCAGCTCTTACGTCAGTCTTCTCATTTTCATTCCTTTAGCGATCCTGTTTGTCATATCGCTGTTCAAGCTGGTTGCGATGCTTAGAAAAATGGCATCCTCCAAGAAGAGCTTTGCAGATAAGACGCAGAAGCTGATCTATATGAACGTGATCACCACCGGCATCTATTTTCTTGCCGGTATGTGCGTATGTACCTTCTATAACGCCAAGGGCAGAAGCTACGCGGCGGATGAGAGCTTGAAATTGCTCATCCTGCAGATTGGTGTTACCATTTTGTTCGCACTTCTCGTTGGCGGCATAAATGAGGAGGGAAGCATCAAAAAGAGAAAGACTGCCGCTTTTGCGCGCTTTGAGATGTTTGCATATACTTCTGTTGCCGCGGTGGTTTCTTTGATCTGTCTTTTTGGAGACATTCTTCAGGTGACCTTTATCAAGCCCAGCTACTATGAGGCTTTAAAGCTGAATGGTTTCAAGATGCTCACCACCTATCAGGATCTGGGGAAGGGCTTCCAGCTTATTTCCTTTATCGTGATGGTTCTCGTGGTCGTCGTGATCACGCTGTCGCTTCTTGTGCTTGTTTCGTATATCAGCAAATCCAAGATGTTCTTCAAGTTTGCCCTGGCATCTCTGACTACCTCCGGTCTTACAACCCTGCTGGTTGGTTTGTTGGGTAAATACTATGAGATCGTCACCTTGATGAATACCAATACGATGTTTTCCTGGATCAGCCAGAATATAAACATTCCTGTGGATATCGAAATGCAGTATAAGGTAAAGAGCTCGGCGATCATCTGGTTTTTCATTGCCCTTGCTATGATCCTGTTTACCTTATTGAGAAAGCCCTATACCAGAGGAACGATGGGTGAGGCAGAGATCTCAGTGCAGGCTGTTGCAACGGAGAACGTACCTTCAGCCTTGACCTCCTCTGAAAACGCAAAGCCCGCTGCTCCGTTGGTAAGTGCATCGGCACATGACCCTTGTCCTGCCTTTTCTGAGCTTGATGCCAAGGCGCAGGGCTTCAGAGATGAGACCCGTTCTCTGGCTAAAAATGCCTTTGATACGCCCTCTCTGCCCGGGCTTGTTCAGTTTATCGTTTCTTACGCACGCAACTCCAGATTGCACCTTTCTTATACCGCTCCCGATATTGCCGCATTTATCGCAGGTCTTGGCTCCACCAAGCTGACTATTTTGCAGGGTATGAGCGGTACGGGTAAGACCAGCCTGCCCAAGATCTTTTGTGAGGCAATTTACGGCGACTGTGCCATTGTGGAGGTGGAGTCTTCTTGGAGAGATAAGAACGAGCTTTTGGGTTACTATAATGAATTCAGCTGTACCTATACCCCCAAGAAATTCACGCAAGCTCTTTATAAGGCGGCGCTTGATCCGGACAGAGTGACCTTCATCGTGCTCGACGAGCTGAACCTCAGCCGTATCGAATACTATTTTTCGGATTTCCTTTCCTTGATGGAAAATGAGGAAGACAAGCGACAGATAAAGCTGGTCAACGTGCATCTTTACAAGAACGATCCCTCTTCTTCCGAGTATCTGGCGTTGGAGGAAGGGCATACCTTAAAGATCCCCTCAAACGTCTGGTTCGTGGGAACGGCAAACAGAGACGAGAGCACCTTTGAGATCAGCGATAAGGTCTACGACCGTGCCCATACGATGAACTTTAACAAGCGCGCACCTCGTATTCTTGCGGAGGGAGGCGTTTTGGAGCAGAAGTATCTGTCCTATGATGCGCTTTGGGCTCTTTTAGAGGATGCCAAGCGAACCGTTTCCTTTAATTTGGAATCCTGTGCTGTGGTGCACGAGGTGGAGGAGCTTCTTGCGCCCTACAACGTGACCTTCGGTAACAGAATTTCCAATCAGATGGAATCCTTCGTCAAGATCTACGCTGCCTGCTTTACTCCTACCGATACGGTCATTCACGAGGCTGTTGAGACCATACTGCTGAGCAAGGTGGTCAGCAAGCTTGAATTTAAAAACGTGGACAACAAGGACGAGCTTGCTGCCGAGTTTGAAAAGCTGAATTTGCATAAATGCAGTGCCTTTATTAAAGCATTAAACGAGGATTGATATGTCAAACAACATCTTCGATCAGTTCCTTCCGCCTGTGCAAAATGCTCCTCTTCCCGAGTACGGTGCCTTTCTTGCCTATGCAAAAGGGCACCGCGGGATCACTTACGACCGTTTTGATGGGAGTCTGGTGCGGGAAATAAATCTGTTTGCCATCAGAGAGGAGTTGGATTTCAAACGTCTGGATACCGCCCTTGACCGTATGATCAGCGAGATTCCCACGATCAAACGGATTTTATCCAAGCCCATCATCCGTCTTAAGGACAGCGAAACGGTCCTTCCCGTTGAGGCTGTCAGGTTGATCGACAACCGCACACTGGTGCACGCATCGGTCCACAGCGAGTTGTGGGAGAGCAGGCAGGACGGAAGTATGAAGCCTCGGCGGCTGATGACTCTTCAAAACGAGGATCAATACGCTATTTATGAGAATATGATCGTGGTCAAGGCGGTGGACTGCATTCTGGAGTATGTAAGTAGCCACATTCGCTTGCTCAATGACCTGCTCTATACTGACCGAAATATGCAGTTCAATCTTCTTGAGCGGATTAACCATCTGTCTTATTTTCTGGCGATGGGAAAGCTTCACGTGGGATACGTGCGGGACTACGACCAGTACAGGCTCGACGCCGAAAGATGCTTGAAAAAGCTTTTGTATCTGGATCGGGTCTTGCGTGCACGGCTGGGGTGCAAGCTGTATAGGCAATGCCACAAATTGAATATGCCCCAGACTCTTCAGAAAACCAACATTTTCAGAATGCAGAAGGATTATCACCGTATATTCCTTTTGATGAAGTGGTTTGATGAAAACGACATTCCGCAAATGGCGCTCACCACCTCGCCTCAGTCTCCTTCGGGGGAGGGCTATCGGGTCTTTGGTACGATGCTGACGCTCTTTGCAATAGGTCATTTTAATTTTGTATTCGACCCGGAGCAGGGCATCGATTTTGAAAGCCCCGATCAGCATGCACGCTTTCGCGAGTGGTCGCTTTCTTTTCAACAGCAAGAGCTGGAGGGGATCAGATACCATTTGCTGACGGTGAACAAGGAAGAGAGCTACCGCGTCGTTCTGATTTTCAGCCTTGATCCCCAAAAAGCAAGAACAGAAAAGGTCAAGCTCAAGGAGCTGGTGGGGGCTGAAGAGTATCTTGTGCTCACTCCTGATGCGCAAAGAGGAATGAAGGAGGAAATTACGGTCAGTCTTTACGACGTGGAATCCTTCAGACGCCTTCAACAGATCCTGCTCAGAGCAATGGTCTATGCCGATACCCAGCGGGAGGACTGTCCTTTTTGCGGTAACCCGCTGTCGGTTGACAGGGAATCGGGCAGGGATGGATATCTCTGCGGATACTGCAGAACGCAGATCTTCCATCAACGTTGTGAAGAAAAGGGAGAACGGTACGCCGCAACCGCTATATATAACTATAAACTCCCCGAGCGGTATATCGTTCAATACGACAAGAACAACCGTATGCTTCGGGATCGTCAGATCGAAGCGGCTCTGCATTTCCGCAACATTACCCCGATAAACGATCGCGGCGAGCTGCGCTGTCCCTTCTGCTCAAAGAAACATTGACGGCAAAAAAATTTAAAAAGGTGTTGAAAAAAAGCCTTTAGTGTGCTATAATCACAAAGTAAAATTTTATTTGGAGGTCTGTTGTTATGACTGAATTTCTGTTAAATTTACTGACCGGTATTTTAACGACCATTTCCGGCTTTGCCGTGAAGCTTGCTATTTCTCTGGTTATTTTGATCGTGGGCTGGATCCTTATCGGTTTTCTTGCAAAGAAGCTTGCGCAGTCTGATAAGATGCAAAAGTACGATCCCACTCTTGCAACCTTTATCCACAACGGTGTAAATTTGGGTCTGAAGATTCTGCTTGTGGTTATCTGCGTGACCATTCTTGGTGTGCCCGCATCCAGCTTGGTTGCTTTGATCGCATCGGCAGGCGTTGCCATCGGTCTGGCGCTTCAGGGAGGTCTTTCCAACATTGCAGGCGGTATCATGCTGCTGGTTTTCCGCCCCTTCTCTGTGGGTGACTATATCGTTTCGAGCGGCAACGAGGGCGTTGTGACCGGTATCAACATTTTCTATACCACGATCCTGACCGTGGACAACAAGAAGGTGTTCCTGCCCAACGGCGGTGTTTCCAATTCCGCTCTGGTAAACGTGACCGCAGAAGCGACCAGAAGAGTAGATCTCAGCTATGTGATCTCCTTTGAATCCGACCTTGAAAAGGCTAAGAAGGTCTTAAAGCTGGTAGCTGGCTCCGAATCCAAGGTTCTCAAGGATCCCGCAACCACTATTCTCGTCACCGAATATGCAGACGGTGCTTACAAGGTATCTCTGCGTGCTTGGTGTAAGACTGAGGATTACTGGGCAGTATACGGCTCTATTCAGGACAAGGTTCAGCCTGCATTTGAGGCAAGCGGTATCGTCCTTGGACATCCTCACCTCAACGTACACGTATCCAACGACTGAATGATTTAAAACGGATCTGCGAAAGCTGATCCGTTTTTGATCTGTTATGCCTTTATAAGCATATTACGTCGGCAATGGCTTCTTTTTTTATAAAAAATAAGTATAACTGGTTGACAAATATCACTAAAGGGTGTAAAATAGCATTGTATACAAAACGCACGTTTCGTGCCGCATTCCAAAGGAGGACTCCTATGAAAATCAAACGCTTTTTATCCGCATTGCTCGTACTGCTTATGGTATTAACGGCGATTCCTTCCGTTTTTGTCAGTGCAGACGAATATGAGATCGTTAAGGACGGTCTGGTATCCTATTACGACGGTGTGAAAAACACAAAAGCAGGACACTCTGCAAACGCTACCGTTTGGGAGGATCTGGCGGGTGACAACGATATCACCGTTGAAAAGTCCGCAAAGAACTACTTTACCGATACCGCGTTTCACGTATCGGGAAGCAAGTTCAATTTCCCCGCACCTATTATGACCCTGATCAACACGAATGAATTTACTGTTGAAATGAAGGTGGGCGAGATCGCAAAGACCGGCTCCTCCTACACAACGATGATCAACAGCTCGGCAAACGACAATTTTGCCCTCTTCCTGCGTACTTCGGGCGACTATATCGAGTTCAAGTCGTCCACCAACGCCCGCCCCAAGGTTCCCGGAGGCAAGGAATACGTTGCTGATTCTACCCTCGCGATTACATACTCACTGAAAGACAAGCTGTGTGTGATGTACGTTGACGGTATCGAGATCGGTTCTGTTGCTCTGACTACTGCCATCGGCGCGCAGGGTAGCTTGTTCTTCGGTCATAACGAATCGTCCAAGGTGCATACCGCCGACTACGAGGGATTCCGCTTCTATAGCAGAGCGCTCACTGCCGACGAGGTCGCAACCAATGCCAAGGCTGACGGCAACTACGACTTTAACTACGTTCCTCCCAGAGAATTCAGCAAGGTCGAACAGGCAGCCACCAATATTGCGGGCGGCATCGCCTTCTCCGAGGTGATCGACACCGAAAAAGAGATCTCCGAGCTCTTTACCAGAGAGACGAAACCCGCAGTAGCTATCTTCTACGTTGACAGCAGCTTGAAGATCACAGATGCTCAGGGTAAGCAGATCGGCTCTTATGATCTGACCGCCCTTGAGGAAGCATCCAATAACAGTGTGATCCCCGCCTTTTACGTAAAGGACGAAGCAACGGTCAAGGCGCTTTGTGCAGCTCTTGATTCCATCGGATATGAGGACTGCTTTATCGCGTCGAGCGATCCTGCCCTTATCAAGCTTTCAAGAACAACCTATCCTATCGCCCGCGGTATCGTGGATCTGAGTGCAAAGTACGCCGATAAGAACGATCTGAGCGAAGAGGAGCTTCTCGACATCCGTAAGACGGTCAATTCCGCACTTGCCAAGGTCGTGATCTTGCCCCAGAGCGTTGGCGCCAAGGAAGATATCGCAAAGCTGGGCAGATACGGTATGTCCACTTGGCTCAAGGCAGATGACGGTCTTGAGAGCAAGAAGGATGCGCTCTATCTTCTGCTTTCCTCTGCATACGGTATCGTGTCCGATAACACCGCATTACTGGTTGACGTGGGCACCAACTCCCTTGTTTCGGGCACTCTTGCCAGAATGCCTGTGAACATCGGTCACAGAGGTACTGCTCCTTCTGTTGCATCTGCTCCAGAAAACACCGTTGAAAACGCACTGATCTCCTATGAGAATGGCGCAGACGCCATCGAGGTGGATATCTATCTGACTGCAGACAAGGAGATCGTCATCAACCACAACTCTACCACCACCAATATGAAGGTGATCAAGAACGGTACTGCTGTTTCTTGGAGCATCGGAAGTAAGAGCCTGAAGCAGCTGAAGGGTCTTTACTACGCAGGCTACTATGAAAAGAATGAGGATGGAAGCGACAAGCTTGACGAGAACGGCAATAAGATCGAGTATACCGGCTTCCAGATCTCCACATTGAAGGAGCTTTTTGAGGCATTCAAGGGCAAGGACGTACAGCTTGTTATCGAATTCAAGAGTGGTAAGAGCAACATCGTTCCCATTTTCAAGGAGATCGTTGAAGAATACGAAATGTACGATCAAGTGACCGTGATCGCCTACGAATCCACCGGTCAGCATAAAGCGATGGTTGAGCATTTTCCTGAAATGACGGTCGGTTTGCTTTACGGCACGATCCCCTCCAACGCTCAGAAGGCTGACGAATCCTTGAAGGAGGCTGTAAGAAAGGTTCAGGAACATAACGGTACCTTGAATCCCAGCTACAGCGGATTTGCCGCACCCTACGTTAGAGCAGCCACCTACAGAGGCGTAACGGTATGGCCCTATACCATCAACAATCAGTCCCAGATCCACAGCAGTATCCTTTACGGCTACACGGCGATCACCGGCGACTATTCCGGCGTGATCGGCGCACTTACCAAGTATCTGAACGTGACCTTTGATGATCACGCACTTCCCGGCAGCACCTTGAACGTGAAGGCAGAAGTGACCAGCTACAAGAGAGAAACCACAGATGCGACTGCAAAAGCAGTGCTTACCGTGATTGAAGGCGAAGAGCTGATCGAAAAGACCGACGGTCTTTCCATCGAGCTGAAGGATGGGGCAGCAGGCGAGATCTGCTTCCTCGTCAGCTATGAACAAAAGCTTGATGCGGGAAAGAGCTACACCATCTATACTCAGCCCCTGACTGTGAATGTATCGAATGACTCCGTCGATCCCGAGCCTTCGCCCTCCGTTGAGGACGATACCACTCCCTCCGATCTGCCCGCAGATCCTTCCGAGAGCCTTCCTGCTACCGAAGATGAGGAGCTGCCCTCCCTTGGCGAAAGCACTCCCGAAAACAGTGATAAGGGAGACGAGGACGACAAGGACGACAAGGACGGTCTGCCCATTAGTCTGATCATTGCCATTCCCGTGGTGATCCTGCTGGTGGTCGGGGTTGTGATCGCAGTTGTGATCGTAAGTAAGAAGAAAAAGTAATTTGACCATAAGAAAAGATCCGTGAAGCAGTTCACGGATCTTTTTTCGTTATGAATATCAGCCTTTGCTCTTTTGGCGGAGCAGATCGTGCTTGATCTCCCACAGTCTGCGGGAAAGGTCCACGTAGTAGGCGTGGGGATTGTCAAAGCGCTTTACTTCATCCCAAAGCAGTCCGATTTGCTCAAGGCAATAGGTGCGGATCTCTTCGGTGGTGGGGCAGGTGTAGACCAGCTTTCCGCTCTGATAAATGGGAACCAGCAATTCTTTTGCCACAAAGTTTGTCAGTGTTTTTTCCTTCCATGTATAGTGGGGATGGAAGATAGTCAGAGGCTTTGTGTCGTCGATGACCTCGTCAAAGACACACAGCAGATCTGCCTCGGCCTTGCCGCTCTCCTTATCAAAGAGTCTGTAGACCTTTTTGAAGTGGGGAGTGGTGATCTTTGCGGGGTTTTCGGAGATTTTGATCTTGGGGCGGATGCTTCCGTCGGCATTTTCAACGGCACAAAGCTTGTAAACGCCGCCGAAAACGGGATCGGATTTGGAGGTGATCAACCGTTCACCAACACCGAAAGCGTCGATCTGTGCGCCTTGCAAAAGCAGATCGCGGATGATATACTCATCAAGAGAGTTGGAAGCAACCACTCTGCAATCGGGCAGCCCCTCCTTGTCAAGAACCTCGCGGATGCGCTTGGAAAGGTAGGTGATATCACCTGAGTCGATGCGCACGCCGCCATTGGTAATGCCGTGCTTTTTAAATGCCTTGATGGCGTTGGGCAGACCGGATTTTAACACGTTATAGGTGTCGATGAGCAGGGTGGCATTGTTGGGATAGATGGAGCAGTAGGTATCGAACGCCTCAAACTCGGTATCGAACATCTGCACCCAGGAGTGTGCCATGGTGCCTGCCGCAGGAACGCCGTACAGCTTTTCCGCAATGGCGCAGGCGGAGGAGGAGCATCCTGCAATATAGGAGGCGCGTGCTCCTAAAATGGCGCCTGAGGAGCCCTGAGCGCGTCTGGAGCCGAATTCAAAGACGGGACGCCCCTTGGCTGCTCTTACGATACGGTTTGACTTGGTTGCCACAAGCGACTGATGATTAATGACCAAAAGTATGTAGGTTTCGATGAACTGCGCCTCGATAGCGGGAGCGCGCACGGTGATGATGGGCTCGCCGGGGAAGATGGGGGTACCTTCGGGGACTGCCCAGATATCGCCCGTAAAGCGGAAGGAGCGCAGGTAAGAAAGAAACTCCTCGCTGAAGCAGTTTTTGCTTCTCAGCAGCTCAATATCCTCGTCGGTGAACTCTAACTTTTCAATGTAGTCGATCACCTGCTCAAGACCTGCGGCAATGGCAAAGCCGCCACCATCGGGCACCGAGCGGAAAAACATATCGAAATAGCAAATCTGATCCTTCTTGCCCGATGAAAAATATCCTTGACCCATGGTCAGCTCGTAGAAGTCAAAGAGCATAGTGTAGTTTTCGCTCCAGAATGAGGGTTTCATATTTTTCTCCTTTGTAAATTCAATTCGTTATTCTTTCTTGACAAAACCGAAAAAGAATACTATACTATACTTGATCTTATTTTACACCCAAATCGTCGTTTTGTAAAGAGCAAAATGAAAAAAGAGAGGAGATCTTATGATCCACGGTTTTGTAAAGGCTGCGGGAGCAGCACCGGACTTGCGGGTTGCCGACTGCAGATACAACAAGGAACAGATCGTTTTGGCGGTTAAGCGCGCAGAGCAGGGCGGAGTAAAGCTGCTTTGTCTTCCCGAGCTTTGTTTATCCGGTGCGACCTGCGGCGACATTTTTTATCAGAAATCTCTGCTTGACGGGGTAAAGGACAGTCTGTTTGAGCTGATTGAGGAAACGGCTGACTGCGACGTCTTTTTTACCGTTGGCTTTCCTTATATGCATTTTGGAAGGCTTTATAACGTAACTGCCGCCGTTTATGGAGGAGCGCTCCTTGGCATTGTGCCCAAGACCAATTTATCTGCCGAGGATGCGCGGTATTTTGCCCCCGGATTTGGCGACGTGACCATGGTCTTTGATCTGCCGGGCGGATGTGTGAATTTTGGCGCAAAGCTTGTATTTACTTGCCTTGCGCTGCCCGAAGCGCGCATTGGAATCGTGGTGGGCGAAGACTATAAGTCTTTTCGTCCCGCGGCAGATCTGCTGCTCTCAGGCGGAGCGACCGTTATTTTAAATCCTTGCGCCACTCCCGTCCTTGTAGGATCAAAGGCAGAGCGCGACAGTCTTTTAAAGGCGGCAAGTCAAAGAGGACTTTGTGCCTATCTGTTTTCTAACGCCTCCCCTTCCGAATCCACCACCGATATGGTAATGGGCGGAGAGCAGGGCATCTACCTTTGCGGGAAGCCCATTGCAGATTGTCCTTTCCTTGATGCCTGCTACACCGAGGGCATTGTAGATCTTCAACGGATCTGGGCAGAGCGGCAAAGAACGCCCTCCTTCCCCTGCACGCCCACTGAGGTCTTGAATCTTGATTTTGATATGCCACTTTCGGTGACAGATCTTCAAGAAATTTCAAAAAGACCTTTCATCCCTACCGATGCCGAGGCATTGAAGAACAGATGCAGAGAGATCTCCGACATTCAGATCGCAGGTCTTGCAAAGCGTCTTTCCCACATTGGATGCGGAGCGGTTCTTGGCATTTCGGGCGGACTTGACTCCACCCTCGCGCTTCTTATCACCGTTGCCGCCTTCGATCGTCTTGGAAAGGATCGTAAGAATATCGTTTGTGTGACTATGCCCGGATTTGGTACCACGAGCCGCACGAAGAATAATGCCGTTACCCTTTGTCAGGAGCTTGGGGTCACCCTGCGTACCGTGTCCATCGTCCCTTCTGTAAAACAGCATTTTAAGGACATCGGACAAGATCCCCAAAAGACCGACATCACCTTCGAAAACAGCCAGGCAAGAGAGCGCACACAGATCTTGATGGATATCGCCAACCAGCAGGGTGCCATCGTGATCGGCACGGGAGATCTTTCCGAGCTGGTGCTCGGCTGGTGCACCTATAGCGGAGACCAGATGTCGATGTACGGGGTAAACGCCTCCATCCCCAAAACCTTGGTGCGCTATCTTGTCAACTACTTTGCAACTCAAAGTGAGAATAATGCGGTTGCAAATACCTTGTTTGACATTTTGGATACCCCCGTTTCCCCCGAGCTTCTTCCTCCCGATGAACACGGGCAGATCGCACAAAAGACCGAGGATAACGTAGGACCCTACGATCTGCACGACTTCTTCATCTATTACGCTTTGCGCTACGGCTTCGCTCCCTCTAAGATCTATAGAATGTGTCTTGCGGCTTGGGGCGACGTTTATGACGAGCAAACCATCAAAAAGTGGTTGAAGACCTTCTACCGCCGCTTCTTCAGTCAGCAATTCAAGCGGTCCTGTATGCCAGACGGTGCGGCTGTGGGCAAGATCAGCCTTTCTCCCAGAGGCGGGTTAAAGATGCCCTCCGATGCTTGCGCTAACTTGTGGAGCAGCGAAGCCGAGGAGCTTTGAGCATTCAAACACTACCTTCCGCCTTTGTGCATAAGCACGCTCTCCTTGGCGTATACTGTCTGAAGAAACGGTATGCAAAAGGGAAGGAGCATGCAAATGGAACGGGGAAAGAGATATCAGATCATCAAGCGACACGAAAGAGAAGCGATCGAGAAAAATCCGCAGGGCATCAACGTGGTAGGGATCAATGACGAAATGAGCGGTGCTGAGCTGCTTTCCACACGAAGCAGACACGAAAGTCCCCTTGCACGATCTTCTCCCGTGAACGAGCACGGTGTGCAGCTACAGCAGGGAAGAAGTGACCTTTGCGTGAACGAGCGTCAAAAAAGCTCGTCTTCGCTTCGTAATCCTAAAAGGCGGAAATAGCAAAAATCGCGTACGGCATCTGCCGTACGCGATTTTTTATGTAATTAAATTATTGTGTGTTTACGTAGTCGCAGAAGCGGATAAAGCATTCTATGCCTTCTTCGGTTCTCTTGTAAACGCCGGCGTGCTCAAGGACCTTCATAAAGACCTGACCCACCTCGTAGCGTAAGATCTCGGTAACGTTCGTTTCATCGATCAAAGGATACTTCTCAAGGATCTCGTCGCACCAAGGCGCGTGGATCTTCAGCGCCTCGTCCTGATGGGGGCTCTGTCCTTTTACGAGATAGTCCTCCAGCTGTCCAAGCTCCTTTTTCAGTCTTGCAGGTAGTACGGCAAGACCCATGACCTCAATCAAACCAATGTTTTCCTTTTTGATGTGGTGAAGCTCCTCGTGGGGATGGTAAAGACCCATAGGATGCTTGTCGGTGGTGATGTTGTTGCGAAGCACCAGATCCATCTCGTAAGCGCCGCCAACGAAGCGTGCAATGGGCGTGATGGTGTTGTGGGGCTGACCTGCGCTCTCTGCAAAAATGAAGCACTCAGGGTCGCTGTAGCCTCTCCAGGCGTCAAGGATCTTGCAGGAAAGGTCAATGAGCCTCTGCTTTTCCTTGTGGCGCAGACGGATGACCGACATAGGCCAATTCAAGATCCCCGCACTCACGTCCTCAAAGCCCGCAAAGCAAAGCTCCGTCTCCACGTTGGTGGTCGCCATGGGGAAGACGTAGTTGCCGCCCTGGAAATGATCGTGGGACAGGATAGAACCGCCGACGATAGGCAGGTCTGCATTGGAGCCCACGAAATAGTGGGGCAGATACTCAACAAAGTCAAGGAGCTTACCGAAGGTCTGATGGTTGATGGACATCGGGGTATGCTCGCAGTTGAAGCAGATGCAATGCTCGTTGTAGTAAACGTAGGGGGAATATTGCATCATCCAGTCACTGCCGTTGATGGTGATGGGAATGGTTCTCAGGTTTTGTCTTGCAGGATGGGTCAGACGTCCCGCGTATCCCACGTTTTCTTTACACAGCATACACTTGGGATATCCCGACTGAGGAGCATTTTTTGCCGCCGCGATGGCTTTGGGATCCTTTTCGGGTTTGCTTAAATTGATGGTAATATCAAGCTCACCGTAAGGGGTCGGGGTCTTCCACTTCAGATCCTTCTTGATGCGGTCGGTACGGATATAGTTGGTATCGCAGGAATAGGCGTAGAACCAATCGGTGGCAGAGCGGCGATCGTGAGCGTAAAGGTCGTTAAACCTGGCAATGACCGCCGAGGGTCTGTCGGTGAATACGCCCATGATTTTGGTATCGAACAGATCTCTTGAGGTGGGACCGTCGTCGATGGTCAAGCGCTTTAAAACAGCCCAATCTGTGATCTCTTCAAGAGTAGATGCGAGATCCACGTTTTCATATTCTTCCTCGGGCTCCTGATAGTCGTTGATATAAAGAAGCTCCAGCAAGCGGTTGACGGCATATACTTTATCGTCGGGGGAAATCAAGCCTTTTTCCAAGGCGTAAGTGATCAGTTTTTTGATGCTGTTTTCAATTCTCATGGCAGTCCTTCCAAAATAATCGAGTTTTTCACCTTTCATTATAAACTTTTTTATAAAAACTGTCAATAGTAGTGATAAAAAAATAAAAAAAGACTTGCTTTTTTTGATAAAAACCAATATAATAAGAATGTTGCGAAAAAAACGTCGAAGCGCTTTGAAACCCCTCGATGTGTTTCCATATATTTGTCTTTACACGAAAGGAACTTTACTATGATCTACGATTCGATTCTTGAAGCACAAGGACACACTCCCTTGGTGCGCCTGCAAAGAATGGTGCCCGAAGGATGCGCTCAGGTGCTCGTGAAATACGAGGGGCTGAACATCGGTGGCTCCATCAAGACCAGAACCGCATACAATATGATCTGCGATGCAGAAAAAAAGGAACTGATCACCAAGGACTCTATCATCGTGGAGCCCACCTCGGGCAATCAGGGCATCGGTCTTGCTCTTGTGGGGGCTGTGAGAGGCTACAAGACGGTCATCATTATGCCCGACTCGGTATCTGTTGAAAGAAGAAAGCTGGTGGAGCATTACGGTGCTTCTGTTGTGCTGGTGCATGATGACGGGGACATTGGCAAGTGCATTGCCGAGTGCCTTGCAACGGCAAACAGAATGAAGGACGAGGATCCAAACGTTTTCATCCCTCAGCAGTTTGAAAATCCCGCAAATCCTCAGATCCACAGAGAAAGCACTGCCAAGGAGATCCTTGCAGACGCGGCGTGCCCCATTGACGGATTCTGCTCGGGTATCGGAACGGGCGGTACCATCACGGGTATCGGTGAGGTACTCAAGCAAGCCAATCCTCAGATCGAGATCTGGGCAGTCGAGCCCGAAAATGCCGCTATTCTTGCGGGTGGCAGTATCGGCACCCACGTGCAGATGGGTATCGGCGATGGCATCATTCCCGACAACCTGAACAAGGAGATCTACAGCAGTGTTTGCATCGTTACCGACGAGGAAGCCATCAGCACCGCTAAGGAGTTAGCCAAGAAGGAAGGACTGATGTGCGGTATCAGTAGCGGTACCAACGTGGCAGCCGCTCTTCGCCTTGCAAAGAAGCTGGGAGCAGGAAAGACGGTGGTCACCGTACTGCCCGACACTGCCGAAAGATATTTTACCACTCCCTTGTTTGAAGATTGAGAGGGCAGGATGGAAAAGGAAAAGGTAGCGCGCATCAATGCGCTGGCGAAGAAGAAGAAGGAAGAGGGTCTGACCCCCGAGGAGCTTGCAGAGCAACAGGTGCTTTACAAGGAGTACCTTGCCGAGATCAGAGCCTCCTTTGGCGGAACCCTTGAAAACACCGTGATCAAGCGCCCCGACGGCTCTGTTGAAGCGGTAAAGGATCGGAAAAAGAAAAACTGATAAAAAAGCTGACTCAAAATGCTTGAAGTGGCATATTGAGTCAGCTTTTTCGTTCTATGCTTCTCAAAGACATCATCGCCGAGTCTTGCTGTTTGGATAAATAAAAAGAGAACCCTTGGTAGACAAAGGTTCTCTTTTTTGTTGCCTATGGGCTACAAAAAAGATATTTTCGGAAGTTTTGCGTATGAATTCGAACTCTTACATAATCGTTAGTTTTTAGTGATATTCCGTCTACGACGGAGTGATATATTTTGCTACGCAAAATGTGATATTGAAACCTACGGTTTCAGTGATATTATATTCGCCCCTAACGCCCGCAGGCATATCACTTGCGAAGCAAATAT
>JAFTVG010000008.1 GCA_017465885.1 Clostridia bacterium | reverse complement strand
TGTTACTAAACTTCCTTCTCCTCGCAAGTATGCTTCTACTGCTTGTAGCTTAAACTCTATACTGTATTTCTTGTTCTTTCGTGTTCTTCTTGGCATAAAAAATAACCCCCTTTAAGTAGTCTCGAAAACTTTTTGTTTTTTTCGAGTGTCTACTCTAAGGGGATTATATCACCAAAAGGAAGGCTCGGCGCTCTTTTTGTTTCAGGTCATTCGCGGATCAGCCCCGAATAAGCGTCGGTATAGACGATCTTCAGGCTTGCCGCCTCTTCTTCAAGGATCAGATTGTAAAGACGGGTCAGGTCGGTGTCACGGAACGCCTCCAGGTTCTTTTCCACGTAGCTCCAATCGATGGCGTCTCTCTTGATCACGTGGTAGCCCTTGTCGCTCTTCACAACGCCCACCTTGCCCTCCTCCAGCGACTTCACCGTTTCTTCAAAGTAGTCCTGCATCTCGCCCTCGGCAAAATAGCGGGTATCCTTGATGGTGTCGATGCTGTATTCGTTGGCAAGATCGGTGAAGCTTTCACCGTTTTCAATGCGGTTCTTCAGCTCGTATGCCAGCTGCTCGCCGTTTTGGGTGTCGGGAGAAAGCAGGATCTGGGAGGCTGCCATAAAGTGATCGGCAATATTCTTCTTCAGCTCCTCGTCGGACAGACGGATCACACCGCTCTTTTCGTCGATGACGTGGTAAAAGACGTTTCTTTCCAGATAGTAATTCTTGGTCTGTCTGAAAAAGAGATTTTCGGTCATATACGCCTTTTCAAAATAAGCGTCGTACTCCTCTCCGCTCACCGCCTTGCGCATTTCCTTGATCTCGTCTTTAATGATCTTCACGTCGCTCTTGGCAAGCTTCAGATCATATTTCTTTGCCAGGCTCTCCACGGCAAAATAAAGCCTCAGCTCTCTTTCCACCTGCTCCTCCAGCTCCTTTTGGTGTGCGGCGGCGTTTTCGCCCGTGAAATACTCTTCGTCACCGTCTGCCAGGATCACAGCGTTTTTCATACAAACGTATCTGTAGTGCTCGTGGGTCACGTCCATTCCGCCAACGGTGAGCAATACGGTGGTATCTCCCGTTTTATAGGAGGTGTTGCAGGAGGCAAGGAGGGACGCCGCCAGAGCGACAAGCAGAAAAATGGCTGTATAACGCACCAAACGCTTCATTTTAAGGTTCTCCTTTGCATTTATCGAAAGGGGCAGTCTGCCGACCGCCCCTTTCTCCTTTTTT
The DNA here is from genome assembly GCA_017465885.1 of Clostridia bacterium. Classification (GTDB taxonomy): domain Bacteria; phylum Bacillota; class Clostridia; order Oscillospirales; family CAG-272; genus UBA11512. The sequence continues at coordinate 17,577 of JAFTVG010000008.1, read as the reverse complement.
TGTTGTTCAAGCGCCTGCGGCAGCCTTAAAAGGCATCGCCCAGCACGTCCTTGACCGACTCGCCCTTCTGCAGGCATTCCACTGCCTGAAGGAACTCGGTCACGTCCTCTCTGTAGACCACGTACTTGCCCTGGCCGTCGTAGGTATAGAAGGCGTAGGTTCCCGAGGGGTCAAACATATAGAAGTTCAGGGTATGGGTAGCACCCTTGTAGATCTGATAGGTCACGGTCACGTGAGGGGTGTTCAGATCGGTATTGTTGATGCCCTCCAGCATATGCTCCACGTTGGTGTACATTCTGATGGATACCAGGCGCGCGTACATCTCTCTGAAGTTCTGCTCACCGGTCACCTTTTCATTCACGTCCTTGAGCGCGGAGCCGTTTGACAGCGTGACACTCTGCAGAGTGGGCAGACCGTCCTCGTCCAGCACGCGGTCGTCACCCACGGCGTTCATCTTGTAATTGAGGTTGAACTTTTCCTTCAGCGCAGGCATCAGCTGGGCGTAGTTGGAGGGAAGCTTGGTGCTGTCCACGTTCACGCCCACCACGCTGTCCAGCGCCAGAATGGAAACGTATTTGTTCAGGTATTCGGTGTAATCCGCCTCGATAAAGCTTACGGGCTTTGCCGCACCGATGGTGGGCAGGGAGCTGTCGTATACCTTCACGATCATTTCGTAATTGGCGTTATACACGTAATAGAAGGTCTTGTTTTCCTCGTCCTTCTGGGGCGTACTGAACACGATCAGGTTCATCATATCGCCCTGCTTGGTCTCCTTGGAATAGTAGAAGCTGCGATAGGGGTTTTCCTTGTTGATGAAGAACTCCGCCAGAGTTTCTTCGGGGATGGGATCCTGCTTGTAGATGCTCTGTCCCTGAGAGATCTCTGCGTAGGAAGGCGTGATATGCACCACCTCACTGCCCTCGATGTTGGCTCTGAAGAACTCGTAGAGCATTTGCATATAGGTGGTATTGGTGTTGTAGTAGTTGTAATCGGAGGAGGTCGCTTGATCCTCCTTGCCAGGCTCGCCCACATATTCCACGATCACCGAGGTGGTGGTCTTGTCCAGCAGCAGTGCCTGCTCTGCGGGAATACGCTCGATGCGCACGTAGGGATCGCCCGCCTTGTCAACGCCCTCCCGATAGATCACGAAGGAATCGGGGGTATAATTGCTGGTGGCATCCTCGGGCACCGTCAGCACCAGAGGTCTTGCCAGCTCCAGCGTGGTCATACAAAGGAAGCGGGAAATGGAGCCGTTAAGCAGATATACTGCCTTTCTGCCCTCAAGCATCGCGTATCTGCTGCTGCCGTCTGCGGCGGTGGCACCGATATAGAGGGTATGGGTCACGCCGTCCACGTCGGTGACGGTATAGTAGTTCAGCTCGTCCTTGTTGTCAAGTCCGTAATCCGCCCAATTGATCTGATAGTCGGCAAGGTCCTCCTCGGTAATGGCGATCTTGCCAATGCCCCCCATCTCCTCCAGCTCCTGCGCGCTCATTTTCGCCGCCTTCTGCTCTCTGATCTCGGTCAGTTCCTCGATAGAAGGGGCAATGCGCTCGGAGGCGGTGGGTCTTTTCACGGCGTTATACAAATAGTACACGTTGTCGGTAAAGGGGGTGTTTTCATAGCCCACCACCGAAGCGATGTCGCCGCTGGTCTTCAGCTTCCAGCTCTCGCCGCCCTTGCCCAGAGTATACTCCAGGATCTTGACGCTCTCGCCTTCCTTGTCGTTTACCGTGGTGATGGCAATGGTGGAGCCGGTCACCGATTCACCCTCGATGAAGGGTGCGGCAACCTCCTGCGTGCCCTTTCCTCTTTCAAGGAAGGGAACGAGCACGAAGAAATAAAGGGGAATAGATACCAAAAGCACCGATGCGATCACGATCACAGCGATCATTTGGCGGGATAAATAGCTTTTCTTTTTCATTACTTGTTACGTCTCCTTACGTAAACCACGATACCTGCCGCCAGGATCGCCACGGGAACGATCACCGACATAAAGATCAAGAACGCCTGCTTTTCCGCCGAGCTGACGCTCTGCACGTTTACTTCGGCGATGTAGTCCTTATACTCGATGATGGAGGTCTCGGGGGTGGATTCGGTCTCGTTGATCATCGCGCGGCAGATGTTGGTCATCAGCGCTTCGTTTGCGTAGTCGGTAGGAAGCATAAAGCGGTCGGTGATCAGCGAGGAGTCACCGCACGCCAGCACGTAATTGTACTTGGCGATCACTCCGCCCACTGCGGTTCTGTTCTGTGCAATGGCAAGCACCGATCTGCCGTCGGAAGTGTTCAGGATGGAGGAGGAGTAGATCTCGCCGGAGGAGGACACGTCGCTGACAGTCACGGTTCCGGTACCGTCCATTGCCACACGGAAGTTGGACTTCTGGCGCAGCTTGGCAGTCAGATTGGAACCGATGCTGGAGGATGCACTCTCGTAAAGAGGCAGGATCTTCTGGGTCTCCTCATCACCAAAGGTGTTGTCGGGGGTCTCGTTGACCAGATCGCCCGAGGCGGTGTTCATCTGCAAACCCCAACGAAGCAGGATGCTGTTGAGATTAGGCAGCTGGGTGCCGGGCTCGCCGAATACCATCAGGCTGCCGAAGGTGGGATTGTCGGAGGTCTTGTCGTAAGAGCCGTCTAAGATCTTATTGATCTTGTCGATCTCACTTCTCTGCCCCGCGTCGATGCCCTTGAAGTCGGTCTTGGCGTTGTTCACGATCACAAGACGGGGAGAGTCCTCGATGATCTCATTCAGAGTGATGGTCTCCAGATTCACCACCTTGGGCTCGTAGCCGCAGGACTCAAGCACGGTGATGAAGGATTCGCTCAGCTTTTCCTCGCCGTGACCCTCGGTCACGTAGGCAGTCACCTTTTCGCTGCACAGCGCCAGAACGGTCGCGGTGATCTTGTGCTCGCCGTAAAAGCCGATGGGCTCGCCGGTGGTGGACTCGGAGTCGTATGCAAGGAAGGAGGTATACCCCAGCACCTTGAACAGCTCCTTGCCGTTATCGAAGATCACCGAGGTGGGCTGCCAGGAAAGTCCCTGCTCTCTATACTTAGCCAGCGCACCGGGGTTGGTGTACATATTCACGTACTCGATCTCGATCAGGTCGGAAAACTCGGAGGCGTAGTCTAAAGCCAGCTCGTGGATCTCTCTCAAATACTGGTCACCCTCGTAGGTGAAGGTGCCGTCCTCGATCTTATCCTTTTCCTGCATAAAGATCATCTTGACCTTGCCGTCGTAATCCAGCTTGCCGATCAGCTCTCTGGAGCTGTCGGAAAGAGAGTAGAGCTGGGCGGAGGTCATATCCACGTATAAGTGGAAATTGTTTGCAATCAATGAAAATACGGCGTTTACAACGATGATCAGCGCCACCAGCACTGCGGTGAAGACCACCGAGACCGAGCCGTATCTGAAGCGCTTGTCCTTGGTAAGTTTATTCAGCTTCATCTTGTTCTCCCTTCTCAGTGCCATCTCTTCTTCTCGAAGACCCGAATGGTCAGCAGAAGGAAGGAGCCTGCGATCGAAACGTAATAGAGAATTGCGGTAAAGTCAAATCTGCCTGCCGCCAGGGTATCGTAACGGCTGCTGATGGCAAGCCAGGAAAGGACGGTACGAAGCCAGGCAAAGGGGATGAACTGGTTGAAAATGTTGATGAACATCATCACCACCAGCACCACGATGGTCACCAGCACCGCTACCAGCTGGCTCTCGGTGAGAGAGGACACGAAAATGCCCACAGCGATGCACGCCATACCGATCAGGATCATGCCCACGAACATACCGATGGCAATGCCGGGCTGCACGGTGTAGCCGTTGAAGACCATAAAGAGGAAATTGACCATCGACAGCGCCACGGCGATCATATACATTGCCAGCGCCGCCAGATACTTTGCAAAAACGACGCCTGTGATCGACACGGGAGCGGTGAGCAAAAGCTGGTCGGTCTTGCTGCGCAGCTCATCGGAGAAGATCTTCATGGTCAGGATCGGGATGAGCAGAACGTAAGCAACGGTCATCATCGTGAAATAGGTGGACAGGCTTGCGCTGTCTGCCATATAGGTAGACAGTGCGAAGACCACGCCGCTGATCGCCATAAATACGGCGATGAATACGTATCCGATGGGGGTGGAGAAATAAGAACGAAGTTCTCTTTTGAAAATAGCAAGCATGGCTTATCTTCCTCCCTTTCTGTTCTTCTTGTCTTTCTTTGCGGGACGCGCCTCTTCCTCATCCACTGCGGTGATGAACACGTCCTCCAGGTTGAGGCCCTGTGCCTCCATACCGATGATGGGCCAGGAATTTGCCGCCGCCATATGGAAGAGGGGCTTTCTCATATCCACGCCGGGCTGGCTTTCCACGATATAAGTGGAGCTGTCGGCATCCTGTCTGCCCACGCACTCTGCGCCCGAAACGCCCGAGATGCCCTTGATCGCCGCAAGAACGTTCTTCTCGGGACCGCAGATCTTCACCGTCAGCTTGGAAACGTTGGTCACCGCGCGGGAGATCTCCTCGGTCTTTTCGTTTGCCACGATCTTACCCTTGTTGATGATGATGATCCGATCGCACACAGCCTGCACCTCGGAAAGGATATGAGTGGAGAGGATGACGGTGTGCTTCTGCCCCAGCTGCTTGATCAGGGTGCGCACCTCCACGATCTGCTTGGGGTCAAGACCGACGGTAGGCTCGTCGAAGATCAGCACGGGAGGATTGCCCACCAGCGCCTGAGCGATGCCCACTCTTTGCTTGTAGCCCTTGGACAGATTGCGGATCATTCTGTCTCTGACGTGCTCGATGGAGGTCACACGGCAGATCTCCGCCAAATGCTCGTCCTTCTTCAGGTCGGTACCCTTGAGCTCGTAAATGAAGTTCAGATACTCGTTTACCGTCATATCGGGGTAAAGAGGGGGCTGCTCGGGCAGGAAGCCGATCTGCTTCTTTGCCTCGATGGGATTTTCAAGAATGTCGATGCCGTTGATCTCGGCGGAGCCGTCGGTGGAGGACAGATAGCCGCAGAGAATATTCATCGCGGTGGATTTACCCGCGCCGTTGGGGCCGAGAAATCCCACGATCTCGCCGTCTTCGATGGTAAAGCTGATGTCGTTGACCGCTTTGATCTTACCGTAATGCTTTACGAGATGTTCGATTTTAATCATGATTTTTATTCCTTCCGAAAAATGATCGGATGCACCGCCCGAAAGCCGATCGGAGCGCGTCCGTTGCATACACTCTATAATTTTACCACAATTTCGTGAACATTTCAAGTATATACCCTGAAAAATCGGCGTTTTTCTAAAAAAATACCGAAAACTTCAGGCAAAAAAAGCGCAAAAAACCGAGGCATCCGCCAAAAAGCGGCTGCCTCGGCTCTTTTTTGCTCAGTTGGTCTGCCCGGGATCGTCCGAAGGATCGGAGGATGCGGAGGCGCTGTCCTCGGCTTCGGCGTTTTCATCGTCGTAAGCCTCCTCGCGGGCACGGAGATCCGCCTCTCTCTTCTTGCGGTCCTCCTCGTCTCTGCGTCTCTTTTCCTCGTTTTCAAGACGGCTGATCCGTCTCTTTTCCTCCACCAGAGCATCGATCTCCTCAAAGGTGGCGTCGTCCTTTTCCATCGCCATCTTGAACTGCTGATCGTCCATCTCCTCATATTTCACAAGGAATTCGGCAACGAAGGTCAGCTTGTCAAAGTGCTCGGTGAGCACGCGGGTGGCAAGGGCGTGTGCCTCGTCGATGATGATCTTGATCTCGGCGTCGATCTTTGCCGCCGTCTCCTCGGAATAGGTCTTTGCAGAGGAGAAATCTCTGCCAAGGAAGACCTCGTCACTGCCGTGCTCCGAGCCGTAAAGGATGGGACCCAGGTCGGACATACCGTAACGGGTAACCATATTGCGGGCAATGGCGGTGGCGCGCTGGATGTCGTTGGAGGCGCCGCCCGAGAAATCGCCCTGCAGGGTCAGCTCCTCTGCCACTCTGCCGCCAAGCAGAGAGGCGATGCGCTCCTTGAGCTCGGTCTTGTAGACGCTGTACTTATCCTCGTCGGGATGGGAGAGGGTATAACCGAGAGCCCCCTTACTGCTGGGGATGATGGAGATGCGGCGCACGGGATCCTGGCTTTCCAGATAGTAATCCATCAGTGCGTGGCCTGCCTCGTGGAAGGCGGTGTTCCGCTTTTCCTTCTCACTCATCTTCATAGACTTCTTGGAGGTACCCACCATCACCTTGAGCACTGCCTCCTCCACGTCGTTCATACCGATCAGGTCCTTGCCCTTTCTTGCGGCAAGGAGGGCTGCTTCGTTTAAAACGTTTGAAAGGTCTGCACCGGTGAAGCCCGCGGTCATCTGGGCGATGCGGGCAAAGTCCACCGTCTTTTCAAAGTGCTTGTTTCTTGCGTGTACCTTTAAGATCTCTTCTCTGCCCTTGCTGGTGGGGTAGTTGACGGTGACCTGACGGTCAAAGCGTCCGGGACGCAGAAGTGCGGGGTCAAGGATGTCGGGGCGGTTGGTGGCGGCAATGACGATGATGCCTGAGCCGCTTCCGAAGCCGTCCATTTCAACCAGCAGCTGGTTTAAGGTCTGCTCTCTTTCGTCGTGTCCGCCGCCAAGGCCGGTGCCTCTGTGGCGGCCCACGGCGTCGATCTCGTCGATAAAGATGATGCTTGCGGGGTTCTTTCTTGCCGTTTCAAACAGGTCTCTTACACGGGAAGCACCTACACCCACGTAAAGCTCCACGAAGTCGGAGCCCGAAATGGAGTAGAAGGGCACGCCTGCTTCTCCTGCCACAGCCTTTGCAAGCAGGGTCTTACCCGTACCGGGAGGGCCCACGAGCAGTACGCCGTGGGGGATCTTTGCGCCCAGTCTTGTAAACTTTGCGGGATCGCGCAGGAATTCCACGATCTCGGTCAGTTCTTCCTTCTCCTCGTCGCATCCTGCAACGTCCTTGAAGAAGATCTTGTTTTTTTCTTCGCTTGCCAGCTTGGGTCTTGCTCTGCCAACGCCTCTGGAGCCGTCCTTGCTGTTCATCTGCTTGGAGAAGACGATCCACATCACCACCAAAACGCCTGCAAGGAAGAGATAGGGCAGGAAGTTGACCCAGAAGGGGATGGTCTTGGGCTCTTTGTAATTGAAGGTGATCACCGTGCTCACGGCAGGCTTTTCCACCGCCTCGGGCTTGACGGGCTCAGTCTTCAACTCGCCCTTTTCAAAGGCTTCCTTATCCTTTTCATACTGCTCTAAAGCCGTCTGATAGTCGGCGTATTCCTGCGCCTTTTTATTCAGTTCCTCCACCACGGGCAGGATCTGATTTTCGTAGACCACCTCGCTGATACCCGAGAAGGTCAGCTCGTTTTCCGCCTTGTCCTTCACCGTCAGCTTGTCGCTATATTGATCCCAGACGTAGGATACCACCTCGCCCTTTTTGAAAAGGTCGATCAGATCGCTGGTGGTCTTCTCCTTTTCCTTAAACGAGCTCATGATCATCATAATCACGGCAATGGTCACCGCAATGAAGACCACGTAAAAGAGTATGCTTTTTAAATTTTTCTTCATAAAACCTCCCATCAAGCGGTCCTCAAAACCGCCCCAGTATTTCGGTTACTGTATATTGTACGCACCCTGCCCTGCAGGGCATTCGCGGTTTTTCAGAGCATCGAGCCCCGCGGCATCAATTTTCGTAGATCTCTCTCTTCAGAATGCCGATATAAGGCAGCGCTCTGTAGCGCTCGTCATAGTCAAGACCGTAGCCCACCACGAACTCGTCGGGGATCTCCACGCCCACGTAATCGGCGTTATAGTCCACCTTTCTGCGGCTGGGCTTGTCAAGCAGCGCACAGCTTCTCACGCTCGCCGCACCTCTGCCCAGCAGATAGGGCACCAGCTTTGACAGGGTGTTTCCGCTGTCGATGATGTCCTCCACGATGATGATGTGCAGGTCGCTTAAGTCCTCGCGGTTGAGATCCAGGGTGATCTTCAATTCGCCCGAAGAATAGTTGGAGGCGCCGTAGGACGACACCTTCATAAAGTCGATCTCCACGGGGGTCTTGATCTTCTTCATCAGATCGCCCATAAAGACCACGCTTCCCTTCAGAATGCACAAAAGCAGCAGTCTGCCACCCAGCTTTTGCTGATCCTCGTCGATCTTTGCCGCGATCTCGGTTACCATTTTCTCGATTTCTTCTTCGGTGAACAGCACCTCTGAAACGTGGGTGCGCAGGTCAGGATAGGTGGTCATATTTTGTCCTCTTTCCGATCTTTCGATCTCTTTATCGGTCTTTTTTGATAATACTTTTATGCTTTTGCGCTTGTACGCCTTATTTCGCACCGCCCTCTTCTCTCAAGGCAAGGCAAAGGATCAAATCGCCCTCGGCGTCTCTGCTTTCGTCCCGTGCCGCCTTACCCGGCAGCCACAAAACGCCCTTGTCGTCGCACAAAAGGGGGTAGTCCTCCCGATCGCCAAGCGGTATCTTCATTTCGCCAAGCAGGGTACAGACCCTCTTTGTCATTCCACCGATGCGGATGCGGTCGCCCTTCTTGGCCGACCTTAAAAAAAGGTTGCCCTTTATTGTAGCAGAGTTGACCGCTTCTTTGTTAAACAATTTGTGAATTTTTTGAGTTTTCAGACAAAATTCATCAAAATTTCGTCTGTCCGTCACCAAAATCAAGCCTCTGCCCGAGGGTAGCTCGGTGCATTCGCCGCAGACGGGCAGCAGATAGCCCTCTTTTTCTTTTTTGTCCTCTTCAAAGCGCAGACCCTCGCTAAAGATCCGCACCCTCAAGAGTCCCGGCAGCGACAAGCTCGCTCCCTCTTCTCCCTCGAGGATCAGCGCGCAAAGAGCCCGCAAATGCACCCCCTCAAGGGTGCCCGCTCCCCGCTCCTCAAGCCGCGCGGCAAGATATCTGCGCAGGATGGCAGGGTGAAGAGCGCGCATCTGCTCTCTTGAAAGCGCTTCCCCGGGTACGAGAGAGAAAAGCAGTTCCTCGTCCTCACGAAGCACTCTGCCCAGCTCCACCCCGTGGCGTGCGGCGGCGGAGTTGACCCTTTTCATGGCAGGCAGGGCGTGGTGTCTTAGATCGTTGCGGGCGTAGTCGTCGGACAAATTGGTGCTGTCCACCCGATAATCAATCCCCGCGCTTTGGCAAAATGCCCGCAGCTCCTCACCCGTAAAGGGCAGCAGCGGGCGGATGACCGCCCCTCTTTTTGGGGGAATGCCGCAAAGCCCCTTCAGTCCGCTTCCTCTGGCAATGCGGAAGAGCACCGTTTCAAGCTGGTCCTCTGCGTTGTGGGCAGTGGCGATATAGCAAAGCCCTCTTGCTCTGCGCACCTCCTCAAGGCGGTCGTAGCGCACCTGCCTTGCCGTTTCCTCAAGCCCTCTTTTTTCCTTTTTGGCAATAGCGGGAATATCCCGCTCCTCAAGATGGAGGACAATACCCCGACGCGCGCAAAGATCTCTGCAAAAGAGTGCGTCCTCCTTAGCCTCTTGCCCTCGGATGCGGTGATTCAAATGGTATGCCTCCACCCTTCCCCCTCTTTTTTCAAGAAGGGTAGCGCAAAGGCACAAAAGTGCCGAGGAGTCGGCGCCTCCCGAAAGGGCGACCAGCACCGAAAGGGGCTGATTCTTGCCGCACAGCAGGTCGATCTCCTCCTCAAACGCCGAAAACAGGCGTTGTTCCTTTTCTTTTTTCATGGATCCTTCGGCTTGCTCTTCTTTTCTCAAAGCTCTGCGTTTTCTTCAAGGTCGGTAAATTTGGTGTATTGACCGAACCACCCCAGCTCTACGCTTCCCGTGGATCCGTGACGGTTCTTTGCAATGATGACCTCTGCCTTGCTGACGCCCTCGGTCTGCTTGTTATAGTATTCGTCTCTGTAAAGGAAGAGCACGATGTCGGCGTCCTGCTCGATGGCACCCGAGTCACGCAGGTCGGAAAGGATGGGGCGCTTGTCGTTTCTCGATTCGGGACCTCTTGATAACTGTGCACAGCAAATGACGGGCACGCCCATCTCCTTCGCCATCAGCTTCAGGTTTCTTGAGATCTCCGCCACCTCGTTTACGCGGTTGTCTATCCGCCTGTCGCTCTGCATCAGACCCAGATAGTCCACCACCACAAGCCCCAGATTCTTCACGCGTCTGAGCTTTGCCTTCATGGTGGTCACGTTGATGCCGGGGGTATCGTCGATATAGATGTCGCAGGAGGACAAATAAGAGGATGCCGCCGCCAGCTTGTTCCATTGCTCGTTTGTCAGATTGCCCGAGCGAAGCGCCGAGCTGTCCACCAACGCCTCCGAACTGAGCATTCTGGTGACCAGCTGTACGTTTGACATTTCAAGGGAGAAGATACACACCGCCTTGCCGGTGCTATGGGCAATATTGGTGCCCAGATTCAGAGCAAAGCTGGTCTTACCCATACCGGGACGGGCACCCACCAGCACCAGGTCTCCCTTTCCCAGACCGATGAGCACCTGGTCCACCTTGCCGTAACCCGTGGAGCAGCCGTTGGTCTTGCCCTTGTTTTTGGAAAGCTCGGTGATCTCTGCGTGGGCTTCGATCAGAGCGTCGCGGATGTGGGTAAAGTCTCCCGAGATGTTCTCGTCGGAAATGGCTGTGATCTTGGACTCTGCCGCGCTGAGCACGTCCTTTGCCTCGTCCTGCTCGTTGAACGCCATATCGGAGATCTCGCCGCACACGTCGATCAGCTGACGAAGCAGGCTCTTGTTGCGCACGATGCGGGCGTAGTCTGCAATATTTGCCGCCGTGGGCACCGCCTCGGCAAGCACCTTCACGTATGCCACCGTACGGTCTCTATCCTTGATGCCCCCCTCTACCAGCATATCAATGAGGGTCACGGGGTCGATCTGCCTGCTTTGCAGAAAGAGCTTTTGCATGGCAAGATAGATGTCTCTGTGCTCTTCCAAATAAAAATCGGTGTGATTGATGGTGCCCGCAATGCCGGTGAAGCTCTCGGGATCGATCATGATCGACCCAAGCACCGATTGCTCCGCCTCCAGCGAAAAGGGCATCTTCCTGCTCTGCCCGAAATCAAATTCTGCCATGTCGCTCTCCTTTTGTTTATGATTTACGTTGGGGCGCTGCCCCAACACCCCGCCAACCCTTTTTGTAAAAAGGGTTGGATCCCAAAAACTTCGTCGGTTTTTTGGGTGGTTTGCACCCGCTTTGCTCTATTTAAACGGGCTTGCTTTTGGGGCTCTGCCCCAACACCCCGCCCAAGGCGCCGCCTTGGGAATCCGCTAAAGAAACTTTTCGTGAAAAGTTTCTTTAGCATCTTCAAAAGCTTTGGGAGGTTTTGGTTTGAACTCTTATTTGTCCTTCACCACCAGCGTCAGCTTGCCCTGGATCCCGGTGTAGACCTTCACGGTCAAGGAATAGCTTCCAAAGCCCTTCACGCTTTCGGGCATTTCGATCTTTCTTTTATCCACGGTGATGCCGAACTGCTTCTGCAGTGCTTCCGCCACGTCCTTGGAGGTCACGGAGCCGTAAAGTCTGCCGTCAGCACCTGCCTGCGCAGTGACGGTCACGGTCAGCGAGGACAGCTTTTCTGCCAGCTCCTTTGCCGCCGCCTTTTCGCACTCCTCCTTATACTTCTTTGCCGCTTCCTTGTTTTTCAAGTCGGTCATTGCCGCCGCGTCCGCTTCCTTTGCCAGCTTCTTGGGGAAAAGGAAATTGCGTGCGTAGCCGTCGCTCACGTTCACAAGCTCGCCCTTTTTGCCCTGACCCTTCACGTCTTCCAATAAAATAACCTTCATTGCAGTATACCTCGTTTCTCCCGCACCTGCGGGACAATTTGTTTTTCTCTTGATAAAAATACCTTGCAAGGAGGAGGGTCACTGTCCCTCTTTATCCTTTTTTTCGTTTTCGTCCTCGTAAAGATCCACCGCTTTTTTCAGCTGCTCCAGCGCCTCGGTGAGGATGGCAGTCTTCACCTCGGTCGCCGCCGCGTCAAAGCGTCCGCCGCCACCCATTTTTTCCATAATGAGCTGCACGTTGACCTTGCCCGAGGATCTGCCCGAGATACGCACCGTCTGTCCGATCTTGCATACGGCAAAGGACGCCTGCACGCCCTCCACCGACAGCAGCTTGTCCGCTGCCTTGGCGGCGGCAATACGGTTTGCGGGATCATCATCGGTGTTTTCATTCACCGAAATGGCGTATTTGTCTCTGTAGACCGTCACCTTTACGCCAAAGCCCGCTTCTCTCTTGTAGTCCTCAAAGTCGGTGATGAACAGCTCCTGCACGGTGCCGGGGTCTGCCCCCTCGCTCTTTAAGAACTGCGCCGCGCCGAAGGTCTTGGTGCCGGTATTGATCTCATATTTCTTGGTGTCCAGCACGATGCCCGCCAGCATCAGCTCCGCCTCGTCTCTTGAAAGACTTCCCACAGGCAGGCTCTGCTCCAGCATATCCGCCACCAGCTCGCAGGACGAGGAGGCGGAGGGCTCGATGTAGGAAATGACGGGCTGTACGGCAAATTCGCCCGTTTTTCTGTGGTGGTCGATGCACACCACCGTCACGGCGTTTGCCGCAAGCTCTGCAGACTCAAACTGCTGAGGGTTGTTCACGTCCACGATGACCAGCAGGGTATCGCTGCGCAGACGGTCCTGAGCGGTGGCGCCGTCAACGAAGACGTCTGCACTCACCTCGGGAATATTCAGTGCCTTTTCAAAGCACTTTTTCAAATTGGAATCGTCCTTTTTGCAGACGATATTGTATTCCACCCCTGCCACACGACAAAGCTTTGCAATGCCGATGCAAGCGCCGAAGGCGTCGAAGTCGGCAAAGCGGTGTCCCATGATCAGCACGTTGTGGGACTTACAGATCATATCGGTCAGCTCAGCCGCCACCACGCGGGCACGCACCTTGGTCTTCTTTTGCACCGTCTTGGTCTTGCCGCCGTAGATATCCATTCCCTTGTCGGATTTGACCACAGCCTGGTCGCCTCCTCGCTGAAGAGCGGTCTCCAGCGCACTCATGGACGCGGCGGTCTTTTCGTCGATCCCGCCGTCCACCACACCGATACCGATGGAAACGGTGACGGGGACGTTGCTTTCGCCCACTCTCACCTCGCGGATCTTGTCAAGGATCTCAAATTTGCTCTCGATGATGCCCTGCAGATGGGACTGCTTGAAGACGAACAGATATTTGTCTCTGTCGTATTCCTTGATGACGCCCTTGTTTTCCTTCGCCCACGCCTGCATGACCTCGTCCACCATCGAGGCGACGGTACGATAGTTGCCCTCTGCATAGCGCAGGATCTCGTCCAGGTTGTCGATGACCACGTAGGCAAAAAGGGGAGCGTCTTCTCTGTATCTGGTCTGCCATTCCTCCAGCTCAGTGCGGTCCTCCCACACGGTGACCAGCGCCTCGCCCTTTCCAAGGCGTGCTCTGTAGCCCCGCACACGGAACTGTCTTTGACCGAGCTGCGCAAGAACGCCCTCACGGAAATGCTCTCCGTCGCAAAGCAGGGCGGGCTTGGCGTTGAAATAAAGCGAGGTGTTCTGACCCGCCAGCTCTCTGCTTCCCGCAAGGCGGTAAAAGGACTTGTTGATCCAAAGGATCTCTCCGTCCTCTCTGCAGATCATCACCGGCTGGTCCATATTGGTCAAAAGCGAGTAGGTCACGTCATCACCCTTGCCGTAGCCCGCATCCCTGAAGCGGTCTGCCATCAGATATACCGCCAGAATACCCAGCAGTAAGAAGAGCAGATAAAGCAGGGGCAACAGCACCTCAGCCCCCGAAGGACTGAGCATATCGCCAAAAAACAGGGTAATGAGTATTGCCGCGGCGCCCGCTCCGATAGACGCAACGGCAAGAGGGGTAAACAGACGCCTGAGCTTGAGCAAAAAGATCTTCAATTTGTTTTTCATATCAACCGTCCTTTCAAAATTCCGGAGTATCGGGAGCCTTCGTTCTTACGATCCGATGCCCCTCTTTTCAAGAAAGCTTTTCAGCATCTGCCCGAAAACGGCGTAGCAGCCGCTGAGCGCCACCACCATAAAGGGAGAAAAGAGAATGATCACACCGCAGACGATAAACATCAGCTTGTTCCTCTTGAAGAGCTGCTTCATCATATCGTAGGTCACCTTCAAGCCGGGAACGAACAGCAAAGGAGTGAGCATCACGATCAGGTTCAGGGCAAGAACGGTCAGAAGCCCGCCGCCCAAAAACATGGAAATAAAGGCGTAAAAGATCAGACAAAGGGCAAGGGTCACCGCCGCCACGGGCGATGCGTTAAGGTAGCGTTTTTTTCTGTCCGACGCCGCCATGCGGGTCAGCCGAAGCACACCGTAGCCCAGATAGCAGGGGACGGCAAACAGATCAAAAAGGATACCGGGTGCAAGATAGACAAGGAAGGTCAGCGCTCCTGCGTAGTTTTCCTTGTAAGAAGCAAGAAATGCCTCTGCGGTGACAGAAGGGTCTACCTTCATTCCCGCAGTCAAGCTTTCAAAAAGCGCCTGCTGACTTCCGTAATGATCGACGAGCACCGTCAGCGTGTCTGCCGAAAAACGCTCGATGCCCTGCCCGATGCGGGCAAAAAAGTCCTTGAAATAAAGGGCGAAGCCCTCTTTATAAAGCAGTGCCGCCGTCAGCAGGGTCAGCGCCAGCACGATCCCCGCACCGCCGCACGCCCACAGAATGGAGGTTTTTTTCTCGTCCTTTCTGCGGTAGGAGCGGGACATCATCACGCCCGCCGGGAAAAAGGAGCAGACAAGCAGAAAAGGAGGGGCGACGAAACCGCCGTAAAAGAGGGGGGAGATCAGAATGCCGCACGCCGTACCCAAAACCGCGGTCACCAGGGAAATGACGCCATAGCGCTTGTCTTGCACGAAAAGCTCGGCACAAAGACCGGTCAGCGCCGCCTGTATCAGCAAAAACCCCGCAAGAAAAAGGGCGGATATGACGGGAAATGCCGCCCGCGCCTCCACGGAAAGGGCATCAAAAAGATAAACGAAGGAATGTGCCTCTGCCAGCAGAGCTGCCGAAAGGGGGGCAAGGACCGCCATCAGCAGGGCAATTATAACGGGATGTATTCCCTTTTTGGGCGTATTTTTTTGTTCGTTCATAGGATCCTCTTTCCTTGGACAGCGTTTTTTCCTTCAAAAGGGTCTATTTTCTCAGCGTACAGTCATTCACAGTATAGTATATCACATTTTTTTTATTTTGTAAAGTTTTTCTTGTCAAAAAGATATTTTTAGAGTATAATATGTATGAGAAAAAACAAACGAAAGGAACACGCTATGGAAGGATACACCGCACTCTCCCCCGAGAAGCTGCACGCCGACCCCATAAAGGAGATCGGCGCTGACTGGATGCTCATCACCGCAAAAAAGAAGGACGGCACCATCAACACCATGACCGCCTCCTGGGGCGGGATGGGGGTGCTTTGGAACAAGCCCGTCGCCTTCATCTTCATCCGTCCCCAAAGATACACTCTGGAATTCACCGAGGAGGCAGAGGACTTTTCGCTCTCCTTTTTCGACGGATCCTACCGCCCTGCCCTGACCCTTTGCGGCAGAAAAAGCGGCAGAGAGGGCAACAAGATCGCCGAGGCAGGGCTTCATCCCGCCGATTTTGAGGGCGTGCCCTCCTTTACCGAGGCAAAAAGGGTGCTGAAGGTAAAAAAGCTCTACAAGGACGTATTGAAGCCCGAGGGCTTTCTTGATCCCGCCATCGACGAAAAAAACTACCCTGCAAAGGACTACCACGTCGTCTACGTCTGTCAGATCCTGCAGGGCTTTGAAAAGGAAGCCTAAAAAATGTTTCACGAAAAAAGGGTAAACGGCGTTCAATTTCTCTTTTCCGATCTGCTCCCCTGTCCCCACGGCTTTTCCACAAGAGAGGGGGGCGTGAGCAGTCTGCCCCACTTAAAAAGTATGAATTTGGGGGAAAACAGAGGGGATACCCCCGAAAACGTAGCCGAAAACACCCGTCGTTTCTGCCTTGCCGCAGGACTGCCCCAAAGCACGGTGAGTGCAAGACAGATCCACTCTGACCGCGTCCTTTATCGTTCGGAGGGGTTGAAGGAGGGGGAGGAGCGTCCCGAATGCGACGGGTTTTATACCGAAAAGCAGGGCGTTTCGCTCTTCGTGAAGATCGCCGACTGCATCCCCATCCTTCTGTACGCCCCCGATATCGGGGCAGTCGCCGCCCTGCACGCAGGCTGGCGGGGGACGGCAAAGAACATTGCGGGGGCGGGGGTTAGCAAGCTTTCAGCCCTTGGAGCAGACCCCCAAAAAATGCGCGCCGCCATCGGTGCGGGCATCGGACAGTGCTGTTATCAGGTGGACGATCCCTTCATCGACGCCTTTTTGGGAGCACTCGGGCAGGATTTTGCCCGCTTTTTGAAGAAAAACGACGGCGACGGCAGATATTACGCCGACCTGAAAGGGGCAAACAAGGCGCTTCTCATCAGGGCGGGCTTAAGGGAGGAGCATATCGACCTTTGCACCCGATGCACCATGTGTGAAAGCGATCTTTTCTTTTCCCACCGCGCCACCAAGGGAGAGCGAGGCACTATGGGCGCCGCCATCGCCCTGCCTTAGGGAATTGTTATTGGGGCGCCGCCCCAAGCCCCGCTGAAGAAACTTTTCGTGAAAAGTTTCTTCAGAATCTTCAAAAGCTTTGAATGGATTTAAGTATGATTTTCGCCCGCTTTGCTTGGTTTAAAGGGCTTTGCTTTTGGGGTGTCCGCCAAAACCGCATACATAAATAAAAAACGCCGCGCATAAAGTATACCATTCCAAACGCTCGGGAGGCTTTATGAAGCGGCTTTTTTATATTTTACTACTCTTTTCATCCCTTCTCCCCCTTTTTGCGGGATGCGGCAAGGACGCCTCTCCCGAGGGGCTCTGTCGGCTGGTCTATCCCATAACGGGGATGATCACCGTAACCAAAAAAAACAGCGAGGTCAAAGCCGATCTGCTTTTGGAAAAAGAGCAAATGGTCCTGACCCTGCAGGGGCAAAACGAGGGCACCTCCTTCATCCTCACCGAAGACGAAGCCTCCCTCAAGGCAGGAGAGCTGACCCTGCAAATCGAAAAAAACCGTCTGCCCGAGGAGGGATTTCTGTTTGAAGCGCTGACCCTTCCCGAGGACGCCCCGCTCTTAAAAAGCACCGCCTCCCTTGAGGGAAGGGCTTGTACCGTCTTTACCTATGTGACAACCGAGGTGAATTTCCGTTACTATTTCGAGGGGCGGCGCCTTTTGCGTATCGTGATCGAAAAGGAAGAGCCCATCACCGTGGATTTTTCATAAAAAAAGTGTTCTCAAGCTGTGCTTGAGAACACTTTTTTTATAGAAATTACTTTACGAAAGCCTTCTTGGTAACGATTGCCGCACCGAAGAGAGCAACCAGTGCCAGAACTGCGATGATCGCGGTAGCGTCGCCGGTTACGGGAGGCTCAACGGGGGGCTCAACGGGAGGATCAACGGGAGGATCAACGGGAGGATCAACGGGCTCTTCTTCGGGAACCACGGGATCCATCTTGCAAACGAATCCGGAGGTCGCTTCGCTCTTGTAAAGCTCTGCGCCGTCCTCACCGTAAACGGTAATCTGCACGGTGTAGTCGGTGTCCTTC
>JAFTVG010000002.1 GCA_017465885.1 Clostridia bacterium | reverse complement strand
GTTTCACACTTCTTGTGTTACACACTTTCGTGCTTTGTACTTTCTCTCTTTGTTGTTCAATTTTTAAGGATCAGCCGCACCCCTTCTTTCGGGCGCTCAGGTAGTATACCACTTTCGTCCCGTTTTGTCAATACCTTTTTTTAAATTTTTTCAAGTTTTTTTGAGATTTTTTGCATTCGTCAAAAAAATGGCACACTTGCCGCTACGTTTCAAACAAAAGTGCCGGAATAAGCAACAAAATCAAGCAACTTTTCTCTCTGCTTTTTAATTTCGCCCATCTTTTTTCAAAAAAGTTTTGATTTTCACTTTTTTCAGCTTGTTCTCGACCCCCAAAAAAGCTCAGTCGTCATTCCGAAAAAGCCGCAAGCACCACGCACTCAATAAAGCGGCAAGTCTCCCGTTATCTCATCTGCCACCTCAGCAGGCAGCGGCTCGAGGGCAAGGCAGGTCTTGGTGGGCACGCCGTGAAACTCGGTCATACCCGCATCGGTAATGACAGCCGCGGCGATTCCCCGTTCAGCAGCTTTTCGCGCGATGTCCATCAGAGCCTCCTCCGAATCCACATAGACGCAGACCTTGGCGCACCCATACTCAAACCAATCGGTCAAGGGAGTACTCTCTTTCCCCTCAGCCCTCAGAGTCACGCCGTCGCCGCTCACCTCCACGTCGCCCATACGCCCTTCTCTTTTCAGCGTCAACAGGATCGCCTCGATGCACGCGTGTCCCGCCTGCGCCGCTATTTTGCCCTTGCGCATTTTCAGATCCCTGCGCATCACGATCATCATTTTTGATCTGTACATTGAATCACCCTCCCGCTTCAATCCTTTTCTCGCTCCTACACCTTTCCAAAGCCCTGAGCAAAAAAGAAAGGATCCAAACCTTTCGGCTTGAATCCTTTGGAGCGGATTACGGGGCTCGAACCCGCCACCTCGACCTTGGCAAGGTCGCGCTCTACCAAATGAGCTAAATCCGCATGGTGGTGCCTTGAGTCGGAATTGAACCAACGACACGTAGATTTTCAGTCTACTGCTCTACCAACTGAGCTATCAAGGCGTTTGGTTGGTGAGGTTGATCGTGAAGATCAACCCCACGTGTTGTTGGCGACCCGAAGGGGACTCGAACCCCTGACCTCTAGCGTGACAGGCTAGCGTTCTAACCAACTGAACTACCGGGCCAAAATGGTGGGAACAATAGGGCTCGAACCTATGACCCTCTGCTTGTAAGGCAGATGCTCTCCCAGCTGAGCTATGCTCCCGTACAGATTCGCTTCACCGTTCGGTGCGCTGCTCACCTGCGACGGTGGTTATTATAGCACAGGCAAATCGATTTGTCAATACCTTTTTTTAAAATTTTTCAAGTTTTTTTGAGTTTTTTCAAAAGAGCTTAAACCAAGAGAAAGTCTGCACTTTCAGCACATAAAAGCGCAGACTTTCTCTTCTTTCTTGTCAATTCTCTCTCATCTCCCTGACCTCCTCTTCGGAAAAGCCGTAGGTTTTTCCGCAAAAGTGGCAGACCGTTTCAATGTTTTTTTCTTTTTCAAAAAGCTCGTCAATATCCTTTTCGGGCAGTGAGCAGATGCCTCTTGCCATTCTCTCCTTGGAGCAATCGCAGTGATAGTCTACCTCGATCTCGTCAAAGAGATCGTATTCTATACCCTCGAGAGCGATCGCCGCAATCTCCTCGTTTGACAGACCCGCATCAAAAAGCCGCGAAATGTTTGTGATCTTCGGTGCATTTTTTTCAAGCGCGTCGATCACAGCGTCGTCCGCAAAGGGCAAAAGCTGCACAATCACCCCTCCCGCCGCCTTGCAGGAAAGATCTGTGTCCACCAAGACCCCCAGCGAGCAAAGAGTGGGCGTCTGCTCACTGATGGCAAAATAGTGGGTCAGATCCTCTGCCACCTCGCCCGTAACGATGGGCGAAATGCCTGTATAAGGCTCCTTTTCCCCCTCATCCTTCAGCACGTAAAGCCCGCCTGCTCCGATGGCTCCGCCCACGTCTAACTTTCCGTTTGCCTTCAAGGGCAGGTCGCAGGAGGGATTTCCCACGTACCCCTTCACGTTGCCGTAATAGTCGGAAACCGCCAATACCGTTCCCACGGGTCCATCCCCACGGAACTGCACCGTCAGGCTGTCTCCCTTGTTTTTAAGCATACTGCCCATCAGCGAGGTCACCGTCAGCACCCTTCCCAGCACCGCCGTTGCCGTGGGCATGGTGTGGTGCAAACGCACCGCCTCGTTTACCATTTCGGTGGAATTTATTACAAAAAAGCGCGCCGATCCGTCGCTCGTCATTCCTCTCGTAATCTTAGAACTCATTTTTTCTCCTTTATATTATATATTGGGGCTCTGCCCCAACACCCCGCTCAAAACCTTTTTATAAAAAGGTTTTGAGAATTCCAAAAATTTTGAACGGATTTTTTGGGGGTAAATTTTCTTATTCTTCACGATTTGCTTCCCGCCAAGCCGTTCGAAAGCCTTTTGATAAAGGCAAGGTTTTGAGAATTCCAAAAGTTTTGAGCGGAACTTTTGGGGTAAATTTCTTTATTCTTTGCCGATCGGCGTTTTATTTCACGCATTTGCAGACATAAAACAGATCCGCGCTTTCCTCATTTACCGCGCCGCCCTCAAGGTCGCCCGCCTTTTCGATCAGCTCAAAACCCGTCTTTTTCAGCAGCTTTTCAACCAACTCTTCCGCAAAGTAGGTCTGGCTCTGCTCCTCCTCCAGCCTGCGGTAGCGCCCGCTCCGTTCCTTTTCAAACATGGTCAGGCGGAAGTCGCATACGCCCTCTTCTGCCTCGTATTGGTTCTCCCACACGCAAAAGACGCCTTCGTTTTCAAAAACGTAGGTATTTTCGCCGTACAGCTTCTCAAATTTATAAAGCGAATTGATATCGAAGAAGAACAGTCCTCCGGGGGTGAGGAAATTATGTACCAGTGAAAAGACCCTTTCAAGCTCACCCTCGTTTTCAAGATAATTGAGACTGTTGGTGGCGCAGACCGTCACATCCACCGTGCCGTAAAGATCAAGCTCTCTCATATCCTGGCAAAGAAGCAGAGGAGAATGCCCCTTTTGCACACAGGCATCCCTTGCCTGCATGAGCATTTCGGGAGAAAGGTCGGTACCGATCACGTCAGCACCCTTGTCAAGCAGTGCGCAGGTGAGCTTGCCCGTACCGCAAGCCAAGTCTAAGATCAGCCCGCTTTCCTTGGCACCTTTTTCTTCATATATATTTATAATACGCTCCGCCATTTTCTCATAATCGGGGTGCTCCCCCAAAAAGTCGTAAAAAGCGGGCAATTCGGTATAGCTTGCCGCCATTGCATTCTCCTTTGCGTTTACAAGATCACTTCCTTTATTATATAGTCTTTTTTTCGTTTTGTCAATCGTCCGAGCAAATATTGCAAAAAAAGCGACGCCAATGCAGTAGAGGTGAATCGCGCCTTCGCCAAAGATATAGAAAAACGCTTCTTTTCACCGGACAGCAGAGACAGTTCTTTCAAGCTTCGTCCATATTCCTTCCAAAAGCACAAAAGCTTTGGGGGACCGTCCTCTTTTACGGGTGCGGCAATCCTTATTTTTTTGCAAAGAGAGAAAAGTTTTTTTGAAAATGCTCTTGAATTGTGGTGCGCGTTGGTGTATAATACAAGGTAGGTAATTATGTTTCCCACTTTTATTTTTTCTAAAGAAGGAGTAAGTATTATGAGCAATCAAACTATGTGGGCACTTGTAAAGGACAAGGCTGAAAAAGGTCTGACCATGAAGAGGGTCGAGATCCCCGAGGTTGGCGACAACGACGTAAAGATCAAGATCCACAAGACCGCTATCTGCGGAACCGACGTACATATCTACGACTGGAACAGCTGGGCACAGGAAACCATCAAGCTGGGCACCACCGCAGGCCACGAGTACGTTGGTGAGATCGTAGAGGTTGGTAAGAACGTGACCTCCGCAAAGATCGGCGACATCGTTTCGGGCGAAGGCCACATCGTTTGCGGAAACTGCCGCAGCTGCCGCGCAGGCAAGGCACACCTCTGCCGCGCTACCAAGGGCGTGGGCGTAAACCGTAACGGTGCTTTTGCCGAGTATCTGGTGATCCCCGCTACCAACGTGATCCATTGCTCTCCCCGTATCCCCGAAGAGCTTTACTCCATTTTTGATCCCTTCGGAAATGCAACCCATACCGCTCTCTCCTTCACCACCATCGGTGAGGACGTGCTGGTAACGGGTGCAGGTCCCATCGGCATTATGGCTGCTGCCATTGCAAAGTTCTCCGGCGCGAGAAACGTTGTGATCACCGACTTAAACGACTACCGTCTGGAGCTTGCCGCTCAGTTCGGCGTGACCACCGTCAACACCGGCGTAAAGGGCGCTCTGGAAGAGAAGATGCAGGAGCTGGGCATCGTTGAGGGCTTTGACGTGGGTATGGAAATGTCCGGTAACCGCTTTGCACTCAATCAGCTCATCGGCGCTATGGCAAACGGCGGCCGTGTGGCTCTGCTTGGTATTCAGCCCAAGAACGCAGTTGAACTGCCCCTGAACACCATCATCTGGAACGGTCTGCAGTTAAAGGGTATCTACGGCAGAGAAATGTACGAGACCTGGTACAAGATGACCGCGATGGTGGAAGCAGGCTTCCCGCTTGAGAAGATCGTGACCCACCGCTTCTCGGTCAAGGACTACGAGAAGGGATTTGAGGCAATGATCTCCGGTCAGTCCGGTAAGGTCATCCTTGACTGGGCAGACGTAAACGACTGATCGCCTAAGACGACAGAATATATTTTACTTGAATTTGAAAGGAAGTAACGCGCTATGAACAAGAATGAAGTATACGCATACTACAGAGAAACGCTGGACGGCATCAAGGCTTCGGGCGTTGAGAAGAACGAGAGAATCATCGTGACCCCCCAGTCTGCACACATCCACGCAGACGGCAAGGACCTGGTAAATATGTGTGCCAACAACTACCTGGGTTTAGCTGACAATGCTGAGCTGGTTCAGGCTGCCAAGGACGCTTACGACAAGTACGGCTACGGTCTTGCATCGGTTCGTTTCATCTGCGGCACTCAGGACATCCACAAGAAGCTTGAGAAGAAGGTTGCCGAGTTCTTCGAGACTGAGGACACCATTCTCTACTCCTCCTGCTTCGATGCAAACGCAGGTCTGTTCGAGGTGCTTTTGACCGCTGAGGACGCCATCATCTCCGACCAGCTCAACCACGCCTCCATCATCGACGGCGTTCGTCTGTGCAAGGCTAAGAGATACCGCTACGCAAACAACAATATGGAAGATCTGGAAGCACAGCTGAAGCAGGCTGACGCTGACGGCGCACGCATCAAGATGATCGCTACCGACGGCGTCTTCTCCATGGACGGCATCATCTGCAACCTGCAGGGCGTTTGCGATCTGGCTGACAAGTACAATGCGCTGGTTATGGTTGACGACTCCCACGCTTCGGGCTTCGTTGGCAAGCGCGGCAGAGGCGCTACCGACCACTGCGGCGTGATGGGCAGAGTTGACGTGATCACCGGTACCTTCGGTAAGGCACTGGGCGGCGCTTCCGGCGGCTTCACCACCGGTAAGAAGGAGATCATCGATCTGCTCCGTCAGAGATCCCGTCCCTACCTCTTCTCCAACACCCTGACCCCCGCCATCGCGGCAGGTACTCTGGCAACCCTCGAGATGCTGGAGAAGGACACCTCCAGAAGAGACTATCTGGAAAGCCTGGTTGCAGACTACCGCAAGGCTCTGGAGGATGCAGGCTTTGACATCATCCCCGGCACTCACCCCTGCGTGCCCGTAATGCTCTACGACGAGCATAAGGCAGCAAGAATGGCTGAAAAGCTCTACAAGCTGGGCATCTACGCCGTCTCCTTCACCTACCCCGTCGTTCCCAAGGGCAAGGCAAGAATCCGTACTCAGGTTTCTGCTTCTCACACCAAGGAAGACCTGGAATTCGCAGTTCAGTGCTTCATCAAGGCAAGAGAAGAAATGGAAGCAGAGGACGCTGCTGCAGAAAACGCATAAGACACGACTCCTTCCGCGTCGGGCAAGCAATGCTTGCCCGACGTTTTTCATTACCAAGCGTTCTTAAAAAAGCGTGCACTCCAGCCAAAGGTTGAAGGACACGCTTTTTGATATTCGTTTATTCTGTGATCAGCCCAGCCACAGCGCCATACCGAGAGCAAAGGCAAAAAGTGTACCGACCGCAAGGCAGAGCATCTCAAGAGGCTTAACTTGCCCATTCCCTGCTCTTTTTTCGACAAAATAGAGGATCACCGCGCCGGGAGCCGCAAAGGTCAATCCAATACCGAGGGTCTGAGAAAGGCTATACGCCTCCGCGCCCGCAAGCCCCAGGGTCTGCAGATAGCTTTGCAAAAAGAGAAAGCCGTTTGCCGCCAGAGCCGCCGAAAAAGAAGCAAGAGCCGAGCGCGTTCGCCGATACAGCAGGCAAAGCAGTGCGCCCATCAGAAAAC
The DNA here is from genome assembly GCA_017465885.1 of Clostridia bacterium. Taxonomy (GTDB): domain Bacteria; phylum Bacillota; class Clostridia; order Oscillospirales; family CAG-272; genus UBA11512. The sequence continues at coordinate 88,249 of JAFTVG010000002.1, read as the reverse complement.
GGGCAAGCAAATTCCCGAGGGCAGGCATACAAAGGGCGTAAAAGACGGCTGCCAAAAGGACGGTCTGCCAATTCTTTTTGGTCAGTCCCTCAATGCGGGGAAAAACCACCGCTCTTTGCACCGACTCAACCGCCACCGCGGGCAAAAACCAGCAATACAAAAGCCGCTCCCACAGAGTGGTGAAGACCGCCGTTTCGTTTAGTGATCCCACGCCCAAAAGAGACAGCCCCTTTTGCAAGGGAAGGGTCGCTAAAAAAGAAAAGCAGACGATGATGGCGGCGTACCACACCGAAGAAAGGGTGATCTTGAGCAAGGACGGCGGAGCACACCGCTCTGCATCCCGCTTTCCCGCAACCGATCCTTGACCTGCTTTCTTCCCCTCTCGCGCATTTGCCCCAAGGGAAGCACCCGTTTCCTTTCTTTTATCAAAGGCAAGCCACAGCGCGCCAAGGCAAAGCAGTGCCGCCTGACCCGCTCCCAGCAGGATGCCGTCGGCAAGGCAGAGCGAGACTGCGCCGTAGCAAAGAAGCTGTACCGTCAGGCAAAGTCCTCCAAAAAGCCACAGCTTTGCCCATTCTTTATTGATCCTGTTCATCCTCTGCCTCCTGCCTTTTTTGACGTTGTTTAAAAAGCAAGATCCTCTTTGGACTTGCCAAAGAGGATCAATAAAGCTTATTAGCCGATCTTCGCGCTGTTTACGCGGATACCGGGGCCCATAGTGGAAGCCACTACGCAGCTCTTGATATACTGACCCTTTGCAGCAGCGGGCTTAGCCTTGATAACAGCTGCCATCAGAGTGTCAAAGTTCTCGCCCAGCTTCTCAGCACCGAAGGATGCCTTGCCGATGGGGCAGTGAATGATGTTGGTCTTGTCAAGACGGTACTCGATCTTACCTGCCTTGGCTTCCTTGATACCCTTTGCGATATCAGGGGTAACGGTACCTGCCTTGGGGTTAGGCATCAGGCCCTTAGGACCCAGCACCTTACCAAGACGACCCAGCTGACCCATCATATCGGGAGTGGTGATGATCACGTCGAACTCGAACCAGTTTTCCTTCTGGATCTTCTCGATGAACTCGGTGTTGCCTGCATAGTCAGCGCCTGCTTCCTTTGCCAGCTCGATCTTGTCGTCCTTGCAGATTGCCAGAACGCGGATGGTCTTACCGGTACCGTTGGGCAGTACTACTGCGCCACGAACCTGCTGGTCAGCGTGACGGGAGTCAACGCCCAGACGGATGTGCAGCTCGATGGTCTCATCAAACTTTGCCTTAGCGGTCTTGCAAACCAGCTCAAGTGCCTCGGAAGGATCGTAGAGCTTGGACTTTTCCAGCTCCTTTACGCTATCCTGATATTTCTTACCCATTTTAGCCATTTCGATATCCTCCCTTCAATTATTCTTCAACGGTAACGCCCATGCTGCGAGCGGTACCTGCAACCATGCTCATTGCTGCTTCCAGAGATGCTGCATTCAGGTCAGGCATCTTGGTCTTTGCGATCTCTTCAACCTGCGCCTTGGTCAGCTGGCCAACCTTGTTCTTGTTGGGCTTGTCGGAAGCGCTCTCCAGACCCAGTGCCTTCTTGATCAGAACGGGTGCGGGAGGAGTCTTGGTGATGAAAGTGAAAGAACGGTCAGCGTATACGGTGATCACTACGGGGATGATCAGACCTGCCTGGCTCTTGGTTCTCTCGTTGAAGTCCTTGGTGAAGTTGGGGATGGACACGCCGTACTGACCCAGTGCGGGACCTACGGGGGGAGCAGGAGTTGCCTTACCTGCAGGCAGCTGAAGCTTAACATAGCCCATAATTTTCTTAGCCATTTTAAATACCTCCAAATGTGGTTCCTATGAGGGATTGAAAGATTTTCCCTCTCCCACCGATGCGTTTTCGCCACGCATCAAAGCTCATTTTAATACTTTAAATTTTGGATATTGCTCAGATTTCCAGTCTTTCCACGCTGTCTGCATCCAGCTCGACGGGAGTCTCTCTGCCGAACATCGATGCAAGCACCATGATCTTTTTCTTGTCTTCGGAAATTTCCTTTACAACGCCCACAAAGCCCTTCAAGGCTCCGGAAATCACGCGGACGCTGTCACCCACGGCATAGCGCAGTTCAATCACCTTGGACTCGATACCCATTGCCGCAACCTCTTCCTCGGTCATAGGAACAGGCTTGCTTCCGGGGCCTACGAAGCCGGTAACGCCGCTGATGTTTCTGACAATATGCCAGGTCTCATCGGTCATGCACATCTTTACGAAAACGTAGCTGGGGTAGATCTTGACCTCGATCTCCTTTTCCTTGCCGTTGACGTTTTCCACCACCGTTTCCACGGGGACGCGTGCATCAAAGATCATGTGTCCCATATTTCTGTTCTCCACGATCTTTTCGATATTGGCTTTTACTCTGTTCTCGTAGCCCGTGTAGGTATGTGCGATGTACCAACGGGGACCTAAATTTTCAAAGCTGCTGTTTTCTGCCATCTTTTTTCTCCGTTAACAAAACGCTTTCGCGTTACGCAAGTCCGATCAGCTCGGGGATCTTGCACAGTCCAGCGATTACAACGTCGCGGAACAGCCAGTCGCATACAAAGAAGAACGCTGCGAAAATCACGATCGCTATAGTTACGATGATCGTGTTCTTCAAAGTGGACGCGGGGGACGCCCAAACGATCTTCTTCAGCTCACTCTTGCATTCCTTGAGGAACTTGCCAATCTTCTTGAAAAACTTCACGATGGGATTGGGCTTCTTCTGCTTGGGCTTGGAGTCCTTGGAAGCGGTCTTCTTGTCTTCCTTGGTCTCGACGGCTGCAGAAGTGTCTTTCTTGATCTCTTCTGTCATCATCGTTCCTCCTTACTTGCTTTCCTTATGAAGAGTATGCTTGCGACAGAACCGGCAATACTTGTTCATCTCAAGTCTGTCCGGGTCATTCTTCTTATTCTTCTTGGTTTCGTAGTTTCTCTGCTTGCATTCGCTGCAAACCATTGTGATCTTAACCCTCATTGCGGCACCTCCTGATAAATTTGAGTTTTCTACCTCCCTCATCGGCATTTGGCGCAAAAATGTGCGCACAAAAAAAGACCCCACCGAAGAGGTGAGGTCATTATAGCACTTTCTTTCCTTCTTGTCAAGATGTTTTTTCGTTTTTTTCGGCTCGATTTCGGCTTTTTTTATGGGATTTGGGGCAGATGTCCCCCTTTTTTCATCAATCGAAGCAAGGAGTCCTTCCTCATCCTCCCTTTTTGGGGAACCGTCGCCGTCGTTCCCTCAGTTCACTCTGTAAATGCCGATGATCTCCTTGATACGGAAGCCCTCAGCCGTTTCCTCTACGAAAAAGCGCGCCTGACCGTTGTCAAGACCGGAGGAATAGTTGAGCACTGTGCCGTCGTTTCTCACGATCCTGTAGCTGACCATCCACACCTGGCAGGTCGCCGTACCGTCGTAGCTCGCCTCCTCTCCCTGATACACGAATTGCAGGTCGTAGATCTTCTGGCAGGTAAAGCCTCCGGGAAGCTGGCTTTTGCCTCTGTTGATCCGAAATTCCTTGCAAAAAAGCTCTTTAAAACGGGTCTTTTGGGCAGGCGTATCGCATCCGCAAAGCAAGCTGTAGAAATACTTCGCCAGGACGCTCGCGCCGTTTTGGTGCTCGCCCGCCTTTTCAAACGCCTCCTGAGCACTGTCCGCATCGCCAAAGGGATATTCCGCCGTGAAAAAGCCGTCCTCACACACGCCGATCTTCATCGCGGCGTAGGCATGGGCAAGATATTCCTCGTTTTCCCAGACGTTCTCACCGTACACGGGCTGATAATACTCCACCTTCCCCGTGTCCTCAAACATTTTGTCCTTGATGGCGTCAAAATCCACCGCCGCCAGCGCGCAGACCACCACCAGCAGACACAGCACCACCGCGATCAGGATCACCGCACCCTTTTTGCTCCGACCTCTTTTGACGGCGCCCGTCTCCTCTGCCGGCTCTTGCTCAAATCTCTTTTCTTCCATATTATATATTACACTCTTTCATCGATCAAAGCCCCCGACAATCCGCCTGCGGGAGATGCTTTTATACTAAGGATAGTATACCTTATTTCTTCGCTCTTTGCAAGAGTTTTTTCTTCTTTTTTCAACAAAGATGTTGACAAATCAACATTCACCGTGTATAATGTACCCATCTTCGGCAAATTTGAAAGAGAATGCACCTCTCTTCAAATGTCATAGTTGACAAATTGTATATTTCGTTGTATAATAGGGTGAGATCGACCGTTTTCAAGCAAAAAACGGGTCGTCCGCTCTTTGAATCAGAAAGGACGCCGCAAGGCGAACGGTATTATGAAAAGAGTAAAATACACAAGAAACCCCTTGATCGACAGTCAGCCGATCGTGGATTTCAGAGATATGCTGAAAAAAACGGTAGACCGTCTGCCCGAGGACAAGGCTGTCTATCTCTATTCCCGCAAAAAACAGGATTTCAGCCTTACCTATAAGGACTTCTACGAAAACATCCGAGCGCTGGGAACTGCCCTTTATAAAAGAGGACTGGCAGGCTCGGCAACCGCTATCATCGGCGAGGCAGACCCCGCCTATATGACCACTTATTATGCCACCGTGATCACCGGCGGCGTGATCGTTCCCCTGGATAAGGACATCTCCGACGAGGAGATCATCAACTTTATCAAGCTGGCAAACGTGCGCACCGTGGTCTACACCGCCTCCCAGAACAACCGCATCGGCAAGCTGGCAGAGCTTCTGCCCGACGTGCAGATCTTTGCCCCCGTTACCCCCGAGACCGAAGAGGCTGTGTGTGAGCGTACCGTAGCCTTCACCGCCCTTATCGAGGAAGGAAAGTCTGCCTTTGAGGAAGGTGAACGCTTCTTTGAAACGGTGCCTCAGGATATGGAAAAATGCTCTGCCATCATCTTCACCTCCGGCACCACCGGCACCAGCAAGGGCGTGATGCTCTCTCAGGGCAATCTCGTTTCCAACGCCATGATGTCGGCAAACGTGATCGATCAGCTGGATGACAGGACCACCCTTTTGTCGGTCCTGCCCATGCACCACACCTATGAGGTGACCACAGGACACCTGACTGCCCACTATTACGGCGCCACCATCGCCTTAAACGACAGCATCAAATACGTTTCCAAAAACATCAAGAAGTATAAGCCCGACTACCTGATCCTCGTGCCCCTCTTCGTTGAAACGATGCACAAAAAGATGTGGGACGAGATCCGCAAAAAGGGTATGGAAAAAAAGGTGCGCCTTGCTATGAAGGTCAGCAACCTGCTGATGTGCTTCGGCATCGACCTCAGAAAGAAATTCTTTGCCCAGATCCTTGAAAGCTACGGCGGACGGCTTGACGCCATCGTCTGCGGCGGCGCAAAGCTCAATCCTCAGTGCATCAAGGACTTCCGTTCCATCGGCATCGAGATCCAGGAGGGCTACGGCATCACCGAGTGCTCTCCCCTGCTTGCCGCAAACCCCATCAATGCAAACAGAGTGGGCTCTGTGGGACCTGCAGTGAAGGGCGTGACCGTAAAGATCGACAAGGAAAAGGAGAGCGACGAAACGGGCGAGATCGTGGCAAAGGGTCCAAACGTGATGCTTGGCTACTTCAACAATCCCGAAGCGACCGAAGCGGTCTTTACCGAGGACGGCTTCTTCCGCACCGGCGACATCGGCTATCTTGACGCCAAGGGCTACATCCACATCACCGGCAGAAAAAAGAATATCATCATTTTAAGCAACGGCAAGAACATCTACCCCGAGGAGCTTGAGGAGCATTTAGCCGGTCACGACCTCTTTGCGGAATACGCCGTGGTGGGCAGAGAGCACGAGGGTGAATTGACCATCACCGCCGTCATCTACCCCAACTACGATCTGCTCAAGGGCAAGACCGCCGAGGAGATCGAAGGGCTTTTACGTCAGGAGCTCAATGAGATCAACCGCACCCTGCCCCAATACAAGCAAATGAGAGGTCTTGAGGTCAGAGAGACCGAGTTTGAAAAGACCACCAGCAGAAAGATCAAGAGACACAAGATCTGATCTTTCGGACACGATCCGTTTTCAAGACCGCAAGGTCTTATAAAAAAGCACATCCCCTACATAAAATTTTTGAAATGAGGAACAATATCATGAGCATGTTTGACCGCGTAAAGGACGTACTGGTAACCAATCTTCAAATCGATGAAAAGGACATCAAGCCCGAAGCAGAGCTGGTAAACGACCTGGGCATCAACTCTCTGGAGCTTGCCGACCTGGTGCTGGTTTGCGAGGAGGAGTTCGATATTGAGATCGACGACAGCTCCATTCGCAACTTCGTCACCGTGGGTGACGTGGTGACCTACCTTGAAGGGCTTGTAAAGTAAAAAATGGAATTTTTCACTTCGGTATATTTCGTGATCTTTCTCTGCCTTGTGGGCATCGTGCTTGCACTGCTTCTGTGCAGAGAGATCATCCGCATTCTGACCATCAATAAGCTCAGAGAAGGCAAGGGCAGAGGTCCTTCCCACATCTGCGATCTGCTTTGCGAGCGATTCCCCGAGGCGACCGTTTACAAAAACGTCCGCTTTTTGAAGGAGGAAGCCGCAAAGGACGGGCTGAAATGTGCCTGCGACGTGGTGTATATCAGCAAAGGCGGCGTGCTTTTGCTCACCGTTTTCCCCGACGTCGGCACATACGATAACCCGAAGATCGGGCCCTGGCGCCATCGCTATATCAACACCAAAAAGGAAACGATCACCCTGCAGAAAAGCAACCCCTTCGACACCATGGCGTTCTTTGCCACGGTTGCTGAAAAGCTGATGATCTCCGAGGAGGTCTTAAACCCTTCGGTGACCCGCGCGGTGGTCTTCTCCGCCGATCACGTGGACTTCACCACCGATTACCCCGAGTGCCTGACCGTGGCAACGCTTTTTGATTACGTGGAAGCGTTCAACCGCCGCAAGCATTTCAACTCCGCCGAATATGCCGGAGTCTGCCAAGCCATTTCCGCCTGTGCCGATTATCTGGAGGAAAAAGCAACCGCAGGAAAAGAGCCCGAGGAGGGCGACAAAAAGCCGAGAGCTGTGCGCAGACCTCCCGTCTCGGAGGAGCGCAGCTGATGACGTACCGATCCTCCGCATCACGGCAGGATCGGTGCTTTGATCCTTCGGTTTATACTCAGTTTAAAAACCCGGGGTGTACCTTGAAAGGTGCACCCCTGTTTTTTGTGTGTAACGCCGAAAAAGGGCAGTTATTTTGTCTTTTTCAAAAATATATTCTTAAAAAATTGCCGTTTTCTCTTGCTTTTTCAAGCGAAAGATGGTATACTTTTTCTATGAAAGCAATCACTCTGAAAGGTATGCAAAATGTTAGGTTTTTATAATTACACCACCTGGCTCACCTATCTTGGCTTGGTGTGCGGCGTGTTCGGCATCGGCTTTGCCGCAGGGGGACACGAAACGGCAGCCATCGTTTGTCTGTGTCTTGCAGGCTTTTTTGATCTCTTCGACGGAAAGGTCGCATCCACCAAAAAGGACCGCACCGACGATATGAAGCGCTTCGGCATTCAGATCGATTCGCTGTCCGACCTGGTCTGCTTCTGCGTTCTGCCCGCTACCGTGATGCTCTGTCTGCAAAAGGCAGTGCTTCCCGAGGTGGATACCAAATGGTTCTTGCCCCTGGCATCGATCTACGTGCTGGCAGGGCTGATCCGTCTGGCTTACTTCAACGTTACCGAGGAAAACCGCCAGAAGTCGGAAAAAGGTGTGCGCAAATCCTATAACGGCATTCCCGTCACCACCACCGCCGTGGTCATTCCCTTCTTTTTTGCCGTTTACGGCATTGCAAAATCGCTGGCTCCCGAGGCAAGCCTTGATCTGGGCTACTTCATCTTCTACTGCGTTGAGCTGCTGTTCTTTTCCTTCGGCTTCTTGTTCAAGGGCTTTAAGATCCCCAAGATGCACGGCAAAAAAATGCTCATCCCGCTGATCATCGGCGCCATCGCCGGAATTGCAGTGATCGTGGCATTCATTCTCAACAGCAAATAACCCTTTCAAAGTAACATAACAAACCAAACACCGAGGTGCAAATGGGTGATGTTCTTATCGGAGAAATCACCCAACACACGCTCCTACGGATAATAAAAATTGAACCACATAAAACAAAGAGATACCCCCGACAGACCTTAAATCTGTCGGGGGTTTGTTATCATATCGATTTGTCAGTGAGTTCCTTGCAAAAAAACTCGAAATTTTCTTTCTGCTTTTTAATTTGGTATGCTTTTAAAGGCACTCTTAATTTACAAGATTTTCCTTCCATAAATTTGATTTTCACTATATATTGCTTTGGAAAAAGGCTCTTTCGGATCTTGACCTTTTTTATTTCTAAAGGTACTTTTATTGTGTATGATACTTCTGTACCTGAAAACGTCAAGACTGCTCCCAGCAAATTATTGTCCGACAAGCCCCAGTAACCAGAATAAAAATTTGTTCCTTGCAACAATATTGCAAAAAAAGAGCATTTCAAGCTTTCCTTTCCATCTAATAGGGAGGTTAATGAATCGGTCATTAATTTTTGATAGTTCACAATATCTCCTTTATCGCCAGTTTCGCCTTTGTATTACAAGGCTGCGGGCAAAGCCCATACTCCTAAAAGTTGTGCGAACGCTTCAATAGGCTCCCTCCGGGAGGGAGCTGTCAGCGAAGCTGACTGAGGGAGAGCGCGTTATAATAAAGTTAGCACAACCCCAAGGTCACGCAGGCTCCTTCCACCGCTAACGCGGTCCCCCTCCCTCTCGGAGGGAGGGGGACCGCGTTAGCCCTATTATACTACAAATCGGCAGAGAAAATAAGAGTTATATTCCGACTTTGTCGGAGTGATATTATCGCTGACGCGATAGTTATATTGAAGCCTTGCGGCTTCAGTGATATTCTATTCGCATCCCAAACTCGCGAAGCGAATATCACTCAGCGTAAGCCGAATATCACTGCGAAGCAATAGAACTCGCCGAGAGGCGAATAGAACTGGCGTGATACTCCGTTAAGAGTATCACGCCAAGCACCTCGGCGTTTTTTCGGTATAGATCAGGATCTGTTCAGTCTTGACAAGACCAAGCGCAAAAGCGCGTAGATCCCCGCAAAAAGAAGAGGAATGAGCACTGCCGTGCCAAGCGCCTGCCAGCCTGTAAAGCACACGCCAAGCACCCCTCCAACAGCGGGAATGGCAAAGCAAAGTGCCAAAAAGAGCACTGCCGAAAGGGGATAGACCGCCGCCAAGGGGGCAAGATTCCGGCCCTTGCCGAAGGGACGGTCGGTGCGCATCAGCAAGAGGGACAAAACGACCTGAAGCATCAGCAGTGTACAGAACACGAAGGTCGGACGGGTCTGATCGACGATCCACCCTCCGTTTTGCAAGACGTTGGCAGCAAGCACCGTCACGGCGCCCATCACCGCGCCCACCCCGAAAAAGGGGAGCATCGCCGTAAGGCGCGCAGTAAGACTTGCGCCCTTGGCGTAAGAGCCCTTTTGCTCGTAGTGCACACCCGGCTTTTGAAGTGCGATCACAAACGCAGCGATCAGATCGAAAAGCAAGCCGAGAAGCAATCCGCCAACGGCGTTGAGATAGTAATCTCCGCCCATAGAGAAAAGCAGAACGGCAAAGCGCATCGCACCGCTGAAGGCAAGATACCTTAGCAGGGTGCCGATATTGCGGTAAATGGTGCGTGCAGACCGCAAGGAGGCTGCAACGGCATTCACACCGCCTTCTCCCCGATCGCTGACCGGCGGAACGATCACGTCCGACAAATGGTTGAGCGCCTGACAGCCTCTGCTTTCATCGGATCCCTTGGACCAAACGGGGGTGGTCACGTTGTCATCCTCCATCCCCTGCCCCACAAGCTGGTGTCCCTCCTCCACCGAGAAGGTGGCATCTGCCTCATACATCACCGGCAGGAAGGTCAGATCCTTGCTCCAAACGCCCACCCGATAGCCGTATTCCTTCTTCAAGCAGGACACGGTATAGCGTAAAGCGTCGCTGTCAAAGCCCTCAAGCAGGGTGTAGTTTTTCAGCCTGATGCGGAAGATATCCTCGCTCATCTCCTTCAGATCGGACAAGCGCACCACCTGCTCCTCCTTCGTCACTACACCCAGGGCGCGGGCTCTGTACCAATGCTCCTGCCCCTCGTCGGGACAATAGATCATCAGCCTCACCCCTGCATCCCGCAGGCGGAGCACCTCCTTGGGTGCACCGGTCAAAAAGGGCTTTTCGATGGCAACGAAGCCCTCGAAGATCAGATCGTTTTGCGCTTCGCCGATACGAAGCAGATTGTTGAAGCGGCTGAATTTGGTGGCTACCGCCACGGGACGGCGGTTGTTCCTTGAAAATTCGCCTGCCAAAGCAAGAAGCTCGCCCCGCAAGCCGTCGTCAAGAGGCAAAATTCTTCCTTCTTTATAATACCCCGTGCATCTGCCGATCACCCCTTCGGGCTCACCCCGCAGAACCACCACGTCCTGACCGCGGTAGTGCACCAGCGAGGTTTCGAAAAGACTTCCCTTTTCGCCCTTGTCTAAGTGCTCCAGCAAAGGATAGTCGTCCTCCAGACTTTTGTTATAAAGCTCGTAATGCTGTCCTGCGTCAAGAATGGCACGGCGCTCAAAGGAATATACGTTTTCATTGCGGGCGTGCAGTCCCGCCAGCCGCTCCGTCCCGTAAAGACCTGTGGAGATCAGCGCGTACCGCAGGACTCTGAGCGCCTCCTTGTCGGGCTGTTCTCCCGAAAGATCCGCCACCCTGCTTCCCTCGAAGATCTCCGCCAGCCTTGCCGAGCCCTCCATACAAAAGGCATCCATTGGCAAAATCAGACAGTCCAATTCCGATAAAGCGGGCAGGGCTGTGGGATTCTTAATAAAGGCACCCTTTTTGCCCTTATCCAGCTTCAGCAGGGCATACATCCCCCCCGAAACGATCATATAAACGAAAGCAGTGTACATTTCGGGCATAGACGCCACCGCCATAGACAGCGAGGTGAGAAAAACGGTCACCAGACTCGTTTCCCCCCGGGTCAGTGCCATCAGGGTAAAGAGGAATACCGGAAGAAGAACTGCCACGCCCAGCACTCTGCTGAGCTTTTTCATATCGCTGATGACCTCCAGCTTGTGGCAGGCGGCAATGGGGCGGTTCATCCCCTTGCGGCAAATCACGGTGTCGGGTCCGGTCTCCACCGCCACAGCCTTGGCTCTGCCCGTCACCACCACGGTAGAGGCGTAGACCATATTGGGCGATGCGCCCCCCTTGGGCAGTCCCGCCCTCAGATAGGAGGCGTCCTTCTTCGAAATGCCGTCGGTGTCGAAGAGTCCGCTCTCCATCACCGTCAGCTCCTCGTCCTCAAGCAGTCTGCAATCGCAAGGCACCACGTCTCCCGCCGTCAGCAGGATCAGGTCGCCCTGCACCACCATCTCCCCCGAGATCTGTCTAAGCTTCCCCCCTCTGATCACCTTGGCTGTGGGATAAGAGCGCTTGCCGAAGTCCTCCAGCATCCGCTGGGAGCGGGTATAGGAAAGGAGGGTCAGGGTACAGTTCAAGGCGATGAGCACCATCATCACCAGTGCGCCCACGTCGCGGTCAAACACCAGTGCAAGCATCGCCGCCGCCAAAAGCAGGATCGCCGAAAGATCCGAGAGCACCTGCAAAAGATAGCCTCTGATCGGAACGCGTACCACGGGATGGATAATGTTTTTTCCATCCTCCTTCAGCCGCGCCCCTGCTTCCTTCACCGAAAGTCCCTTTTCGCCGTCACTTTCAAGCAAGCGCACGACCTCGCTCGCCGCACAGTCGTACCATCTGTTATTCAAGAGCATCCTCCTTTCTTTTTCCTTTATTTTTCTCTTTGGTCCGATCAAAGACAAACGATCTGCAATTCTCCCTCGGTGCAGTCCACCGAGATCGCGGTGATCTGCTTCAAATAAGAGCCGATGATCCTTGAGGCGATCACGTCCTCGATCTGCTTTTGGATATATCTTCTCATATTCCGTGCGCCGTACTTGACAGAATAAGAATCCTTTGCCACCTTCTCTGCCGCGGCATCGGTGTAGCAAAGCTTCACGCCCCGATCTGCCAGCACTCCTGCCAGCTGATCCAGCATAATGCGGGCAATGGAGGTGAAGTCCCCTTCATCCAGCTGACGGAAGGTGATGATCTCGTCCACTCTGTTCAAGAACTCGGGGCGTAAGAACTGCTCCAGCGCCCGCATAGTCTTTTCGGAGGACTGCTCGGTGGAGGTCTTTCCAAAGCCCGCCGTGCCCGAGGCAAGGGAGGAGCCTGCGTTCGTGGTCATCACGACCACGGTGTTTTCAAAGTTCACCGCTCTGCCCTGTGCATCGGTCACTCTGCCGTCGTCCAAGATCTGCAAAAGGATATTCAGCACGTCGGGATGTGCCTTTTCGATCTCGTCGAAGAGCACCACCGAATAGGGCTTTCTTCTGATCTTTTCTGTAAGCTGTCCCGCATCGTCGTAGCCCACGTATCCGGGAGGCGCTCCGATGATTCTGGACACCGAGTGCTTTTCCATAAACTCGGTCATATCCAGGCGGATGAGCGTTTCGGGAGAGTCGAAAAGCTGATCGGCAAGGGTCTTGACAAGCTCGGTCTTGCCCACGCCCGTGGGTCCTGCAAAGATGAAGGACACCGGCTTTTTCTTATAGGAAATGCCTGCGCGGCTTCTCTTGATGGCTCTGACCACCGCATCTACCGCCTGATCCTGTCCCACGATCTTTTCCTTGATGCGCGCACCCAGTCTGTCGATCTTTTCATATTCCAGCTCGGTGATGCTGGAGGCGGGGATGCCCGTCCACACCTCGATCACCCGCGCCAGCTCCTCGGTGGTGAGGACCACCTTCTTCTGCTCTTCTCTGAGTGCGTCAAGGCGCTGCTGTGCGGCAAGCTGATGCTGCTTGTTTTCGGCAAGCGCCTTGTATTTTTCCGCCGTTGCCTCCTCGTTTTCGGGCTCCCGTCCCTCGATCTCCTCCTGTGCCTTGATCAGCGCCGCCAGCTCCTCCTCGGTCTCGGCAAGCTGCTTTAAGCAGGGCGAGTTGATGGACAGATACGCCCCCGCCTCGTCAAGCAGGTCGATCGCCTTGTCGGGTAAGAACCGATCGGTGATATACCGCTCGGAGAGCACCGTGGCTCTTCTTAACACGTCGTCGGGCACGGTGATACGGTGGAAATCCTCATAGCGGTCCTTGATACCGCAAAGGATCTTGACGGTCGCCTCAATGCTCGGCTCATCCACGAAGATGGGCTGAAATCTTCTTTCAAGCGCCGCATCCTTTTCAATATATTTTCTGTATTCGGCAAGGGTGGTGGCACCGATGACCTGGATCTCCCCTCTTGATAAAGCGGGCTTCAAAATGTTGGCGGCATTCATACCGCCCTCGGCGTCGCCCGCTCCCACGATGCTGTGTACCTCGTCGATGACCAGGATCACGTTGCCAAGAGCTCTAACCTCGTCGATGAGCCCCTTGATACGCGCTTCAAACTGTCCGCGGAACTGCGTTCCTGCCACGATGGCAGTCAGGTCCACCAGATGGACCTCCTTGTTCTTCAGCTTATAGGGCACCTCACCCGAAACGATGCGCTGTGCAAGGGCTTCTGCAATGGCAGTCTTGCCCACACCCGGCTCGCCGATGAGGCAGGGATTGTTTTTCTGATGGCGGCAAAGGATCTCCACAAGGCGGGCAAATTCTCTGTCTCTTCCAATGACCTTCCCCAGCTCTCCTTTTCTTGCCTTATCGGTCAGATCTCTGCAGTAAAGGGAGAGGTACTGTCTGTCCTTGTCCTCTTTTCCCTTTTTACCCTTTCCCTTCTTTTTGTCCTTGCTCTGCTCCGAGCCCGAGGACGTTCCCTCGTTTTGCACGGGCAGTCCGCCAAACAGCTTTCTGAAATCAATGGGCGGGGTGTGGCTGACCGACTCATCACCCTGCTCCTCGGGCAGGGTCAGATCGCCCGACTCCAGCATCTCGGTCATTTCCAGATCCATACGCTCGATATCCTCGTCGGTGATGCCCATTTTTTGCATAATGTCGTCCACCGGCTTGATGCCCAGTTCCTTAGCACACTTCAAGCAAATGCCCTCGTTGATGGTCTCATTCTGCTCCATACGGGTGATGAAGATCACCGCAGGGCGCTTTTTGCAACGCGCACATACTCTCATATTCATTTTCAGCTAACCTTCTTTCCGTTTGCCGACTCCTCGGCAGGTTCTTGGGTATGATCGGGGGCTTGCTCCCCCGCGGTATGGGACGGCGTACCGTCCTCGTTGTTTTGCTCTTGCTCGGATAAAGACTGCTCCACCTTTCCGACCACCTGCGCCTTGTTGGCAAAGCAGGCAAAGACAGTGGCATCCTCACTGCAAACGATATTCAGCGGGCGAGCGCCCTTATGCACCTCGGGCTCTTCTTTTGCGGGATCAAAAACGGTCGTTTGCTCATCATCCACCAGCCAAGCCGTGTCTTCGCAGGCAAACAGCCCTCTGATCCTGCCCTCGTAGCCGCACTCAAGCAGTATTTTTCCATCCCTGAGGGACATCAGCATCAGGGTATATTCGCCCGTGACCCCGTTTTCTTCAAAGGCCAACGCAAGCAGGCTCTTCGAGGACGCCGCCCTGCAGGGCGCTGCTCCGTCAAAGGCGCAGACCTTGCGCTGCGTGCCGTCCTTTCCGTAAAAATACACGCCGTCCTCAAAGACCACCACGGCGCCGTCCTTCAAGGGGGCACCGTAAAGGGGCAATCCGTTGTGCTTTTTTTCAAGCACCAGACTGGTCTTGTCCCCCAGATCGTATAGCGTCACGTATCCCGCCATCTCACCGCCGTCGGTGGTATCGCAGGACAAAAAGAGCATGGTCTTCCCGTCGGGGGCAAGCCCCGCCGACAGAGGATAACGGTCAATCTTCAGCTCTCTTTGCAGGTTGAATGCCCGGTTATACACCTTGATCACGCTCTTTGAGGAGGTGGAGCCCGTAACCACCAGAAAGCTTCCCTCGTCGCAAAGATCGGCGCAGTGAATAGCGCTCTCCTCCTTGCCCGTATAAAGCAGCGAAATGCTGTTAAAGAGAGCGAAATCCCTGCCCTCTCTGTCGTACGCCAGCACGTATCGATCGCCTGCATCCAGCACCGGATCGCTCATGCCCAGCTTTTCATCCAGCGCAATGTGCCCTCTGTGGTCGTAAAGACGCACTCCCGAGGTGGTCGCCACCGCAAAATATTCCTTATACGCGGCAAAATCCATGGCAAGATCAGCGTCATAACGCACAGTGGTGAATTCCACCTGCTCTCCCGGAAAGCTGAAGGAGATGTTTCTCAGAAGCAAGCCGAAGTTCTCTGCCGTGATCTCATCGCTGAACAAAAAGGGCATTCCCGTGGCAAAGACCAGCAGAGTGAAGGTGACGATATATTGGATCAGACGGCTTGCCGAGGAAAGCTTGCCGTAATACCGATCGGGCTTGACCGGCTTTTTTAGCCTGGGACGGCGTCCCGGGCGCTCCGCCGACTGCCGTGCCGTGCCCACAGCAGATCCTGCGTGGGCGGTCAGTCCGCTTTCTTTCTTTTCTCTTTTCTTAAAAAAGTGCAAAGGATTTTTCATTCTCTTCACGTTCCTTTGATAAAAGATCCTTTCCTTTAGCCGTAAAAATCTTCGTTTTGGGCGGCAATGCGCTCTTCGTCGTTATAAAACACCCGATTGAGGTAAAGTCCCTCGGCAGGCGCCGTTCTGCCCGCCGCGTCTCTGTCCCGCGCCTCGAGCACCGCCAAAAGATCGGTGATCCTGCCGCAGGCATAGTCGTAAAGGGTGCCCGTAATGATACGCACCATATTGTAAAGGAAGCCGTCGGCACAGATCTGCAGACAGATCAGCCCCTCCCGTTCCTTCACGCGGCAATAATACACCGTGCGCCTTTTGTCCTCCACCTTGCCTCCTGCGGCGCAAAAGGAGGAAAAATCGTGATACCCCACCAGCATCTGCGCCCCCAGGTTCATCCGCCTTGCCAGCTCTTTTCCATCCAAGTCCTTTTTCAAAAGCATCCAGCTTCTGCCTTGCAAGAAGGGGTCGGAAACCACCGCGGGGCAGATCAGATATTCATATTCCTTTGCCTTGGCATCGTAGCGGGGATGAAAGTCATCGGGCACGATCCGCGCGCTCTTCACCGACAGATCGGGAGGCAGGCGGTGGGCAATGGCGCGAGGAAAGGAGTCGGGAGGGATGGCGGCAAGCAGATCGTTTTCCACCGTGCAGTAAAAGCGTCTGGCGTGCACCCCCGCGTCGGTGCGGCTGCAGCCCGTGATCTTGCAGGGTCCAATCTGCTTTTCGCAGGCGGCTTGAAAGGTCTTTTGCACGCTGGGTGCGTTTTGCTGTACCTGCCAGCCGTGATAGTTGCTCCCCACGAAGGAAAGCTCCAACAAAAATTTCATAATTCAAAGCAAGCCGAAAGGGCTCGCCGCGAGCCTCCCTTCAAAAGTTTTTCAAGACCCCGAGGGTCAAAAATGTGTCAGAATAAAAAGTCAAAGCCGGTGATGCCCAAAAGCGAGCAATGGATGCCCGGCAAAAACGCCACCCCGATAAAGAGGGCGATGAAGATCAAAAAGAGGATATCCGCCGCCCTTAAATGCAGCTGCTTCATTTTCGTGCGTCCCTTGCCCCCGTGATAGCAACGGCACTCCATGGCAAGCGCCAGCTCGTCGGCACGGCGGAAGGAGGAGATGAGCAGGGGAATGAGGATGGGCACCAGCGCCTTCACCCGCGAAACCAGATTGCCGCTTGAAAAGTCTGCTCCCCTTGATTTTTGAGCCGACATGATCTTGTCGGTCTCCTCGATCAGCGTGGGCACGAAGCGAAGCGCCAGCGACATCATCATGGCAAAGGTGTGCACGGGCAGACCGATCTTTGCAAGGGGTGAGAGCAACCGCTCAATGCCGTCGGTGAGGTCAATGGGCGAGGTGGTATAAGTCAACACCACACCCGTATCCACGATGAGCAGGAGGATCCGAAGCGCCATCTTCACACCGCCAAGCAGTCCCTCCACACTGATCTTCAAATGGATAAAGGACCACCGCAGATCTAACAGCACGTTTTCACCGCCGGTGAACAACACGTTCATCGCACAGGTCAGCAAAACGATGAATATAAGAGGCTTGACGCTCTTTAAGATGGTCTTTACGGGAATGCCCGAAACCGCCACCAGCAGAAGGGTCAGCAGGATGAGCAATCCGTAGCCAAGCATATTCTGTGCAAGAAAGACCACGATGATGAGCAATACCGTGGCAATGATCTTGATCCTTGGATCAAGACGGTGAAGAAGAGAATTTCCGGGGAAAAACTGACCGAGGGTAACGTCCTTAAGCATGATCTTCCCCTCCCTTCAGCAGGGGCAGCAGGGCGGCACGCGCCTCCTCCACAGTGAACACGTCCTCACTGACGGGTACCCCCAGCGCCTTCAGCTTCTTGATGACCGCCGTGATGCCGGGTACGTCAAGACCGATGCTTTTGAGCATCTCGTCCTGCAAAAAGACCTTCTTCGTCAGATCGTGCATCACGGGACGTCCCTCGTGCATCACCACCAGCTCCTTTGCGTATTTCGCCATATCGTCCATACTGTGGCTGACGATGATCACCGTGCTGTCGGTGCTCTTCTGATAATTGTAAATATTGCCGAAGATCTCGGCTCTGCCCTTGGGGTCAAGTCCTGCGGCGGGCTCGTCCAGCACCAGGATCTGCGGACGCATTGCAAGAATGCCCGCAATGGCGACCCTTCTCTTCTGTCCGCCCGAAAGATCGAAGGGCGACACCTCAAGAAGGCTCTCGGGAAGCCCCACGAAGCGCATCGCTTCCCTTACGCGGACCTCGATCTCCCCCTGATCAAGTCCCATATTCTTTGGACCGTAGGCAATGTCCTTGCCCACCGTCTCCTCAAAAAGCTGATATTCGGGATACTGAAAAACCAGCCCTGCGGTAAACGCCGCCTTTCTTTTGGGCATCTGCTTTGAGCCGATCCTCTCGCCAAAAAGGAGCACCTGCCCCTCGTGGGGCTCAAGAAGACCGTTCATCATCTGCAAAAGGGTGGATTTTCCGCTGCCCGTGTGTCCCACGATCCCGGTGATCATTCCCTTTTTGATATTCAGATCCACACCGTCAAGGGCTTTTTTATAAAAGGGCGTGCCCTTTCCGTAAAAATAGCTTACCCCTTGAAAGCTGATTGCATATTCGCTCATGTTCTATCCTTTTCACGCCTTTTTTTGGCTTTGATAATACTCGAAGATCACTCTCGCGCACTCCTCTGCGTCGGTAACGTGGTCGGGCAGGGGCAGTCCACACTGGGTCAACTCATAAAGCAGCTCGGTCTGGGGCAGTACCTCCAGTCCCACCGACTGCATCAGCCCCACCTTTGAAAAGACCTCCCCCGGCGTACCGTCAAGCAGCACTCTGCCGTCGTCGATCACCACCACTCTGTCGGCAAGCGCCGCCTCGTCCATATGGTGGGTGATGTGCAAAACGGTGATGCCCTTTTCTCTGTTCAATCTCAAAACGGTGTCCATCACCTCTTTGCGCCCTCTGGGATCAAGCATGGCGGTCGCCTCGTCAAGGATCATACATTGCGGCTCCATCGCCATCAATCCGGCAATGGCGACCCGTTGCTTCTGTCCGCCCGACAGCTTTGAGGGGGCGTGGCGGGCGTATTCTGAAATGCCCATCAACGCCATGGCGTCGTCCACCCGGCGTCTGATCTCCTCCGGCTCAATGCCCAGATTTTCGGGACCGAAGGCAACGTCCTCCTCCACCACCGTGGCAACCAGCTGGTTGTCGGGGTTCTGAAAGACCATCCCCACCTTTTTATGGAGCTTTAAAATATCCTCGTCGGAAAGATCCTCGTCGGTAACGGTCATCCCGTCCACCACCACTCTGCCCTCCTCGGGCAGAAGGATGGCGGAAATGATCTTGGCAAGAGTGGATTTTCCGCTTCCGTTATGCCCCAGCAGAGCCACAAAGCTTTCCTTTTCGATCTCCAGATCCACTCCGCGCAGGGCTTTTTTTCCTTCGCCCTCGCTATCCTTGTAGGTAAAAGACAAATTTTCGATCTTGATAAACGCACCGTTTGACATTTCGTTTCCTTCTTGCGCCAAGCGCCTGTTCGTTCCGCGGCAAGCGCGGTCTTTTATTTGCTCTTATCCGCCGTCCATCTGGCAGAGGAGCCGCAGGGAAGCACCCCGCCCGTCTGCTTTACGGGAATACCGATCTCGTCGGCGATCACCCTGCCGCCAAAGCGAGGGCGGAGATAAAGGGAGAGCAGATAGCCCATGGTGGAGGGCGAGAGTCCCGTGGTGTAGGAGTTCACCAGGAAGAAGAGAGGCTCGTCGGAAAGCAGTCCCGACAAAAGCTCGATTAACTCCCCGATGTTGTCCTCCAGCTTCCACACCTCACCCGAAGGGCCTCTGCCATAGGAGGGAGGGTCCATGATGACCGCATCGTAAAAATTTCCGCGGCGGATCTCCCGTTCTGCAAACTTCTTGCAGTCGTCCACGATATAGCGGATGGGGGCGTCCTTTAAGCCCGACAGCTCTGCATTTTTCTTGGCAAGCTGGACCATCCCCTTGGAGGCGTCCACGTGGCAGACCTTCGCCCCTGCCTGCGCCGCCGCAAGGGTGGCACCGCCCGTGTAGGCAAAGAGATTTAATACTCTCACCGGCTTATCGGCGGGTCTAACCTTGTTTTCCTTTCTGATCAGGTCGGAAAACCAATCCCAGTTCACCGCCTGCTCGGGAAAGACGCCCGTGTGCTTAAAGCCCATGGGACGGATGCAGAAATTCATATCAAGAGCCCCGTAAGGCAGCGTCCATTCCTCGGGCAGCTTGTTTTCATTCCAAGCGCCTCCTCCGCCCGAGGAGCGCTTGTAGCTGGCGTCTGCCTTTTTCCAGGCGGGATGGCGCTTGACGCCCTTCCAGATCACCTGCGGATCGGGGCGGATGAGGGTGTAGTCCCCCCATCTTTCAATGCGCTGACCGTCCGAGCAGTCCAGCAGCTCGTAGTCCTTCCAGTTTTCAGAATACCACATAGTTTATCCTCATTTCCGTCTTTTGACGGTCTTCCTTCGTCTTTTTCGTTATTCGCCGTCGTCAAACAGTCCCGTCTGAACGCCGTCGATCCTTTGTGCAGAGGGACGCTTGATGCCCAGATGCTCGTAGGCAAGGGAGGTCACGCATCTGCCCCTGGGGGTACGGTTCAAAAATCCGATCTGCATCAGATACGGCTCGTACACGTCCTCGATGGTCACCGCCTCCTCGCCCACCGTGGCGGCAAGGGTATCAAGACCCACGGGTCCGCCCGAAAAGGCGCGGATGATGGTTTCAAGCATCCGTCTGTCCACGGCGTCAAGCCCCAGCTCGTCCACCTCCAGCGCCCGCAGAGCGTAGTCGGCGATCTGCTCGTCGATCCTGCCGTTGCCCATCACCTGGGCAAAGTCTCTCACTCTCTTTAAAAAGCGGTTGGCAATTCGTGGTGTGCCGCGGCTTCTGGAGGCGATCTCCAGCGCACCGTCCTCGGTGATGGGCAGACCCAGAATGCCCGCACTGCGGGTAACGATCTGCGCCAACTCCTCGGGAGTATATAATTCCAGCTTGAAGATCACACCGAAGCGGTCGCGAAGAGGGGTGGAGAGCTGTCCTGCCCTTGTGGTGGCACCGATCAGGGTAAACTTGGGCAGCTGCATCCGAAAGCTGCGCGCCGAGGGACCCTTGCCGATGATGATGTCGATCTCAAAATCCTCCATTGCGGGATATAAGATCTCCTCCACGGTGCGAGGCAGACGGTGGATCTCGTCGATGAAGAGCACGTCGTGCTCGGAGAGATTGGTCAAAAGCGCCACAAGGTCGCCCGGACGCTCGATGGCAGGACCCGAGGTGACCTTGATATTGACCCCCATCTCCTCTGCGATGATGGTGGAAAGGGTGGTCTTACCAAGACCGGGAGGGCCGTAAAGCAGAACGTGATCCAGCATCTCCCCTCTGCTCTTTGCCGCCTCCATATAGACCTTTAAATTGTCCTTGACCTTGCTTTGTCCCACGTAGTCGGCAAGAGACTTGGGTCGAAGGCTTATTTCGGTGTCGCCGTCCGCTCCCGTCACGTTGGAGCTGACGATCCGCGATTCAAAATCAAAATCGTCGCCGTAGATGTTTTCGTTCATTTCTTTCCTTCCTTTCAGAAAGCACTTTCAAAGGCGGTATGCTCTTTTCCGCCCGTTAACCCCTTGCAAGGAGCATCAGCCCCTCCTTGATCAGATCCTCGGTGCTCTTGCCGGCGGGATTCACCTTTTTGAGCGCCGCGGCAGCCTCTCCTCTTGTGTAGCCCAGCACCATCAGGGCGTTGAGTGCGTCGGACAGCGCCTCCGCGCCGCCGGCGGCGGGCACGCTGGGCAGATCCTCCGCCGTCACGCCCAGCGCCTTTGCCAGCTTGTCCTTCAGCTCCAGCACGATGCGGGCGGCGATCTTTCCGCCCACACCCTGGGCGGCGGTGATGGCCTTGGCATCTCCGGTCAGCACGGCGTGATTGAGCCGCTCGGGAGTCAGCACCGACAAAATGGCAACGGCTGCCTTGGGTCCCACACCCGATACCGAAATGAGCTGGGTAAAGGCGGTCAGCTCCTGCTCGTCGTAAAAGCCGAAGAGCTCCATGGCATCCTCTCTCACCGACAGATAAGTGTAAAGACGGACGGTCTGCCCCCCCTTTACGGCGATCTGAGAGCGGGTGTTTCCGCTGACGGTCAGTCGGTAGCCCACCCCGCCGCAATCGATGACGGCGGTGGCAAGATCGGGTAAAAACAGCTTTCCTTCAAGGTAATAAAACATAAAAACGCTTCCTTTCAGCGGACACGCGTCCGCCCTTGTCAGTCCCTTTTGTCTTTATCGTATCATTTCAGATTGTAGAAATCGCGCAATCCCCCGCCGCCCGTGTGGGCGTGGCAGACGGCAATGGCAAGGGCATCTGCCGTGTCGTCAAGCTTCAGCTCGGGTCCGATATGCAGAATGGACTTCACCATGGCAATGACCTGCTTCTTTTCGGCCTTGCCGTAGCCCACTACTGCGCTTTTGACCTGCAGGGGGGTATATTCGGCGATCCTTACCCCCTTCTTGCGTGCGGAAAGCAGAATGACCCCTCTTGCCTCTGCAACGGCAATGCCCGTGGTGCGGTTGTTGGTGAAAAAGAGCTCCTCCACCGCCATCTCTTCGGGACGGTAACGGTCGATGATCTGCGACATTCCCCGCTCGATCATCAGAAGGCGGTCCTCCACCTTCAAGCCCGCAGGAGTGGTGATGGCTCCGAAGTCCAGCACCTTAAAGCGGGAGCGCTCGTATTCGATCACCCCGTAGCCCACGATCGCAAGCCCCGGGTCGATGCCCAATATGATCATATCGCCCAATACCTTCCCATAGTAATTTAGTATATTATACCACATATCCCCCGCTCTTGTCAAAGGGTTTTCTTCATCTTTAAAAAATATTTACAGCTCCGCTCTTCGTTGTGCCTCACTTTTTCAAAAAAGAACGGGGCAGCCGAAGGAGGAACGGAAAACAGCGTCTTGAGAGCTGCTGCTTGAAGGCGTTTAAGTAAAATTATTTTACCTTTTTTCGTTTTGCTATTGACTTTTTTGGCAAGAAGCCCTAAAATGGAGAGTGGGGGATTGCGGTTGCACGTCCCCCGAGATCTAAAGACAAAAACAAGCCGAAAGGCAATCGAAAGGCAACACCATGAAAAAAACAGTACTTCCCTCCTACGCCACCCTGTGGGGCACCACCCACTGTCCCTCTATCGACAATCAGGGTGCCATCGGCTCCTGTGCCTCCCAGGCGATCTCCAGAACGCAGTTCTCCAACGCCTACTCCCGCCATCTGCACAAGCTTGATCCCGACAGCACCTTCTCTCCCAGAGACGATAAGAATCAGTGCTTCGCGCCCAAGTTCACCTTCACCCTGTCGGGTGCGGGCACCGTTTGGGTGTACGAGACCCTGATGGAGCACGGATGCGTCTTCACCGACGACTGCGCCTTCTCCAAGGACGAGCGGGGCGGTCACAGAGCCAAGGACAAGGACGGAAATCTCTATATCGACACCACCCGTTCCCCCGCGGCAACCGAGGGACTGATGGAAAAGGCGATGGAAAACCGTATCAGCGGCTATGAGCGGGTATGGTTTGAGGGTGAGCCCTATCACGAAAGACTGACCACCTCCGAGCTTGGTCTGGCTCTGCTTGAAAAGATCAAGCTGGCAGTCCTGCGGGGCGACGCCGTGGTTACCGGCGGTTATCCCTCCAGATGGATCTACAACAAGCTCGACGGCTGCGGAAGCATCGGCAAGGTGGGCGAAAATACCATCGTTGCCGCTTCGGGCAATGCGGGCGGCGGACATCAGGTCGCCATCATCGGATACGACGACGAGGTGACCACCACCTTTGCGGGCGTGAAGATGAGAGGTGCCTTCCTCATCGCCAACTCCTATGGCGAGGGCTGGATGAACGGCGGTCTTACCTGGGCAATGTACGACGCCCTCAATACCGTATCCGCCTTCCCCGAGTTAAACAACCCCAAGCTCTATTCGGGCAGAATGTCCCTCACTCCCGCGCAGGGTATGAGTATGTTTCCCGGCTCTCTTGCCACCGCAAACCAGCTGTTAGACTTCAAGGCTGACGGCAAGGTCACCATCCAAGGCAAGGAATATACAGCCTACACCATTCAGGACGACGCCAGCAGAAAGTATCTCTGCTACAAGAAGGACGCCGCGGACAGAAGTCTTTATCTGACCGACGAAAACGAGGGCTGCCGCTACGCCCTCCTGCCCTACGCCGACATTATGGCTTGGGACAAGGCTGAGGCAGAGCACAGAAAAGAAGAATTTGAAAAGAGCGTGTGGGTATACACCGTGGACAAGGAAGGAAGCGAATACGGCTTCAAGATGCTGGATGCGGGTCTGGGCTTCTCCAGCTCGGGCAGAAAGGTGAACATCGCCACCCACAACGGCGGTAAGTACCCCGCCGCAAAGTCCTGGGAGCTTTCGGCTGAGCCTGCTGAGGAATTCACCGCCAAGCTGTCCATCACCGCAGGCAAGGACATCGAGTCGGCAAGAAACTGGGTATTCGACCAGTTTGCGTTCCTCAACTGGGAAAAGGATATGAACGTGGGTATGCCCGCCTACTACGTAAAGGCGACGGTCAACGCCAACGACCGCGACTGCTTCAAGCTCATCCTGACCAGAAAGGAAAAGGGCAAGGCACAGGCAAAGACCTACCTTCCCGCCATGTTCCGCTACGCAGAATATCATCCCACCTTCTGCAACAAGGCAAAGGGCGAATACCTGAACTTTGAGGGCGTAAAGAACGGCGGCGTGACCACCGGCTACTTCGCCTTCCCCCTGGATGCACTGTTGAAGCTGCCCAAGGGCAAGACCTTTGCCGACTTTGAGTGGGGCATCCGCTTAAAGAAGGGCAGAAAGGGCAAGGCGCAGCTGGTTGAGGCAAGCCTGCTGGATGCCTCCAAGACCGTTCTTGCCGAAGGCAAGGGCGCAAACGAGATCGTTTTCAAGATCTGACAATTCATTTCTTCTGCCGAGGGGCGGCATACGCCCCTGCTCACCTTAAAACAAACATCAAACAAAACACAGGAGGATCACCGTTTTGAAAAGAGTTCTTACCCTTATTCTGGCGCTTTTAATGGTGACGGGCGTTTTTGCAGCCTGCACCAAAACTCCCCCCGCAACCACCGACGACACCGTAAGCTCCCCTTCGGCATCGGTTGAAAGCACCCTTCCTTCCGTATCCGAGGACGAGAAGAGCGAGTCTCCCTCTCCCTCGGTCTCTCCCGAGCCCGAGCCCGACCCCCTTCCCTCCTCTTCTTCGCTGGTGGGCACCAAGCATATGCCCGTCATCGACAGCCAGGGAAGCATCGGATGCTGTACCTCTGAGGGCGTGACCTACGCACAGTTCACCATCGCCGTTTCTCAGTATATCAACAGCAAGGACCCCGATTCCAAGTGGAATCCTTCCTCCGGCAATCCCTCCTACATCTTCTCCCCCAAGTTCACCTACAACTATTCGGGCTCCGGTACCGACATCTGCTATCAGGTGCTCAGAGACAACGGATGCCTGCCCATGAGCATGTCCTCCTTTGACAAAACGCCTATGGCTGCCGACGGCAGCTGGGGCGGTTCGATCTTGAATTCCGATCTGTCCAGAGGCTGGGACGTTTCCTCCCCCGATCTGATGCTGGCGGCGCTCAACTACCGCATCACCAACTACGAGGAGATCGAATTCACCTCCACCAACGCAGGCAAGCTGACCACCAACGAGCAGGGTCTGGAGCTTCTGCAAAAGGTGAAGGACGCCGTTGTAAGAGGCAACGCCGTTGCCATCTGCGGATGGTCCTCCTATTGGCAGACCGACGTGCTTGACAGAGACGGTCTGGGTACGCTGGGTAAGCGCGGCGACCAGATCATCTGGAACGGCTATAAGAGAGAAGACTCCACCTCCGACGGCAACCACTGCGTTGCAATCGTAGGCTACGACGACGACATCACCATCACCCGCGGCGGCATCACCTTGAAGGGTGCCTTCCAGGTCATGAACTCCTGGGGTACCGGCTACGGTCAGAAGGGCTACATCTGGCTGGCATACGATGCCTGCAACGTGGAATCCGAATTTGACATCTTCAACGATCCCGACTACTACGACAACTGCGTGACTCTGGAGCCCTCCACCCTGAAGGCAGTGACCCCCTTAAAGAACAAGGGCAGCGTACAGATGACCTTTACCCCCGTTGCCACCGAGCAGGAGGTCAACGGTCAGAAGTGCACCGTTTACACCCTCTCCAACGAGGACGGCGAGTTCTTGAGCTACAACGCCAAGGGTGAGCTGACTCTGGTGGCACAGGCTGACGAAAGCTGTCATTTCGCCGTGCTTGACAGCAAGCAGAGCGGCGATTACGCAGGCACCGAGTATCTCTATGCCGTTAACAACGGCAACAGCCCCCTGCGCTACTTCGCCTTCACCGGCGGCAACGCAGGCGCAAAGGCAGGACTCATCGAAAAGCCCGAAACCAAGAAAGCATACGCCTGCCTGAAGATCAACACCGACGCCGCCGACAAAGAGACCGGCGTGTTCGCGGATATGATCAACACCGTTCCCACCGGAGTGGGCAACGACCGCACCGGCACCCTTTACCGCTTCAGCTTCACCTACTGGGACGAGGACATCGTGGTCGGTCCCTCCCGCCTCTCAGTCGAGGTGCATGTTTCGGCAACCGACAGAAGCAATCTCTATATGGCACTCAACAGAACCGACAAGAACGGCGTGCAGGACACCTTCTCTCCCGCATCCATGGAGCTTCGCTACAGACAGGGCGTCAAGCCCGGTACTGTTGAGGAGTTCCCCGAGGGCACCGGCTTCTCCTTCTCCGGCAAGGTCGACCCCACCGAGGCTGAGGAAGGCTATTTCGTCTTCTCTTACGACACCCTGTGCGGCTTCAACTCCGACTTCTCTTACGAGGATTTCCTCTGGGGCGTGACCGTCAGAGGCTCGGGCGTGACCATCAAGGGTCTGCGCCTGCTTGACGAGCAGGGCAAGGAGCTGTTCTCGGTCGTTCCCGACAGCTCTGCAGGACCTCTTGAAAAGGGCGTGATCCATTCCTTCGTCTTCGATGCGGGAAAGGAACTGGATACCTATTTCGGCACCGGTACCTACAGACTCAAGAACGTGGGCACCGGCAAGGTGCTGGGTCTGAAGTCCAACAATATGCTCTTCGAGTGGTTTGACGGAAAGAAGGCCAACGAGGAAAGAGCCGCCTTCACCATCAAATACGATAAGCAGGGCGACTTCTACACCTTCGCAAGCTATAAGGAGCACGTTTTTGACATCCACGGCACAGAGTACGCCGACGGCGTGAAGGTCCTGATGAACGCCGCAAGCGCCTCCAGACCCGCACAGAAGTGGGTGGTGACCCGCACGGCAGACGGCTATCTGCGCATCACTCTGAAGGAAAACAGCGAGTACGCCTTCGGCTACGACAAGGACTTCTGCATCAAGAAGTCAGACGACAAGAACTTCCTTTGGGTTCTTGAGCCGGTGGAGACCTCCGACATCAATCTGGACGTGACCAGCGACGGCACCTCCGTGACCGTGAAGGCAAAGGTCACCAAGGACTACGAGGGCGGCGCTTTAGACGTGAAGATCGTCAAGGACGGCCAGGTGGTGGCAACCATCACCAAGGAAGCGGAAAACAAGGTGATGACCGACACCGTGACCCTGGAAAAGGGCACCTACCTGTTCACAATGTACTATAACGGACAGGTAATGGGCACTCAAACCATTTACACCGTTTCTTAATCTATGATCGACCCTGCGGGGCTGCCCTTCAGGCAGCCCCGCAAAGCATTTTACCCATTCCAACGCCATTCCCGAAAGGAGGTGCCTTGATTGCACATCGGGCACACCAACACCGACTCAAGACCCATCGGCGTCTTTGATTCGGGGGTAGGCGGCATCAGCGTGCTCAAGGCGCTGGTGCAGCGTCTGCCAAACGAAAGGTTCATCTATTACGGCGACAGCGCCAACGCTCCCTACGGCGTAAAAAGCAGGGAGGAGATCCTCTCTCTCAGCCGGAGCGCCTTAAACAAGCTGCTCTCCTTTGACGTGAAGGCAGTGGTCATTGCCTGCAACACCGCCACCGCGGCGGCGGCAGAGGTCCTGCGCGCAGAGCACGAGGATCTGCCTATACTGGGGGTGGAGCCTGCCATCCGTCCCGCCGCACTTTGTGGGAAGCACCCCACGGTGCTCATTATGGCAACGCCGATGACTTTGAAGATGGACAAATTCAAGACTCTTGAAAAGGAGCTGTCCGACCTTGCCGAGTTCGTCACCCTGCCCTGTCCGGGGCTGGTGGAGCTGATCGAGCAGGGGCTTGACGACCAAGAAATGCTTTGCGCCTTTCTGCAAGAGCTTCTTGCTCCCCATCTGAAAAATCCCCCGAAAGCCGTGGTGCTGGGCTGTACCCACTATCCCTTCATCAAGCCTCTGTTAAAGCGCTTTTTTCCCGAGGATACCGCCTTTTTCGACGGCGCCGAGGGCACGGCACGACAGCTTGAAAAAAGGCTGTGCGAAGAGGGGCTTTGCGCTCCGAAAGAAAACGCCGGCGGCGTGAGGTTCCTGAGCAGCAAGCAGGATGGGCAAGCCCTTTTCACAATGGAGCGCTTTTTCAAAAGCATCTGAACGATCAAAACAAATCTGAATCCGAAAGCGAACACGAATATGAACATCAAACGCATCCTCGCTCTTCTGACGGCAATACTGATGCTGTCCTCCTCCCTTTTGCTCTCTTGCTGTACGAAGGCGGAAAAGACGACCGAGCCCGTCCTTCCCTCCTCCCCTTCGCTCGGCACCGACAGCGAAACGCCCACACCCACCTCTCCCGACGCCCCCTCCTCTTCCGAAGAGGAGCGGATGGAGCTGCCTACCCACGCCACCCTTTACGGCACCAAGCATCTGCCCATCCCCGACCATCAGGGATCCATCGGCAGCTGTACCTCCGAGGGCGTGACCTACACCCAATTTACCGTGGCAGTCTCCCAGTTCATCCACGCAAATGATCCCGACACCGACTGGGATCCCTCCTCGGGCGACGACAAGTATATCTTTTCTCCCAAATTCACCTATAACTTTGCAGGTCCCAGCACCGAATACTGCTACACCGTCCTCAAGGACCACGGATGCCTGCCCATGAGCCTTTCCTCCTTCTACAAAAGTGAGAGAAAGCCCTCCCAGCTCTTCCAGAATGCCTCAGGGCTCAACCAAGAGAAATCCCGTTCCTGGGACGTAGCCAAGGGACTGATGGAAAAGGCGCTGAAATACCGCATCACCGACTTTGAAGAGGTGGAATTTTCGGTCAGCCACGCAGGTCAGCTGACCACCGATCAGCGGGGACAGGATCTCCTTTACAAGATCAAGGAAGCGCTGGCACGAGGCAATTCGGTGACCATCTGCGGCTGGCCCTACTATCTGACCAACGAAAAGCTCACCGAAGAGGGTAAGGGCGCCATCGGCATTGCAGGAGAATCGGTGGCGTGGACAGGTATGACCTACGTTTCGGGCGAGGGCTCCAGCGGAAACCACTGCGTCTCCATCATCGGATATGACGATAACATCACCGTAACCAAGGCAGGCGTGACCTTAAAGGGCGCCTTCCAGATCAGAGACTCCTATGCCAACGACAACAGAGAGATCTACTACGTGATGTACGACGCCTTCAACCAGGTATCGGAAAACCAGATCTTCAACGATCCCGATTTCTATCTGAACAACGCCGCCCTCTCCCTTGAGGGCAACGAATTTGAATTCGGCTATCAGGCAGAGCACAACCAGATGCTCACCTTTACCCCCACGGGAAAGACCCTGACCCACAAGGGCAAGGAGTTGCCCCTTTATACCATCACCGACGAGCAAAACGGCTGTGCCCTGGTTTTAAACGGCACCACCTTCTCCTCCGGTCACGCGGGCAACGCCGCAGAGCTTGCCCTGATTCCTTATGAGGATGCCGCAAATCCCCCCCACGACGAGGACTACAGCGGCGGTTATCTGCTGGCTGTGGTGTCGGGCAACGGCATCAAGGGATATTTCGGAACAGAGATCAACGGCAACCACGCCTCCCTCCGTTTCTATAAAACCGCCGACGGCAATATGGACAAGGTCTGCTTCGATCTTTCGGCAGACAAAAAGGAAGGCGCCTTCCTTTCCCGCGTGTGCGTTTCAAAGAGCAGCGGAACGGGCTATAAGCGCACCGGCACCTTCTACCGCTTCAGCTTCCTTTACTGGGACGAGGATATTCAGATCGGCACGCCCACGCTGATGGTGGAGGCGAAGGTAAGCAAGGCAGGCAGAGACGATCTGGCGTTCGTGCTCACCCGTACCGACAAAAACGGCAACACCCTGGAATACACCCCCGCCTGCACCGACGTGCCCTTAAACAAAAACTTCCTGCCCGAGCTCAATCAGGTGGGACAGACCTCCTTCTCGGGCAAATCCCAGCCCACCAAGGAAGAGATCGGCTATTTCACCTTCGGATACCACGTGCTGGATGACTTTGGCTCTGCCGCAGATTACGACGACTTCGTCTGGGGCGTGCGCATCCGCGGCGGCGGGACCGAGGTGCTCAGCTTGAGATTACTTGACGAAAACGGCAAGGAGCTGTGCAAGGTCATCCCCGCAGAAAAGGACCGCACTATCGAAAAGGGAGCGCCCAAGATCTTTGAATTCAGACAAAACGGCGAGCTGGGTGCCCATTTCGGCTCGGGAAGCTATACCTTCTATAACGTGGGTCAGAAAAAGACACTGTCGCTCAAGAGCAACAATATGCTCTTTGAATGGCAAAACGAAAAGAAGGACGACTCGGTGGAGCGCTCGGTCTTCCGCGTGGAATACGACGCCGCATCCGGCGCATATCTCTTCCGCCACGGCACCATGAACTACGTTTTCGACATCCACGGCAAGGAGCTGAAGGAAGGGGTGCTGGTGAAAATGAACGCCCAGTCCCCCCAGAGAACGGCGCAGGCGTGGACGGTGATCCAAAACGAGGATGCCACCATTTCCATCGCAAGCAAGGCAGATCCCTCCCTCTATATCGGCTTTGACGGCAAGGACTTCACCCTGGGCAAGGATCCCTCCGACCCAAGCTACCGCTTCATTGCAAAGGTCACCACCAAGACAGCCCGCTATCTGGATCTGACCCCCGCTAAGGACGGCTTTGACGCTGCAGTCTCCCTTCCTGCGGACTATCAAGCAGAGGAACTGAGCCTGCTGGTGGTCAAGGACGGCAAAACGGTAAAGACCCTGACCGGTAAGTCCCAGGGGCAAACCCTGACCTTCTCCTGCACGCTGGAGAAAGGGGACTACCTGATCTGTCTTGAGGCGAAGGGCGTTTGCCTGGGCAACAGAGTGGCGCTGCGTATCGGATAAGCTCCGAAAAACCAAAAACATTCTTCCTTTTGGAAACCAAAGGAAAGCAAGCCCCGTCTTTTTCGGCAACAAGCTGAAAAAGACGGGGATCTTTTTCCAGCAAAAGGAAAAAAGAGTGCAATTACGCAAGGGAATTATAAATATTTTGTGTACTTTGTTTCTGCCCCCTTGACTTTTTTGAAAAAAAGCACTATACTAATAGCGACCCATTATGGGAGTATACATTTTTTTGGAGGTACAAAACATTGAAACGTTTTCTCGCAATCGTTCTGGCATTGCTGATGTGTGTTTCTGCGCTTGCCCTTGCTGCATGTAACAAAGGCGGCAACGACACCACCGACAACACCCAGACCCCCTCTTCCCCCGCACAAGGAGGCGATGAATCCAAGGGCGAAGACAACAAGCCCTCGAATAAGCCTGTTGTTGACGAAGTGACTGACGACGACGGTCAGGGCACGCCCAACGACATCTTCACCTCTGTGAACTATCCCGCAAGCAAGCCCGCAGAGCACAAGCCTCTGGACACCCTTCCCGAGAGCTTCACTCTGGTAGGCACCGACTTCCTGCCCCCCGTTGACAACCAGGGCGAGATCGGCTCCTGCGCTTCTCAGGCTATCACCTATCTGCAGTTCACCAACGCTGCCGCTCAGTACGCTAAGAAGCTGAATCCCGACAGCGCATGGAAGCCTGCAACCGCATTCGAATCCTGCTTCTCCCCCAAGTGGTCCTTCCAGTTCGCAGGTGCGTCCACCAGCGCAGTTTACTACTTCCTGCGTGACCACGGTGCCGTTACCGTTGACGACGATATGTTCGCAAGAAGCACCAGCAAGGCTTCCGTGATCTTCAAGAACGGCAAGTATCAGACCCAGACCACCGGTTGGGTGCTGGATCAGGGCTTCGGTGAGAAGGCTCTTGCCTACAGACTCACCAACCACGAGCAGTACTGGGTAACCGCTACCGACGGTCTTTACTGGAACAAGGATAAGACCGAGGACGGCAAGACCATCGGCGTTCAGTTCACCACCTCCGAGGCCGGCCAGGAACTGCTTGCCAAGATCAAGGACGCAGTTGCTCAGGGTAACGTTGTCGTTACCGGCGGCTATCCCTCTATGTGGAAGACCGAGACCATCAAGACTGCCGGCTCTTTGGCAAAGAAGGGTCAGACCGTTATCACCCACGCTTCCTACACCACCGAAAAGGGCGGCGGACACCAGGTTGCAATCGTTGGTTACGACGACAACCTGACCGTTGAGGTTCCCGGCTCCGACCAGACCCTGAAGGGCGCATTCCTCATTCAGAACTCCTACGGCACCACTTGGCCCACCAAGAACGACAAGGGTTACGTATGGATGATGTACGACGCAGTCAACACCATTTCCGAAGTTGAAGACTTCAAGATCGCTCCCACCGAGACCAGAGACTGGGCACTTGACCAGTTCTGCTTCATCTACTGGGACCGCGACGTTACCACCGAAAAGCCCGCTATGTACGCTGAGCTGGAGATCGAGACGACCGACCGCGCTCAGCTCAACGTAGAGCTGGGCAGAACCGACGCTTACGGCAGATACGTAGGCGCTACCCCCTATCTGTTCTACTACTACGGCAACCGTCCTTCCATGGTAACCAAGGAAGAGGCAGGCCTTGGCGCTGACGACGACTTCTACTTCAACACCAAGGGCGAAGCAAACGGCAAGGCAACCACCGCATTCTACACCGTAAGCTTCGAAAGACTGATGAGCTCCATCCCCGAGGGATCCACCATGGAAAACTTCAAGTGGTCCATCAAGGTTTCCTCCAAGAGCGACAATCCTGATACCGACACCGTAAACGTAAAGAGCATCGTGATCAAGAAGGGTAACGGTGACGTGGTCAAGAGCGTGAAGTTCCAGAACGAAACTCTGCTCAAGGCAAACAACACCTACGTCTTCGAGCTGGGCGGCAAGACCGCATACGGCACTCTGGCAGGCGACTACACTCTGCAGAACGCCGCTTCGGGCAACTATCTGGCAGCTGACGGCTCTATGACCTTCAAGCCCTCCTCCAAGGCTTCCGACGCTCTGATGATGAACGTGGCTTACAGCCCCGCAAAACAGAGCTACCTGTTCTGGAAGATCGAGAAGGGTGCAAAGAACCCCACCTACGTTCTGGATATCGTAAAGACTCTGACCTCCGGTGCAACTCCTCAGTTCAACGCTGAGAGCTCCAACCCCGAGATCGCTCAGAACCGCGCAACCACCCAGAACTGGAAGCTGTCTCACAACGAGGACGGCACCATCACCATGTACATCACCTCCGCAAAGGGCACCAACTACGCTCTGGCTGAGGTTGACGGCGTGATCTGCCTGAAGAAGGCAACCGCTCTCACCGACGATATGAAGTGGAAGTTCACTCCCGATGCAGCTCCTCAGGTAACCTCCTCCGTTGCAGTTTCTGCTGACGGTCTGACCGTTACCGGTACCGTTGCAAAGAAGGTAACCAAGCTGAGCATCGTTGTTACCGACCTGGAGGGTAACGTTGTGAAGACCGTTGAAGCTGACGCTTCCACCACCTTCACCGCTACCGTTGACGTGACCGCTGCAGGCGATTATCTGGTAAAGGTTCTCAATGCTGAGACCGGCGCCTCCGCCGCATCCTTCACCTTCGTAACCATCGCAGGTTAATAAAAGCACAAGCACGGCGTGCCCGAGGGCACGCCGTGTTTTTCGTTATTCTCTCAGTAAAGAGCTGCGGTCTCTCTTTGCAAGAGCTTCAAAAAGGCATCCACCTGCGCCGGTGTGTTGAACAGCGAAAAGCTGACCCTGATGCCCCCGTGGCGAGCGCTTCCCACCGTTTCGTGGGCAAGCGGGGCGCAATGAAGCCCTTCTCTGACGCACACGCCTGCAAGAGAAAGCGCCTCTGCCATCGACGCATTGTCCGAAAAGTCGGTTTCAAACAAAATCGGTCCCGCGCCCTGTGCATGGGGCGCACAAAGCTTCACCCCGCGAATGACCGACAGCCCCTCCATACACTGCAGACAAAGACGGGACAGACGGTCGCCGATTGCTCCGTAACCCCGTTCTGCCACGAAGCGCACGCCCGCACCAAGAGAGGCGATGGCGGGCAGGGCAAGGGTCCCCGCCTCCATCCGCTCAGGCAGAAGGGCAGGCATTCCCTCCTCCAAGGAAGCGCTCCCGCTCCCCCCTTCCACTAAGGTATCGGCTTTTTCAAGAGCCTCTTTTAGCAGGTCGGAGCAAAGAAGCACGCCCCCTCCCTGCAAGCCGAGCAAGCCCTTGTGGCCCGGCAAGACCAGTCCGTCCGCCTGCAGATCGGCAAGCGGCAGGGGCAGATGTCCGCCCGCCTGAGCGCAGTCCAAAAGCGAAAGCACACCCCTTTTTTTGCAAAGGGCGCACAGCTCAAAAACGGGCAGGCTCTGGGGACAGATGTTGGACGTGTGAATGAACACGGCAAGGTCGGGCTTGCCGGCAAGGGCTCGTTCAAAGGAGGAAAGGATCGCCTCCTTCTTTCCGTAACCGTGAAAATACTCCACCCGCACCCCTCTTTTTTTCAGCGCCAGAGCAGGCCGTCTTACGGCATTGTGCTCCATATCCGAAAGAAGGATCCTTCCGCCTGCAGGTACAAGGCTTTTGATGACCCTGCAAAGGGCTTCGGTGGCACCCGAAAAAAAGCAGACGTTTTCGGGTGCAGGGGCTTTGAAATGAAGGGCAAGCTCTTCACGGGTCTTATAAAGAAGCCGCGCCCCCTCAAGGGCAAGGCGGTGACCGCCTCTTCCGGGGTTCCCAAGCGCCGCCGCCCTCACAGCCGCCTGAAGGACGGCAGGGGGCTTGGGCAGAGAGGTGGCTCCGTTGTCAAAATAGATCATACGCTCAACTGCTTTTTCAAAAAGCATCCTTTCTTCAATGCTGTGATCCCGCCGACCGTCTATCTCAGCAGCTCTCCGTACCCGATGCCCGCTTCGTTCAGGTATAAAAGCGCCTGCCCGGTCAAAACGCAAGACATCTCCAGCCCGTAGGTGCATCCCTTCTTGGTGCGTCCCTGGGGAAGCTTGATGATCCGCACCCTCATACCGCGGCTTTTTAAAAGCCCCTCTGCTCTTAAAGCATAGGTCATGGACGACATTGCGATTACGCAGCCTTTGTCGTTTGCTTTCATGGTCTTTTCTCTTCCCTTTCTTTTTTCGGGAGATCACTGACTGTAAAATCTCTCCCCCTACAGTATATGCAAAAAAAGAGGGCGGTGAACGCAAAGCGTTCACCGCCATTTTCAGATAGTTATTGACCGTCCAAGCCGAAGACGAGGCAGCCTTCAAGCGCCCCGTTGCCCTCTTCGATTGCCACGTGGGTATCAAAATAGTCCTTGCTTTCGGGATAGACTGCTTGCTTCAGTGCAGTGCATCCTGCAAAGGCATCGGTATTCACGAAGACCAATGCTTTCCCAAAGACCACCCGCTCCAAAGCAGTACAGCCCGAAAACGCCTCCTTGCCCACCGTGTGAATGGTGTCGGGCAGGACGATCTCCTTCAAGGACGTGCAGCCAAGGAACAGGTCGCTGGGCAGCTCGGTAAGAGCACTACCCTCTAAAAAGGTCACCTTTTCAAGTGCGGTGCATCCCGCAAAGGCACGGGAGCCCAACGACTCGATCTTTTTGGACAGGGTCAGATCCGTCAGTCCGGTGCATCCTTCAAAAGCAGACTGTCCGCAGCCGACAAAGGCATCGCCGAGGATGAGCGCACGGATGCTCTTGCATCCCGCAAATGCCGCACCGCCCACAAACTGCAGATCGCGGGGCAGTCTTTCCTCTGTCAAGGTCAGGGACTTGCATCCGTAAAAGGCTCTGGTGCCGATCATCTGCAGGCTGTCGGGCAGCTGCAGAGAGGTCAGCTCGGTGCATCCCTCAAAGCTGTAGTCGGAAATGAGCAGAATGCCCTCGCCGATCACCGCCTTTTGAATGCCCGTCAACCCCTTCAAGGGGTTGGGGCGCTGGGTGGACCAGCTGTAGAACTGTCCGCTGCCTCTCACGTAAAGAATGCCGTCCTCGTAAAGGGCGAACTCGATATCGGGACCAAGCTTGCCCTCTGCGCGCATCCCCTCGGTATCCCGCAGGACCAGCTCCTTCACGTCGCCGCATCCGCCGCAGGTCTGCTTGCCGCTTCCGTTCTTTTCTCTCGTGGCAGGAACGAGCACCTCTACCTCGCCATAGGCGTGCTCGGTCTTCTCAATTGCTTCATAATCGTATTTTTCGCTTCCGCAGATCTCGCAGTAGCGGATGCGCATACCCACCTCGGCGCAGGTGGGCTCAAAGGCGACCTCCCACGGACCCATACGGTGGTTCTCGTGAGGCACCACACTCACCTCTATAGTCAGCTCTACCCCATCAGCACAGCCCACGCTCAGCACGCCCGTGCCCAGACCGACCGTTTTGATCTTGCCCTCCTTGTTCACGGTGAAAACCTGCGGATCGGAGGAGGAGAAGGTCAGCGTTTTGTCGGTAGCCTCCAGAGGAAGGACTGTGATCTTCACATAGGTGCTGTCCCCCAGATCAATCTGCGCGGAGGGCTCTTCCGCCTGCAGCTCCTTTACCGAGGTATACGGCAACACGGTCAGGCTGACCTGCTTGGTGCATCCGCCGTCGTTTGACGCAAGGATGATCTTGGTCTGTCCGGCGCTCAGTGCGTAAAGAACGCCCTGCTCATAGCGGGCGATCGTCTCGTCCTCCACGCTGACCGAAACGGAGGGATCGTCGGCGTTTTCGGGCAGAATGGTATAAGTGAAGGCAATCTGCTTTTCATTTAAAAGGGTGATCTCTTCCTTTGGGGTCAGGATCTCCTCTACCGTCACGGGCTCCCGCGAAGGGGAGCTGTTGCTTTCCTCAGAGGAAGACTCCGGAGTAGGAGAGGGGATCGGGGTCGGAGTGGTCGTGCCTGTCTTGGTGCAGGCAACAAGAGTCAAAAGCGCTGTCAAAAGGCAGAGCGCCGCAATTATTTTTCCCATAATCTGATCTCTTTTCTCATTGCAT
Organism: Clostridia bacterium; assembly: GCA_017465885.1. GTDB lineage: Bacteria > Bacillota > Clostridia > Oscillospirales > CAG-272 > UBA11512. The sequence continues at coordinate 51,244 of JAFTVG010000002.1, read as the reverse complement.
TCATTCACTTCTTTCTATTCTACTACACTCCTCCTTTTTTGTCAACCGCAAGAAAAAAGTTTATTTTCCGTTCAAAAGATCATCCATTTTCGCCTTCTACCCGTTTTTTTACTTGACATCCGCCCCGAGATGGTCTATAATGACGGTATAAGGGTCTTTCTACCCACAAAAAGACCAAATCCCCAAGCTTCAACGCTTAGAACAAGGAGCTTCCCATGAAATCTGTCATTTTTAAGACCGCACTGAGCCTGCTCATTGCTCTTGCACTGGTTTGCTGTGCCGGCTGTGCCAAAAAGAAATCCTCCACCGACGGGCCTTCTCCCGAGGGCGGAGACTTCACCTTTGCTCTCGGATCTGCCGAAGGAACGGCGGGAGAGGACGTGGAGATCCCCCTGACCATTCGGAGCAACCCCTCTATTGCGGGCTACAGCGTCACCGTCTGCTACGATCCTGCAGTGCTGACCTTCAAGAGCTGTGACAACAAGGTGTCCGGCGGCTTTGCCGTCACCAACAGCACGGTACCGGGCAAGGTGCGGGTGATGTGCACCGTGATGGGCGGAAACGCCCTTGCCCACGAGGGTGTCTGCGACCTGCTCACCTTCACGGTGAAGGAAGATGCCCCCGCGGGAACCAGCACCCTTGAACTGATCCTTGCCGACTCCGCTGACGCCATTTACAAAACCGAAAACGGGAAAATGCCCTCTGTTGAGTGCATCTTGGAACAGGGCAGTGTCACCGTAAAATAACCAAACAGAAAAAACAAGGCTCTTTGAGCGAAAGGAACCGCTATGAACCGTTATATCAAGTCCACCGCATTTTTTCTCGCACTCTTTTGCCTGCTTGCCCTGCTTGCAGGCTGTGTAAAGCCTGCCCCTGAGGGATCTGACGCCCCTTCGGCAAGCAGTCCCGTCTCCTTGGACGGAAAAGAAAGCACCGTCGAAAGCAACGGCGAAGCACGCCCCTCTATCCCTTCCGCTTCCCCCTCGCTTTCCCAGCCCTCGCCCACCCCCTCTCTTGACGATTCTTCCCCCTCTCTGCCCTCCAAAGAGCCCGACGTGCTCACCTTTTACCTTGAAAATGCCGCAGGTGCCGCCAGCAGAGAGATCTCCCTCCCCCTTACGATCGAAAATAACGACGGCATCGCAGGCTACAGCGTCACCGTTTGCTACGATCCCCAGGTGCTCACCTTCCTCTCCTGCAAAAACAACGTCCCCGGAGGCTTTTCCGTCACCAACAGCACGGTAACGGGCAAGGTACGGGTGATGTGCACCGTGATGGGCGGAAACAAGCTGACCTTGAACGGCGTTTGCGATCTGCTCACCTTCCGTATCAACGAGGGCGTCAACGTCGGCAGCTATCCTTTGGAGCTGATCCTTGCCGATGCCTCCGACTCGGTCTATATCGTCACCGATGACGGCAAGACCCCCTCGGTGGACTGCACCCTGAAGGGGTCCACCTTAAACGTCCATTGCTGATCTTCGCCCGATAAAGGGAAGATGCCCCACTCAGAAGAAAGGACGGCTTTCCAAAGGAAAGCACGGTAATACCTATGAAAACAATCCTGAAAGCGATCAGCCTGCTTCTTGCTCTGATCACCTGCCTCACCCTTTTGGCTGCGTGCGCCAAAAAGCCGCCTCTTGAAAGCAACGGCGAACCCTCGCTCAGCTCTCCCTTTTCCTCAAAAGAGCCGAGCGTGCAGATGCCCTCGACCCCCTCGCCCTCAGCACCGCCCATCCTTCCCTCCGAAGCATCGCCCTCTCTCTCCCCCGTTTTACCCTCTCCCGAGCCCACGCCCACGCCGACCCCTACCCCCTCCGAGGATCCAAGAGACCCGGATTTTGACCTGAAGCCCAACGGGGTGACCTCGGTGACCAAAAAGACGGAGGATCTTTCCAAGGGAAGCCTGGTGCTGGTGGATGAGAAAAACGGCTACGCCTCCTTATTGACCAAGGATCTGAAGATCATCAAGACGCAGGGCACGGGCGTTCTTGCCGTTTCCGAATTTATGCACCAGGTGACCTCTGAGACCCTTTCGGCGTTTGAAAAGATGATCCTTACCCTGCAAAAGGAAACGCTGACCACCAAATCGCTGTTGGTGCGCTCTGCCTTCAGAGACGAGGCTTACTATAAGGATCTGATCGAAAAGAACGAAAGCAACCCCGATTTCAAAACCGACACCCCCGGATTCAGCGAGCATCACACGGGTCTTGCCCTGGACGTCAAGTTCTGGGACGGCACGGGTTCTTACACCGTAGGGCTTGACGCGGTGGCGAGCGAAAGCCTGTGGTTAAAGAGAAACGCCCACCGCTTCGGCATCATCGAGCGGTATACCAAGGACAAGAGCGGCGTAACGGGCAAGGATGCCGATGCCGACCACTTCCGTTACGTGGGCATCGCTCACGCCTCCTATATGTATCAAAAGAACCTCTGTCTTGAGGAATATCTGGAAGAGATCAAAAAGTACACGCCCAACGACCGTCTGGTGGTTACCGACGGCAACGGATATTCCTGGAGCGTTTACTACGTTGCCGCCTCCGCGGAGGGCAACACCACCGTGATCCTGCCTCAGGGCGTGGTCTACGAGCTTTCGGGCAACAACAAGGACGGCTTCATCGTCGCCGTCAAATCGGTGTGGGAGGGTCCCCTTACCGATGAAGCACCCAAGATCGCCGTAACGGGCTTGACCTTAGAGCAAAGCGCCGTCAGCCTGCAAAAGGGCGAGCGCCTCACCTTAAACGCCGCAGTTACCCCTGCAAACGCCACCAACAAGGGACTGACCTTTGCCTCCTCCAATGAACAAGTGGTCACCGTATCCCCCCTTGGCGTGCTGAAGGGCGTGGCTGAGGGTAGCGCCATTATCACCGTAAAAACCGCCGAGGGCGGCTTTGAAAAAACGGTGCAGGTGACCGTGTCCTTAAAGGACGGTGCGCCCACTGTATGGCTGGATGCCGGCCACGGCTGTGACAACAGCCAGGGCGTTGCCGACGTGGGCACCGGTACGGGCACTCCCTTTTTCACCCTGTCGGGCGGACTTTACGAGGCAGACCTGAATATGGAGATCACCTCCCGCGTGTCTGCCATTTTAAAGAAAGCGGGCTACACCGTCCTGCTGACCCGCGATGGCTACAGAAAAGAGCACGTGACCGTTTCAAAGCGGGCAGAAGAAGCAAACGACGCAGGCGCCGACCTCTTCGTATCCATCCACGCCAACTCCTTTACCGACGGCACGGCAAAGGGAGCAAGAGTCTACCACTACGCCGAGCACGAAAGGGTGGAGGAATGCCTGGCGCTCAGCCGCGCCCTTTGCGGAGCGATCAACGGCACGGGCGGATGCTCTGCCACCACCGTTTCGCCCTCAACCGCAGAATACGCCGTGCTGACCCACACCGATATGCCCTCCATTCTGGTGGAGACCTGCTTCCTTACCAATCAGGCAGACGCCGAAAAGGCGATTACCGCAGAGTGGTGTGCAGGTATGGCAAATGCCATCGCCTCTGCCATTATGGCGCAGTATCCCATTGCAGGATAAACTACTTTTGAAAAACATATAAAAGCCTTGGATCAAAATGTGTGATGTTCTTAGCGGAGAAATCACGTTCTCATAAAATTATTGTTCATACGACGCAGATTTGCTCCGCAGTAGACAAATATTAACGCCGACAGATTTTTAATGTCTGTCGGCGTTCACTATTCGATGAATTGTCGTTTGTCAGTCACGATTGCACCTCGATAAAGCCCAAATATTCTTGGTATATATCATCGATATCCATACGAATTAATTGTTCTATGGCGTATTTACCACATAATTGTTGAACAAATCTTGTTCCAAGGTAATATCCAACATCTCCTTTTCCGTGATAACTTACCCAATCCCCAAAATAGTGTTGATTTGATTTTGTCATCGTTGGCAAATCGGAATGAAAATCTGCTAATATTTGCTCATAATGATTATTGCACCACTCCAACCAACCGTCTTTATTTTGATGGTAATAGTTAGAGTCATTAACCAAGGCTTGTTCGAAACACATTGCTATTCCCTCTGTAAACAACTGCCAAACGCAATTGCGAGCGTTATTATCGCTCAATTGATGAAACATACCATATTGTTTGTGATATATATGCCCCAATTCGTGATAAACCAGTCCATACATTGAAGATAGATCGCACCAATTTAGTTCAAGAATTTTTTCTATCCCCAACAATACTACATCTCTCCCATTTATAGTGGTTACCCACCCTGCGGCATTACAAAGACCAACATACAAGACTATGTCAACGTTCAACTCACACTCAAAGCGATCAAGAATTTTTTCATTCAAGCAGTCTGTAATATCGCAAAATGAGGAATACAAGGTTTCTAATTGAGGATTTTTATACACAGCATTGAGAATCGGCAATATATCTTTTTCATAGACATAGTTCCCGTTATCCAAACAATCCCTTAAGTCATCCTTGAAAATACTTGCAGATTTATCATAAATGGAGTTAATATATAATTCCCATTTTTCTATGTCGAAATTTCCGTTATCAAACAAGATTTCAATTTGCGAATATGTATCAATTATTTTTATCATATTGAAGCCCCGTAAGATTCTTATTTATCGTTCCGTTTTACCGCCAGTTTTGCCTTTGTATTACAGCGTTGCAAGCAACGCCGACTTCGGGCAAAGCCCATACCCCTAAGGTTGCGAGCACCCAAAGACTCCCTCCGGGAGGGAGCTGGCGCCGTAGGCGACTGAGGGAGAGCGCGTTACAATGAAGTTAGTGCAAACCTAAAGTCATGCAGGCTCCTTCCACCGCTAACGCGGTCCCCCTCCCTCTCGGAGGGAGGCGTTCCTATAGCCCTATTATAACACAAATTGGCAGAGAAAACAATGTCTCTGCCAATTTTTATGTGTCTGCCATTTCTCCGTTAAGAATAACAGAGAAAAGATTCAAGGCTTTTTACGTAAAGATGCAACCAAAAGAAAAAAAGAGTGTTTATATGGGTGAAGGACAATTCAAAACGAACAGAAAGGAGCTTCGTGATATGAAAAGAATCGTATCTTTCTTGCTATTTCTTTTGCTATTCTGCCTCTCCTCCTGCGAAAATGGGCACACCCTGCCCCCAAAGCCCCCTTCAGCCCCGCCCTCCTTGGCAGAGGATCCCTCGGTCTTCCTGCCATCGCACTTCCCCCTTGAAGAGGTCTTTCCCGATTACGAGGGCAGCGTGACCCTGTGGTACTACTACGAAAAGCACGTGGGGATGGGAAGTCGGTCGCTCGTCCTTGAAAAAAAGGTGATCGACGGCTATCTTGCAGGAGTGATCGCAAAGGCGTTTCTCGATTCAGAAAAGCTTGAAACTGCCTTCCAAAGAGAGCCTGCACTCAGCGACCGTCCCTTTGAAGAGTTCACCGCAGAAACTCTTCCCGCAAAGCCCCACACCTTTTTTCTCTCTCTTGACGCCGAAGACCGCCTTTACCGCTTTCACGATATCCCCGTCCTTGTAGATGCGTTTTTGGGCGAGGGAGAGGGGTGGCAGACACCCGATGTATCAGCGCTTCACAGTCTTCTTTTTAACGCCTTTTTTTACTTTCCTTACGATAGCTATCGGGGAACGGCAAAGGACGGGCTGACCGTCAACCGTGTATTGAAGATGCCCTCCCCCTTAAAGATCGCCGTGACCGACTTAAAGCGCAGCCAAAAGCAAGAACAAGGCTGTCCCATTGACGAGATCACCCTGACCGTATACGCCTTGGAGGAGGTACAAAACGCCGGAATTGCCGTAAAAAGCGACGAAAGCGACGACGTCGTTCTGGGGGGCGCAGACACCATCCTTTCGCTAAAAAAGGGAGAGAGCAAAACAGTCAAGCTCAGCTATCTCGGCTCTGCAAACGGATATATGCTCACCGTCACCGCACCCCATACCCGCATTGAGCTTAACGTACACCATGACTTTTTTGAAAGATGAAAAACGCCGTCTTGATCACAAGATCAAGACGGCATTTTTTATTGAGCGTTCAGTGCTTCGGTAATCAACCGCTCCGCAAGGAGCGGGTCGGCTCTGCCCGCCGTTTTCTTCATCACACCGCCCAGCAGTGCCTTTGCGGCGTTCTTTTTGCCCCTTTTGTAGTCCTCGATCGCTTTGGGGTTTTCAAGAATAAGGGTATCCACAATGGCACCAAGAATTTCCTCGTCCTTGATCTGAGAAAGTCCCTGCTCCTCCACGTATGGGGAAAGGGCAACGTCCTTCTTTCCCGCAAGCTCCTTTAAAAGCCGTTTGGCGGTGGCGGAATTGATCGTTCCCTCTTCCAAAAGGTCAGCAAGCTCTGCCATCTGAAGGGGAGAAAGGCCCTCTTTTTCGGGTGAAAACTCCTCGATGACCAGATTTGCCAGCGTTTTGAAGGCTGTGGTATGCTTCACCGCCTCCTCAAAAAAGTCCGCCCGCTCCCGCTCGGCAGTAAGCCTTTTGCAGTCGTATTCGCCAAGCCCGTATTTTTCGGAGTACTCTCTTTGCCTCTGCAAAGGCAGACGGGGGAGGGTCGCCGCGATCTCTTCGATCTCCTGCCTTGAAAGCACCACGGGGGGCAGATCGGGATCGGGGAAAAAGCGGTAGTCGGGCGCGTTTTCCTTTTTGCGCATCGCCTCGGTGCGCCCCGTTTTCTCGTCAAACCGCCGGGTCTCCTGCTCCACCCTGCCGCCTGCCTCAAGAAGATCGACCTGCCTTTTGTATTCCTGCTCGATGGCTTTCATCACGAAGGCAAAGCTGTTCAAATTCTTGATCTCGGTGCGCTGACCCAAGAGCTGTCCCTCTTTTCTTACCGACAGATTCACGTCGCACCGCATAGAGCCCTCGTTCATCCTGCAGTCGGACACCTCCGTATATAAAAGAAGGGTGCGCAGTTTTAAAAGGAAATCCTTGGCTTCCTCGGGAGAGGTGATCTGAGGGGCAGTAACGATCTCGATTAAGGGTACGCCGCAACGGTTACAGTCGATGAGGGTGGCGCCCTCCCGATGGATCAGCTTGCCCGCATCCTCCTCAATGTGGATACGGGTGATCTCCACCCTCTTTTGCCCCTCCTCGCCCTCGATGGTCAGACTGCCGCCATAACAAAGGGGACGGTCGTACTGGGAGATCTGATAGCCCTTGGGCAGGTCGGGATAAAAATAGTTTTTCCGATCCTGACCCGAGTATTCGTTTATTTTACAGCCCAGCGCCAGCCCTGCCTTCACGGCAAGCAGGGGCACTTGCTTATTCAAAACGGGAAGCGCTCCGGGCATCCCCGTGCAAACGGGACAGCACTGGCTGTTGGGCTCTGCGCCGTAGGAGGTGGAGCAGGAGCAGAAGATCTTGCTTTCCGTTTTCAGCTCCACGTGCACCTCAAGCCCCACGGTGAGCAGATAATCTTTATAAAGCGTCATTTTTTCTCCTCCCCTTCATAGGCAAAGGCGGCACGGTAAAGCAGATCCTCTCTGCCCATAGGTGCCAAAAGCTGAAGCGAGAGGGGCAAGCCCTCCATTGTCCTTCCGCAGGGCAGACAAAGGGCGGGGAGTCCCGTGAGATTTGCAAGAACGGTGCAAAGATCCTGCCCGTAGGCATTGGTCGGGGGATACTCTCCCCTTTTTGGAGGAAGAGATGGAGCGGTGGGGCAAAGAAGGAGGTCGAAGTCTTCAAAAAGGGAGGTCACCTCGCTCTTCAACGCCGCCGCAACGGCTCTTGCCTTATGATAATAGCGGTCGATCTGCCCTGCAGAAAGCACGTAGCCCCCGAAAAGCACTCTCTTTTTCACCTCTTTGCCAAAGCCCTCGCCCCTTGAAAAGGCGTAGCTTTCTTCAAGACTGTCCCCTTTTTCGCAGCGTTTTCCGAACCTGACGCCGTCAAAGCGGGCAAGATTGGAGGATGCCTCGGCAGAGGAGATCACGTAATATGCCGCAAGACTGTGCTCGGGCGGGGTAAGCGGGCAAAAGGTCACCTGCGCCCCCATATGCTCCAAGGTTTTGGCGGCGTCAAGCACGCCCTGTGCCACACGAGGATCCACCCCCTTTTCAAAAAAGGGACGGAGAAGAGCGATGCGCAGACCCTTCACCCCCGCCTGCTCTGTCCGTTCAAGATCAAAAGGGGGAAAAGCGCGGGAGGTGGCGTCCTTTTCGTCCTCGCCAAGAAGGGTCAGAAAGGCGGCGGCGTTTTCGTAAACACCTCTTGAAAGCACCCCCACCTGCTCAAGGGAAGAGGCAAACGCCACCAGCCCATAGCGGGAAAGGGCGCCATAGCTCGGCTTCAAGCCCACCAGACCGCAATAGGCGGCGGGGAGTCTGACCGACCCGCCCGTGTCCGACCCGAGGGCGTAGGGCGCTTCATGGGCAGCCACCGCCGCGGCAGATCCTCCGGATGAGCCCCCCGGCACGAAGTCGGGCGCGATGGGGTTGAGCGTTTTTTGAAGGGCAGAATACTCGGTGGTGCTGCCCATCCCGAATTCGTCCATATTGGTCTTGCCAAGAAGCACGCCGCCCGCAGCCTTTAACCGCTTTTCCACCGTGGCGTCGTAAGGAGGGGCGAAGTCCTCCAGCATTTTTGAAGCGCAGGTGGTTCTGATCCCTGCGGTGCAGATGTTGTCCTTTAGGGCGTAGGGCACGCCGTAAAGGGGGGCGCCGGCCGGCTGTTCCTTGCCGAGAGCATCCAGCGCAAGGGCACGCTCCTTTGCATTTTCGGCACAGACCGTCAGATAGGCGCCGATTTCTTCGTCTTTTTTTGCAATGGCGTCAAGATGGGCGCCGGTCAGCTCAAAGCAGGAGAACTCTCTCTTTTTCAAGCCCTGCGCCATCTCCTTCACCGTCAGACGGGTAAGCTCTCTTTTCATATCCCTTTTTGCTCCTCCTTTTTTGAAAAGAGGAAAAAGCCCTCGCCTTGCTCGGGGGCGCAGGAAAGAAGGCGCGCTCTTTGAAGGCTTTCCTTCACCGCGTCCTCTCTGACTTTTGCCGACGGCTGTGCTTCCTCAAACACCTCCTGATCGGGCAGATCGGAAAGGGCGCGTGCCATGAGCAGGAAGGGAGCCAGCTCCTCTTCAAGTGCCCGCTTTTCTTCCTCGGTCAAAAAAACACGGCAAAGCTCCGCCGTTTTTTCAAGCTCTTCTCTCTTAAAAAGCTCTTCTTTTTCAAATGGCATCCCCTGCCCTCCTTTCAGGCTCACGCGTTGGGGACGGCTCTTGCCTGCCTTCCCGCGGAGCATTTTTTCAATTATAGCATCCTGCCGCCGCCTTTGTCAAGGAAAAAAGCGGTTTTACGCCCCCAAAACACCCGTTTTGCCCATTTTTCACCCATTTTCAAAGACGTTCGCCGACTTTTCTTCGTTTTTTTTAAAAAAAGTATTGACAAGGACGTTTTTTTGTGGTATAGTCTTCAAGGACAAAGAAGAAGAGTCTCCACTCTCACCTCCGGACAACAGGTCACGGACGGTTGATATCACCGAACTGCCCCGATGTATTGGGCTTATTTTCGTGCGTGGAGAGTCTTTCCATGCGCTTTTTTATTTTCGAAAGAGGTGATTTTCAATCAAACCCAAATCTTCTAAGGACATGAGCATCAACGAGGAGATCGTGCGTCTGCCCGGTATCTCCTACAACACGAACGTCCGCGTGATCGCGCAGGACAACGAACAGATCGGTGTGATCCCGCTTTCCGCGGCTTTGGACCTTGCATACGACAAGGATATGGATCTGGTTCTGATGTCCGACAAGGGCGAGGTGCCCGTTTGCAGAATTATGGACTACGGCAAGTTCTGCTTTGAGCGCGACAAAAAAGAGAAGGAAAACAGAAAAAAGCAGCAGAAAATGGACATCAAGGAGGTTCAGCTTTCCTGCCGCATCGACACCAACGACTTCAACACCAAGGCAAATCACGCCCGCCGCTTCCTTACCGACGGCGACAAGGTGCGCGTTGCCATCCGATTCAAGGGACGCCAGATGGCGCACCAGGAGATCGGTCTGGAGCTGCTTGAGCGCTTTGCAGGCGTGCTTGCAGACGTGGGAAGCGTGGACAAGAAGCCGGTGCTTGAGGGAAGAACGCTGACCATGTTCATCGTGCCGCTGAAGAAATAAGCGCAAGGCATCATCCGTTACCCACCGCGCGAGAATCGCGCGAACAGATAAAGTTAAAAATTCCACAGTAAAAACAAGATCGTTGAAAGGGGATCAAAGCTATGCAAAAGATCAAAACGCACAAGGCTTCTGCCAAGAGATTTTCTCTGACCAAGTCGGGAAAAGTAAAGATGAACCACTCCCATCGTCGTCACAAGCTGGGTATCAAGACTGCAAAGCGTAAGATGGCTTTAAGAAAAGGCGCTTACCTGAGCGAGTCTATGGCTCCCGCAATCAAGACGCTGATCCAGAAGTTCTAATTCGTTCCGAGTTTTTTTAAAGTTTGATAGGAGGATATTGAAATGGCAAGAGTAAAAGGCGCAATGATGACGCGCAAGAGAAGAAATAAAGTTTTAAAGGCCGCTAAGGGTTACTGGGGTGCCAAGAGCAAGCACTTCAAGATGGCTAAGCAGGCCGTAATGAAGAGCGGCAACTACGCTTACGTAGGCAGAAAGCTGAAGAAGAGAGATTTCCGCGCTCTGTGGATCACCAGAATCTCTGCTCAGGCAAAGGTAAACGGCATCAACTACTCTCAGTTCATGCACGGTCTGAAGAAGGCAGGCGTGACCATGAACAGAAAGATGCTGGCTGAGCTGGCTGTTTCCGACAAGGAAGCATTCGCATCTCTGGTTGCTACCGCAAAGGCTGCACTGTAATAAACGTCCGGGGTTGGCGCCCTTTTGCGCTGACCCCGTAGTTTTGTTTACGGACATCGAAAGAAAAAGCCCGAAACGAGGGGAAAATATGAATTTTGAACTCATTACCAGCAGACAAAATCCCAAGATCACCGAGGCGGTTGCCTTGAAGGACAAAAAAACCAGAAAGGAACGGGGTCTTTTTTTCTTCGAGGGAAAAAAGCTTTTTGAGGAGGCGGTGAAGCGGCGCGTCCCTCTTGTGACCGTCTTCGCCCTGCAAAAGGCTCTGCCCTGCCCCGAACTTCTCGGACGGCTGCCCGAGGGATGCCGCGTTTTTTTGGTAAACGACAGCGTTTATGACAAGCTCACCGAAGAAAAATCGCCCGAAGGGCTATTTTGCATTGCAAAAACTATTGACAAATATCATAAATTTGCTACAATATATAATAAACCCTCAGATTTTGCAAAGCAGGATCCCACCCTGCTTATGGCAGTATCTCTGCGCGACCCCGGCAACCTTGGGACGGTGATCCGCTCTGCCTCCGCCTTTGGATGCGACGGGCTGATCTTAAGCGAAGACTGCGCAGATCTTTATTCACCCAAGACCGTCCGCGCCTCTATGGGGACCCTCTTTGACTGCCCCGTAACGGTGGTAAAGGACGCGGAGGGCACGGTAGGAGCACTCAAGGAGCAGGGCGTGGGCGTATACGCCGCCGCCCTTGACAGAAGAGCCGTGGGACTTCATAAGCTGAAGACAGAGGATGCCTGCTGCTTCTTGGTGGGCAACGAGGGGCACGGCCTGCCGAAAGACCTGATCGATTGCTGCAGCGGCACCGTGTTCATCCCCATGACCGAAAGGGCGGAGTCCTTGAACGCCTCTATTGCCGCCTCCGTTCTGCTTTACAGCCGCTTTGCAACCAGGGTCGATTAAAGTAACACACGGTTATCTTCACCGAAAGGAGCTTCTTATGGCACGATCGCATATCTTATATTGGATCTGGCTGAGCCTGTGCGTTTCGCCGGGAAGCAAGGCGTCTGACGTTTTGCTTGAATATTTCGACGAAAATGCGCAAAAGATCTATGAAGCAGGAAAAGAGGACTACGAGAAGCTGGATCTTTCGGAGGAGGTCAAGGCAAGACTGCTCAAAAAAGGCTCGGAGGAAGCGCGCAAGATCCTCTTCTGGTGTAACGACCACGGGGTAAGGATCCTTGCATACGACGATCCTGCCTTCCCTCAGCGCTTAAAGCGCATCGGCAAAAGACCCGTCCTTCTTTACTGCAAGGGAAAGGACGTGGACCTCAACGACAACCTGCTCATCGCCGCCGTGGGCACCAGGCGCATCACCGAATACGGAAAGCGCTCTGCCTACACCATCTGCCACGACCTTGGCTGTGCCGGAGCGGTGGTGGTGTCGGGGCTTGCCGCAGGAGTGGACGCCGTCTGCCACCAAGGAGCGCTGGACGCGGGAGCAGACACCGTGGCTGTCCTTGGCTGCGGGATCGACATCACCTATCCTAAGGAAAATTTTGAGCTGATGGAGCAGATCGAGAAAAGAGGACTGGTCATCAGCGAGTATAAGCCCGGCTCCCGTCCCTCAAGAAGCTCCTTCCCCATCCGCAACCGCATCATCAGCGGACTGTCTCAGGGCACGCTGGTCATCGAGGCGGATAAACAGAGCGGTGCGCTGATCACCGCAAGATGCGCCCTGTCCCAAGGCAGAGATCTGTTTGCCCTGCCCGGTATGGTGGGCGAGCAAAACAGCGAGGGAACCAACGCCCTTTTGAAGGAGGGTGCGCTTCCCGTCACCGACGCCTGCGACCTGCTTGCAGACTACAGTCTGCTTTATCCCCACAAGATCTTCATCGAGCGCATCCCCATCTATCATCCCGATATCGTCCTCTCTCCCTATCCCAGACCCACGGGCAAGCGCGGCGGCACGCCCAAAACGGCAGACAATACCGAAGCTTCCTCGAAATCCCCAAAGAGCGCTTCCAAAATAGAGCCGTCTTCCTCAAAAGAACGGGAGCCTGCCGCTTCCCCCAAAGAGGAAATGAAAAAGCCCGCACCCGAGGCAGAGCAGAAGAAAGAGGCAAGACCCCGTCCCGCAGGGGCAAACGAGCTGACATTAAAGCTCCTTGACCTGCTTGAGGAGGCGGAAGGTGCACTCAGCGCCGATCAGCTTTGCGAAAAAAGCGGCGCACCCATCTCCTCGGTCATGACCACCCTGACCATTTTAGAGATCAGAGGATACGTTTCAGCCCTGCCGGGCGGCAGATTCCTGCTGAAATGACGTCCCGCGTCCCAAAAGAAGACGCACACCCATTCCCGAAAAACACGCGGGCATCCGTCGGGGGCAGACGGATGCGCTTTCCCGCCGCCCCGATACACGAAAGAAAGGAACGCTTTTCAGCGTAAAACACCTCTATGGCAAATCTGGTAATTATCGAGTCGCCCACCAAAGCCACCAACTTAAAAAGCTATCTGGGCTCCAACTATAAGGTCATGGCGTCGGTCGGTCACGTCAGAGACCTGCCCAAGTCCTCCTTGGGTGTAGACGTGGAAAACGGCTTCGAGCCCCACTTCATCAACATCCGCGGCAAGGGAGATCTGATCAAGGAGCTGCAAAAGGAAGCCAAAAAGGCAACCACCGTTTATCTTGCAACCGACCCTGACCGTGAGGGCGAGGCGATCGCATGGCATCTGACCACTGCCTTAAAGATCGACGAAAAAAAGGTCAAAAGAGTGACCTTCAACGAGGTCACGAAGAGCGCGGTAAAGGCGGCGATCAAAAAGCCCCGCCAGATCGATATGAATCTGGTCTATTCCCAGATGGCAAGAAGAATTCTTGACCGTATCGTGGGCTATAAGCTCTCCCCCTACCTTTGGAAGACGGTGAGAAGCGGCATTTCGGCAGGCAGAGTGCAGTCTGTTGCCACCCGCATCATCGTGGAAAGAGAAGAAGAAATCAAGGCATTTATTCCCAAGGAATACTGGACCATTTCGGCAAAGCTGTTCACCGAGGAGGGCCGCTCCTTCCTTGCCCGCTTCTACGGCGAAAACGGCAAAAAGACCGATTTGAACAACGAGCAGGAGGCGCTGGCAGTGGTTTCTGCGGTGGCAGGAAAGCCCTTTACCGTAACGGGCGTGAAAAAGGCTGTCAAGCTGCGCAATCCCGCTCCTCCCTTCACCACCTCCACCCTTCAGCAGGATGCCCACAGAAAGTTAGGGTTCTCCTCCTCCAAAACCATGAAGGTGGCGCAAGAGCTTTACGAGGGCGTGAATCTGGGCAGTGCGCTGGGCGGAACGACCGGTCTGATCACCTATATGAGAACCGACTCGGTGCGTATCTCCGACGAGGCATACGCCGCGGCAAGCAGCTATATCCACACCACCTACGGCGAGGAGTTCCTGCCTCAGCAAAGAAGGATCTATAAGACCAAGTCAGGCGCACAGGACGCCCACGAAGCCATCCGTCCCGTCGATCCCGCAAAGACCCCCGAAATGATCAAGGGACACGTGAGTGCCGATCAGTATAAGCTCTACAGACTGATCTGGGCAAGATTTTTGGCAAGCCAGATGTCTTCCGCCCGTTACGACACCGTATCGGCGGATCTTGAATGTGCCGGCTACCAATTCAAGTCGGCAGGAAGCGCTCTGCGCTTCACGGGCTTCTTGACCATTTACGAGGACAACGCCGAGGAAGGCGAGAGCGACGGTCTTTTACCCGACCTCTTTGAAAAGCAGGATCTGTCCTGCGGCTCTATCAGCCCCGAACAGCACTTCACCGAGCCCCCTGCCCGCTTCAACGAGGGCTCTCTTGTAAAATTCCTTGAAGAAAAGGGCATCGGACGCCCCTCCACCTTTGCCACCATCGTGACCACCATCATTCAAAGAGGCTACGTTGCCCACGAGGGCAAGTCTCTCGTTCCCACTGAGATGGGATTCGTGACCACCGATTTGATGAAGGAAAACTTCGCCGACGTGGTGGACTACGGCTTCACCGCCCAGATGGAGGAGCAGCTTGACGGAATCGAAAACGGCAGAGAGGATATGCTCCGCATTCTCGACGACTTCTACGCTCCCTTTGCCTCCACCCTTGACAAGGCAATGAAGGAGGCGGACGAAAAGAAGATCGAGCTGCCCCCCGAGGAGACCGACATCATCTGCGACAAGTGCGGCGCCAGAATGATCGTGAAAAACGGGCGGTTCGGCAAGTTTGCCGCCTGCCCCAACTACCCCGACTGTAAAAACACCAAGCAGCTTGCCAAGGACGGCAAGAGTGCCAAGGAAGACAAAGCCCCCGCGCCTGCGGCAGGAATGACCTGCGAAAAGTGCGGCGGACCGATGGTGATGCGCCAGGGACGCTACGGAAGCTTCTTTGCCTGCGCCGCCTACCCCAAGTGCACCTACACCAAGCAGCCTCAAAACGAGCTGGACGTGAGCTGTCCTTTGTGCGGCAAAACAGTGGTGTCCAAGCGCGGCAGAAACAAGGGCATCTTCTATAGCTGCTCAGGCTATCCCGAATGCTCCTTCTCCTCCTGGGATCTGCCCACCAAGGAGCGTTGCCCCGAGTGCGGCAAGATGCTCTTCATCAAAAAGACCAAGGAGCTGCTTGTTTGCCACGATAAGGACTGCGGCTATCAGGCACCTGCCTCCGCCAAGGAGGATAAAGGTGAATAATCCGACCGTACACGTGATCGGCGCAGGCCTTGCGGGATGCGAGGCGGCGTGGCAGGCGGCAAATATGGGCGTGAAGGTGATCCTTCACGAAATGAAGCCTAACAAGATGACCCCCGCCCACCACCAACCCCTCTTTGGCGAGCTGGTCTGCTCCAACTCCCTGCGCTCCGAAATGCCCGAAAACGCCGTGGGGCTTTTAAAGGCAGAGATGAGCGCTTTAGGCTCGCTCATTATGGAGGCGGCAATGAAGACCCGTGTGCCCGCGGGCTCGGCGCTGGCTGTGGACAGAACGGCGTTTGCCTCCTATATCACCCAAAAGATCAAAAACCATCCCTTCATCACCGTGATAGAGGAGGAATGCGCTCATCCCATAGACGGTGAGATCACCGTGATCGCAACCGGTCCCCTGACCTCCGAGCCCATGGCGGACTATATCCAAAGCCTGGTGGGCGACAAGCGCCTTCACTTCTTTGACGCCGCCGCCCCCATCGTGGAGGCTTCCTCCATTGATATGTCAAAGGCATTCATCGCCTCCCGCTACGGCAAGGGTGAGGCGTGCTATATCAACTGCCCCATGACCAAGGAGGAATACGACGTCTTCTACGAGGCGCTCGTTTCCGCAGAGGAAGCCCCCCTAAAGGACTTTGACAAGGAAAGTCAGAAGGAGCTGACCGTTTTTGAAGGGTGTATGCCCGTGGAGGTCATGGCAAAAAGAGGATACGAGACCCTTTTATACGGCCCGATGAAGCCGGTGGGTCTGCCTTTACCCGACACGGGAAAGGAAGCCTTTGCCGTGCTGCAGCTTCGTCAGGAAAACCTTGACAAAACTATGTACAATCTGGTGGGCTTCCAGACCCACCTGACCTTTCCCGAGCAAAGAAGGGTCTTTCGCCTGATCCCGGGGCTACAAAACGCCGAGTTCGTGCGCTACGGGGTGATGCACCGCAATACCTTCTTAAACTCACCCGGTCTTCTTGACGAAAGCTACCGCTTAAAAAGCGGGGAGGCAGTCTATTTTGCAGGACAGATGACCGGCGTGGAGGGCTACGTGGAGTCGGCAGGCTCGGGACTCGTGGCAGGCATCAACGCCGCAAGGCAGGCGCTGGGCAAGGAGCCATTCCTCTTCTCCCCCGTATCGGAGCTGGGGGCGATGGCAAGATACGTGGCACACGGGTCGCTGGGAGACTTCCAGCCGATGAACGCCAACTTCGGCGTCATCGAGCCCCTTGAAAAAAAGGTCAAGGGCGGCAAGCAGGCACGCAACAAGGTGTACGCCGAGCGGTCGCTTGCCTATATCGAAAGCATAAAGGATGCGCTAAAGGACTGATCCTTTGCGCCCGCGGAGTGGATATGAAGATACTTATTGATGCAATGGGCGGCGATTTTGCCCCTCTTGAACAGATCAAAGGCTGTATTGACGCCCGAAAAGAAGCAGACTTTACCCCTGTTTTGGTGGGTCACAAGGAACAAATCGAGGCTTGTGCCAAGGAGCACGGTCTTGACCTTTCGGGCATTGAGATCGTACACGCAGAAAACGTCATCACCATGGAGGATCCCCCCTTATCGGTCAGATCCAAGCCCGATACCTCTCTGAAGGTGGGCTTTGAGCTGCTTGCAAAAAAAGAGGTGGATGCCTTCGTCAGTGCGGGAAGCACGGGCGCCGTGCAGGTGGGTGCCACTCTTTTTGTCAAAAGGCTGAAGGGGGTCAAGAAGGCTGCCATCGGTACGGTGGTGGCGCTGTCCTGCCCCGTGCTCATTTTAGACTGCGGCGCCAACACCAGCTTCAACGAGGACATCTTTGCACAGTACGCCATTATGGGAAGCCTTTATATGAAGGCGGTCTGCGGGGTGGAAGAGCCCCGCGTGGGTCTGCTGAACATCGGTGCAGAGCCCCACAAGGGCACCGAGGAGCACGTGAAGGCATATAAGCGCCTTTCGGAAATGAAGGGCATCCGGTTCGTTGGCAACGTGGAGGCGGGCAACGTGCCCAAGGGCGTTTGCGACGTGCTGGTCACCGACGGCTTTGCGGGCAACGTGCTGTTAAAGAGTATGGAGGGAATGAGCAAATTCCTGATGCTCAACCTGAAGGAAACGCTGAATTCCTCTCTTAAAAACAAGATCGCGGGACTTCTTTGCAGAAAAGACGTGTATAAAATGAAGAAGAAGTACGACGCCAAGGAATACGGCGGTGCGCCTCTGCTGGGCATCTCCGCTCCCGTGATCAAGGCGCACGGCAATTCGGATGCCTACGCTATGAAAAACGCCATTTTGCAAGCCATCCGCCTGGTAAAGGGCGAGGCGGTTTCGAAGATCAGCGAGGCAATTGAAGGATTCTCCGCCACAAACGAAAGCTGAGCATCCAAAAAAACAAACGACAAGAGAAAGGAGTGCCGTGATGAGCGGAAAAAGCCACGAAGAACTCTACAAAAACGACGAGGAGCGCCTTGAGGCGTTTGAAAAACGGATCGGATACCGTTTTAAAAACAAGGAGCTTTTGAGAACCGCTCTGACCCACTCCTCCTACCAAAACGAAATGAAGAGCCGAGGGCTTAGCTGCCACTGCAACGAGCGGTTAGAGTTTCTCGGCGACTCGGTGATCTCTCTGATCACCGCCCACTATATTTACGATCGCTACCCCGAGGAAAACGAAGGCGACCTTTCAAAGCTCCGCTCTCTTGCCGTAAGGGATATCGCCCTTTCTCAGTATGCAAGAGACTTAGAGATGGGCGGATGCCTCTATCTTGGCAAGGGGGAGGACAACCCCGAGGGGCGCGACCGCAAATCCACCCTTGAGAACGCCTTTGAGGCGCTCATCGGTGCCATTTACCTGGATGCAGGGCTTGAAAGTGCCGAAAAGGTGGTCTTGCCCTTCATCGAGCAAAAGGTGAGCGCCACCGTGAAAAAGGGTGAAAACAGAGACTACAAGACCATCTTGCAGCAGATCGTACAGATGGATCACGGCGAGAGACTTGAATACGTGCCCATTGCCGAATATGGTCCTGACCACTGCAAGGTCTTTGAAGTGGAGGCGCAGTTAAACAGCAACGTGATCGGCAGGGGCAAGGGCTCCAGCAAGAGAATGGCTGAACAGCAGGCGGCTAAGATGGCGCTGGGGTATTTCGGTCTGGATTACGGTGAGGAGCAATGAGCCCCTTTCCAAAAAAACACGCCAACATCCCCATTTTTGTCCCCCATATGGGCTGTCCCCACGGGTGCGTCTTTTGCAACCAAAGGACCATCTCGGGCACGAACGCCTTTTCGCTGTCAAAGGCGGAGGAAACCTTAAAAAACGCCTTGAAGACCCTTGGAGAAAGACAGGCGGAGCTTGCCTTTTTCGGCGGCTCCTTTACCGCCATCGACCGTGAGCTGATGATCGCCCTGCTGGAAATGGGCAAAAGGGAGATCGAGAACGGCAGGATCTGCGGGATCCGCCTCTCCACCCGCCCCGACTGCATCGACGGGCAGATCTTGGATCTGCTTGAGCGGTACGGGGTCAGCGCCATCGAGCTGGGGCTTCAAAGCACCGATGGGCAGGTCCTGGATGCCTGCCAACGAAGACACACGCCCTCAGACGGGCAAAGGGCTCTTCGTCTCATCAAGGAGCGAGGATGCTTTGAGGCGGGCGGACAGATGATGCTGGGACTTCCCCTCTCTACCCCCGAAAAGGAAAAAAAGACCGCCCTTGACATCTGTGCCTGGGGGGCGGACACGGTGCGCATCTACCCCACGGTGGTTTTAGAGGGCACAGAGCTTGGAGAATTATACAAAAGCGGACGCTACGCCCCTCTCACCCTTGAAGAGGGGGTGAAGAGAACGGCTGAGCTCATTCCTCTCTTTGAAGAAAGAGGGGTGAAGATCCTGCGGATGGGTCTGCAGGCAGAGGAGGGACTGAAGGACGCCCTTGCGGGCTGTTATCATCCTGCCTTCGGAGAGCTTGCCGAAAACGCTCTGTGGCGCACCCTTTTAGAAGAGCTGTTTGAAAACCATCCCCCGAAAAGGGGAAAAGCATATACCGTTTCCCTGCCCCGCGGTCACCTTTCCAAGGCGATCGGTCAAAAGGGGGCAAACAAAAAGTATTTGAGCGAAAAATACGGATGCCGTCTGCGCTTTAAAGAAAGCGACCTGCTGACGGGCAGAACGGCAACCGTGGAAGAAGGAGCATACAGTGCGACTGAAATCACTTGAACTGCAGGGCTTTAAGTCCTTCCCCGACCGCACGAAGCTGAATTTCGATGCGGGTATGACGGTGGTCATCGGCCCCAACGGAAGCGGCAAATCCAACATTGCCGACGCCATCCGCTGGGTGCTGGGCGAGCTTTCCAGCAAAAATATCCGCGGTACCAAAATGGAGGACGTGATCTTCGGAGGTACTGACAACCGCCGTCCCATGGGCTACGCCGAGGTATCGCTGACCTTCGACAACACCTCGGGTGAGATCGCCCTGCCCGTGGAATACGACGAGGTGACGGTCACCAGAAAATATTACCGCTCGGGCGACAGCGAATATATGATCAACGGCAAGAACGTCCGCTTAAAGGACATCACCGAGCTGTTTATGAACACGGGTCTGGGCAAATCGGGCTACTCCATCATCGGGCAGGGACGAATTGCCGAGATCATCTCCAAAAAGAGCGAGGATCGCCGCGGCATCTTTGAAGAGGCGGCGGGCATCTCCAAATACCGCTACAAGAAATCCGAGGCAGAAAGAAAGCTTGAAAAGGCAGACGACAACCTCTCCCGCGTCACCGACATTTTAGGAGAGCTTCAAGGACGGGTGGGCCCCCTTGAAAAGGACGCCGAAAAAGCAAGAAAATACTTAGAGCTGTACGGTCAGAAAAAAGAAGTGGACGTGGGACTGTGGCTCTACGAGATCGACTCCATCCGTGAGCGCACCGCAAAGCTGCAGGCGGACTATGAGATCTCAAAGCACGAGTTGGAAATGGCAGAGGACTCTCTGCAAAGCCTTGAAAGACAGAGCGAGCGGCTGCTTCAACGGGTACGCGAAAACCGCGAGCAAAGCGAAAACGCAGGCAAGGAGCACGCCAGACTGACCGAGGAGCGGCACGCCGCCCTCGCCGCATCTCTGCTTGCCAAAAAGGACCACCAGCACTGTCAGGACGAGGAAGTGCGCCTGCAAAACGAGATCGAAAAGAAGGATCTGCAGGGCAAGGAATGCGCCGCAATGGCAGGAGAGCTGCAGGAAAAGATCTCTCTTGAAAAAAAGACGGCAGAGGAGCTGCAAAAACGCCAGGACAACTGTCTTGACGCCATTACGAGGTCAAGAGCCGCTCTTGACGGCATCAGCTTCAAAAAGGAAGAGGCTGACCGGAATCAAGAGCAGCAAAAAGAGGCTTTACAGCAGTTAAAGCTCCGTCTTTCCTCCTTGGAGGGAAGCAAATCGGGCGAAAAGGAGCGCAAGGAAGAGCTTGAAGAGCAGGCTGAGATCCTGAATGCCCGCATCAAGCAGACGGGCGCAGGACTTTTGCGCGCCGAGGAGGACCTGCAAAGCTACAAAAAGAAGATCGAAGAAAGCAAAAAAACAATAGAACAACTCAAAAGCAAAAAGGACATCCTGCTTTTGAGCCAACAGCAGGAACGGGACAACGCGGGCAAGATCACCGTGGAGCAAAACACCCTGCTTGAACGTATCCGCCTTTTAAAGCGGATGGAGGAGCATTTCGAGGGATATGCCGGCTCGGTGCGTCACGTGATGACCAAAGCCGCCGAAGGAAGGATCTCGGGCATTTGCGGTCCCGTTTCCAAGCTCATTTCGGTGGATGAGCAGTACGCTCTTGCCATAGAGATCGCGCTGGGTGCCAGCCTTCAGCACGTGGTGACCGAGGACGAGCAGGCGGCAAAGGACGCTATTGCAGAGCTGAAACGCGCAGGCGTGGGCAGAGCCACCTTCTACCCCCTTTCCACCATCTCCCCCAAGGGGCTGGACGTGGACCAAAGGAAGCTTGCTTCCAAGGAAGGCTTTATCGGCGTGGCAAACGAGCTGGTGCGCTGCGACAAGAAGCATCAAAAGGCAATCGACTACCTGCTTTGCAGAACGGTGATCTGCGACACGCTGGATCACGCATCGGACATTTCCGCCGCCTTTTCAAGATCCTTCAAGATCGTCTCCCTTGACGGTCAGGTCATCAATGCGGGCGGCTCCTACACCGGCGGTTCGGTGAAAAAGGAAGGCGGGATCCTGTCAAGAGGGGCAGAGATCACCCGTCTTGAAAAGGACAAGGAGCGCCTTGCGGAGGGGCTTCTCCTTTGTAAAAAAAGGATCGGTGCCCTGGAAGAGGAGATCCGCGATCTTGAAAACGAGGAGAGCAAGGAAAGCTCCACTCTGGAGATCCTGACCGTGATGCTCAACTCGGAGGATACCGACTGCAAGGTGCGCCGCGCCAAAATGGACAGCGACCGCTCCCAGCTTGCCGCCGTGAAGGAGGGCTTGGAAGCCCTTCAGGATCAGATGGCAAACTTCGCCGAGGAAAAGGCGGCGTTGGATCTTGCCATCAAGCAGGCAGTACAGGCTCTTGATGACTGCAAGGAGGCGGAAAATGCCATTCTTGCAGAAAGATCGGAAGAAGAAGATAGGCGTGATCGCCTCATAGAGCAGAAAAATGCCCTGACCCTTGAACGGAATTTCCTTGAAAGAGATCTTGAAAATGACCGTTTGACCTTGGAAAAGACCTTCTTGCAAATGGCGGAGCTTCAAGAGGAGATCACCGCCTTCAAGGAGCAGAAAAAGGCGTTGACTGTCAAAAAAGAGGAGTGCATCAGCAAGGAACGGACAGAAAGTGCCCGTCACGACGCACTTTTAAAGGAGCTTCAGCTGTTAGAGGAGACCGACGGACGGTTGAAGCAGGAAAGCGAGGATTTCGAAAAGCAGTCCGAGCAGATCCGTCTGCAGCAAAAGGAAAAGACCCGTCACAGAGAGATCCTTTTGCGGGATTACACCCGTCTTGACGGGGCGCTGGAGTCCATCAAGACCGAGCAGGAGCGCTACACCGCAAGGCTTTGGGACGAATACGAGCTGACCTACGCCGGCTCCAAGGAGCTGGGCTATCCCGAGATCACCGCGGAGAGCAAAAACGAGGCGGTAAGCCGTCAAAACAAACTGAAAAACCGCATCAGAGATCTTGGTCCCGTGAACGTGGGGGCAATCGAGGAGTACGCCGACGTGAAGGAACGCTTCGACGAGCTTTCACGTCAGCACGCAGATCTGATCAAGGCGCGTGCAGACCTGGGCGAGGTGATCGTCTCCCTTGAAAAGGAGATGAAGAGCCGCTTTGCCGAGATCTTCTCCGCCATCAACGAGAACTTCCGCAAGGTCTTTGCAGAGCTGTTCGGCGGCGGTACGGCTGAGCTATCTTTAAACGACCCCGAAAACATCTTGGAAAGCGGTATCGAGATCAGCGTGGCGCCTCCGGGCAAAATCATCAAGAGCCTGTCCCTCCTTTCGGGCGGCGAGCAGGTCTTCGTTGCCATCGCCCTCTTCTTTGCAATCCTGCGAGTCAATCCGGCACCCTTCTGTCTGCTGGACGAGATCGAGGCGGCGTTAGACGAGGTGAACGTTGCCCGCTTTGCAAGCTATGCCAAAAATTATTCGGACAAGACCCAGTTCATCATCATTTCCCACAGAAGAGGCACTATGGAGGAGGCCGACACCATGTACGGCGTGACCATGGGCGAGCGGGGCATTTCAAGAGTGCTCCCCCTGCATTTGGGCGAGGTGGAAAGCAAGATCGGACTGAAGGTGTAAGGAGCACCGTCCCCTGCGGGGCGGTGGAAAGGAAAGAATATGGGATTTTTTTCAAAGATCAAGGAAGGTTTAAAAAAGACCAAGCAGTCGGTATTCGGACAGGTACACGAGCTGTTTAAAAATATGCGCAAGGTGGACGAGGAGCTGCTGGAGGAGCTGGAAGAGCTGCTCATTATGGCAGACGTGGGTGCTGCCACCAGCTCCAAGATCATCGACCGATTGCGCGATGAGTTAAAGGAAAGAAAGATCGAGGGGGGCGAGGAGGCGCTGGAGGTCTTAAAGGAGATCCTCTGCGACACTATGGGCGAAAACACCGCCTTGAAGCTGGACACCACCCCGTCGGTGATCTTGGTCATCGGCGTCAACGGCGTGGGTAAGACCACCACCATCGCAAAGCTGAGCGCACAGTTAAAGGCGCAAGGCAAAAAGGTGGTGCTTGCCGCCGCCGACACCTTCCGCGCGGGCGCCATCGATCAGCTTCAGGTATGGGCTGACAGAGTGGGCGTGGAAATGATCAAGCAGGGCGAAGGGGCTGACCCCGCCGCCGTAGTCTTCGACGCCGCAAACGCCGCGAAGAAGAGAAACGCCGACGTGCTGATCGTGGATACCGCAGGACGGTTACACAACAAAAAGAACCTAATGGACGAGCTTGCCAAGATCAACCGCGTCCTCTCCCGCGAGCTGCCCGACGCGGCAAGAGAAAATCTGCTGGTGATCGATGCCACCACGGGACAGAACGCCGTGAATCAGGCAAAGGAATTCAAAAATGCCGCCGCCATCACCGGTCTTGTACTGACGAAGCTTGACGGCACGGCAAAGGGAGGCATCATCTTCTCGGTGAAGGAGGAGCTTGACATCCCTGTGAAGTTCGTGGGCGTGGGCGAAAAGATCGACGATCTGCAGCCCTTTGACCGCAAGGACTTCGTAAATGCGCTGTTTGACAAGGAGAACTGAGTATGAAAATGGTGATCGCCTCCAACAACAAGCACAAGATCAGCGAGATCAAGGCAATCCTTCACCAAAGAGTATCGGAGGACATTGAGCTTCTCTCCCTTGCTGAGGTGGGCTTTTTTGAGGACATTGAAGAAAACGGCGAGACCTTTGAGGAAAACGCCTTCATCAAGGCACGCGCCGCCGCGGCACTGGGCTATATGGCAATCGCCGACGACTCGGGGCTGATGGTGGACTACCTTGACGGCGCCCCCGGAGTCTATTCGGCACGCTATGCGGGAGAGCCCTGCGATGATCAAAAAAACAACGAAAAACTCCTAAAGGCGCTGGAGGGCACTACCCCCGAGCAAAGAGGAGCAAGGTTTGTTTCCACCATCGCCTTCGTCCACCCCGAAAAGGAGGAGCTTGCCTTCGTGGCAAGGGGAGAATGTCCCGGCAGTATGCTTTACGAATATAAGGGAAGCGGCGGCTTTGGCTACGATCCGCTCTTCTACTACGCTCCTCTGAAAAAGACCTTTGCGGAGCTGACTGCAGACGAAAAAAACAGCATCTCCCACAGAGCAAGAGCACTGGAAAGCTTTTGCGCCATCCTGAAGGAAAAACTGAAGACAAACGACTAAATAATCGGAGAATTTATATGCTTACAAGCAAACAGAGAGCCTTTTTGCGCTCCAAAGCAACTGCCCTGACCACCTCCTTTCAGATCGGTAAGGGCGGGGTAAATGAAAATATGCTGGCTTCCATCGAAGCCGCCCTGCTGGCACATGAGCTTGTGAAGGTCAAGTGCCTTGAAAACTGCGAATACACCGCTAAGAAGGCCATGGAAGGCATTGCCGCCGCCATCGACGCCGAGGAGGTGCAGGTGGTGGGCAACAAGTTCATCCTCTTTAAGATCTCCCCCGAAAAGAGAAGATACGATCTTGACAAGCTTTGCGAGATCGAGGAGAAAAAGGAGAAGAAGCCCGCAAAAAAAGAGGCTGTAAAGGGCACCAAGAAGCCGGGCTCGGGCGCATACAAGAGCAAGGACAAGATCGCTGCAAAGGGCGCGCCTGCGGCAAAAGCTGCCCAGGGCGGCAGACCCGAAAAGTACGGCTATCAGATCAGTAAAAGAAAGGGCTGAGCAGGCGTTCCCCGCTCGGCAAGGAAAAAGCAATGAAATTGGGCATTTACGGGGGAAGCTTTTCGCCCCCACACGAGGGACATTTTAAAAGTGCCATCGCCTTTTACGACGAATGCGCCCTCGACCGTCTGCTGATCATCCCCGCCAAGATCCCGCCCCATAAGAGTGCCAAGGGACTTGCCTCGGGAGAGGATCGGATGAAGATGCTTCGTCTCTGCTTTTCACCCGAAAAGGTTGGAGGACGGCAGGTGGAGATCTGCGACTTTGAGTTAACGCAAGAGGGCACCAGCTACACCTATCTGACCCTTCAGCACTTTGCCGAGGAAGGAAGGGAGCTCTTCCTTCTGGTGGGCAGTGATATGTTCCTCACCCTTGACAGCTGGAACAGACCCGAAGAGATCTTCGCCCTTGCCACCGTGGTGTTAAACCCCAGAGAAACCAATGCTCCTCTTGCCGCATTTGAAGAAAAAAAGGCGCTTTTTGAGCAAAAATATGGAGCAAAGGTGCAGATCTTTCACCAAGAGCCGTTGGAGATCTCCTCAAGCGCCCTAAGGCACCTCCTTTCGGAAGGGCTCAATCCCGCCCCCACCCTTCTTGACCCAAAGGTGCTCTCTTTCATCAAAGAAAAAAAGCTTTTTAACTGCGCTTGCCCCCTAAAAAGGATCAGAGAGGATTTAAAAAGGGAGCTTTCGGCAAAAAGAATGGAGCATATTTTCGCGGTGGAGCGGGAAATCGTCAGAATGGCGCACCTCTTCGGGCTTGAAAAAGAGGAAGAGGAGGATCTGCAAAGAGCCGCACTGCTTCACGATCTCACCCACGAAAAGAGCTTCGAGGAGCAGCAAGCCCTCTTCACCCTCTACGGAATGCCCTTCACCGAGGACGATCGTCGCTCACCTGCTGTGGTGCATCAAATAACAGGCGCCCTCGTGGCACTTGACCGCTACGGCGTCAGCCCCCGATGCGCCTCTGCCATTGCCTGCCATACCACGGGCAAGGAGGAGATGACCCTTTTTGAAAAGCTTCTTTGTCTTGCCGACTACGTCGAGGAAGGACGGGCGTATCCCTCTTGCATCGCCTTAAGGAAGCTGTTTTACGGGCAGATGCCAGAAAAACGAGAGGAGCGGCTTGCCCATCTTGACCGCTGTATGTTGATCTATTTTGAAAATACGGTGGCGCACCTTGAAGAAAAGGGTGGATTTATCCATCCGCAGACCATAGCGGCAAGGAATTTTTTAAAAACCCGCAGGAAAGACTTGTAAAGAAGAAAAAACTGTGCTATACTGATAAAAGTGCCGTCCTCGCAAAAAAAGTCGGGGAAAGGGGCACGAAAGGAAGGAATATGGAACAATTCAAAATTGCAGATCTGTCAAACGGCACCCCCAGAGAGGTGGCGGACAAGATCATCGAGATCCTCAATATCAAGGACGCAGGCGACATCCGCCTTCTGCACGTGGAGGATCAGACCATCATCGCAGACTATTTCGTCATCTGCAACGGTAACACCAACACCCAGCTAAAGTCCTTTGCGGGCGAGGTGGAATTCCGCATGGAGCAATGTAACCGCCCCCCCAGAGCAATGGAGGGCTACGCCGAGGCAACCTGGATCGTTTTGGACTTCGCTTCGGTGATCGTACACATCTTCAACAAAGAGACCAGAGGCTTTTACAATCTTGAAAAGCTGTGGGAGGCTGCCACCGAGGTGGACATCTCCTCCCAGCTCACCGAGAAGTAATTTTCATACAGAAAGGACGCACCGTCATGAAATACGATTTTAAAGCCATTGAAAAGAAATGGCAACAGAGATGGGAGGAAGAAAAGGTCTTCTCTGCCAAGGATGACTTTTCAAAGCCCAAGTTTTACGGTCTGATCGAGTTCCCCTACCCTTCGGGTGCGGGAATGCACGTGGGTCACATCAAGGCGTATTCGGGTCTTGAGATCGTGACCAGAAAAAGAAGAATGCAGGGCTACAACGTCCTTTATCCCATCGGCTTTGATGCCTTCGGTCTGCCCACCGAGAACTACGCCATCAAGAACGGCGTGCATCCCCGCGTGGTCACCGACAAGAACATCGCCCGCTTCACCGAGCAGTTGAAGAGAGTGGGCTTCGGCTTCGACTGGGACAGAGTGGTGGACACCACCGATGAAAAGTACTACAGATGGACCCAGTGGATCTTCCTTAAGATGTTCGATAACGGTCTGGTGTTCAGAGACAAGACGCTGGTCAACTACTGCCCCTCCTGCAAGGTGGTGCTGTCAAACGAAGACTCCCAGGGCGGTAAATGCGATATCTGTAACAGCGACGTGGTGCAGAAGTCCAAGGACGTTTGGTATTTGCGCATCACCGAATACGCCGACAAGCTCCTTGAGGGACTTGACACGGTGGAATATCCCCAGAACATCCGTATGCAGCAGGAAAACTGGATTGGCAGATCCTACGGTGCCTTCGTCAACTTCAAGATCAAGGATCTGGAGGAGACTCTGCGTATCTACACCACCCGTCCCGACACCCTCTTTGGCGTGACCTTTATGGTCATCGCCCCCGAGCATCCCCTCATCGAGAAGCACAGAGCGCGCATTGCCAACATCGACGCGCTGGATGCATACAAGGAAGCCTGCGCAAAGAAGACCGAGTTTGAAAGAACCCAGCTGACCAAGGACAAGACCGGTGTGAAGATCGAAGGTCTTTCCGCCGTCAACCCCGTAAACGGCAAGGAGATCCCCATCTTCATTTCCGACTACGTGATGATGGGCTACGGCACCGGCGCCATTATGGCAGTGCCCGCCCACGATGAAAGAGACTACGAGTTTGCAAAGAAGTTCGGCATCGACATCATCGAGGTCATCAAGGGCGGCAACATCGAGGAAGCCGCTTACACGGGCGACGGTCAGATGGTCAACTCCGAATTCTTGAACGGCTACGACAACAAGAAGGACTCCATTGCCGCAATGCTGGTATACCTTGCAGACAAGGGCATCGGCGAAAAGGGCGTGCAGTACAAGATGAAGGACTGGGCGTTCAACCGTCAGAGATATTGGGGCGAGCCCATCCCGATCGTCCACTGTGAAAAGTGCGGTATGGTGGGTGTTCCCTACGAGCAGCTGCCCCTGCGCCTGCCCGAGGTTGAAAACTTCGAGCCCGGTGAGGGAGGCGAGAGCCCTCTTGCCAAGATCGACTCCTTCGTCAATTGCACCTGCCCTAAGTGCGGCGGCAAGGCAAAGAGAGAGACCGACACCATGCCTCAGTGGGCAGGCTCCTCTTGGTATTTCCTCAGATACATCGATCCTTTAAACGACGATTGTCTGGCAGATCCCGAGAAGTTGAAGTATTGGCTGCCCGTTGACTGGTATAACGGCGGTATGGAGCACGTGACCCGTCACCTGATCTACTCCCGCTTCTGGCACAAGTTCCTTTACGACATCGGCGTGGTGCCCTCTGCAGAGCCCTACGCAAAGCGCTCGGCTCAGGGTATGATCTTGGGTGCCAACGGCGTGAAGATGTCCAAGTCCCTGGGCAACGTGGTGGATCCCCTTGACGTGGTGGATCAGTACGGTGCAGACACCCTGCGCACCTACGTCCTCTTTATGGGCGAATACGGCACCGCCGCACCTTGGAACGAAAGCTCGGTGAAGGGCTGTAAGAGATTCCTTGACAGAGTGGCAGACCTGCCCGCCAAGGTCAAGGGCGAGGGAGAGACCGCGGCGCTGACCTCGGCACTCCACAAGACCATCAAGAAGGTCTCCTCCGATATCGAGGAGATGAAGTTCAACACCGCCATCGCCGCGCTGATGGGACTTTTAAACGAGGTCGACAAGGTTGAAAGCATCACCAAGGATGAGTTCTCGGTGATCCTTCGTCTGCTGTGCCCCTTCGCGCCCCACCTTTGCGAGGAGCTGTGGGAGCAGATGAAGGGCGAGGGCCTTTGCTCGCTGGCAAGCTGGCCCACCTACGACGAGGCAAAGACGGTGGATGCCATGGTAGAGATCGCCCTGCAGATCTGCGGCAAGTTCCGCGGCACGCTGATGATCTCCAAGGATGCGGGCAAGGACGAGCTTCTTGCCGCCGCCAAGGCTGAGCCCAAGATCGCTTCCATGCTGGAGGGCAAGACCATCGTCAAGGAGATCGTGGTTCCCGGCAAGCTTGTGAACATCGTTGCAAAATAAGACTCCAAAAAAAATCTTACAAATTAGCCGATTTCTATTGACAAGACGAGAGAAAAGCGGTATAATATAAAAGATGAATGTCTTGTGATTACGAGGGGAGGGATATAAAAATGGCAGAAGTTAGAGTTAAAGAGAACGAAACTCTCGATAGCGCTCTTCGTAGATTCAAGAGACAGCTCGCACGCTCCGGTGTACTCTCTGAGGTTAAGAAGAGAGAACAGTACGACAAGCCCAGCGTGAAGAGAAAGAAGAAGTCTGAAGCTGCAAGAAAGCGTAAGTTCAAGTAATTTATCAAAAAATGGCGCTCCGCATCAAGCGGAGCGCTTTTTTTGCGCCCTTTGAAAAGAGGCAAAAAAAGAAGGCGCCCTATTGACAAAGGAGCACTCCTATGGTATAATTCAGATGGTACAGATAATACAGATAATACAGATACACCAAAAGGAGGTGGGGAAGATGCAATGGAAGCTGTCGGGCAAGCAGGACGTGTATCTGGAAATTGCAAGCAGATACAAGGAATATATCCTGCTTGGACTGCTGAAGGAGGGCGAAAAACTGCCCTCGGTGCGCACCGCGGCGGGAGAGTTGGGAGTCAACCCCAACACCGTGGCAAAGGCTTACGCTCTGCTTGAGGAGTGGGGATATATCTGCGCTCTGCCTAAAAAGGGGGCGTTCGTCTGCTATACGCAGGAGAATTCCCCCCAAAAAGCCCCCGACAAAGAGGACGTGGCGCAGATCGCGGCACTCAAAAGCAAAGGACTATCCAAAGAACAGCTTTTAAAGATCGTTGAGGAGGTATACTCGGATGATTGAAGTAAAGAATTTAAACCACTCCTTCGGCAAGCATCAGGTGCTTGAAAACATCAACCTGACCCTGCCCGAGCATACGGTCATGGGCTTGGTGGGCATCAACGGCGCGGGCAAATCCACCCTTTTGCGACTGATCTCGGGCGTTTATGCGCCTCAAAGCGGTGAAATCCTCATTGACGGCATCAAAAACACCGACGAAAATGCCCGCAAAGTTCTCTTTTTCCTGCCCGACGATCCCTACTATACCATCTACACCACGGGCAACAAAATGTTTGAGCTTTATAAGGTCTTCTTCCCCGCGATGGACAAGAAGCTCTTTTTGCACTATTTAGACACCTTCAAGCTGAAGGCATCCAAGCCCATCCGCAACTTTTCCAAGGGTATGCGCCGTCAGCTCTATATCGCCTTAGCCCTTTCGGCAAAGCCCAAGTATATCCTGCTTGACGAGGCGTTTGACGGTCTTGATCCCCTCTCCCGCCTTGCCTTCAAGCACGCCATCAACGTGGCGGTGGAGGAGGGCGGTGCCTCGGTGCTGATCTCCAGCCATGCCCTGCGAGAGCTTGAGGACTTTTGCGACTCCTACGTGCTCATCGACAACAAAACGGTGGCAAGCTCGGGCGATCTTGCCGAAAAGGTGAACCGCTACTGTAAATTCCAGCTTGCCTTCAAGGAGCCACCCGCCGAGGATGCCTTCAAAGGCCTGCCTGCCCTGTCGGTAGAGCAGACGGGCAGATTCGTACGCATCGTCTTGGAGGGCGATGCCGAAGAAATGAAGGAAGCGCTCCAAGGGCTTGACCCTGTCGTCCTTGAGGAAATGCCCATGGACTTTGAAGAGCTGTTCATTCACGAGGTGAAGGAAAGGGGGTATATGAAATGAAAACC
The DNA here is from genome assembly GCA_017465885.1 of Clostridia bacterium. Lineage (GTDB taxonomy): Bacteria > Bacillota > Clostridia > Oscillospirales > CAG-272 > UBA11512. Next base: position 20,136 of record JAFTVG010000002.1, on the reverse strand, counting down.
TTTTTCAGATATTTCGGCTATCGACTGAAGGATTCTACCCTGCGCACCATCGTCGTCAGTCTGTTCTCCTTCTTTTATACCATGTCCTGGGTCAATTCATCCATCGAGCCGGCAAACATCTACAATTCCGAGACCGGCAAATACGACAAAGAAGTGGCAAACTGCTATCTGTACTTCTTTTACATCCTGCTCATCGTTCTGGTCTACGTGATCCCCATGATGGAGCTCTCCAGGTTCAAAAACAGAAGGAATTTGGACACCCTGTATTTCTTCCCGCTGAGTCGGACGAAGCTGGCGCTCGTTCATTATCTTGTGGGCATTCTGCAGTTTTTGGCGGCATACACCCTCAGCTTTGGGGTGGTTGCCTTCCGCATCATCGAGATCTCCCTGCTTTACCAGTCCTTCTTGATCCCCTGCTATTTGGGAATGCTCTTCTCTTCCCTGCTGGTCTACACCTTCGTTTGCTACCTCTTTTCCTCGGAAAATACGGTGTTTGACGGCGTGGTCACCTCTCTTTGGTGGATCGCCCTGCCCACCCTGGTGTACCTTATTCCCCAAACCATCCATTCAAGCCTCGATTTCGGGGAGCCCTCCGGCTTTTGGTACGTGCTGTTCGGCCCCATGATCCTGTTTGGCGAGGTCTTTGCCTCCTGCTTTGAATCGGGCGCCTCGGCAACCGGTGACGCCATCGACTATTTCAAGGAAGAGTGGTATATGCTCCTCATCTGGACCGCCCTTGCAGGGCTGGCGTTCTTCCTATACCTACGCACCTTTCAAAAAAAGGGTGCCGAAAAGGCAGGCGCACCCTCCTCTTCGCCCGTGGGACTGCAATTCCTCATTCCCGCCTGGGGATATCTGGGCTTCTGGTTCGTATTGCAGCTTGATTCCGTCATTCTGATCTTTATGACCATCCTCTCCATTCTGATCGGCTATTTCATCCTGCGCAGAAGCTTCAAGCTCAAAAAGAAGGATCTGATCTGCACCGCACTCACGATTTTCCTTGCCCTTACCGTCTTCCTCGCGGTACCGGAGGTGGAAAGGCTGATCGAAAGGATCGCGTCGGAAAAAGACCCCGATTACACCCATGTGACCACCCCGAATTTCGACGAGGTGGAGGCACCCGTCTTTCTGCAGGGCTGTACGCCCAAAGAATTTGGTGCCACGATCACACGTTTCTCAAGCTACTCTGACAAGCAGGGCAACGTTGACGTGTATATGGCGCTGTCCTTTTCCGAAAAGGAACTGATGATGAACTATCTCGATCTGCTTCGAGCCGATGCGGCAGACCCAAACGCACCCTATTCGGGACTCTATGCGCTTTCCTCCTCCCTGATTGACGGACACACCACCCTGTTTTCCACAAAATACACCCTTGATTCGATAGCGACCCCCGCAGCAGGCTGCATCCTCACCATTTCGAGACGCAACGATAAAAAATGCATTATGGAGTGTGACTACGGTGTCATCAGCTATTCAAAGGAGACCCTCACCGTGATCCAGAGCTACTGCTACGGAAGCTTTGAACGAGGTGCGGTAAAAGACGTCCCCGTTCTGGCAACGAACTATTTCCCCAACGGATACGAGGTCAGCTTTAAAGAGTAAAGCAGACCTCTCTTTCCAAAAAACGACCGCAAAAAAGTGCGAGAAAGGAAGATATGATGTTCAAAAAACTAAAAGTTATCGTTATCCTGTTACTTTCATTGACACTGCTTACGTCTTGCAATTTTGGTCTGGCACTTCCCGACAATCTTACCGATTATCGCGGTAAAAAAACGATGAACAGTATTTTGGATTCTTTGGAAAATGGTGACAAGGAAAGTCTAAAAAAACTGTTTTCAAAAAATGCAATCAACGATGCAAAGGATTTTGAAGGACAACTGGATGATTTTTTCGAGTTGTTCAACAGCGGTATTCTTTCTGTAGAAGACATAAGTTACAGTGAATCGAAAAGGGTGAGCCACGGTCAAGCAGTCAGAACGGGAACGGGAGAATGCACCGTAAAAACAGATCGGGACAGATACATATTTCTATTCAGAATATGTGTTAGAGATTCTAACGATCAAAACAATCAGGGGCTTTGGGCAGTACGTGTCTTTCCTGCCGAAGATGAACTATTTTATACTGAGGAATACGATCCGATCTACAAACCCTGGGGTACTCCTGGCGCTCCGCCCGACAAACCTTTGGACGTTCCCGGAATCTTCACCCCCCAAGCACCCGAGGTGATCATCGAAAACGAAGAGGACACCACTTTTAAAAGGGTTGTTGACTCCCTTGGCGTATGGAACAAAAACGGTATACGCAATGTCTTTGCTTACAGCGTTATGGCAGAATACGAAGACTACGAAGAGCAACTTTCTGCCCTCTTTGATTATTACGACGGCAATTACCAATCCTTTGAGCGCAGAGAGTATAGCGAGAAGGAGCATCTTCTTCACGGAAACGTGGTGATTTTGGAAACACGGGCTGTATACGAGGTCAAGACCGATAAGCAGGAGTATCTGTTCATCTTCTATAGCACCCCAAAATACAACGCCGATGGCAAGATGAGAGGTATCCAATCCCTTCGTGTGATCCGTGCCGCAGACGAGGCACTCTATTTCCCCGACTGGTCGGTGGTGGAAGAGAATCCGGGCATTTTCGTGCCTCAGGAATGACACGCCTTTCAAGAAAGCGAGGTATACTACCGTGAAACTAAACGTCCATTTCAAGCTTTTCCCCTTCATTCTTGCGCTTTCTCTCCTGCTTGCAGGATGCAGCAGCCTTTACGGTGCACCCAAATCCATCGGAAACGGCGAAAAACGCTATCTTACCGGCTTTTACGGCGATCTGTACGTTCATGAATTTGAGCGTTCCGGTCATATGATTGCAGTGAAGGGGGAGGAATACCGCAAGGTCAAGCACAACCGATTCGAGCTTTACCACGGCTATGTGGGCCCCTACTCCTCAGGGACCATCTATTGTGCCGAGGATCAATTTGAAGAGGCGTGCCGCTACTATGCCGATCCCGAAAACTTCAACTATTATTTGGTGACCCGAAATGGGCTTACCGTAACCCTAAAGGACATTGATACACAGCTTTTTGAGGAATTGATGCTGTTTGCCTCAAAAAATGCCTATGATCCCTTTGATTCATTGCACAACAAACAGATTGAAACGGAAGAATTCCCTGCATCGGAAGAGTATTTGGAAAAGAAGATATCCTTTTACAAAGAAAGCAAGGACGATCTCTTCAGACGCGGAAGAGACTACACCTTCTTCATCATTGAGGGAGAGTTGTATCTGCTTTATTTCTATAGCGGAAACGGCGAAGAGGAAAAGTTGATCGTTTCCAAAGTGCCCGAAGCACTATCCGAATACTTCATCGAGTTGGCATCCCCCCATTTTTGATCAAAATACCGCCCGCTTCCTTGAAAGGAAGCGGGCGGTTTCGTTTATCTTGGTATTTTACGGCGTTTGCTTGAAAGGGATTGATGCCTTACACTGCCTGGTTGGTCTTTCCGGTATAGAAGTCCTCAAAGACCTTCCAGTTGTTTTCGCTGAGATAGTCCTTTTTGATGTCCTTGCCCGAAAATTCGGAGAGCTTGTCCACGAAGGTGGTGAAGCGTTCCCATCTCTCAAAGCTGCTTTGGGTGTAGCCGTTATCCTGATACCAATGGAAGGTCTTGATAAAGGGGTCCCAGCCGAAATCGTACGCCATCAGAAGATCACGGTGAAGGGCACGCCCCTTTTTTATGAAAACTGCGCAAAGATCACGATCAACTAAAAGAAGGCATCTCAAATGCGTGCATTTGAGATGCCTTCTTTTATTATGGTCTTGGTTCATTTCTTCTTTTTCTTTGCTACAATGAAAGCAACCACAGCCGCTGCAGCCGCAAGAGCGATGGCACCGCCCACGATATAGGGCACGATGCTTCCCTTCTCGTTCTTCTCGCCGCCGTTTTCGTCCTTGGAGGTTTTTTCGGAGGCAGGGTCGTCCTTAGAGGAAGCTACAGGTGCGGATTCCTCGGAGGGCTCAACAGAAGGCTCGTTTGAAGGATCCTCGGAGGGCTCTTCGGAGGGATCTTCGGAGGGATCAACGGGAGGATCAACAGGCGCATCAAGGCTTCCCGCGATCAAATCCCACTCCACGATACCTGCGGAGGCACGGGAGGTTTCGATCACGATACGCAAAGAGGTCACAGCCACGTCTTCAAACTCGTAGGTGATAAAGCCCTCGTCGTTGTCGCACTCGTAGTCATCCTCGTGACTTACGGGGGTAAAAGTGTCGGTCTCGTTATTCTTATAAAGGATCTCAAAGCCGTCGGCAAGCTTTACACCGCCGTTATCGTTATACCACCAGATCTTGCATCCCGACAGAACCACTTCATCGTCGAAGTCGTACTGTACCCAAGGCTGCTTTACTACCTCGCCTTCCTTATAGGAGGTCCATCTGCGATCCTTGCTGTCCGTTCCGTCGTTCAGATAATTGATCTGATCGTAGGGGCTGACGTAGGATGCGCTGGGCGTTGCATAGGCGGAAAGTGCCTTTTCCATGGGCTGCTTTGCCACGTAAACGCACATTTGGGTCTTTCCTCTGTTCATACGGGCATAGAAGGGGATGAAGGTCAGCTCCACGGGCTTGTCTTCGGTAACACCCTGTCTGAAGCCTCCCAGCTTGATGAGATACATATCTCTCACGCCATAGCCGTCGGTCTTGCCATCGATGGACTCGGTCCACACAAGCTCCGCCTCGGAGGTCTTGTCAAGATAGGTGTGGCGCACGTTGAAATCGTGGTCGATCTCTTCTAAACAGTAAACCAGAGGTCCGCGGCGCACCGAGGTGTAGCCGACATTCTCTTTGACCTCTTCCACAGTTTCCTCAAAGATCACGGGCATAGAGAAGTCAAATTCGACCTTGTCGCCCTTCTTCCACTCTCTTTCAATGGTGATGTAGCCGTCCTCTCCTGCCGCAAGCTTTTCGGTTACGCCGTTGATCTTCAGGGTCACGCCGTCAGACCAAGCAGGCATACGCAGGCAGAGCTTGAAGGTCATCGTGCCCTCAAGATCCAGAGTGATGCTGCCATTGCCCTTCCAAGGCATTTCGGAGGTCATATTTACCGAAACGTTCTTGCTGCCAAAGGGAACGGTGGCATTGTTTGCAATATACTGGTTAAAGTAGAGGGCATCGGCAGAATAGTTGTAGATATAGCCGCCGATAGACAGTACGGTTCTGGTCAGGTTGGGAGGACAGCAAGCGGTACCGAACCAAGCATTTCTCACCGCGCTGGAATCAAGGGAATTGACGTAGTAAAACTCATTACCGTCCAGATTCACGCAACCCAGCACCGCGTTATAGATATCGGTTTCGATATGATCTGCAAATGCAGAGCCTGCATAGATGGTGGACATACTTCTGTTCCACATCATATTGGAAATGCCTGCACAGGTCTCGCAGTAAGCGCTGTCGTTGGGCAGATTATAGGACTCAAGGAAGCCCTCGCCGTGGGCGGTCTGACCCACACCGCCGGTCACGTACTGCTTGGTATAGGTAACATCGCTCCACAAACGCTGCAGGGCGTAGTCGTACTTTTCTCTGTATTCCTCATCCACAGCGGCAAGGTCTGCCATTGCGGTGTACATATACTGTGCTCTTACAGAGTGACCCACTGCCTCGTACTGCTCGCTGACGGGAGCGTGGTCTTGCCAATAATCTCTTGCAAGATAACCCTCTACAGTACGGTCATCGTACTGTCCGCGGATCTCAAGGAAGAAGGTGGCAAGCTCTGCATACTTGTGCGCCTTGGCGCTGTAGGACTCGTCCATTTTCACCACGGTCTTTGCCAGCTTCAAAAGGGCGAGCTCGATCTCCTGGTGACCGGCTATCTGTCTTCTCTTGCCCTCTTCCCAGCCAAATACGCCATAGAGGTAGTCGGCACACTTTACTGCCATATCAAGCAGGCGAGTGTCCTTACCGTCAGTGCACTGATAGTGGGCGATCGCCGCCTCCATAAAGTGACCCATGCAGTAAAGCTCGTGCTTTTCAACGTCAGAATATCTGACCTTGTTGTCATCAAGGATATACCAAGTGTCAAAATAGCCCGACTCTTCCTGCGCATCCTGATAGTAGGGGATCCATTCCTGCAGCTTTTGGTCGATCTTCTTCTGTGCGGCAATGATCTCCGCGTCACCCATCGGGTCGATGGCAAGAGCAAAGCACATGGATTCAAGGACCTTATGTACGTCAGAATCCACGTAATACGCACCTGAGGAGGGCGCATAGTCTTCGCCGCGGTGCTTCTTTGCCGCATTGATGATGTTGGGCATACCGCCCGTTCCCTTTTCTACGTTGGAAATGGCGGTAGGCACCACCTTGCAGATCATCAGCTTGATGTATTCTCTGTAAAATCCTTCGGTGACGTCCACGTTTTCATAGGAAAGGGACTGGATACCCTCCACCGCTTCAAGACTGGTCATCACGGTTACATTGCACTTCACTTGGTAATTCGTTCCTTTCACAGTACCCACAAAGACATAGTTGCCGTAGGTGTCAGGCTTATACTCCTCGGTCTTCCAACCTTCCACGGTAACCTCGGTGGTATCGTAATCGGCAAGACCAGCCGCGGTCAGCTCCTTATCGGAAGGGGTTCTGACTTCAAAAGAGGAGCATTCAAAGAGCTGATGATAGGTTCTCACACCCACAGAGCCCTTGGAATAAAGGTTCATATTGTTGTTGACATACAGTAGCTCTCCGTCAAGCCACACTGCCATAGTATCGCCTACCATCAAGACCTTGAGCTTATAATCCTTATTCGGCTGATAGTCGATGGCAAGATCGTCAATCATCTGCCACTTGCCGTTGGCATAACCGATGACAAGTGCCATCTTGGAGTTGTTCTTACCAATGCCCACGTAGTAGCCGTTGTAGGAGTCGGAGCCCGATTCGCTCACGTCGGTGGCTCTGAGCATCACGCCGAAGTTGTTGGAGGGGGCATCTGCAGTGCCCTTGATGGTGGTCTCTAAGACGAAGTCGTCGTATTCACCGCCAGTCACTGCCTTCACTTTGGCAGAGGACTTGCCGATGACCAGCTTGCCGTCGGTAAAGGAAATGGCGTTTTTATCAAAAAGCGTCCAATCGCTCTCTTCAAATTTCGCCGTATGGAGAACCGTTCCCTGCGCACTATCAGCCTTTGCCACCTTCAGGATCACCTTTTCGGGCAAAAGATCCTCCACTTGTTCAAGGGTGGTTCCCGGTGTTACGCATACGTAGGGCACACTCTCAACGCCAATAATGTCCTCTTCCTTCACCTCAGCGTGGGAGCCGATGGCATCCAAAAGTATGGTGGAGGAGGATAGCACCGTCGCTATCGACAGCGCCGCGGCAACGATTCTCTTTTTCATAATTGTTCCTTTCTATTAAAAGACCCTTATTTACACTGCCTGGTTGGTCTTTCCGGTATAGAAGTCCTCAAAGACCTTCCAGTTGTTTTCGCTGAGATAGTCCTTTTTGATGTCCTTGCCCGAGAATTCGGAGAGCTTGTCCACGAAGGTGGTGAAGCGTTCCCATCTCTCAAAGCTGCTTTGGGTGTAGCCGTTATCCTGATACCAATGGAAGGTCTTGATAAAGGGGTCCCAGCCGAAATCGTACGCCATCAGAAGGAAGAGTCTTGCGGCGGCAAAGAAGCCGTATACCGTTTCCATCGCACCCTTGTGGGCGTGGATGTCAAGACCCTCTGCCATGGTCTCGTAGGTGAAGCAGGTACCCGCACTATAGTCAGCCGATGCACAGCCGAACACCAGGCCGTCGGTTGCCTTGTGGTCCTCGGTCAGCTTCCAGATCACGTAGCAGAGCTTTAAGTCGGTCCAGGCTTCACTTTCAAAGTTCCAGCCACGCTGAGAGTCGAACATATGGCCCAGCTCGTGGAGCATACCGAAGGACATATCCATAATGTTCAGCTTCTTGGCTCTCTGAGCCACGTTATACATCTCGCTTCTCATAAAGCCCACGTTGGCGTTAATGAAGTTGTAGTTGTCCGAAACGCCTGCCACGTAGCCAAGCTCTTCCCATCCGCTGATAATGAAAATATCGTAGGGTCTGAAGCCCGTCAGCTCTACCTCGGCGTCCACAGCCTCCTGCATCCAGTTCGTCCAATCCTTCATAAACTCGTCGGTCAGTCCCACGCCGTCTCTCTTTTCGGTGAAGGAATAGGGAATTCTCACGAAGACCTCGCCCTTATCCGAGGCAAATTCCTCGTATTCGGGATGAGCGCCCGCCTTGGTGATCTTGAAGAGCTGATTCTTTGCATTCTCGTCCCTCTCTGCAAGACCCACCGTGCCGTCCTCCAGCACCGCAAGACAGATGGGCATTTCGCTGTGGCTCATCATGGGAACCAGACGGCAACTGCCGTCCTCGTAGTTCTCCACCGTCCAAAGACCCTTGTCCTTGGCGTTGTAGCCGTCGTTTTCAACCACCAGCTTTGCCTTTTTCGGCAGGAAGTTGCTGATCTTCATATTTCTCGTTTCGTTATCGCCCAGATAAATGGCGTAATAACGGTACTTCATCCCGTCCTCGATCCGCTCCTTGATGTGGAAGGTGAAGCGGGCATTCTCTGCCTTCTTATAATCGAGAACGAACTTGTTGGTATTGTCTACGGAGACCTTTTTGCCATCCAGCGTTTCGATATTGTAAACGCCGTAGGACTGTTTTAAATCCTGATCCGCATAAGGGATCTCGGGCTCCTTTGAGGGCTCTTCAGAGGAAGGGCTTTCCGAAGGAGTGGGGGTAGGGGCGGGCAGATCCCCGGTGGTCTTGCTTTTTTGGGCACACGCACAGAAAGCGGGCAACACCATTATCAGGGATAATAAAAATGCGCATACTTTTTTCATAACGATACTCCTTTGATAAGAAATCTTTATGATTTAATCATACCATTCTCAAAGGGATTTGTCAACTCTCACTTCCCAAACGCGAAGAAAAAAGCTCTTCCCCGTTACTTTATTTTATCACCAAAAAAACGCATATTCAATAGATGATATTTGATTATATATTGCAAATATTACATTTCAAGAGAGCGTTTGCCCCAAAACGCAAAAAAAGAAAGATCTTCGCGAGCAAATGCTCTTGAAGATCTTTGATTTTATTCGGTTTTCTTTCCGCCAGCAGATCAATACATACCGCCCATACCGCCGCCCATACCTGCGGCAGGATCAGCCTTTACGGGCTCGGGCTTGTCGGCAACCACAGCCTCGGTGGTCAGCACGGTAGATGCGATGGAAGCCGCATTCTGCAGAGCCGAACGGGTCACCTTGGTGGGGTCAACGATGCCTGCAGCGATCATATCCACGTACTTTTCGGCATATGCGTCAAAGCCGTAGTTCTTCTTGCCGGAGGAAACGATCTTGTTCACGATCACAGAGCCCTCGAAGCCTGCGTTTGCCGCGATCTGGCGGACAGGCGCCTCCAGAGCCTTCAGCACAAGCTGAACGCCGGTCTTTTCATCACCGGTGGTGGTCTTCAGCAGAGCCTGAACGTCCTTCAAAACGTTGAGGTAAGCAGTACCGCCGCCTGCAACGATGCCCTCTTCCACAGCCGCTCTGGTTGCGTTGAGCGCGTCCTCGATACGCAGCTTCTTTTCCTTCATTTCCACCTCGGTAGCGGCACCCACCTTGATGACCGCCACACCGCCTGCCAGCTTTGCAAGACGTTCCTGCAGCTTTTCTCTGTCGAAATCGGAGGTGGTGGTGGCAATGTTCTGGCGGATCTGCGCCACTCTTGCCTTTACAGCCTCGGGATCGCCCTTACCGCCCACGATGGTGGTGTATTCCTTGTCCACCTTGATCTGGTCGGCACGGCCCAGCTGCATAATGGAGGTCTCCTTCAATTCCAGACCCAGGTCTGCGGTGATCACCTCTGCGCCGGTCAGGGTGGCGATGTCCTTGAGCATTTCCTTTCTTCTGTCGCCAAAGCCGGGCGCCTTTACTGCAACACAGTTGAACACGCCTCTGAGCTTGTTGAGCACCAGAGTGGTCAGCGCTTCGCCTTCCACGTCCTCAGCAACGATGAGCAGCTTGCCGCCGCACTGAACCAGCTGCTCCAGCAGGGGAAGCAGATCCTGGATGTTGGAGATCTTCTTGTCGGTTACCAGCACGTATGCGTCGCTGATGTTTGCCTCCATCTTGTCGGTATCGGTCACCATATAGGGGGACAGATATCCGCGGTCGAACTTCATGCCCTTTACCACGTCGATGTAGGTCTCTGCGGTCTTGGACTCCTCAACGGTGATCACACCGTCAGCAGTCACCTTTTCCATAGCCTCTGCGATCTGTCTGCCGATCTCGGCGTCGCCCGCAGAAACGGTACCTACTCTTGCGATGTCCTCGGTGCCGTTGACCTTCTGAGAGTTTGCCTTCAGGCCTGCCACTGCGGCGTCAACTGCCTTCTGGATACCCTTGCGAAGAACCATGGGGTTTGCACCTGCAGTCACGTTCTTCATACCCTCGTGGATGAATGCCTGCGCCAGCAGGGTTGCGGTGGTGGTGCCGTCGCCTGCGGCGTCGTTGGTCTTGGTGGCAACCTCCTTCACCAGCTGAGCACCCATATTCTCCATTGCGTCCTCAAGCTCAATGTCCTTTGCGATGGTCACACCGTCGTTGGTGATCAGAGGAGCGCCGTACTTCTTGTCCAGCACCACGTTTCTGCCCTTGGGGCCCAAAGTCACCTTTACGGTGTCTGCCAGCTTGTCAATACCTGCAAGCAGCTTTGCTCTTGCCTCGCTGCCGTATGCGATTTCCTTTGCCATTTTCAGTTACCTCCCATTCTTATTCAACGATCGCCAGGATCTCGTCCTGCTTCACGATCAGATATTCTTCGCCATCCAGCTTTACGGTGCTGCCCGCATACAGTGCGGTGATCACCTTGTCGCCAACCTTCACGGTCATAGGCACGATTACTCCGTCAACCACCGCGCCGGGGCCCACTGCCACGACCTTCGCCACCTGGGGCTTTTCCTTGCTGGCACCGGAGAGAATGATCCCGCTCTTGGTGGTCTCTTCCATCTCGGTCATCTGCAGGACCACACGGTCATTAAGGGGTTTTAAAGTCATAATTCAATCCTCCTGAATTTATAATCAATTACGATCTTTTTCGATTGATTTTAGCACTCTTTTTGTTTGAGTGCTAAAAACTATGTATATTATAGCACACATTTTCAAATTTTCAAGTCTTTTTTTGGAAATTAACAGGTTGTTCACATATTTTTTTGGGCTCGGAGTGCTAATTTCCGCCCCCTCTTCTTTTTTCCATCGCCCCCGCATATGAATGAAAAGCCAACTGTAAAAAAAGCCGGGGCAATGAAGGCTTCAAGATAAGCCTGCGCCCTCAAGGAGATGCCATGATCCGATTCAACACCCTGCTTTCAGGCATTTTACTGCCCGCCGCTCTGGCGCTTTGCGCGCTCTTTTTTCTGATCTATCTGAAGGGGGCACCCTTTTCCACCTTTCTTTCCGACCTGCGGGGGTTAGGAGCATCAAAGCGATCTGCCTCCGCTCCCATCAAAGGGGCGTGCTTGGCATTGGCAGGCACGCTGGGCGTGGGCAATATGGTGGGAGTCGCCGCCGCCATCAAGGAGGGGGGCGCAGGGGTGTTGTTTTGGATGTGGGTATCCTCTTTTGCCGCAATGGTGGTCAAATATGCCGAGATCAAGCTGAGCATCCGCCGCCGTGTTGCGGGAAAGGAGGGCTTTGAGGGTGGAGCGATGTACTATATGCCCCACGCCTGCGGGGTATGCTTTGCACTGCTCTGCCTGATCTGCGCCTTCAGCGTGGGCGGCGGGATGCAGTCCTCTGCCTTTTGTGCCCTGTTTGCGGGAGGACGGCAGGGGGCGGGCATCCTTTTCCCTCTTGCGGCAGGCGTTTTGCTCTGCCTGCCCCTGTCTGCCGTTCTGTTCGTGGGCAAGGGACGGATCTCCGACCTGACGGCTTGGTTAGTCCCCTTGATGTCTCTGCTGTATCTGTTTTTGTGCCTGGGGGTTCTGATCCGCTATCGCAAAGCCCTGCCCGCAGCCTTTACGCAGATCCTCTCCTCCGCCTTTCGTCCCCAAAGCGCCCTTCTTGGCGGCGGGGCGGGACTGTTGACCACCCTGCGGCTGGGGGTGGTGCGAGGGATCCTTTCAAATGAGGCGGGATGCGGCACCGCTCCAATGGCGCACAGCGCCTATGGAAGCGAGCACGCAGGCGCTCAGGGGGCGCTGGGCGCTGTGGAGGTGGCGTTTGACACCCTGTTCCTCTGCACCCTGACAGGCCTCTGCCTGCTGGTCTATCCCCAATGCCTGCAAGCAGACAGCGGAATGGGCGCGCTTCTCCACGTGTTCGTTTCTGTTTTCGGAAGGGGAGCAAGACCGCTTTTGGCGATCGCCATCTACTTTTTCGCCCTCGCCACCCTACTTTGTTGGTCCTTTTACGGCAGACGATGTCTTTCCTTCCTCTTTAAAGAAAAAAAGACAGACCGGATCTTCGATCTGCTCTTTCTTCTTGCCGTCCTGATCTGCCCCTTTTTGAAGGAGGAATGGGTGTTGGCAGTTGCCGACCCGACCATTGCGTCAATGACCCTTTTAAATCTCTTTTTCCTTTTCGTTCACCGCCGACGGCTGAGATAGATCTTCTCATAGAAAAAGATCCTACGCCGAAGCGTAGGATCTTTGATTTCGGTCAGACAATAATTTTAAATTAGTCAACCTTGATGATGCCGTGCTTAACAGCGTCATCGTAGTAAGCCTGGGAGGAGTTGGTCCAGTCGATCAGCTCGTCTCTCCAGATCTCTACTTCACCCTCAGCGTCCAGAATTACCATTACAACGTGGTAGGTCTGAGCGTTGCCGTCAGCGTCCAGAGAGAACTCTGCGCCGTAGGTGAACATATCGAATCTGTACAGGTAGTTCTCACCGAAGGTGATAGCGCCCCAAGGAGTACCCTCGAAGGACTTGTACTCTTCGTCAGAACCGTCTACCTTGTAGAATACCTTCCAGGTCCACTCGTACTCTTCGGTGCCCAGGTTGGAGAAACCGTCGAACTCAGCGGAGCTGATGCAGATGCAAGCATGGAAGTGGGTGTTGTCAGCGATCTGCTTGTCGGTGTAGGGCCACAGCTCCCAGCAAGAGGGATCCATGGTGTCGTCATACTTGATGCCGCCGTACAGAGAGCCGGACCAAGCCATGGTGTAGGTGTCGCCATAGTCTTCTACCAGCCACTCAACCCAGTCGTTGGTGAACTTCTCGGGCTCAACGATGTCCTCGGAAGGAGTGGGCTCAACGGGGGGCTCGGAAGGAACGGTGGGATCATCGGGAGTAGAGGGCTCAACGGGAGTAGAGGGCTCAACTTCCTTGGAGCTCTCGTCGCCGCCCTGTGCGGGGCTGGATACGGGTGCGTTGTCTTCGGTGGTAGTTGCGCCGTTGTCGCAAGCTACCAGCATGGTGCTGGTCAGAGCAAAGATTGCAACCAGAACCAGTGCAAGAATGCGTTTGGTCATTTTTGTTTCCTCCAAAAATAAAAATTTGTGTGTACGTTATGTACCGACATTATATTACCACAACGAAGCCGATTTGTCAATACCTTTTTTCTTTTCGTTTACAACAGTTTTGTAACACAATTTTGAATAAATTTTGATTTACGGGTACATTCTTTTGGTTTTAACCCTTTTTTGTCCCCTGCTTCCTTTTTATGGTGTTTTTGTGCGTTCTCTTTTTTCAGTATACGCCATCCTCTTTCTTTTGTTCCGAAAAAACGTGCGCGCCCTTCTTTGTCCCTTTCGGTGCAGGATATCAAAAAGGCAGTCTTGCCCGCGGGCAAAGCTGCCTTTTTATCGTTATACCTACCGATGCGCAAAACACCGTTTCTTTAAGAAGACAGGGGCGATGCTTATTCCCTTCTCAGCCGTGCGTAGGTCGCCATCAGCTTTTTGACGCCCACGGTGTCAAAGGAGATCTCGTAAAGGACGTCCGCTCCCATGGGGGTGACCGAAAGAATGGCGCCCGCTCCGAAATTGGCGTGGATGACCCGATCGCCGGGCACGAAGCGCTCGCTCTGCCCTGCCGTCTTGACGGCGGGTGCAGTGGCAGGTCCCTTGCCAAGCACTCTGGAGCGCGCCGAGTTCATCAGCTCCTCCTTGCGGTTGGCAATGGCACGGGCACGGTTGAAGCCCTGCTCGGTCTCGTTGGAGATCAGCTCCTCGGGGATCTCCTTGGCAAAGCGGGACAGATGGTTATACTGAGTATGACCGAAGAGCATACGCTCTCTGGCGTGGGTGATGAACACCTTTTCCTTTGCACGGGTCAGAGCAACGTAAGCAAGTCTTCTTTCCTCCTCCAGCTCCTTGGGGCTTGAGGAGGCGTTCATACCGGGGAAGATGCCCTCCTCCATACCGGGCAAGAAGACCACGGGAAATTCCAGTCCCTTTGCCGAGTGGACGGTCATCAGCACCACGGCGTCGGCATTCTCATCATATTTATCGATGTCGTTTACCAAAGCGACCTCCTCAAGGAACCCGCTCAAGGTCGCCTCCCCGTTCTGCTCTGCGTATTCCACCGCGTTTGAAACCAGCTCTCGCACGTTTTCAAGACGGTCGATCTCCCCGATACCCTCGGCAAGAAGCATTGCCAGATAGCCGCTGTCCTCGATGGTGCGCTCAAAGAGCACATTTAGCGGCTCTTCCTTTGCGATGCTTTGCAGGGAGCGGATCAGAGCGCAGAAGGAGGCAAGCTTGGGCGCCGCCTTGGCAAGGGCGGGATAGTCTTCGGCGTGCTCCATCACCTCGAACATCGACTTCTTTTCCACTCTGGCGATATCCTCTACCGCCGAAACGGTGGAGGCACCGATCTTACGCTTGGGCTCGTTGATGATCCGCTGTAAGCGCAGGTCGTCGTCGGTATTGTTGATGACGCACAGGTATGCGATCACGTCCTTGACCTCCTTGCGCTCGTAAAAGCGGGTGCCGCCCAGGATCCTGTAGGGCAGTCCGCTGCGGGCAAAGGCGTTTTCAAGGGCGTTTGACTGGGCATTCATCCGATAAAGGATGGCGAAATCGGAAAACCTTCTGCCGCCGTTCTGCCCGGTCTGTGCGCTGATCTTGTTGATGATATAGCGCGCCTCGTCGTTCTGATTTTCAAGACGCTTGAGGGTGATGAGGTCGCCCTTTCCGCCCTGACACCACAGCTTTTTCTCGTGTCTGCCCTGATTGTTGCCGATCACGGCGTTGGCGGCGTCAAGGATGGTGGATGTGGAGCGGTAGTTCTGCTCCAGCTTGACCACCCGTGCATTTTCAAAGACGGTATCAAACTGCAGGATGTTTTCAATGGTGGCGCCTCTGAAGCGGTAGATGGACTGGTCGTCGTCTCCCACCACCATCAGATTGCAATCGTCGGAGCAAAGCAGTCTTGCCAGCTCAAACTGCGCCTTGTTGGTATCCTGATACTCGTCAATGCAGATGTAACGGAACTTCCTTCTGTAAAACTCCCTGACCTCCTCGTCCTGTCTCAACAGCCGCACGGTCAGGCGGATGATGTCGTCAAAGTCAAGGGCGTTGGAGGCGCGCAGCTGCTCGTCGTAAAGACGGTAGATCTCGGCGCACTTGCCGAGCATAAAGTCGTTTGCCGCGCCCGCCAGCAGCTCCTCGGGCTCCAGCAGACGGTCCTTGGAGCGGCTGATCACGTTCATCACGTTCTTTGGAGAAAAGACCTTTTCATCCAGGTTCAGTCTTGCCACGCAGGCAGTGACCACCTTTTTGCTGTCGTCGGTGTCGTAGATCGTAAAGTTTCTGCCCACGCCCACTCTGTCGCCGTATCTTCGAAGGATCCGCACGCAGATGGAATGGAAGGTCCCCGCCCAGATCTCCGAGGCAGTCTGCTCTCCCAGCTTCAAGGCAAGACGGGTCTTCATCTCGTTTGCCGCTTTGTTCGTAAAGGTGATCGCCAGCACCGCAAAGGGAGGACAGGGTCTTACCGCGTAGCGTGTCAGCAAAGAAACGATCTCCTCCTCGGGGCAGTCGATCCCCTTCTCAAGGCACTCCACCTCCTGCAGGGTCAGTCCCTCGGGCAGGCTCTCGTCCTCGTACCCATTGCCGAAGCGGACGATCTGGGCAATACGCTCCACCAAAACGGTGGTCTTGCCGCTTCCCGCGCCCGCCAAAACCAGCAGAGGGCCGTTTACTGCTCTGACAGCCTGTTTTTGACGGTCGTTGAACCCCGCCTGAAGTTTCTCAAAAAGCGCCCTCTTTGCCTTTATAAAACGGGCGCGCAACTCTTCGTTTCTCTCCATAATTACCTCTTGTCAAGCCCTCTTTCGGGGCAACCGAAACCAGTATTCACCGAGTATATTCTACCACAAAACGCAAAAAAAATCAAGAGAGCGAATTGATGTTTTGTCACAAAAAATTATATATTTATTCATTGACTTTTTAATAGAAAAATTATACTATATAAGTGACGAATACAAGAATGCTGTTTTTTGCCGCGTCAGACCCTCCCTTGAGCCTCTCCGATATATGCATACGCGGCACATCATCCAAAGGAGAATACAATGAAAAAGACCGTCACCTTACTGCTGATCCTTTCCCTGCTTTGCGCGGTGTTGGGATCCTGCGTCCGCCAAAAGAATACAGACCACCATTCCGCACCCTCCTCTCCCGAGGGTCCCGTCTCCTCCCTGCCCGCCGACACTTCAAAGGACGAGAGCTCTTTCCTCCCCCCCGCAAGCGGCACGGACGATCCTTCGTCAGAGCCCACCCCTCCCCCGCCCTCCAAGCCCGACGTTCCCACCGTGCCCGACGTGCCTACAGAGCCCGACGTACCCACCGAGCCCGACGTGCCTACAGAGCCCGACGTGCCCACCGAACCCATCGAGCCCTCTCTGCCCGAAAACAGGGTGATCAACGCCTCGGGACACGCCGTTTCGGACACCGGGACCGCCTTAAACCTCTGGCTTGACTGGACCATCGAAACGCTGGAGGACGGCAGCTACAAGGTCAGCGCCGTAACGTATCTTGACTCCTACAGCCTGATGTGCGGTAAGCGCACCAACTCCAACCGTCTTGTGATCGACGGCGTTCCGCTGATCTATTCCACCCCTGCCATGAATTACAGCACCGATTCGGGCAGACATCATACCAAATTTGCCGAGTTTTCGGTGACGTACGGAGCAGACGAGCTGCCCGAAAAGCTGACGATGAGCGCCGATTGGTTCTTCGCCGGCACCTATTCGGGAATCAGCATCAACACCATCACGGTGGAGACCACCATCGACACCACTGCTCTGTAATCGGTTATCTTTTATAGCACATACGGGGCAGTCCGAGCGATTTTTTCGTTCGGACCCGCTCCGTATTCTCTTTTTTTAATAAACTGCCCGTTTTTGGGACAATACTCAACAAAAAGCGCTTTCAAAAGCGACGGAGGACCTTATGGAAAAGAAATATTCGGTGGCAGGTATGAGCTGTGCCGCCTGCTCTGCGGCTGTGGAGCGTGCGCTGTCTTCTTTGGACGTGGTTTTGAAGGCAGAGGTAAATCTGCTTGCAAACACCGTCACCATCACCCTGCCCGAGAGCGCCTTTGACGAGGCACTCTTATACGACACCGTAAAAAAAGCAGGCTATACCCTGCTTCCTTACGCACCGCCTCAAAAAAAGAAGGAGAGCAGGCGTCCCTCCTTCCTGGCGGTGAGAATGGTGCTTTCCATCATCTTTATGGCAGCTCTGTTCTACGTTGCCATGGGCGGGATGCTGGGTCTGCCCGTCCCTCCTGCCCTTGCCGCATCAAAGACCAACACCCTTTTGCAGATGGCACTGCTCCTGCCCATTCTGGTATTGAATTTCAGCTATTTCACCAAGGGCTTTGCCAACCTCTTCCGCGGGCATCCCAATATGGATTCGCTCATCGCCTTGGGCACCACCGCCTCCCTTGCCTATTCTCTTTACAGCGCCTACGGCATTTTATTTCAAAACGAGGCGGGCTTGTCCCTTTATTTCGACGGTGCGGGTATGATCCTATCGCTGATCACCGTGGGTAAATATATGGAAGCCCGCTCCAAAAAGCAGACGGGCAAAGCCATCGGCGAGCTGCTCTCCCTCACCCCCGAGGAGGCGACCGTGATCAAAAACGGCGTGCCCACCCCCGTTCCCACCGCCTCTCTTCTGGCAGGCGACCTGATCCTTGTGCGGCCGGGCGGACGCATCCCCGCAGACGGCACTATTATAAGAGGAAAGAGCTGTATTGACGAGTCGGCAATGACCGGCGAGAGCATCCCCAAGGACGTAGAGGAGGGTGATACAGTAAAGGCGGGCACCATCAACCTGACCGGCGCCATCGAGTTCACCGCCGAAAAGGTGGCAGGCGACACCACCCTCTCCAAAATGATCGCCTTGGTGGAGGGGGCTTCGGCGGGCAAGGCTCCCGTGGGCAGGCTTGCCGACAAGGTCTCCGCCGTCTTCGTGCCCACCGTGATGACCATCGCCCTGATCGCCTGCGCCCTCTGGCTGTTCATCACCAAGGATTTTGAAAGAGCCCTGCAGGTGGGCGTGTCGGTGCTGGTCATCGCCTGCCCCTGCTCGCTGGGTCTTGCCACCCCCGCCGCCATTATGGCAGGTACGGGTAAGGGCGCCAAGAAAGGCGTGCTCTTCCGCTCTGCCGCCGCTCTTGAAAACTGCGGCAAGGTGGACACCGTGGTCTTTGACAAGACCGGAACCCTGACCAAGGGACAGCCCCGTGCCACCGACCTGATTCCCGTCACGGGCTGTGCCCGCGATCTGCTTTTGCTTGCCGCCTCCTTGGAGCAGTCCTCCGAGCATCCCATTGCCGCCGCCATTACCGCGCGGGCAAAGGAGGAGGCGCTGAGCCTGCTTGAATGCACCGACTTTGCCGCTCTGCCCGGCAAAGGCGTGACAGGTATGATCAACGGCAAACGCTATGAGGCACTCTCCTTAAAACAGCTTGAAAAGCAATATCCCGCCATCACCCTGCCCTCGGAGTTGAGCGAGCAGCTGCGCGGAAAAACGGCGGTCCTTCTTCTTGAGGACGGCGGACTGTTGGGTGCCATCGGACTTTTGGACGAGGCAAAGGAGGACAGCGGCCACGCTATTGCCCTTTTAAAGAAAAAGGGGCTTGCCTGCGTGATGCTCTCGGGTGACCGAAAAGAAACGGCAGAGCTGGTGGCAAAGGGTATGGGCATCGACGAGGTCATTGCCGAGGTCCTGCCCGAGGAAAAGGAACAAAAGATCGCAGAGCTTGAAAAAAGCGGCAGAAAGGTGGCGATGGTGGGAGACGGCATCAACGACGCCCCCGCCCTTGCCCGTGCCTCCATGGGCATTGCCATGGGATCGGGCACCGACGTGGCGGTGGAAAGTGCCGACGTGGTGCTGATGAAAAATTCGGTAGTAGGGGTGTACGATGCCATTGCCTTGTCAAAGCAGACCCTGCGCATCATCAAGCAAAACCTCTTTTTCGCCTTCTGCTACAACAGCATCGGCATCACCCTTGCCGTCTGCGGCATCGCCAATCCCATGATCGGCGCGGCGGCAATGAGCCTTTCCTCCTTCTGCGTGGTCAGCAACTCGCTGCGTCTGCGCCACTTTGGGGGCAGAAAGGAAACCGCCGAGGAAAAGCAGCGCGCGCTGGAGCTCAGGCAACTGAGAGAGGGTCAGAAACCGGTTTCTAACGACTGCCTCAGCAGTTGTCCCATAAATCTTGAAAACACAGAACCAAAGGAGAAAAACGAGATGGAAAAGATCATTCATATTGAAGGCATGATGTGCAAGATGTGCGTTGCACACGTAAAGACTGCCCTTGAAAAGGTGGAGGGCGTGGACAAGGTGGAGGTCAGCCTTGAAAAGAAGACCGCCACCGTCAGCGGTACTGCCGACACCAAGGCACTGACCGACGCCGTGACCGAGGGCGGTTACGAGGTCGTCTCGGTAGAATAAGCTTCTCATTCCAAAACAAAAATCCCTCTCAGGTATGGGTGATGTCCTTATCGGAGAATTTATAATAGGGGTATGGGCATAGCCCGATGCATTTGTTAAACAAATGCGAAACTTGCGATAAAAACATAAAGAGAGAACAATGCGGAAAGAAAAACCGCTTTGCTCTCTCTTTTTCTGCTTTTAGTGATATTCTTTGCT
>JAFTVG010000037.1 GCA_017465885.1 Clostridia bacterium | reverse complement strand
GTGAAAGACAACTATGGCTATGACGGGGAAATGAAAACGCTTCACTTGATAAAAACGGATGACGGCTGGCGCGTCGACGGAGGCACCTTCTGGGAGCTTGATTTTGCAGACTATGAGTATACTCCCCCCAAGGCAGGCGACGGCACTGCCGCCTACGCCCTGATCTTCACCCTTGCCGCCCTGCCTCTTGCAGGATTTGGGGTGCATGAGTGGAAAAAACGGCGCAGAGCGGTATAAAGGCGACGCGCAGGGCGGTTTGACGGTTTATACCGCGCAGTTTTAAACCGTTGATCGAACCTGCCCCCGAAGTTTCAAAAAGTCCCGAAGTTTTAAAAAGCCCCCGAGCCTGCACCCGCAGGCTCGGGGAAGAGCGGGACGATGAAAGAAAAACAAAATGAAAAACAGAAAGGAGTCCTTGAAATGAAAAAAACACTCAAAAGGGCGCTGACAGCGCTGATTGCGGCGGCACTTCTCCTTTCCTGCCTGCCTCTCTCCTCTTCGGCGGACGATCTGTGGGTAGACGCCGACGTGGACGCGCTGTGGGAAAAGAAAATTGCCGGGGATGAAACACAATGGGGATATACCTACGGCGAGGCAAGTATGTATTTTTGCCATATGATGGGCAACGATCTAACGGTTCTTCTCTATACCGAAGCCTTTCAAAAACTGAAATTTGAAAGAAGAGAATACAACTACGCAATGAGCGAAGACGGAGAATGGTGGAGTGTTCTCGATGATGCCGAGCTGATCTATCTGCCGTCATATCATAACTCGTATATGTATTCCGAGGAGCTACACAAGGTGCTTGCGCAGAATTTTTCCTCCAACGGCATAGGTGCGGATTACGACGATTTTCACGTTCCGTATTTACGGCTTTGCATTGAAGCCTTTGGTATTACAAAGGAAGAATTGAAGGCGGCGTGCCAGAAGTCCTATACCGACCCCGATTCAATCAGAGAAGTGCTTTCGATCTTCACAGATGAAGAGTTTGAGAGTATGAAGAAAAGTGGAGAGCTGCAGGCTGTCGTGGGGAATACTTATACACAGGAGCCTGTTTGGTTAGAGGATCACTTTGTTTTTGATGCGTTGTACCTTGAGGATGAGAACGAAATGCGCGCACTCTGTATGCACTATTTTACCACCGACATTGCGGGGAAGACGATACGAGTAGACTCCTTTATGTATGATGTTGCGCACGGCACCGAGGACTATCTGTGGCTTAAGGAGCAAAATTTAAGCAGAGAGGGCTTTCGGATGTTTTTAAAGAACGCAAAGCGGGGATTAGCCGGTGCACAATACGACGAGGTTCGTGCTGAAATGGAAGTGCGCTTTGCCGAGCTTGAAGCCCTTGCCTACGCCGACCCGCCTAAGACCGGAGACCCCACCGCCGCATACGCCCTGATCTTCACCCTTGCCGCCCTTCCGCTTGCAGGATTTGGTGTGGCAGAGTGGAAGAGACGGCGTAGAGCGGTATAAAGGCGACGCGCAGAGCGGTTTGAAGAGTTTAAAAAAGTTAAAAAGAAAGAAAAAACGACAGAAAGGAGTCCTTGAAATGAAAAAAACACTCAAAAGGGCGCTGACAGCGCTGATCGCGGCGGCACTTCTCCTTTCCTGCCTGCCCCTTGGCGCCCTTGCCGACACCGAGAGCGAATACGACCGCCTGTGGGAAGAGAAAATGCAGGCGGAAAAAGAAAATCCGCTATCCTACGGGGAATATGGGAATGCGGACTATCCGTTCGTTACGTGGTTTCCTCGCGTGTTGCTGTATACCGATATTGCACAAGAGATCACGATAGAGGAGATTCCCTATTACGATAAAGGCGGCTTTGCATCCATTGAACGGTACTATACCGATGCATATCTGTTTTCCGATGAGGAATCAAACTTAATTTGGTACGTGCCCGAATTTAAGGAGCTTTGCCGTGAAGTTTGCTTCACGGGCGGAAAGACCCGAGAACTCATTCCTCCGATGTATGTTCTCATTCAAGCATACGGAATTGAGAAAGAGGAATTGCTGGAGGCGTATCAAAAGATGATGACTGAGCCTGAGTCCATTCGCTCTTTGGCGTGGGAATCGGAAGAAAAGTGGGCGTGTATCTCCGATAGTGTAACGTGGTATAAAGAAAACGCAGAGCTTCCGGCTATGTATTATATTGATGCGCTTTATCTGGAGGATGAGTCGCAGGTGAAAAGTATATTTGCACAATGGTACACCGCCGTTGTTGACGGTGAGGTGCTGACCAGCTTTGATCTGTTCTACAACTGCAAATACAGTTTTGAAGAACTGAAGGCGCGGAGCATTTTGACGAAGGAATTTCGCCGTATGATGGACGAGATCGAAGCGCACGAAGCGATCGATAACAATTATGAGATGTCCGAAAAGGGACGAATCTTGTACGAGCAGCTGCAAGCCTACCTTGCCGAAAACCCAGAAAACGACCCGCCTAAGACCGGCGACCCCACCGCCGCATACGCCCTGATCTTCACCCTTGCCGCCCTGCCCCTTGCAGGTCTTGGTGTGGCAGAGTGGAAAAAGCGGCGCAGGGCGGTATAAAGGCGACGCGCAGGGCGGCGTGAAAAGTGCTCATAGAATTAGAACGGCTCCCCGAAAGGGGAGCCGTTTGGGCGTGTCGATAAACCTATTTGCAAAAGAAAACTGGGTTTTAAACCACCCATTCTTCCAAAGTTTTTGAAGGTTTTTAGGAAACTTTTTACAAAAAGTTTCCTAAATGGGGGTTGGGGCAAAGCCCCAAATAACTTTTTTGACAGACTGAAACGGCTCCCCTTTCGGGGAGCCGTTTTGGCGTACAGTAATAAATTCGTTGGAGTGTGGGACTTAGTTCTTATCCTCGAAGTCCTGGCTATAGTAGTTGCCGTTGCCGTCAGCGCCCTGTGCGCCGCCGTCGTAGCCCTGTGCGCCATCAAAGCCTGCGCCTGCGTCCTGGGGATTGCCGCCCTGCTGCTTATAGAGCTTCTCGGACAGTGCGTAGAACGCCTTTTCAAGGGCTTCGGTGTCTGCCTTGATGGCATCGGTGTCGTTGCCCTTTGCGGTTTCCTTCAGCTTTTCAAGTGCGTTCTTCACCTCTGCCTTGTCGGATTCGGGCAACTTATCGCCGATATCGTTTAAGGTCTTTTCGCTCTGGATGACCATAGTCTCGGCTCTGTTCTTCACCTCAACCGCTTCCTTGAGCTTCTTGTCCTCTTCTGCAAACTTCTCCGCATCTCTTACTGCGCGGTCGATGTCTTCCTTGGACATATTGGTGGAGGAGGTGATGGTGATGTGCTGTTCCTTGCCGGTGCCCTTATCCTTTGCCGATACGTTTACGATGCCGTTTGCGTCGATATCGAAGGTGACCTCGATCTGAGGGATGCCTCTGGGAGCGGGTGCGATGCCGTCCAGCACGAAGCGCGCCAGAGTGGTGTTGCCTGCAGCCATCTCTCTTTCGCCCTGCAGAACGTGTACCTCAACCTGGGTCTGACCGTCTGCCGCGGTGGAGTAGATCTGGGACTTCTTTACGGGGATGGTGGTGTTTCTGTCGATGATCTTGTTGAACACGCCGCCCAGCGTCTCGATACCTAAAGACAGAGGGGTAACGTCCAGCAGCAGCAGATCCTTCACGTCGCCGCCCAGCACGCCGCCCTGAACGGCTGCGCCGATTGCCACGCACTCGTCGGGGTTGATGCCCTTGAAGGGCTCCTTGCCGATGAAGTTCTTTACTGCGGTCTGCACTGCGGGGATACGGGTGGAGCCGCCCACCAGCAGGACCTTATCTACCTGAGAGGCGGTCAGGCCTGCATCGGAGAGGACTCTCTTTGTGGGACCCATGGTAGCCTCTACCAGATCCTTGGTCAGATCGTCAAACTTTGCTCTGGTCAGGGTTGCCTCAAAGTGCTTGGGGCCGGTGGCGTCTGCGGTGATGAAGGGCAGGTTGATGTTGGCGGTGGTCACGCCCGAAAGCTCGATCTTTGCCTTTTCAGCCGCATCCTTCAGTCTCTGCATTGCCATCTTGTCTTTTCTCAGGTCAATGCCGCTGTTTTCCTTCATGAATTCCTCTGCGATCCAGTCGATGACTCTCTTGTCGAAGTCATCGCCGCCCAGACGGTTGTTACCTGCGGTGGCAAGCACCTCGAAAACGCCGTCGGAGATTTCCAGCAGGGATACGTCGAAGGTACCGCCGCCCAAGTCGTAGACCATGATCTTCTGGTTTACTTCCTTATCCATACCGTAAGCCAGAGCAGCCGCGGTGGGCTCGTTGATGATTCTCATAACCTCAAGACCTGCGATCTTGCCCGCGTCCTTGGTTGCTTGACGCTGTGCGTCGGAGAAGTATGCGGGAACGGTGATGACCGCCTGGGTCACGGGGGTGCCGAGGAATGCCTCGGCGTCTGCCTTCAGCTTCTGCAGGATCATTGCGGAGATCTCCTGAGGAGTGTAGGACTTGCCGTCGATGGACACCTTGTAGGAGGTGCCCATTTCTCTCTTGATGGACATGATGGTCTTGTCGGGGTTGGTGATCGCCTGACGCTTTGCCACCTGACCCACGAGACGCTCGCCGGTCTTGGAGAAGCCCACCACCGAGGGAGTGGTTCTTGCGCCCTCGGGGTTGGTGATGACGATGGGCTCGCCGCCCTCGTACACTGCTACGCAGGAGTTGGTAGTACCTAAGTCAATTCCGATAATCTTTCCCATAATATATATCCTCTTTTCTGTTGATTTGTAGATTTATGTGTGGGTAACGGTCAGTTTGCGACCTTTACCATAGCATAGCGTATGATTTTTTCGCCTTTTTTATAACCCTTTTGGAAAACTTCCACGATCTGCCCTTCGCCGTACTGATCGTCCTCCACGTGCATCACCGCGTTGTGGAAGTTGGGGTCAAAGGTCTCGGTTTCGATGGGGGTCACGCCTAACTTTTCGAGTACCTCTGTGAACTTTGCCAGCGTCATTTCCACGCCCTTGGTCATCTGCTCTCCCTCGGTGCCGTATTTCAGCGCCAGCTCCAGGGTGTCCACCACGGGCAGGATCTCGGTGATCACGTCGGAAAGTGCTGCCGTATAGGCGGCATCTTTTTCTGCCGAGGCTCTTTTGCGGAAGTTGTCGTATTCTGCAAGCATCCGCAGGTAGCGGTCGTTTTCGGCGTCCTTTTCGGCTTTTGCCTTTTCAAGCTCGCCTTTGACGTCCTCTAACTCCTTTTGCAGCTTGGCAAGCTCCTTTTTGGAGCATTTCTTTTCTTTATCGCACTCTTTTTTGCTTTCCTTCTCGCATTCGGGAGCGGCTTCCTGCTCCTGCTGCGGGGTTACGGTCTTTTCTTCGTTCATCGTCCGTCTTCCTTTCAATGCTTATTTGGCTCGTCGGGGGCGGAGGGCGGGGTCAACTGCCCGCTACCCGGTAAAAATGCGCTGGCGATGCCGTCGGACAGGTATCTGATGGCGGAGACCACCTTGCTGTAGTCCATTCTGCAGGGTCCGATGACGCCCACGGCGCCCACCGTTTTGCCGCCCACCACGATCTTTTTGAAGACCAGGGAGCTTCCTGCCATGGCTTCCACGCCCTTTTCTCTGCCGATGCAGATGGTCACGTCGTCGCCTTCTTCGTCAAACAGCTCGAAAAGCTCGTCCTTGCGGTCAAACATCCCGAGCATATCCTTGAGCTTTCCCGACTCCATAAATTCGGGATATTCAAGCAGCTTATCCACGCCGTCGATGTGCAGGTCTCTTTCCTCGTCCTTATCCACCGCTTCATAAACGAATTTGATGATGGGCGAGATGAGTCCTGCGTAGTTGCCCAGGCACTGCTCCATCTGCATCAGGTAGGGAAGGGTGAGGGTGGACAGGTCCTTGCCTGCCACGAAGTTGTTTAAAACCTGCTCGAGCATCCGCAAGACCTCTTCGTTTACCGGAACGTCGGTGTGCACGAAGCGGGTCTTGGCGCTTCTTTTTCCGCAGACCATGACCAAAAGGAAGTTTCTTTCATCGATATAGGTCAGCGAGAAGCGGGTAACGGTGTTTCTTCCCGGGCTTTGCTTCACCGCAATGGCGGTGTAGTTGGTCAGGTTTGCCATCACCTTGCCGGCGTTGTGGATGAGCTTGTCGATCTCGGCACTCTTGGCTTTCAGCATAGAGTTGAGCTCCGCCAGCTCTCCTTGGCTGAGAGCGTAATCCTGCATCAGAGCGTCCACGTAGAAGCGGTAGCCAAGCTCTGTGGGGATGCGTCCTGCCGAGGTGTGGGGCTGCTCCAGATAACCAAGTGCCTCCAGCTCTGCCATTTCGTTGCGGATGGTGGCGGAGGACAGGACGAATTGCTTGCTTTGGGTCAGTGCCTTTGATCCCACGGGGTCGCCGTTTTCAATGTATGCGTCCACGATCGCCTTTAGGATCGCCTGCTTGCGGGGGCTTAACTCGTTATACACCGTCTGGTCCTCCTGTCGTTGAATGTTTTTAGCACTTGAATGAAAGGAGTGCTAAAATCTGTATTCAATTTACCACTAAAAGCCCCTTTTGTCAAGAGGTTTTTCAAGATTATTTATGAATTTTTGGTGAACTGAGGTCAAAAGTGCTAACCGACGCAAAAAGCGGAGCCGCTGAGCGGCTCCGCGAAGGGGTTTATTCAAAAAGTGCTTCAAGCATACAGTTGGCAGAAAGCCCGTGGCAGGCAAGCAGCTCACGATCTGCCGGCTGCAGAAGGAAGGGATCGGTGATGGCAAGGGTCTTCACCTTTTTGTAGCCCTCGGGAAGGCGCTCTGCCAGTGCTCTTGCAAAGAGCTCTGCCGCGCCGCCGTTTTTCACGCCCTCCTCGGCAAAGAGGATGGGTGCATTTCCTGCGACCGCGAGGATCTTTTCAAGCAGACCCTCCGTGGGGCGCAGACTTTCAAGGGCGAGGACCGCCACCTTTTTGCCCTGCTTTTCGGCAAGGGCTTTTGCCTTCAGCGCCTCGTCGGACAGCTGGCTGTAGGTCAAGATCAGTCCGTCGGGCTTGCCGTCGGGTAACGCGCCTCTCAAAAACTCTTCCTTATATATATAGGGGAGCTCTTTGGCGGAAGCACACTCGCCGCCGCTGCGGTAGCGGATGAAGGAAAGGGCATTGTCTTCTATGCTGCGGGCGAGCATCTCGTCAAGCGCCGCAAAATCCAAAGGAGCAAAGACCTTGCTCTCGGGCAGGGTCAGCGCCATAGAAACGTCGAAGATACCGTGGTGGGTGGGGCCGTCTGCCTTGGCAAGTCCTGCTCTGTCCACCGCCAGCACCAGAGGAAGCTTTTGGAGGGCGGCGTCGTGGATAAGCTGGTCGTAGCTTCTTTGCATAAAGGTGGAGTAGACTGCAAAGACCGGCTTCATCCCTGCGGCGGAAAGTCCTGCGGCAAAGGTCAGGGCGTGCTCTTCGGCAATGCCCACGTCAAAGAAGCGCTTGGGGTGCGTTCCCGCAAATTCCGAAAGACCCGTGCCGTCCGCCATGGCGGCGGTGATGGCGCACACCCGCTCGTCCTTTTGCGCAAGAGCGCACATGGTCTTGCCAAAATGCTCGGAGAAGGTCTCTACCTTTACGCTTCCTGCGGGAGGAATGCCGTGATAAACGTCGGGGTGAGTCTCGGCGGGGGTGAAGCCTCTGCCCTTTACGGTCTTTACGTGGATGAGCGTGCAGCACTGTCCGTATTTTGCCTCGGATAGCAGAAGCTCCAGCTTTTTCTGATCGTGACCGTCGATGGGGCCCAGATATTTGATGTCCATTTGCTCGAAATAGTTGTCAAGGAAGGTCATCTGCTTGATCTGAGCCTTCTTTTTGGAAACGAAGCTCTTGATCCTTCTGCCCAATGCGCTTTTGGAGAACAGCTTTTTGGTCTGTCTCTTGATGCCGAAATAGCCCTTGCTTGAGCGGATCTTGGATATATAGGAAGCAAAGTGACCGGTGTTGGGCGAGATGGACATCTCGTTTTCATTTAATATAATGATAAGGCGCAGATCCCTGTCGCAGTTGTTCAGCGCCTCGTGGATCATACCGCCGGTGAAGGCACCGTCACCCAGAAGGGCTACGGTGTAGTTGGGCTGATTTTTCAGTCTGTCTGCTTCTGCAAAGCCCAGCGCCGCCGAAAGGGAGGTGCTGGCGTGTCCGCCGCCGAAGGGGTCGTAGGGGCTTTCGTCCCGTCTTTGGAAGCCCGAGAGTCCGCCGGGGGTACGCAGAGTGTCAAAGCGATCCAGGCGTCCCGAGAGGATCTTGTGTACGTAGGCCTGATGGCTGACGTCGAAGATCACCCGATCCTCGGGCAGGTCGAACACTCTGTGAAGAGCCAGCGTCAGCTCCACGATGCCCAGATTGGATGCCAGATGCCCGCCGTTCTGACTGACGCGCATCACAAGCTCTCTTCGGATCTCCTCGCAAAGGGTGGCGCACTCTTCGTAGGAAAGGGACTTGAGCTCTTCTGCCGTATTTATTTTTCCAAGAAGCTGATGTGTCATCTTGTGCTCCTTTCTTTTTACTTTGGCGCGCGCATCCCGCGCAACGCATACTTCTCATAATACTTCCTATATTATAGCGTAAAAAACGCAGATTGTCAAGAGCACCGAAGGATAAGGGTGCGAAATACCTGAAAATACACGAAAAGCGTTACCGAGGTCAACTGACGGTTGAGTTTAAAATGGCGCGCGGCTCTTGACAGAAGGGGGCGTGCGTGCTATTATATATATAATGAAGAAAATGCCGCAAGGCGAGGAGGAATCATGGCACTGAATTTTGGTAAGAGCGGACTTTTGACGCCGCAGGTCCCGGAGCTTGAGATCGTGACAAAAAAATATAACGACTACAGAAAAAATCTGCTCTTTTTGGTGGGCTTCACGGTGGTGAACATCGTTTTGGCATTGGTGGGCGCAGACTTTTATATGCTGTTCAGCGCATCGGTGCCCTACTATTCGGTGTTCCTGGCGTTGCTTTTTGCCGACAAGCTTCCGCCGGAGTATTACTATGATTACGAAACGGGCGAAACGGTCTATTTTGAAATGCCGGGCGCGAATGTTTTTCTTGCGATCGCCGCTGTGGTTGCCGTGGTGACGCTGGGGCTGTACGTGCTGATGTGGGCGCTGTCCAAAAAGAGCTACGTTCCGCTGATCGTGGCAACGGTGATGTTTGTTTTTGACACCGCAGGGCTTCTTTTGATCGCTCTGATCTTCGGGGCATCCTCCTTTATTTTGGATTTTTTGCTCCACGTTCTGGTTCTGGTGATCCTCGGGATGTCGATCTATACCGGCGTGAAGAAGAAAAAGCTGGAGCGTGCGGCGGCAAAGGCGGCAGAATTGCAAGAGGCGCGGGAAGAGGACGAAAAATATTTTCAAGATGGTGTAAAGGGAGAAAAAACGGCGCTTTTAAGGGAGTGTGAACAGCCTGTGACCGAGGGTGAAACGGCTGATTTGACCCCTGAAAAGAGCGAGGATCGTGAGTGAAACTTTTTTTGAGATTTTTTTGAAAACGGACAAAAAGAGCGGGCAGACAAAAAGGAAAGTCTGTCCGCTTTTCTTTTAAAACGGGCGGGAAATGGCTAAAATGAGCATGAACTTGCAGGAAATCGAGATGATTTCAAAAATCTCAAAAAAACTTGAAAAATTTCAAAAAAGGTATTGACAAAACGGGACGAAAGTGGTATACTACCTGAGCGCCCGAAAGAAGGGGTGCGGCTGATCCTTAAAAATTGAACAACAAAGAGAGAAAGTACAAAGCACGAAAGTGT
>JAFTVG010000007.1 GCA_017465885.1 Clostridia bacterium | reverse complement strand
GTTCTTGTGAGATTGGTAAGATTGCTCGTTCCTTCGTGTGTTACTTTAAACTCGAAAAGCTCCGAAGATACAACAGTGCACTTTTGCATATCGTGCAGATCGTCCCAAGTCCAGTTCGTAATATCGTAACTCTTATTGCCGTCCCTGTCCACACCCACAAAATACGCCGTTTTAGGAATAATTTCGGAAGCAGGGCGGCTGTTCAAGTCGGAGTTACCTTCGCTGTCGGTAAGGGTAAGACCGGTGAAGCCCAGCTGACCTTCAAAATATCCGCCATTGATGGTGGGACAGTTCATATGAAAATGGCTGTTCAAACCAACACAATATACATAGTAGGCGTTGTGCCAATAATAATAATCATAGATTCCATTATCAAGATATGTTTGGCAATTATCAAAATGGTGGAAGGCGTAACCATCGGATACGAATGAACCACCGTTGATAACGGTGTGTCCTTTTTCCACAAACGGTATCACCGTGCCATATTCAGGATTTTGATCTTCAGAAAAACCGTTTACTTCATCATTGCGAATGATCGTTCCGAAAGCGGAATGCTCCCAGGGGCCCTCTTTGTCCGATGTGTTTTCGGCAATAAAGGTGCCACCGTTGATCTCCACATCTACATAGTCGGCGATTACAGTACCTATGTAACTACTTGGGGCGCTCAATCGAGAGTCGTTACCGATGTAAGTAAATTCGCCGATAAGTTTATATGTACCGTCGTTGAAGGTGACCTTTGCAGGATAAGAGTTAGGATCTTCCGTGTTATAACCTTCGCCACGCTTACCGATTGTGTAAATGTAAAGTGCGGAAATATCCAAATCCGTATAACTGTATGAAGCATCGAAGGTAATACCGCCGCCGCCCACCGAATCAGTAAAGGTGACCTGGTTTCCTTCACGCACTTCCATCTTTATGAAATTTTTCGAATTGCTGTCGACGTTCGTGCCGCTCAGAGTATGGCCGTTGAAGTCAAAAATAACATTATTAAGACCTGCGGGTATTATGTATCTTTTAAAATAGCCGTCGTAAACGTCAGAGTCAGCTCTCGTCAATTCCAAATTTTCCATCAGTTTGATGGTCACATAGCCATAGTTGACCATGCTGGCGCTGTCCAGCTTTTCGAACACCTGATCCATATCGTCCCAGTCGTAGACCTCACGGACCCAGGTGCCGCCCTCCCAATATCCTCTGCCACCTAAAAAGTAGCCGTGCTCATAGTTAGGATCTTCGGCATAGATATCCGACTCCTCCACCGCAAAGACGGGGATCGCCGCCGTGGGTAAGATGCCGAAGAGCATTACCATCGCCAATAGCAGACTTAAAACTCGTTTGGTTGCCTTGTGTTTCATTGTTTTTCCCTCCCTTGAGGTTTATTATTGGGGGTTTGCCATTAACGTAATGAGGACAGGCAGGGACTGCCTGCCCTCTTAAATTCTTTGTTATTTCAACTCAATCTTTCCTGCAAGGGCGTTGAGAAGGACGGTCACGTCGGCTATAGATACGGCAGTATCGTCGTCAAGATCGCCCTTTACTCCGCTTTCCAGCAGCTCCTTGCCGCCGATCACGTTCAAAAGCAGCGTCACGTCGCTGATGGATCTGGAACCGTCAAGGTCAAGGTCGCCCTTTTGATAGAGCACCACGTCCTGCGTAGCGCCACCGTCTCCCACCGTCAGCGGACACTGATAGGTCACGTGTCCCTTCTTCATCACCTTGAGGGTGTAATTGCCTCTTGCAACGTTATCAAAACGGTAGGTCGTATCGTTGCCCTTGACGAACACCTCATAGCCGGCTTCGCTGTAGCCCGCGGCAATGAGCTGAATGATCACGTTGTCTTCCCCGCTGCCAAAGCTTACGACCTTACCGCTCACCGTCACGCCGGGATCGGGATGTCCGCAATCGGTGCAAGCACCGTGGGAGAAGTTATGACGCTTTCTTACGGTATGGGTGGGGTCGGTAAGGCAGACGCTGCTATGATACGTTTCGCCTTCGGACACCCAAGTGCCCCAATTGTGACCCGCGCGGATGGTGAGTCTTGCGATATTGAAGAGCTCGTTTTCGCCGTCAAGCGATACGGCGTCGCACATCGAGCATTTATAATGCGCGACCTTACCGCTTTCGGTACAGGTAGCGGCAACTGCTTCAACAGCGACCCACTCGTGGGGTATCTTTGCGATCTTTGTCTTTCTCAGAAGGACCTTTTGGCAACTCACGCAGGAGAATTCTATCGTCCATCCGACCGAGGTACAGGTAGGATAGACCGTGGGAGAGGTCACCTCACGTCCGGTATGCTCGTAATCGGTATATTTGCCCTTTTCGACGATCTCTCCGCAGGCCTCGCAGACCGTGTCGCCGCTGTAGCCCCTCTCGGTGCAGGTTCCGGCTTTCTTGCCTACGTTATGCAGCAGCTTCCACGCGGGATGATCGAGCTGAGGAGTTACCTCGCCGTATTCCTTGACGTAATTACAGCAGGTATATACCCAGTCGCCCGTGTATCCGGGGTGACCGCAGGTCGCCTCGACCACGCCGACGAGCTTGAGGTACTTCTCATCAAAATACTCGGGATTGTTCACGTGATCCTCTTCTGCGCACTTGATCACGTCGCCCTCGACCTCGACCCAGAAATCCCAATCCTTGTACTCTCTGAGCTCATCTTTCGCGGGCTTAGGCATTCTGAAATACCAGTATTCGCGGTCGTCATCGGCATCGGGAGCGTGATAGGACATAGGAAGCAGAGTCCAGGTCTTGCCCTGATCGAAGGTTGCGTATGCACTGAAGGCGGTAGTAGGATCGTCCTGAACGTTCAGGTAGGTTCCGGGAGCGTACTCGTTAAGGCGGTAGATCTTTACGAGCTGATTGAGTCTTGCCGCATACGTGCTCAGAGTACCGCCCTTGATAAGGACGGAATAAGCACCCGCTTTATATGTCTTGTCCTTGGAATACCCGCAAACGCTGCATTCCATATGCATAACGCCGTCGGTATAGTAATTGGATGTTATTACCCACTTGCTGTTATACGTATGCGAATAGGATTTCGTAGCCTCGCATCCGGGGAAGAGACAGTATGCATAGTGATACTTGCTGTCTGTCTTTCCGTACTCGCCGTAATAGGGAACGTTGGTGGAATCGCCGTCAATATAGCCGTTTTCATTGATGTAATCCCAATCGTAGAAGACGTGAGTATGGACCTGACGGGGGATGGAACGGGTCTGATAGTAGCCGCATCCGTCAAGGCAGGGTCTGCGTTCAAGACCTACTTCGGATGAGGTAGCGGGAGTCACAGTCTCCCATTCGTCCCCGAAGGTATGAAGAACAGCCTGATTCATGGAGCCGTATCCGCAATAGCAGACGCCCCAATGCTTGTATTCGTTATATCCGACCTCTTCCCAGGTATGAACGTGGGGATCGGTCTCCTTATCGAGCCTCATATAGTAAACGAAGCCGCAGTCAAGGCAGGTACGTGTCTTGTAGCCGTAATAATCCTTTGTCGGTATAGCACCGGGCTCCCAGCCGCCGTAATTATGCTTTATTTCTTCGGAAAGCTCGCGGCAGCCCTCGCCGATACAATAGCTCTGATGGTAGTTGGAATACCAGCCTTCGATGGTCTGCACCTCGCCGTCGATAAGACATCTGAACGCGAAGGAGAGCTTATCGATAGCAGAGAGCTTATCGGAGAAGCAATGCTCGGTCGTGAGCGTTGCCGTTTTGCTGGTCATTCTGCCATTTGTATTCACAACTAAGCAGAAGAAGGTAAGCTCTACGTCACATTCGGTGGGGATCCAGACGGTAAGAGTGGGAGTGTTATAGCCGCTGTATTCCACGATATCATCATAGAACAAGTGAGTATCCGCCGTGATGGTTGTCGCCGTAGATGAATCTCCGTAGCGAACGTACCACTGATAGGTCAGACCCTCGCCAACCGCCTTGACGCTGAAGGTCACGGTGCGGTAAGCCATATCATCCGCGGAAGCATCGTTGACCGGGACGCTGATATCCACAGGATTTCTGACGATGTTCGGTCTGCCGTTGCTTCTGGCACCGCAGATCGTACAAATGTTACTTACGTAGTTATGGGTATGCGCGGTTCCCGTATGTCCGCAGTACTCAAAGCAGATGCCGCATACGGTGCAGTAATGCTCGGGCCATTCCCAGCTGTTCATACAGATGCCGTGGTCACAGCCGTAATCCTCGCTGCGTACCGCACAGCACTCGAGACAGAGAAGATCGCCCGCATCGACGCAATCCTCGCAAGCCTCGATGTCGTGGAAGCAGACGCCGCAATCCTCGCAGAAGTGGCTGTCGTAATCGGGATCCTCGACGCAGAGTCCCTCCGAGCATTCGGAATAGTTCTGACAGCAGTCAAGACAGATACCGCAGAGCTCGCACATATCCACCTCGTCGTAGCAGGTGCCGCAATCGTAGCAGAAATGCTCCTCCCATTCGGAAGAGTATACGCAATATTCGCCGCAGGTACAGCCCTCGCTCTCGGCGTAGTAGATGCAGCACTCGGTGCAAAGTCCGCAATCCGAGCAGAACTCAAGATCGGTGCATCTGGAGCATCTTTCGCACTCCTCGCAGAGGAATTCCTCTGCGCAATCGGCGCAATGCGTTCCGTCTCCGCCGTCGGCGCACCAATCATCGGTATGCTCGCCGCAGGTATCGCAGTGAGTACCTTCTTCAATCGCACATTCGGAGCAGAAGTAGCAATCCTCGCAGACCTCGCCGATAAAACATTCTTTGCAGCTTGAGCAATGATAATTGTTATTTACACAGCAGACAAGGCACTGAAAGCATTCCTCGCAGAAAGAATCGGGATCATAATCAAAGCATTTGCCGCAATCGTTGCAGACCAGTTCTGCGCAGTCAGCGCAGTGGTTCTCCTGACCGGGCGAAAAGGGATGGTCGGGACATTCGTCAGCAGATTCCATACACGCCCCGCATATTTCACAGTGACCGCCGCTATCTCCGATACATGACTCGCAAAGCAAACAATCTTTACACAGATCCTCGACATGTTCTCCGCACTCGAAGCAATGTCTAAGCGTAGAGTCCCAACAATCCTCGCAGTAATGGCATATAGGGCACACATCGGAACCCTCACCGTAATAGCAGGTCTCGCAGCCTATACAGATGTAGTCGAAATTGCAATCCTCACAGTGGTTATTGTCGCCCGCCCACTCGTATTCGTGCACAGGACACGATGAAACGTCCATAAGACAAACACTGCAGATAAGACAATGTGAGTGGATTTCTGAAATACAGCTATCGCACATCAGACAAGAGTCGCATGTGTCGTCGACGTGTTTTTTACAAATCAAACAGTGATCCGAGTTGTCTACCTGACATATGGAGCACACGCCGCATGTATCACAAAGCTCGTCCGAGGGGAATGCACCGCTGCATTCCTTGCAATGGTGCTTTTCGTAGCAATCGCCTGAGGCGGAATCTGAGCAGTGGGGTCCGCAGTCGCAGAGCCAGTCATCATAGCGGTAGCTACCGCAGAATTCGCATTCGGTGCCGTCCTCGTAGCCTGCAAAGGACATTAGCACAGATGCCGGCAGGATGCTCGTCACCATTACCAGCGCCAACAGAAAGGACAGCGCCTTCCTCACAAGAATTGTATGCTTCATTTCGTATTCCTCCTATGAAAGCATTCAAAAGTTTCAAAATACCCCGAAACGGATGCTTATTTCCTTAAACTGCGGACGAAAATGCTTGACGATGCAACCGCTTTGTGATATAATTAACAAAAAAGAACAAAAAAGAACGGATGAAACCTTATGAATTATTAAGGTTATTTACTATAGACGAAACGCTCGGATGTACGGCGTGTAAAAAACAAATAAGTCGGGGCGAAGCTCTGCGTTCGTTGGCGCGTTGTCAGAGCTATTTGAGCGGCGAATCACAAACCGCTCAAAGGGGTACCCCTGTTCACAATCTCTTGCGAGAAAGACAAAGCTCCATACCCTCCTTCACTAAACCTTGCATCATTAGTATACCCTCTTTCCCCCACTTTGTCACCACACTTTTCCATAAAAAAAGTGTGGGGTGTTAATATTTTTTTCACTAAAAGTGTGGGAAAAAGTGTGGGGTTTGAAGAACATTCCTTCGTTACGGTTTTCAGGAGAACCATAATATGACAAAACGCTTGTTTCTTACCACACTCCCCCTACTTTCCTTGGGGCTTTACGGATGCACTGCCGCTTCGGGAAAAACGGCAAGTCTTTCCACCATCTATGCCGCCACCACCGTCCTTTCTCTTTTGCTGTTGGCGGCGTGCCTGCTTTTGGTGCGCAAAAAAAGAGGCAGCTTTCTGCTCCTCTTTTCCTCGGTCCTCGTTGTAAATGCAGGCTATACCCTGCTCTCTGTCTCAAACGATCTGCAGACCGCGCTGAACGCCAACCGCATTGCCTATCTCGGCTCGGTCTTCCTGCCGTACGCTATGCTGTTAATCATTTTAGACGTTGCAAACATACGCTACAAAAAGTGGCTGCCGATTTCTTTATTCATTCTTGCCCTTGCCATCTTTTCTCTCGCCGCCAGCCCCGGAATACTTGACGTTTACTACAAGGAGGTCTCCTTCGCCATCGTCAACGGCACGGGCACCCTGATCAAGGTATACGGCCCTCTTCATCCCCTTTATATGATCTATCTGCTGGGGTATTTTATCGCAATGGTGGCGGTGATCCTGCAAGTCACACTGAAAAAGACCATTGAAAGTGCCCTCCACGCGTTTGTGCTTGCCATCGCAGTTTTCGTGAACATCGGCGTATGGCTCATCGAACAGCTGACAGATATTCCCTTTGAATTCCTTTCGGTGTCGTACATCATCAGCGAGCTGTTTTTGCTGGGACTGCATCTGATGATCCGCGAAAACCTCCACTTAAAGGAACAGCTTTCGGCAAAGGAAAACTCCGCACCTTTGGTCTCCCCTGCCGAAGAAAATGACAACGCCCTTTCTGAGCTTACAAGCGAAGAGAGTTTTGACGAGTGCGCCCCCGCCTGCAAAGAGGAGCTGACCCCTAAAAAGGGATCAGAGAGCGTGACTGCGGAGGAAATCGACGGTTTTTTGAAGGGTATCGAGGCACTGACCCCCACCGAACGCGCCATTTTCGACGCCTATCTTTCGGGTGCCACCACCAAAGACGTGCTCACGATGCTGGGCATTAAGGAAAACACTCTGAAATTCCACAACAAAAACATCTACGGCAAGCTGGGCGTCGGCTCGCGTCGCCGGCTCGCCTTGGTACATCGTGCCATTGAAGAAGCAAATGAAATCTCCGAAGAGGAATAACAAAAAGACTCTTTGGTTCGGTCTGCACTTGTTTGGGAAACAAACCGTGCACGCCGACAAAGAGTCTTTTTATTTTCGTATTCTTAAATTCTGCCGAAGAGCTTGTTATAATAGGCAAGCTTCTTTTTGTCGATGGAGGCAACCTGCTCGGCGGTCACCCGATAAGACCAGTTGTCCTCTGCCTTGCCGGGGACGTTGATGCGGGTGTCCTTGCCGTAAAAGAGCAGATCCTGCAGGGGGAAGACCACAAGACGCGCTCTGCTTGCCAAAAGGGTCTTTAAGATGGCGTCGCGGCTCTTGTCCCAGTCGTCACCCTCAAAGCCGCAGTAATCAAAGAAGCGTCTTCTCGTTTGGGGATCCAGCTCCCAGATATAGCCCAGCAGGGTGTTGTTGTCGTGGGTGCCTGTATATGCCACGGCGTTTTCCTCGTAATTATGGGGCAGATGGGGGGAGTTTTCATCTCCAAGGAAGCCAAACTGCAAGATCTTCATGCCGGGGAAGCCGCTGTCCTTTACCAGCTTGATGACCTCGGGGGTGATGTCCCCCAGATCCTCTGCGATAAGCAGCTTGTCGCCGCAAACGCTCTTCAGGGCCTTGATCAGATCCATTCCGGGTCCCTTGACCCATTTGCCGTTGCGGGCGGTTTTTTCCTCTGCAGGGATGCTAAAATAGGCTTCAAAGGCACGGAAATGGTCGATGCGCACGCCGTCGAAAAGCTCGCACATAAAGGCGATGCGCTCCTTCCACCAAGCATAGCCGTCCTTTGCCATCTCCTCCCAGTTATAAAGAGGATTTCCCCAAAGCTGACCGTCCTCCGAGAAATAGTCGGGGGGAACGCCTGCCACGTTCGTGGGCAGATTTCTCTTGTCTAAATGGAACAGAGAAGGCTTTGCCCACACGTCTGCGCTGTCGTGGGCAACGTAGATGGGCAGGTCACCAATGATGGAGATACCCTTCTTGTTGGCGTACGCCTTGACCTGCGCCCACTGGGTAAAGAAGGTATACTGGATAAAGCGCCAGGTGCGCAGGGTGCGCTCGTCGGGCTCTGTTACAGTCCACTCGGTCCACACCTTATCACCGTTTGCCTTCTTTAACGCCATAAAGCGACAAAAGGCCTCGGTATGGGGGTGATCCTTGAAGAATTCATCCACCAGCTCCCACTCGTCAAAGCGCTCGCAGGCGCTCTGCAAAAGGACGATGCGCTCCTTTTCAAGACGGGAAAACTCGCAGGCGTAGGGGGCCTTCTGCTTGGCGTTTTCAAGCTCTGCGGCGGTGAGAAGTCCCTGCTTATAAAGGGTCTCGGGGTCGATAAAATAGGGATTGCCGCTGAAGGCGCTGAAGGATTTATAGGGGGAGTTGCACTCGTCGGGCAGGCAGAACGGAAGCACCTGCCACACCGAAAAGCCGCTCTCCTCTAAAAAGTCGATAAATTCATAGGCAGAGGAGCCGAACGCCCCCTCCGAATAGCCGCCCCAAAGGGAGGACACGTGCATCAGCACGCCGCTGGATCTTTTCATGATCTAAGGTCCTTTCACCGGATGTAATTTCTTATATTATGCCGTTAAAGCGTCCTTTTGTCAAGAGTTTTCTTCAAAAAAGGGAAAAACCGAAGGAAGCATCCTTCAGCTTTCGTAAATATCGCCGCTTCCCATATTGCGTCGCCAACATCCTTCAAGCCAAACGCCCTTCCCTTCCTTCAAGGAGGCGGGTACGTTCAGGATGCGCTGATTGGCAGAGCCTCGAAAAAGCAGGGCAAGATCCTTTTGCTCCTCTATAAAGGCACCGTCCACCAGCACGTCAAGAAGGGAGAGCAGTTCGATGGCATCCTGCCCCTCCTTTAAAAGCTCCTCAAAAAGGAAGCCGCTGTAGCACCAGACGCTCTTTTTAGGAAGATCGCTCTTCACTCTTTTTACAAGGGCGATCAGCTCTTCCCTGTTTTCCTTTTCAAAGGGCTCGCCGCCAAGCAGGGTCAGCCCGTCGATATGGGAAGGCATCAGCGCAGATAGGATCTCCTTTTCGGTTTGCTTGGTGTAGGGTGCGCCGTAGGAAAAGCGCTGGGCTTCCTTGTTGAAGCACCCCTTGCAGTTTCTGCGGCATCCCGAAACGAAGAGCGAAACGCGCACGCCCTTGCCGTTTGCAATATCGTTTTTGTTGAGTTTTCCGTAATTCATCTCTTTTTTTAAAGCAAGGCGGGATCATCCGCCTTGCTTTCTCGTTGCTTACAGGTGTAAGACCCGTTCCTTGATTTCCTGCGTCCGTCCCTGATTCCAGTACTGCGTGCCGATATACCCGCAGGTACGTCTT
Organism: Clostridia bacterium; assembly: GCA_017465885.1. Taxonomy (GTDB): domain Bacteria; phylum Bacillota; class Clostridia; order Oscillospirales; family CAG-272; genus UBA11512. The sequence goes on along the minus strand of JAFTVG010000007.1, from coordinate 29,721 downwards.
GCCACGTTCATTCTCTTCTGATCGGTATTTCCGCAATTGGGGCAGACCCAAGTCAGCTTTCCTTCTATGCTTTCCACACCGATCTCACCGTCGTATCCGCACTCCATACAGTAGTCACTCTTGGTGTTCAGCTCTGCGTACATAATGTTATCGTAGATGAAGCGCATCACCGAAAGGACTGCTTCAAGATTGTTTTGCATATCGGGCACCTCCACGTAGGAGATGGCACCGCCGGGGGAAAGGGCTTGGAATTTTGCCTCCAGCGCCAGCTTTTCAAAAGCGTCGATCTCCTCGGTCACGTGCACGTGATAGCTGTTGGTGATATAACTGCGGTCGGTGACCCCCTTCACGATACCGAAGCGCTTTTGTAAGCACTTTGCAAACTTGTAAGTGGTGCTTTCAAGGGGAGTGCCGTAAAGAGAATAGTCGATATTCTCCTCCTTTTTCCACTTGGCGGTATATTCGTTGAGCTTTCTCATAATTTCAAGCCCCAGCTCCTCGCCCTCGGGCTCGGTCAGCTTTCTGCCGTTGAGACTGTACACGCACTCCCACAGACCCGCATACCCCAGCGACAGGGTGGAATAGCCGCCGTGCAGATACTCGTCGATCACCTCGCCCTTCTTTAAGCGAAGCAGAGCGCCGTGCTGCCAAAGGATGGGGGCGGCATCGGAAAGCGTGCCCGTCAGCCGCTCGTGGCGGCACTGCAGGGCTCTGTGGCAGAGATCCATTCTCTCGTCAAAGATCTGCCAGAAGCGATCCATATCTCCTTCTGCAGAAAGACCGATGTCCACCAGATTGACGGTGACGACACCCTGATTGAATCTGCCGTAGTATTTGGGCTTGCCCTCTGCATCCACGTAGGGCGTAAGGAAGCTGCGGCATCCCATGCAGGTATAGCACTGACCGTCTCCGTTTTTGTCGATCTTATTCTGAAGCATAATTTTTTCGGAGATATAGTCGGGCACCATTCTCTTGGCGGTACACTTGGCGGCAAGCTTGGTCAGATAATAGTATTTGCTGTCCTCGTGGATATTGTCCTCCTCCAGAACGTAAATAAGCTTAGGGAAAGCGGGAGTGACCCACACACCCTTTTCGTTTTTCACGCCCTTGTAGCGCTGACGGAGGGTCTCCTCGATGATGAGGGCAAGGTCTGCCTTTTCCTGCTCGTTTTTGGCTTCGCCCAGATACATAAAGACGGTGACGAAGGGGGCTTGTCCGTTGGTGGTCATCAGGGTGACCACCTGATACTGAATGGTCTGCACGCCTCTGTTGATCTCTTCCCTTACCCGCTTTTCGGCAATGGCGTTGACTTGCTCCTCACTGAAGGTTCCCGGCAGCAGGGACAGCTCCTCCCGCACCTCCTTACGGAAGCGCTGACGGCTGAGCTCCACGAAGGGTGCAAGATGGGCAAGGCTGATGCTCTGTCCGCCGTACTGGCAGGATGCCACCTGCGCAATGATCTGGGTGGCGATGTTGCAGGCGGTAGAGAAGGTATGGGGCTTTTCGATCAGCGTTTCGCTGATGACCGTGCCGTTTTGAAGCATATCCTCTAAATTCACCAGATCGCAGTTGTGCATTCTTTGCGCAAAATAGTCTGCATCGTGGAAATGGATGCGCCCGTCCTCGTGGGCGGCAACGATGTCTGAAGGAAGCAGGATGCGCTTGGTGATGTCCTTGCTTACCTCGCCCGCCATATAGTCTCTTTGAACACTGTTGACGGTGGGGTTCTTGTTGGAGTTCTCCTGCTTGACCTCCTCGTTGTTGCATTCGATCAGACTTAAGATCTGTTCGTCGGTGGTGTTGGACTTGCGCACCATCGCTCTCTTATAGCGATAGGTGATGTAGCTTCTTGCCACGGCGAAGGCTCTCTGATTCATGATTTGGTCTTCCACCATATCCTGGATCTCCTCCACGCTTAACGACCTTTGCATATTTGCCGCGGCGCTCTCCACATCCTCTGCAATTCTCTTGATCTGTATGGGGGTAAGGCGGTGGCTGGGCACCACGCTCTCGTTTGCCTTGGTCACCGCAACGGCGATCTTTTCTCTATCAAATTCCACTTCGCTACCGCTTCTCTTGATGATCTTCATATTCTGCTCCTTCCGTATCTTCTTTTTTAATTCCGTTTTTACTTTTTTATCTTCGTACACACCCATTATAACCATTTATCTTGTTTTTGTCAATAGCAAAACACAACATATTGTGTTTCGGTCAATGTTTTTTAGTAAAGAAAAAACCAGACGTCTTGAAAAACTTTCACTTTACAAAAGTGCGGATCTATGGTAAAATAATCGTACAAGGATCAAACCAAAGCTCTTTTTTGAAAGGAGAAGGCTATGTCGCTTTTAAAGCTGAAAAATATAGGAAAGATCTACGTTTCCGAGGGAGCGGTGACCGTGGGCATCCGCGGGGTGAATCTGTCCTTTGACAAAGGCGAATTCGTGGCGGTCACGGGTGCTTCGGGCTCGGGTAAATCCACCCTTTTAAACGTGATCAGCGGTATGGACAGCTACGAGGAGGGCGAGCTTTATATCGAAGGTCAGCCCACCTCACATTATATGCAAAAGGACTGGGAGGACTATAGAAAGGACTATATCTCCTTCATCTTCCAGGACTACAACATCATCGAAAGCTTCACCGTGCTTCAAAACGTGGAGCTGGCACTGATGAACATTGAAGACCACAAGGAGCGCAGAAGAAAAGCACTGGAGCTGCTTGATCGGGTGGGAATGCGCCCCTTCATCAAGCAAAAGGGCAGTAAGCTCTCGGGCGGTCAGAAGCAACGCACCGTCATTGCCCGCGCCCTTGCAAAGGATAGTCCCATCATTCTTGCAGACGAGCCCACGGGCAACCTGGACTACGCCACCTCCGCCGAGATCGTTGCGCTCTTAAAAGAGGTTTCAAAAGACAAGCTCTTCATTATGGTGACCCACAATTTCGAGCAGGTGGAGGGCGTTGCCACGAGACACGTGCGCATCTATGACGGCGCAGTAGCGGAGGACACCGTCTTTACCCCTGCACCGATGGCAGAAGAGGGTGAAAAAAGCCCCCAAAAAGATCCCCTGCTCTTCCCCGAGGAAAAAAAGGGCTTCAAACGTCCCGAGATTAAAAACGGCTTCGTCCTCGGCAAGACCATCTTCCTTTCCCGTCCTCTTCTTTCCCTCTTCCTTTGTATCCTGATGATCATCGGAAGCCTTGGAATGTTTTTTGCCACTGCCCTTTGCGGAAGCGGAGTGGCAGATCTGTTCTCCGACTACTATATGTTCACCCCGCAGGAAGGCAGGGTGGTGATGGTCAAGCGTTCGGGAGAGGTGTTTACCCCCGAGGAGATCGAAGGACTGATGGCACAGACGGGAGCCATCGATCATCTGCGCTTTGACGAGCAGCTTGACGAAAGCCATTTCATTTACTATACCAATCTGCTGGGTCTGCCCGGATTTGTGGATCTTCAGCCTACCTACGGGAAGGATTACGGCAGGGCAGACGTGGGCAGATATCCCGAAAAGGCAAACGAGGTACTGCTTTATCTTCCCCTTGAGAAGCAGACCGATTTCGGTTGGCCCAAGCTCTTTATCGACAGCATTCAGATCGGAGAATTGGTATACGAGGTGGTGGGCGTCTGCTATTTCCGCGACAACAATCTGCCTGCGGAGGTCTGCTTTTCCGAAGAGGGCTTCAAGCTGTTCACTGCCTGCGAGCATCTCTTTGACAAAAGCTCGGAGATCACGGTAAACGCCCTGCAAAACGGTGTTCCCGTCTATTCGGAGATCTTGCCCCTCATCCCCTCCTTTGACGTACAGGGCGACGCCCTTTACGTGCAAAGTGAAGCGCTGGATCGTTACCGACAGGAAAACGCCGAGATCACCTTCTCCGCTCTTTACGAATACTACGTCACCTCTAACCCTTATTCGGGGGAATCGGAGTATTATTTCTCAAAGGAATTCGGCAAGGAGGAGCTGAAGAAGAGCGACCTGCCCTTATCAAGTGAAAACGCCTACGTCAAGGACTACGTTCTCATCAGCCCTCAGCTGTTAATGAAGCTGGGCGATGAGGTCCTTTCGGAAAGCTACACGCAGCTCTCCCTCTTTTATAGGAGTGACAAAGCGGCAAAAAAGGCAGTAAAGACCCTTCACGGCGAAGAGTATATCGCCCTGATGTCCGACACCACCTACGATCCCGATATCTTCACGGTGATCATCAACACCATCGGCGCAGGCTTCCTTGCCGCGCTGTGGGTGCTCTTCCTCCTCTTTATTTCCTTCTTTATCCACATCTGCACCACCAGAACTCTTGACTCCTTCAAGAGCGAAATGGGCATTATGCGCTCTATGGGTATTCCCGTGAGTGCCATCAAGATCGGGGTATTCGTCCGTATGCTCATCACCCTGATCCCCGCCTACCTTACCGCCCTGTTCGTCGGCTTTCTGGTGTTCACCATTCCTATGGTCAACGCCATGTTCACCTATATGTATTGGTGGCAGTATCTTCTGCTCTTTGCCGCTCTCTTCATCATCGTTTTGAGAGTGACCTCCAAGCAGTTGAAGAAGCTGTTCGGGCAGAGCGTGAAAAAGTCCCTTTCCAAAAAACAATAAGTATTTTGAGATTTGAAGAAAGGAGAATATGCATATGATCAGCATCAAAGGACTGAACAAATTCTATAACAAAGGAGAACGCAACCAGCTCCACGTGTTAAAGAACGTCACCCTGGATCTGCCCGAAAAGGGGATGGTGGCGGTCTTTGGCAGAAGCGGATGCGGCAAGACCACCCTTTTAAACGTGGTGGGGGGGCTTGACAGCTTTGCATCGGGTCAGATCCTCTTTGACGGTAAGGCGTTAAAAAGCGATCCCGATGTGATCCGCAACAGAGATATCGGCTATATCTTCCAGAACTACTACCTCAATTATCAGGTCAACTGCTTTGAAAACGTGTCCGACGCCCTCCGTCTTTGCGGTGTGGAGGACCGAGCCCTTTTAAGAGAGCGAACCATGGCGGCGCTGACGCTGGTGGGGATGGAAAAGTACGCTATGCGCTTGCCCGACACCCTTTCAGGCGGTCAGCAGCAGCGGATCGCCATTGCAAGAGCCATCGTAAAAAGCCCCAAGGTGATCCTGGCAGACGAGCCTACGGGCAATCTTGACGAGGCAAACACCCTGCTCATCATGGATCTGCTGAAGGATCTTTCAAAGGACAGACTGGTGCTTTTGGTGACCCACGAGGCGGAGCTGGTGGATCACTACTGCGACAAGGTGATCGAAATAAAGGACGGCAGGATCGAAAACATCAAGGAAAACGACGGCGCCTACGGACTGATCGCCAAGAGCAAGAACGTGATCTACCTCGGCGAATACGACAAGCAAAACGAGCAGTCAGCCAATCTGTCGATAGATTATTACGGATCCTGCCCCACAGAGCCCCTGCGCCTGCGCTTCATCTCAAAGGATGGCAAAAGCTATCTGCAGGTGCTTACCTCCGGGGTGCAGGTGCTGGATGAAAACAGCGAGATCAAGGTAAACGAAGGTGTCTTTGAAAGCAAACGAGAACAGCACGAGGAAGAAAAGCAAACCGAAAGAAAGTTTGATTTCGCTCCTCTTGAGGGCGGCAGATACGGCAGACTGTTCACCTTCGGCTCTTCTCTGCTTGCAGGCTACCGTCTGCACTTTACCAAGATGCAGAAAAAGGGCAGAAGACTGCTGGTCTGCACCCTACTCCTTCTTTCGCTGATTCTGGTGATGACCGCCTCCACCTTCGGCACTGCCTTTTCCGATATTTTCACCATGAACAGGGCGTATAACAAATACACCTTCGAGCTTTTAACAAGCGACCCCGCCTGCTACACCGCTCTGCAAGGCGCCGTGGGCAGGGAGGACGCCGCCATCGATTACGTCTTTTCTGACGTAAAAGGCTACTTTTCCTCCCCTTCCCTATCCCTTGGCGCCTTTGAGACCAGCGAGCAAAACCGCATTGATATCTCCTCGGCAGACGCCATCCTGCCCGTCCGTATGGCAGAAGGACGGGATCTGGTTTGCGGCAGGCTTCCCGAAAGGGATGACGAGGTGCTGTTGTCCTCGCTGACTGCAGAGCGCATTCTTGAAGATTCCACCGTGGACTTCATCAAGAAGCCCGAGGATCTGATCAACAACCTGATCACGGGGCTCATCTCCTCGGACTATTCCGGGGGTGTCAGCCTGAAGGTGGTGGGCGTGGTCAAAGCAAAGGAAACCGCCTTCTATCTTACCGAGCGCGCCCTTGCAAAGGCGGCACTGCCCACCTACGTGGCGGCAGGGGACGATTACGGTGTTCCCCTCGGTGAAGGGCAGGTCGCCCTCTATCTTCCCTTCGGAGCCCCCGGGTATGCGATCGGCGAAGAGATCACGTTAAACGGCAAAACGCTGAAGATCGGCGCCCTGCTGACCCCCGATGATCTGGACACCGAAAAGATGCCGAGAGTGGAGGTCTACGACGATCTTTCGGGACTCTTCTTCAAGTACCCCTCTCCCTTCGGCACCGAATATATGAATAAAGGGGCAGGCTTCTTCCTTTCCGATGAGGATCTGCTTTCGGTCGCCTGCTCCTCGGGAACAAGCTCTCTTCCCGTGAAAGGAACAAACCTTGCAACAGGGGACTATTACCAACAGACCATCATCATCCACTCCACCTCCCCCAAAAAGACCGAAAAGTTCTTGGAGGAGGAAATGGCGTCCTATCTGACAGACGGCTATCTGTTCACCCCAGACGATGAGAAAAACGCGCAGGCATTCTTTGATATTTCAAGCATCATCTCCAAGTTCGTGTCTATGGGTGTTTTAGGGCTGATCACCTGCCTCTGCATCTTCTTCATCATGCGCTCCTCGCTGATGGGCAGAGTGAAGGAGGTGGGCATCTACCGCGCCATCGGCGTTTCCAAGAAAAACATCGTCTTCCGCTTCTTTGCCGAATCCCTTGCCCTCTCCTCTCTGACGGTGGGCGCGGGCACGGTGTTGACCAGCGCTCTGGTGCTCTTCTGGCTGGATTACGCGCCCTCTATGGAGGAAATGTTCTTCTATCCTCCCTGGCTTGCCCTGATCGTGATCGCCTTTGCTATGGGCGTATCGGTGATCTTCGGCATCTTACCCGCACTCTTCCTGCTGATGAAAACGCCCAGCGCCATTCTTTCAAAATACGATATTTGATCGTTATAACACCAAAAAACCGCTTGGGCTTGCGCCCAAGCGGTTTTTGATGTGTTGGTAAAATCAGTTCACAGCCTCTAAAACGATACCCTCGGTGGTGGGGAAGCCGTCCCATCCCTCGGTGCTTTTATCGTAGCGGAGGGTGACGGTATACTTGGTCTGCCAATCGAAGCCTCCGCTCTCGCTTACGGGTGCGGGAAGATCGCCCTTGAAGACGAAGGTTGCGGGGGAATACAAGAAGAAGGCGGCTCCGGAAAACTCCTTCACGCTTGCGGGAATGATGATCGTGGCGCTCGTTTTGATCTCAAAAAAGCCGTAGCCGTCCACCCGCTCTCTGCCCTCCTCCAGCACGATCTCCTTTAAAGCATCCAGATCGCGGAAGGGGATGGTGGACATACCGTTCACCATATTCAACTTTGCGGGCACGGTGATGCGCTCCAACGCCTTACAGCCCGCAAAGGCGTCCTGATCGATCCGCTCAAGGCTTTCGGGCAGGTCGATCTCTTCAAGCGCCGAGCAGTTATAAAAGGCGCGCTCGCCGATGCGCTCCACGCAATCGGGCAAAAGGATCTGCCGAAGTGCAGCGCACCCCTCAAATCCGCTCACGTTTTTCAGCGGTGTTTTTGAAAGATCAATGGAGGAAAGAGCCGTGCAGTTTTCAAAGCCGTCAATCGCCAAAAGCTCCGAGCCCTCCTTAAAGAGGACGGTGGTCAGCTCGGTGCATCCTTCAAACCCCCAGATCACCTTTACCGTTTTGGGCACGACAACCTCTTTCACGCCGCTTTGCTGAAAGGCACCCTTTTTCAAAAGACCCGTTTTGCCGTCTCTCACACCCATAACGCGCACCACGGGCAGTCCCTCGATCTTCTCGGGAATGACCACCGTATCGGCACTGCCCAAATATTCGGTGATGCAAATTTCGGTCTGCTCTTCGTCAACGTACTCGAAACGAAAGTCCTCTGCGGGACTTTCGGGAAGCTTTAAAAGCGCGGCATTCGGATCCTTGGCGGTGCAGGCGGGCAAAAGAAGGACGAGGCAGGCAAGAGAAGCGACAGCCGCCGTTTTCTTCAAACGGGAGATGCCCGAAAAAAGGCTTCTGACGCTCTTGCGCGATGCCGCAAGGGAAAGACCCGATAACAGCAAATAGCCGATCAGCGCAAGAGGCTGAAGCGCCGCCTCAAAGCCCTCATTCATCAAAAAGGCGCTTCCCATACCTTCGCCGTTATCAAAAGCACCCGCCAAAAAGAGGGTCAAAAAAAGTGAAGCAGGTAAAACTGCGGCAAGGAGCAGGTCTGCCTTTTTCTTTGTGGGAGACAGCAAGCCCGCCGTCAAGGCGTAAAACACCAGCGCACCAAAGAGAACAAGCGGTGACATTGCCAAAAGTCCGCTGTTTTCAAGAAGCTCCAAAGCGCCCAGCATAGCGGGAACCAATGCGATGGGGGACAAATAGTAGATGATTTTTTTCATAGTCGGTGATCCTTTCAAAAGGTAAATACTTAACGTTAAATACTTCAATGAGAAAATTTATTTTGTTTTCAAGAACGCTTCCATACGTATTCGGGAAATCTGTTCGTAAAATACTCAAATTCTGTAGCAGTACCACTGCTGAAATCCACCTCGGCAACAAACTCATCAGAGGAGTCGTACACTTCCCATCCCTTGTATATTCCCAGGGTGATCGTGCCTTTGCCATCTGAAAAATTTTCAAAGGCAAACATCCCTATTTTGCCGACGCTTGCAGGAACAGCGATGCTTTTTAAGCCCATACAATCCGCAAACGCTTTCTCTCCAATGTATAGAACTCCCGTCGGAATCGTAATCTCTTTCAGGCTTTTACAACCGTCAAACGTGTAGGAATAAATACTTGTAATCCCCTTTGGCAGGTTCACCGTTTCAAGATTATTGCAGTCCTGAAACGCTCCCTCTCCGATGATCGTGACCGTTTCGGGAATTTGGATGCTTTTCACTTGATTCCGCCCTGCAAATGCGTTTGCATTTATCTGCGTGACTTTATCGCCGTCGGGAGAATATTCGGGAATCACGATATCCTCATCCCTGCAATCACCAACTCCCACAGAGCACGTTCCATCGCCGCCTGACACAAAAAGCAATCCTTCACTTGGCTGGGCTTGCCCGCAAACGATACATTTTCTGTTTTGAAATTGGTGCGCCCCCATCGCCGTGCGTCTGTGCGTTCGAAGCAGCTCTTCTTTGCAAACCGTGCAACAAACGATCTCGTCGTAGGATCCCTCTGTGGTGCATGTAGAGGCGATCTCATTCATTTTCATACTGCTTGACAACGTATGAGAAAGCTTTGCCGCGCTTTTGGTTGTACGCAAGATCTCCTCACCGCAATCCTTACAGTAAACGACCTCATCGTAGGAGCCTTCCGCCGTGCAGGTAGATGAGATCTCATTTTCTACGATGGTGTAAAGCGCGTGATGGACAACGGACGCCTTTGACCGATCGCCTGCATCCATAACGAGGAGTATTCCTATACAAACGACCGATAGAAAAAGACAACCTGCCAATATCCAACACCAATAAAGATGCTTCTTTTTTGGAGCGGGCGGAGCCGTTTGAGGCTCTATCGTTTCAATCTCTGAATCCTGCCTCGCGCCTTCATATTCATCGTTGAGCAAATAATCTGCGCTCACGTTAAACAGCTTGCTGATCCCAAATAAATTCTGCGCATCGGGCAGCGCCGTTCCATTTTCCCAACGGCTGATCGCTTGCCTCGATACGTACAGCTTTTCTGCAAAATCCTCTTGCGACCATCCCTTTTCTTTTCTCAGTGCGATCAGTTTTTCTGACAATTTCATAATGATACCTCCATGATTTGGTAGATCCATTATAGCAAAACGAGCTTAAAATGCCACCACTTCAACCTTACAGTTCCGCAACAAAACTTTACAAGCCCACAAAATCTTATTTACGGAGCGATTTTTATCGATTTGCCTGCACCTGATCACTGCACAAATCGCAATACGAGTGTAAGGTTATCAATTTGAAGGAACGGGGGCGTTATTTGAAAAGGTACAGCCAAAAAAGCTTTCCCGTGTAGCCGTCGTAAAGCTTTTGATTGCCGATTTTGGTTTTCTCTGAGATCTTTTCAAGGAGCAGCTTTGCCGCAGGCTCCTTCCAGCTTTTGCGGGGTGAGCAGAAGACCAAGGGTCTGCCTTCCACCACACACCGAAGACACAGGTTTCCTCCTCCGACGTCAAATTCCGCCTTTGTAACCGAAGAAAAGGCAAATTCCCTGCAAACGTTTAACTGATCGTTCACGCAGGTAAAGGTATCTTCACCGATCTCCATAGCGTATCCCGTAAAGGCTGAGGGGCAAGGCAGGATGCCGCCTCCCTCTGAAAGGATCATTTCAAAGACCTTGCTTTCGTCCTTTCCGTATTTTTGGCAGTATTTTTTCATTGACATTTGCAGTTGTTCTTCCCTTCCGTTTTTTTCATTGTAGCACAAAGACCCCCGTCTGTCAATCAACCGTCTGTTAAGTTGACGAAAGAAAAGGACTCGAACGCCCGGTACGCTCAAGCCCTTTTCAAGCTTTTAATACATATTGCGGCGGATGCTTCGCTTTGTAAAGAAGCTTCCAACCACGACACCCAACAACAGCGCCACCACGACCAACACGATCATAATGATCAGCTCTGCAGTGCTGAATCCCTGTTTTTCAAGTCCGACCACATTCTTTGATACCACGGTAAGCACCTCGGAGGTCAGCTCGGTGCCGTCTTCTCCCTCGAAGACCGCCTTGACCGTCTTGTTTGCATCGGACGGGAGCAACGTATAGGACTCTCCCGATACGCCTACGATCTTCTCATCGCCCACGTACCAGCTGTAGCTTCCCTCCATCTGTTCTCCGATCAGCCGCACAGTCAGCTTTTCACCCACAATGGGCGCTCCCTCGATCAACAGCTCCCTTTCAACGGTGCTTGAACGATGGGGTACGAAAACGTAGACGGTGTAGATCATTCTGCTTCCATCCTCAGCCTTACAGCTCACCGTAACGGTATTCAACCCCTCGCTCAACTGTTTGACCGCAGGATCTACCGTTGCGGCGGGATCGTTTGCCACCGCAGAAAATGCGATGGAAGAAAGGGCTTCGCCGGTGATCACCGCATAGGTGGTGATCTCGGGAGAGAATGCAGGAGTCATCGTTCCGCTATCGGGCGTCAGGCTCTTCAAGGTGGCATCGGAAGAAAGAATCCGCGCCTCACGGGTCACCTTGATGGTATAGCGTTCAACCGTTACGCCGTCCTCTGCCGTTACGGTGATCACCACGGTATTCTCACCCACCTCCAGCTTTTCGGGGGCGGCGATCTCGTACTTGGCGTAAAGACCTGCGCAGGTCACCTGCAAGGAAGGCAGGCTTTCAAAGATGTAAGGCAGGGTCAGGCTGTATTCTCTGTTTTCAGAGGCGGCATCAAAGGAAGGAGACAGACTATATTCCTCCACCTCTATGCCCGAAAGAAGGGCGTTATTCTCAATGGGTCTGGCTCTGAACACCTTTATGGTGTATACCGCACTCACCGAAGGATCCTCTGCCGTAACGGTAATGGTGACGGTGTTCTCTCCCACCTGAAAGTCAGCGTTGCCCGCGATCTCGCAGCTCGCCTTTTCATCGGTGGTTTCCGCCTTGATGGTCAGCGAGGTCACGTCGGAGGGGACGTTTATCGTATACTCGGTAAGGGCAGAGTCAAATTCGGGAGAAAGCATTCCCTCCTCCGCTTCAAGATGAGAAAGGGTCGCATCGGTTGCAGGAGGCTCTTTTCTTGTGACGGTGATGGTATAGACCCTTTGTGCGCCGCTTTCTGCGGTCACCGTCACCTTCACTATGTTTTCGCCCACCTCAAGCTGCTCTGCCCCCTCGATCACGTAGCTTGCCAGCTCGTTTGCCGTGGCGGCTGAGACATTGAGTGCATTGACGCTGTTGGGCACTGTCAGGCTATACGCGTTTCTTGTACTGTCCGCATCGAAGGCAGGAGAAAGAGAGCCCTCCTCCACCCGCAGACTCATCAGATTGCAGTTGGTATTTTTGGGCTTTTCGGCAACGGTGACAGTATAGCTGACGTCCCCCGTGAAGCGTTCGCTTGCGGCGATCTGCAGGTTTTTGACGGTGATCGTGATCTTATCGCCGATCTTTACCGAATCGTTCAGCTTATAGGCGAAACGGACCATCACCAACCCGTCGGCATCCTTGCCGTCCAGGCTCATTCCGGACGGAGCAAGAATGTAGTTTGCCGCACCGCCTGCCAGCTCCCAGCCCGAAACGGTGGTATAAGGGTCGGCAACCACGGTGAGTTGATCGTGATCGTACTGAATGGCGGAGGAAAACTGCACGCCCACCACCTGATCTGCCGTGACGGCGATCCCCAGATCCAGCTTGCAGCCGGGATACACCGCGCCTGCAAGATTTTTGATCTCTGCACGAGGCGTGTCGGCGCTGATGCTCAGCGGCACAAGACTGAGTGCAAGCAGGACCGTTAAAAGCAAAACGGCGATCGTTCTTTTCATATAAAATCCTTTCTGCGAAGGGTCGCATCCGTATGGGCGGGCAAAAGCTCCCGCATAGTCTTCATTCTTACTTCTTTTATGATAACAGAAACGCACGATTTTTTCAAGAGGTTTGCGCAATTTGCCTTTCATTTTTCGTCATTTTTCACGGGCACCTGAAGCAAACGGAGGGCGCGCTGTGCGTCCTCCGTCCAAAATACTCTTATTGCTGAGCAGAAAGGTCGTTTTGATCGTCTGAGGGCTCACCGCCGTCATCCTCTCCGCCTTCTCCCCCGCCCTCATCGGGCTCTTGTCCGCCGTCGTCAGGCAGGTCATCTCCACCCTCGTCGGGCAACGGTGGCTCCTTCTCGTTCACGGTCACCTCGATCGTTGCCGAAAGGCTGCCGTCCTCGCTTTTCACGGTAACGGTGACACTGCCCGCGCTCAGCGCGTGGATGGTGCCGTCCGCATCGATCTGAACGATGCCCTCTGCGTCGGTCTCATACAACAGCGATCCCTCGCCGTGAAGCAGGGTGGCGCCCGCAGAGACACTTTCGCCCACTTCAAGGGTGATGGCGTCCTTTTCCAGCTCTATGGAAGGCAACGGTGCCAGAACGCTCACCGCGCACTCTGCCTTCAAGCCCTTTTCTTCAAGGGTAACGGTCACTGTGGCGCTTCCCTGTGCTACGGGCTGTAAGGTACCGTCCTGCTCCACCTTCAAGACCGTCTCGTCCGAGCTTTCAAAGAGGAGCGATCCGCTGCAATTGCTCAAGGTCGCCTTCAGCTTTGCACTCTGCCCCAAATGCACCTCCATACTGCTCTGATCCAAGGTCAGCTTGGGGGTTGTGTCGGGCACGATCTTGAACACGTAGCTTCTGGTCATACTGGTAAAGTCTTGAGAGCCGATGGTGATGGCGATCCAACCGGTGCTTTCACCGGTGACTGCCAGATCCATTCCGTTTTGCTTAATGGTCGCCGAGCCGATATCACTGCTTCCCGCTAAGATCTTCACGTTTGCCTTGCGCTCGTTTACGAAATATACTCCGTTATGTACCGTTCCCTCAGGCAGAACCGAAGCGGTAAGGGTCACCGTTTGTCCGACCTGAATGGTCTTGACCGCGTCTGCATAGGGTACGCCGTCGATATGGCTGAAGGCAAGACCGGTAACGTGATTGAGCAGCTCAACAGTGATGCTGTCCGACAGTCTGCCGTCAGCCGTTTCAACCGTGACCACCGTCCGTCCCTTCTTTAAGGGCGTCAGCTTGCCGTCGGAGGTCATTGTGGCATCCCGTCCGTTACTGTTGACAAAATACAGCTTCTCATTGGCGTTTTCGGGAGTGACCTTCACCGTATACTGATAGGTCTTTCCGATGAACGCATCGGTGGGGCCGATCAGCTCAATGCCCTCCACGGGAATGATCTCCTCGGGAGGATCGTCATCGGAGGGAGTGGGCTCCTCTGAGGGAGGAGTGGGTGTGGGCTCCTCCGATGGAGGGGTGGGTGTGGGCTCTTCTGACGGATCGGGACTGACCGAAGGAGAAAGAGAGGGGTCGATGGGCTCGCCGTCGAACACCGTTACAAGGCATTCCGCTCTGAGTCCTCCCTCGCCCGTTGACACAGTAATGACACAGCTTCCCTGACCTATCCCCTTGATCACGCCCTCACCGCTCACCGTTGCCACCTTGTCGTTTGACGTGGCATAACTGAAGGCGGGGGTATATTCGGGCAGAGGGACGATCGCCGCCACCAGCGCAAAGCGTTCGTCAACCGCAATCCTTTTTTCGCTGACGTTGAGAACGATCCGATCACCCGTCAGATCTTCAAAGCCTCCCGGCAGATCCTGGGGGTTCTTCACCACCACGCCCGCCGTGCAGGCGCAAAACGCCGAAGCAAGCAGAAGGCAGAGAAGGAGGATGGCTGTTTTTCGTTGATTCTTTCGCTTATTCATACTAAAATCCGCCTTTGGGGCATCCTTTCGTTTTTTATCCCTGTTCTTTCCCGCTATACGAGGGGATCTTGTCGGTAAAGGGCTGGATATGCTTATCCCAGAAATACCAGTTGTGGTTGCCCTCCGTCTCAACGTAGCTCAGCTGCACGTCAAGCTCCTTGGCTTTCTCATAAAAGGCTCTGCTGCAAGGCAGGATCACGTCCTGCAGTCCGCACGCCATATAAAGGTCGGGCAGCTTTGCGCCCTCCTTCACCCTCTTTTCAAGAAGGGCAAGCAGGTCGTTGTCGCTTCCCTTCACCGAGGAAAGATCTCCGTAGATGTTGCCAAACAGATCCTCTTTGCCGCCGATGGGGTACTTTTCGATCATAAAAGGAATATCAAGCGCACCCGAAAGAGAGCAAGCGGCGGCGTAGCGGTCGGGGTAGGTGAGCGCCAGCTTGAAGGCGCCGTAGCCGCCCATGGAAAGACCTGCGGCAAAGTTGTCCTCTCTCTTGTCGCTCATTCCGCCAAAAAAGCCTCTCATCACCTCGGGCAGCTCCTGTGCAATATAGGTAAAATACTTGTCGCCTCTTGCCATATCGGTATAGAAGCTTCGATCCACGTTTGGCATCACGACGGCAATACCCGCACGCAGGGCGTACATCTCGATCGAGCTGTATCTCTGCCAGGCGGTGTGGTCGTCGGACAGTCCGTGGAACAGATAAAGGGTCTTATAGCTCTTTTTTCCCTGAGGGATCAGTGCATTCACGCACACCCCTCTGCCCAGCGTCTCCGAAAAGAAACGGATCTCCATAAATGCCATACTGCTTCCACCTTCCAATCTGCTTCAAATATAAAACAGTATAGCACAGTTTTGCCGTTCTGTCAATCTTCAGGAGAAAATCCTCAAAAGAAGTCCTTGACATTTTATAAAAGCGTGGTATACTGTTGAGGACTTTTGTTATTTTAAAGGACAATTATGAACAACATCATCAAAAAACGAAATCTCGCCTTGGATCTTTTCAAGGTTTTTTTGGCATTTCTCGTGATCTGCATTCATTTTGCGGGAGAAGCCTATCCCTTTTTCCCGCTGTATCGCCTTGCCGTGCCCACCTTCTTTATGATCAGCGGCTATTATAATTACCATCCCGAAAGAGAGGTCAGAGAGAAAAAGACCCGTGCCTTCCTTTCCCGAAGCGTGAAATATATGGTCTTCGGCTTCGGGCTCTACGTGGTTTTCGACTTTTTCCTTTGCTACGCCGAGGGCAAGGGGGTCGGCTACTATTTCACCACCCTTTTCCACGACGATCTCTTTCTTGATTTCTTCTTTTTGAACACCCCCGTCACCTACAGCGGCTATCAGCTTTGGTTCCTCATTGCGCTGTTGGTTTTATCACTCATCCACTTTTTGATGGTGAAGCACCGCAAGGAAAAATGGTACTATCTGCTCGTTCCCGCCTGCATTGCCATATACCTTTTCTTTTCAGGCTATATGCACCTTTTGCAGTATACAGATATGCCCATCCGCTACACTCGAAACGCCCTCTTTTTCGGTCTTCCCAACTTTGCTTTGGGCTATCTTATGGCAAAGCACTTCGGAGGCAAAGCCGTATCCGGCGGCAAAAAAGCGCTCTTCCTTGCTTTGGGCGTACTCTTCTTTTTCCTGCAGATCGCAGAGAGCAGGATCGTGGTGATGGAAATGTACCTTTCCACCCTTCTTTCGGCATTCTTTTTCTTACGCTTCCTTACTTCTCTTCAGGGATGCCGCGGCAGACTCTATTATAAGATCTTCGGCAAGGATCTCTCCTTTTCCATCTATCTTCTCCACGTTGCCGTGGGCATCGTTCTCGGTAAGTTCGTCACCTTCGAAGAGCCTATGTTCAAATGCGCGGCAGTTCTGCTCCTTTCGATCCTCCTTCATCTTGCAGGACGGGCGCTTTCCATCCCCGCAAAAAAGCTCTGGAAAAGGATCTTTGACGCTCTTCCCACCTTTAACTGAATTCACAGGCGTATCCGCACTTTTGGGCAGATACGCCTGTTTTTTTATTCAGATCCGAATGATCCGTCCTCCCCTTTTGAAGACGTGCACCTCAAAGGAAGGGGCGCCCTCCCCATTCTTATCGTAATCGGTCTGCCGACAGACAAGCTGTCCGTCCCCCTTCAGATAACAGCTGTAACGGCGATGATCGTAAAGGCGCGGCGTCCACTCCTTCTCGAAGTAAGGATTTGACAAGCGAAATTCATAAAAGGTGATCTCTGCCCGACCGTCACCTTCTCTTTGATAGTCCTCGGCAAGAAAGCGGTCTACCCCCACCCCTTCTTTATAAAAATACAAGCGGTAGGAGCGAAGGGTTCCTTCCTCATAACGGCAGACACACAAGGAAAGTGACCCGCCGTCCACGTCTGCGGCAAGCCCGTACTGACATTCCCCCTCATAAAACAGCACCTCTTTACGCAGTGGCTTGCCGCTTTGCTCCTGCAAGGTGGTCACCGTCAGCAAACGGCCGTTTTCGTCAAAGCCATAGCAAAAGGACGGCCTGCTTTTGGGGCGGGGGCGCCTGAGAAGCTTACCTCTGCTTTGTCCGACCACCACAAGATCTCTGACGGTGGAGGGGCAGTAGTATCCTCTGTCCATGCTTTTTCCGCCCACCGACCATTCCTCATATGCTACGCTGCATCTTGCCCGCTCGTAAAGCAACGCGAGTGACTGCCCCACGGACTGCGGCGATGATATCTGCTTTT
Source organism: Clostridia bacterium (assembly GCA_017465885.1). GTDB lineage: Bacteria > Bacillota > Clostridia > Oscillospirales > CAG-272 > UBA11512. The sequence continues at coordinate 12,374 of JAFTVG010000007.1, read as the reverse complement.
CTATGTATTCCTGCGCATTCCTGCAGGCAAGGATATGCTTCGAATAATCCATTTTTCTTCTCCCGGTCCTTTTATGAAGTCCTTTTACCATATAGTCGTTTTTTTTATAAAAAAATCAACGAAAAAACAAAAATTTTTTTATTTTTTTTGCAGACACAAAAAAGGGCTCTGTTTTGGTCTTTCAGACCACAAAATTTGATCAGGGATAAAAGAAACTGTAAATCAGACAACGTTTGCATCTTGCGTAAACTCCGCAGGTATGCTAAAATATGAGTGTACAAACCGATGAGATCTCAAAAAAGGACGGGTGGTGAGCAAATGGAGCATATTACCGTGGGAAGAAAATACAACGCCGGAAAGATCGCCTACGTGGAGTGCGTGGAAAACGGCACCTTATCCCACATCGACATCAAGGACGAGTGCTTTTTGCTCGTCTGCCTGCTGCAGGGACGGCTCTCCTTCAAGCTAAACGGTGTCGACGTCTCCTCCGCCGCCCCCTGCTTTTTCTGCTTCAACGAGAAGGAAGCGCCCACGCTGATCTCCAAATCCAAGGCGCATTATTACTGCATCTATTTTCATCCCAAATTTCTCAACGTAAATATGACCTTTGAGCTTCTTTATTCGCAGGATTACGGAGATATTGCCACCGTACACGACATGTTTATGCTCAAGCCCTTTGTTGACGGACAGCACGTGGTGCCCATCTGTGACAATTACAGAGCCACCGTGGAAAGCTCCTGCATCCGAATGAGCAAGGAGTTGACCGATCAGAGAGACTGGTACTGGTCGTGCAGAGGCCGCTCTCATTTTATGGAGATCATCATTGCCCTTGAGCGGATGTACGGTCTGATCGGCTACGGCGAAGGGGAGACCACCGCCGACTCCACCCCTGCCCTGTCAAGTGCCAAATTAAAGGATGCGGTGCTTTTTATCGAGGGGCACTATATGGAGGAGCTGAGCCTTTTACAGATCGCCGCCGCCTGCGGCATCAACAAGACCACCTTGACCGATCTTTTTAAGGAGGAGCTGGACATGACGGCGATGCAGTATCTGATGAAGCACCGCATCAAGATCGCCAAAAAGCAGCTCGCCTTTACAGAGGTGCCCTTAAAGGACGTTGCCGACAGATGCGGCTTCAAGACCGTTCAGCATTTCAGCAGAGTCTTTAAAGCCCACACCAAAGACACCCCCGCAGACTACAGAAAAAAGGCGCTCTTAAAGCGAAAAAACGAGATCAACTGACGAAAGGAAGGAGCCGAAATGAAGCTGATCGGAAAACGGTTGAAAAGCTGCCGCACCAGATGCGGCTACACCCAGGAGGAGTTGGGGCGGCTCCTTGCCGTCACCCCACAAGCCATCTCCAAGTGGGAAAACGGACACGCCCTGCCCGACGTACTGACCTTTGCCCACATTGCAAGAGTCCTTGGAGTCAGCACCGACGAGCTGCTTCTGGGGGCGGCGACGGTCTGCTGACAACGTTTATAAACAACAAAAAAAGAGTTATATCCTTGCGATATAGCTCTTTTTTATTGAAAGACCTTTTCTGTGCGTGTTTTATTTGGTCATCTTCTCCTGCTTGACCTTGTGGTCGATGACGTGGCGGGAGGCAAGCTCGCGGTGGATATCCTCAAGGGAGATGCCCGCCTCCACCATCAGCACCATCACGTGGTAGGCAAGGTCGGAGATCTCGTAGATCGTTTCCGCCTTGTCGTTTGCCTTGGCGGCGATGATCACCTCGGTAGACTCCTCGCCCACCTTCTTTAAGATCTTATCAAGCCCCTTTTCAAAAAGATAGGTGGTATAAGAGCCCTCTTTCTTCTCGGTCTTGCGCCCTTCGATCAGCTTCATCAGACCGTCAAGGGTAAAGTCGCGGCGCTCTTCGCTGATGGCAAGGGTGTTTTCAAAGCAGGAAAAGCTGCCCGTATGACAGGCGGGACCGTCGGGCTCCACCTTGACCACCAGCGCATCATAGTCGCAGTCTGCGGTGACGGACACCACGTGCTGATAGTTGCCGCTGGTCTCACCCTTGAGCCAGAGCTGTTGTCTTGAACGGCTGAAGAAGCAGGTCAGCTCCTTTTGCAGAGTGATCTGCAGGCTTTCCTTATTCATATAGGCAAGGGTAAGCACCTTGCCCGAGACGGCGTCCACCACGATGGCGGGGATGAGTCCCTTTTCGTCAAATTTCAGTTTTTCAATGTCAAAAAGTACTTCCATTACTCCAGATTCCTTTCGGTTTTTGCTTTACAAACGTGCGGGAATGCCCGCGCCTTTCATTGCCTTTTTCAGGTCCTCGATCTTCACCTCTCCAAAATGGAAGATGGAGGCGGCAAGCCCCGCATCCACCCCGGGAAGGGTGTTAAAGAGGGTGATGAAATGCTCGATATTGCCCGCGCCTCCCGATGCGATGACCGGAACCGAAACGGCTTTGCAAACGGCGTCCAGCATTTCAAGATCAAAGCCGCCCTTCACGCCGTCGGTGTCGATAGAGTTGACCACGATCTCTCCCGCACCTCTATCCACACATTCCTTGATCCAGGAGATGGCTTCCATCCCCGTGTTTTCTCTGCCGCCCTTGGCAAAGACGCGGAAGACCCCGTCCACTCTCTTCACGTCGGCTGAAAGCACCACGCACTGGTCGCCGTACAGCTTTGCCGCCTCGTCAATGAGGGAGGGATTGCGGATAGCGCCCGAATTGACGCTGACCTTGTCAGCCCCGCACTTGAGCACTCTGTCAAAATCGGAAACGGTATTGATGCCCCCGCCCACGGTCAGGGGAATGAAGACCTTCCGTGCAGTCTCTCTTAAAATGTCGGTAAAGAGGGTTCTGCCCTCTGCGGAGGCGGTGATGTCGTAAAAGACCAGCTCGTCTGCCCCGCAGTCGCTGTAGAATTTTGCCAACTCCACGGGGGAGGAAACGTCTGCAAGTCCCTTGAAATTGATCCCCTTGACCACTCTGCCGTCCTTTACGTCAAGACAAGGGATGATTCTTTTGGTGATCATTTTGCCTCCTTTATTGCCTCTTTGAGATCCAAGGCTCCCGTATAGTACGCCTTGCCCACGATTGCGCCGTAAAGATCCAGCTTTCTTAGGCTCTTCACGTCCTCCATACCCGAAACGCCGCCCGAGGCGATGATTTTCATATGAAGCTGCTTTGAAAGCTGCTCGTAAAGTCCGACGTTGGTCCCCTTCATGGCGCCGTCTCTTGAAATATCGGTGCAAATGAGAGTGTTGATACCGATATTCTGCATATCCTTGCAGAAGTCAAAGGGATCAAGGGCGGTCTTTTCGATCCATCCCTTCACGGCAACGTAGCCGTCCTTGATGTCTACCCCAAGGGCGATCTGCTCGCCGTATTTTTTTGCCGCCTGCTCGGTGAAGGTTTTGTCCTTTACGGCGGCAGTGCCGAGAATCACCCGATCCACGCCCGCAGAAAGGTAACGCTCAATCACCTCTATGCTTCTGATGCCTCCGCCTATTTCACAAAAGCCGCCGAAGGTCTTTTTGATCGCCAAAACGGTTTCAAAATTGGGGGTATCCCCGTTTTTTGCCCCCTCTAAATCCACGATGTGCATATGGGTGGCACCCTTTGCCTTAAAATCCGCGGCGATCTCGGGGGGATTTTCGCTATAGACGGTCATCTTGTCGTAATCGCCCTTATAAAGACGCACCGCCTTGCCGTCATACAAATCGATTGCAGGAAAAATAATCATCTTGTTCTTCCTTTCTTACAGCTCTACGAAGGCACGCAGGATATTCAGTCCCACCTTGCCGCTCTTTTCGGGATGGAACTGACAGCCAAAGACGCTGTCCTTCCCCACCGCGGCAGTCAGCGGCACGCCGTATTCTGCGGTGGCGATCACGTTTTTGCCGCAATTTGCCCCGTGGTAGGAGTGGACGAAATACACGCACTCGCCTTCTTCTACGTATTTGAAAAGAGGACTCTTTTCACCTTGAAATTGCAGGGCGTTCCAGCCGATGTGGGGGATCTTCAGCCCTTTGGGAATGACCTCGGAAATGGGGCGCACCTCGCCCTCGATCAGTCCAAGACCGCGGTGCTCGCCGTATTCAAGGCTCTTTTCAAGAAGCATCTGCATTCCAAGGCAGATGCCAAGCAGGGGCTTGCCCTCCTTTGCTTCCTCTGTGATCAGATCGGAAAGCCCCGAAGCGTAAAGCTTGTTTGCCGCATCGCCAAAGGCACCCACGCCCGGCAAGAGGATGCGGTCGGCGGCTTTGATCTCCCTTTCGTCTGCGGTGATCTTCACCTCTGCTCCGATGGCTTCAAAGGAGCGATGCAGAGAATAGAGATTTCCAACGCCGTAATCCACGATGGCGATCATCAAAGCACCCCTTTCGTGGAGGGAATATCGTTTTCAAAGCCCGCTTCAAGGTTGACCGCCTTTTTCACCGTTCTGCCGAAGGACTTGAAGGTTCCTTCAATAATGTGGTGGCTGTTCTTGCCTGCAAGCTGTTTAACGTGGAGGGTGCATTCGGCGTTTCTCACGAACGCCAGGAAAAACTCCTCCACCAGCTCGGTGTCAAAGCTGCCCACCTTTTCTGTGGGGATCTGCAGATCAAAGCCGAGATAGGGTCTGCCCGAAAAATCCACTGCGGTCAAGATCAGGCTTTCATCCATAGGCAAGGTGGTGTCACCGTAGCGCACGATCCCTCTTTTATCGCCAAGGGCTTCTTTAAACGCCTTGCCAAGACAGATACCGATATCCTCCACCGTGTGGTGATCGTCCACGTAGGTATCGCCTTTGCAGCAAAGAGTCAGGTCAAAGCGCCCGTGACGGGCAAAAAGGGTGAGCATATGGTCAAGAAATCCGCATCCGCTGTCGATCTTACCTTCACCCTTGCCGTCAAGGGTGAGGGTCAGGCAGATATCGGTCTCCGCCGTTTTTCTGTTGATGGTGGCTGTTCTCATAAAAGCACGCCTTCACTTTCCTTTAAAATTTCTTCTGTCGCCTTCAAAAAGACGTCCATTTCACCCTCGCTTCCGATGGTGATACGGTTAAAGTCCTTTAACCTTTCGGTTTCAAAGTGGCGCACCAGCACCCCTTTTTCCTTTAATTTCAAATAGTAGTCCATCCCCGAAAGCCCTTCCCTTTTGGCAAAAAGGAAGTTTGTAAGCGACGGGATCACAACGAACCCAAGTCCCTCAAGGGCTTCCTTCACACGGGCTCTGGTGGCAATGATCCTTTGGCAGTTTGCTCTTGTATACTCCTCGTCAAGAAGCATTCCATAGCCTGCCGCGGCGGTCATGGCGTTTACGTTATAGGGGTTTGTGGAATATTTGATGGTATTGAGATCGTTTATCAGTGCAGGGCAGGCAACGCCGTAGCCAAGGCGCGCCCCTGCCATGGAGCGGGACTTGGAGAAGGTGCCCGTGACCAGCAGGTTGTCGTACTTTTCGGTAAGTCCCACCGCGCTTTCCCCGCCGAAATCCACGTACGCCTCGTCGATGACCACCACTCTGTCGGGATTGCTTTGCAGCAGTCTTTCAATATCAGAAAGAGGGATGGCAAGCCCCGTGGGGGCGTTGGGATTGGCTATAAAAAGGGTATGGGGCAGCCGGAGAAACTTCTCTGTCGGCAGGGTGAAATCGCTATTTAAGGGGATCTGCTCGTAGAGCACACCGTTCAGCTCCGCAAAGACCTTATAAAAGCCGTAGGTGATATCGGCAAATGCGGCGGGGTGCTCCTTATCGCAAAATGCCATAAAGGCAAAATTCAAGATCTCGTCCGAGCCGTTGGTCATCAGCACCTTGTCGGGCGTAACCCCCAGCACCTCCGCCATTTTCTCGGTCAGTCTTTTGCAGGTGGGGTCGGGGTAGAGCTGTAGACGCTCTGATGCCTTTGCCGCCTCCTCCATTGCCCTTTTGGAGGGGGGGAAGGGCGATTCGTTGGTGTTTAATTTTACGAAGGCTCTGCCTCCGGGCTGTTCACCCGGGGTGTAGGGGGTCAGCGCCTTGTATTTTTTTGAAAAAAATCTGCTCATATTCCTTTTTCCGCCCTTTGCGGATCCTTTTGGTTATTCCTTTTCGGTGCGCACCGTGGCGCTCTTTGCGTGTGCCGTCAAGCCTTCTTTTGTGGCGAAGAGTGCCACCTTATCCGCCACCTTCGCAAGGGAGTCGGCGGTGAAATAGGTATACTGGGTCTTCTTTACGAAATCGTCCACCGAAAGGGGGCTGGAGAAGCGCGCCGTGCCGCCCGTGGGCAGGGTGTGGTTGGGGCCTGCCAGATAGTCGCCCAGCGCCTCGGGGCAGTTTCTGCCCATAAAGATGGAGCCTGCGTGGCGGATGGCATCAAGATAGTCGAAGGGATTGTCCACGCAAAGCTCAAGATGCTCGGGGGCGATCTCGTTTGAAATATCTATTGCCTTCATCAGATCGTCTGCCACGATGATCTTGCCGTTACTGTCAATGGAGGCTCTGGCGATCTCTTTTCTTTCAAGCAGGGGGATCTGTCTTTCGATCTCTCGGCTGACATCCTGCGCCAGCTCGTAAGAATCGGTGACCAGCACTGCACTTGCCAGCTTGTCGTGCTCCGCCTGAGAAAGAAGATCTGCGGCAACGTGACGGGGATTGGATTTTCCGTCTGCCACGATCAGGATCTCGCTGGGTCCTGCGATCATATCGATGGATACCTGACCGTAGACCTGCTTTTTGGCTTCTGCCACAAAGGCGTTTCCGGGGCCTACGATCTTATCTACGCGGGGAATACTTTCGGTGCCGTATGCCAGTGCGGCGATCGCCTGCGCGCCGCCCACCTTGAAGATCTTGTCTACCCCTGCGACCCTTGCCGCGGCAAGAATGACAGGATTGATCTTCCCTTCCTTGTTCGGAGGGCTGACCATCACCACCTCCCCCACGCCCGCGATCTTTGCGGGAATGGCGTCCATTAAGACGGTGGAGGGATATGCGGCAGTACCGCCGGGAACGTAAAGACCGGCTCTATCCACGGGGATGACCTTCTGCCCCATCACGATGCCTCTGCGGTTATTGAGGATGAAGCCGTTTCTTACCTGCTTTTCGTGGAAGGCACGGATGTTTTCTGCGGCAAGAGAAAGCACCTCAAAAAATTCCTCGGAGACCTGTGCTACCGCCTCGTCCATCTCCTCCGGGCTCACCTGCAGGCTTTCAAGCGTCGCTCCGTCAAAGCGGGCGCAGTATTCAAGCACCGCCTTATCGCCCCCGGTTTTCACGTTTTCAATAATATCGGCAACCACGTCCGCCACGTTTACCGCGGGGACAGCTCTTGCGAAGACCTCGCTTGCGGGCACTTCGCCGTATTTCATAATCTTGATCATTGCTTATTTTCTCCGCACTGCTTTTTCATTTCGTCCATAATACGGGTGATCTGCTCGGTCTTGAACTTGAAGCCCGTTTTGTTGGCAATGAGTCTTGCGCTAATGGGCACGATGGTCTCCTTTACCTCCAGATCGTTCTCCTTTAAGGTGGTACCCGTTTCCACGATATCCACGATCACGTCGGAAAGCCCCAAGATGGGGGCGATCTCAATGGAGCCGTTTAAGTGGATGATATCGATCTCTCTGCCGATAGAGGCGTAGTATTCTCCTGCAATGCGGGAGAATTTGGTGGCGACCCGCAGGGTCTTGGTGGGATCGTCGCGGAAGTCCTTCTTTGCCGCCACCGCCATACGGCATTTGCCGATGTTTAAGTCAAAAAGCTCGTACACGTCGGGACGGTATTCCAGCAAAATGTCCTTGCCCGCCACGCCGATGTCCGCCGCGCCTCGTTCCACGTAGATGGCAACGTCGGAGGGCTTGACCCAGAAATATCTGACGGCACACTCCTCGTTTTCAAAGATCAGCTTTCTGTTCTGCTCCTTGATGGAGGGACAGGGGAAACCTGCCGATTCAAAAATGGCGTATACCTTTTCGCCGAGTCTGCCCTTGGGCAGAGCCACGTTAAGCATATTCTTCAAGCAGGATCAGCCTCCCTTCCTCAATCTTCATCAGCTTTTGATAGCGCAGATCCTCGGGGATCGCCCGCTGAACCTGCACGCTCTTGCCGCTTTGCATCAGATCTTTTGCCCACATTCTCACGGTGGCAAGATCCTCTTTTTCACCGTATAAAAGCAGAACGTCCACGTCGAAGGGACGCAGATCCTCCATCCGCTCCAACGCGTCAAGATAGACGGCAAAGCCGATGGCGCCCGCTTTTCTGCCAAACTTTTCAAGGAGCTTGTCGTATCTGCCCCCCGAAAGCACCCCCACGGGCACGTCCTTGACGAAACCCTTGAAGACGGTGCCGTTATAATAGCGCACGTCGTTGACCACAGAAAAATCAATGCGCAGGATGCTTCTCGTTTCGGGATCGAAGAGAGCCACCGTTTCCTCAAGCTCCTCAATGGAGGACAGATCGCAAATGCCGCCGAAGGTCTCCTTGAGCCTTGGAAGCACCTCCTCGGGCGCACCGTAAAGGGTGATCAGCTTCTTGATCCTGCGGGCGTTTTCCTCCGAAAGCCCTGCCTCCTCGCAAAGAGACATCAGCTCGTGCAGGTTCTTTTCCCCGATGAGAGAAAGCGCCGCTCCTCTGTAAGCGGGATCAAGACCGACCCCCTTAAAGACCTCGTTGATAAAGCCCAGATGGGAGAGATCCAGCACGCAGTCAGGCGAAATGGCAAGCAGGCTCTTTGCGGCAAGATAGAGCACCTCGTAGGAGCAGTAGCCGTCGATCTCGCCGATGCATTCAAGCCCCACCTGCATGATCTCCTTGTAGCCGTGGCTGCCGCCCGAAACGCGATAGACGTTTTCGTTATAGTAGACCTTTTCCACGCTTCCCTGCCCGTCCTTGCCGTTTTTGATGATGGAAAGGGTCACGTCGGGCTTCAACGCCATCAGCTTTCCGTTGGTGTCGGTGAAGGTGATCACGCTGTCGGAAATGAGGAAGTCCTTGTTTCTCACGTACAGATCATATTCCTCAAAACGGCTCATTTTATATCTGGAATATCCGTAGGATGAAAACAGGTCGCGCAGCGCAAAGGTGACCTTTTCTTCAAATCCTGCGAAAATACGGTTGTTCATTCTTTAATCCTCCTCTGTCCCCTGGGCGTTAAGACGCTCAAGGGCGCGCTTGTAGCCTCCGCTTCCGTAGGCAAGACACTTGTTCACACGGCTGATGGTGGCGGTGCTTACGTTGACCTCCTTTGAGATCTGCTGATAGTTCATCCCCTTGTCAAGCAGATACGCCACGTCCATACGCTGTGACAGATCCTGCAGCTCCTTGATGGTGCAAAGATCCTCAAAAAAGGCGTAGCATTGCTCTTTATCCTCCAACGTCAAGATGGCTTCAAACAGCCGATCCAGCGATTCCGAATGAAAACTTACCATGGGCTGACCGTCCTTTCAAAATTCAAAAAGTACCCTTTAAAATGTACTTTCACATAGTACCACTTTACTTCGCTAAAGTCAATAGCTTTTTCATATTTTTTTCATATTTTATTCTGCTTTTTTAAACGAGCAAAAAAAGCGGCACCGCCCTGCTCTGCCCAAGGACAAAAAATGCCCTCGGGCAGTATGCTCCAAAGAACATAGTGCCCGAGGGACGGAGCGTTTTTGGTCAATTATCTTGTTTTGTTTTTTAATTTGAACGAGACTCCTCCCCGCCCTTTCGGGCGGGGATTAGATCAATTTGTCAGACTGTCCGCATAGTCGTTAATCTGCTGATAAAGCTTGGTGTCGTTGGGAATCAGGATCGTTTCTTCGGGTACCCCCTTTCCATCCGCATCTGCAGAGGGGTAGGTCATTTCTGCGGCGATAATCCTGCCTTCATCGGTATCTCTGATCCAAACAGGTGCCTCCCATACGATTCCTTCGCATTCCTCAAAACATACTCTAACGTATATACGCGAATCACCGTTTTTAAGCGGATCGGTGCCCGTACGATACGCCTCGGGCACAGACTGTCGAGCTGTTCTGATCTGCTCAAATTCTTCAGCAGAAGAGACACCCTTCACCACAGCGGCTTTGCCGTTTTTCGCAGGAAGATTATCGTAAACCGATGCTTCGCGCTTCACGCCATCGCCTGTCTGCAAGCGATCCTCGGGCTCTTCCAAACAAAGCTGAAGCTCCTTGACCGTCCACTCGTCGATCACACAAACATAGCTTTCTGGATTTTGAGCCACGAATCTACGCAACGACACCTCATCAAGAGGAGTGTAGTCACGCCAAAGTGCCGCCGCAAAAGCTACTTCGTCAGCATCCTTGATTGTTTTATAATAGGTTAGTTTGAGCGTGCCCTCCTCTTTCACCTTTCCATTAAAGAATGCAGAGGTGCTGAGGTAGGACAGATTCGGATCATACAGCCTGTACTCGGCATATTTTTCCGTTTCCTTCACGGTAAAGCCAAGGGGCGCCTCGCTCTGCGCGCGCACCAACGCCAAAAAACCGCCCGCGGCAAGCTCCTGCGCCTCGCAAGATGGAAACAAAAGCATAGAAGCGGAAAGTAAAAACAACAAAAAAGTGTACATAACTCTTTTAATACTTATCATAGTTCACTCCTTACTCTGTAGGAAGATTTTCTGTTATTTTATTATCATAAACAGACAAATTCACAGACGGGTTGTTATCAATCAACTGGATGATAAATGATTGAACAGTTGCATTATTTAAACAAAATGGTGGTATTCTCGATATAATCGGTTCCGCTGTTGACGGTCAGCGTAGGATCAATATACACAGGATAAACGGTATTTTCGTCGGTGAGGAAGTCCACGGAGGCGCCGACGGTGAGCAGGTAGAGCCCTGCTTTCGCGGGGGTGACGGTGAGGGTGCCCTTCTCAAAGTTGCCCGCCGCATCGTACACCCAGGTGTCGGAGATCAGGATCTTTTCCTCGGTGTCGGCGGTGGGGCGTCAGGCAGAGCAAGGCTCGTCCGTCAAAACCATCCTGCTCCCCGCCCTTTCGGGCGGGGATTGGATCAATGAATCAAACTGTCCGCATAGTCGTTAATCTGCCGATGAAAAGCCCCTGTTCAGAGTAAAGGAGAAGGTATTTTTAAGTTTAATCAGATTGATCAGATTCGCTACGAAAATCTTCGATCCATTCTTTTACCTGACTCAAAGATTCTTTGTCAATCTTAATCGCAATCGGTGTTTCTAAAATTCCTTCCACAAATCCACTGGTAATTTCTTTTCCCTTGGTTGTATAAAAATCAAAGATTATCCCGTCACTCTCACCATCATAAAGAATCCACATCTGAATGTCTACTTCCACTTCATCCTTTTCAGCGCACCATTCTTCCAAAACATCCACAAATGCAAGATCTGTGATGTCAAGGGTCAAATAGCACCAACCATCGACCCCTCTTACGTAACGCGAATCAACCCGTTCAATGCAAAACCAACGATCCTCTTTATCGGAATTGTCCTTTGGAGATTGCCGATAACATAAAACAATTTCATATTCATCTCCCATAAGGTTTTTATCAACAAATCCCCATTCCGAAAAAATAAGCCAAGTTAGTGTTACTCCACCCAATGTTTTATAAAAAATCGATTTAGACCCATCTGGTATATCAGCCGACATAAGGGTCCCATATGCCAAAAAATCAACATAGTCACCAACATCATTTACACCAAAATCATTTAAAGCACCTTGCATCATGATATATTTAAGAGCTACGTCTTCATTTTCTAGGGACAAACTATGCGTAGGAGAAGGATTTGGATCCACAGGCTCCGCCGATGGCGTTGGAGAAGGATTTGGACCCACAGGCTCCACCGATGGCGTTGGAGGATCTTCGGAGGGTGTCGGATCGGATTCCAAAGAACTGTTTCCTGTCTCCTTGTGGGAGGGAGTAGACTCAATGGGGTGCTCAGTTGTAACCGCTGAATTACAGGAACAGAAACTCATACACAGAAACAGCACCGCTAAAAGCAACGCAACATTTTTCTTAAAAAGCTTACCATTCTTCATTTTATTCACCTACCTCGCTATTCATTTCTGAAACATACTTTACAATGCTCTTATAACAATCTCTACAAAGTACATCTGCATCCTTATTTAAGGTCACGCTGTTGCCATTATATGCAAGGGTCACGCCGCCCCCGATGACGTCGGGCAAGGCAAGGATCGTCCGTCAAAACCATCCTTCTCCCCGCCCTTTCGGGCGGGGATGTGAGCGTATATTTATTGATTCGATTGCCCTTCCGCAATTTTCTGTTTCAAGCTTTCGACATACGCCCTTTGTTTTGCATCGTATTCAAAACCACCTGAAGACCAACACACCCAACGACCTTCCGCTACAAATTGAGAATTTTCATCCCATAAACAAAGTTGCTTTTTTTCAGAGCTGTTTTCATCAATAACAAGTAGCACAATATCATACCACCCATCGTCACACATGAAATC
>JAFTVG010000006.1 GCA_017465885.1 Clostridia bacterium | reverse complement strand
GTTTTGAAAACGTTCTGACCGCGAAAAAGTTTTAAAGTTTTACTCAATTTTTTTCAAAAAATTGCGGGGTGTCGGGGCGGCGCCCTGACAAAGAAAACGTTTGGCACAGTCTTCGCGTCTTTTTTTAAAGCGTCGCCCTTTGAGCGGGCGTTTCTTTTTGGTTCTTTTTCTTTGCGCCGACGGTCGTCAAAGAAAAAGAACAAGCAAACGGTGTGCTGTGTTTTGTGGGAGCGCTTTTTGAAAAAAGCCGCACCCACACCCCCGCCTAAGGCGCTGCCTTAGGGATCCGCCAAGAACCTTTTTGAAAAAAGGTTCTTGGATCTCCAAAAACTTTGGGAGGAATTGGCTTTTGTGTAGCCGGTTTGCTTTACGAAGGATTTTTTTATTCGGTTCAAAGCTTTTGAGGATTCTTAAGGAACTTTTCACGAAAAGTCCTTAAGCGGGGTGTCGGGGCGGCGCCCCGACGAAGAAATCGCTTGGCACAGTTTTCGCGGCGAGGGGAGCGCAGGCTCAGATTTCCCATATATTTTCACTTGAAAAACGCCCTTCTTTTTGCTATACTGAGAGTGCAAAAAGAAAGGCGGTGAGGTATTTGAACGGAGAAAGATACGTAAAAAACGGCAAAAACAAGGACGCTTTTGCCTTAAAAAAGGAAAAACTTGCCTGCTTTTTAAAAAAGAAGACCTGCGGCGCAAGGCTCTTTTACATAGGGTTTTTCCTCTGCCTTACGGTGCTTGGCTACACCCTTTTTTATCTTTTGACCCTTGGGGATTTCGGCAACTACGGCGAGCTGACCCTGAAGGTGGGCGTACTGATTGAGCACGCTCTTGCCCTTTTGATGATCGGTCTTGGGGGGTGTCTGCTCTTTGACCTGCTTGACAGATGGGAAAAGAGGTCTGCCGACTGACAAAAAGTCCCCTAAATGGGGGTTGGCAAAGCTCTGAATGGTTTTTCTACAGAGAAAAAAGACCCGAACGCAATAGTTCGGGTCTTTTTTATAGGTTTTGATTATTTTTCAACGGTGACAACGGGAGCGATGCCTGCCAGGTATTCCTGTGCCTTGTAAAGCACGACTGCCTTCTTTGCCTCGTCCTTGCCGTATGCCTCGATGAGTGCCTTCTTGTCGCCCACGTTCTTGCCGTCCACCTTTTCGGTGTAGCCCATATCGTAAGCAAAGTCGATCATTTCCTCATCGGTCACCTCGGTCAGACCCTCGTTCTTTGCGATCTGATAGAGGATCAGGTCACGCTTTAACTGCAGACCTGCGTTATCTGCCACGTACTGCTTGTACTCGGTCATGCTCTTGAATCCGCCGTACTTGGTCACCAGATATTCCTTGGTGGGTGCGGTGGATGCATAGTAGCCGCCTGCATAGAACCACTGCATGTACAGCTGATTGTACATATAGTTGTCGTAGTTCTGCTTATAGTCGTCGTAGTCGGACACGGGGAACTTCTTCATCTCGGAAGCGTAGAGGATCTTGGTGGTAGCTAACTCCATCTTCTTTGCCAGCTCAACCTCTTTTCTGTACTCGTCTGCGTTTGCATAGTCGAATACGGCGTCCTCGTCCTCTTCAAAGATCTTTGCCTTGATCTCGTCCCACTGGGTATCGGGGTCAAGCTCGATTGCCTCGGTAACGGACAGGATGGTCACTGCGAACTCCACGTCCACGCCGGAGAGCTTCGTGTTTTGGGAATAGGGGTTGGGGAAGGTCAGGTCTAAGGTCACCTTGGTGTTTGCCGCAACGGATGCGCCGATCAGACCGTCCTCAAAGCCGTCGATGAAGGAATCGGAGCCGATCTCCAGCTCGAAGCCGGGTCTCTTCTCTTCCTCTTCCTCGGAGTGGCTGTGGGAGTGAGAAGCTTCTGCTTCCTCTTCCTTCTTTGCCGCTTCCTTTTCGGTCTCAGCGTCGTAAACGCCGCCCTCGAAGTTGGGCTCGGTCCAGCGCAGCGTCATCTTCAGCTCTTCGCCGTCGGTTACCTTGCCGTTCTTGCCTTCCACGGTGATCTTGATCGTGGTGGTCTTGCCTGCAAAGTAGCTGACCTCTTCCTTCTTGGTCTCTTCCTTGGAGGTCTCGGCAGCTTCAGCAGCCTTCTTATCGTCTTCCTTGCTCTCGTCCTTCTTGTCCTCTTCCTTTGCGGGCTTCTTTGCAAAGGCGGGGATGGTGAAGTCGTCTGCAAGCTTTAAGGTAAACTCGGCAACGCCGTCCTTGAACTCAGCCTTTTTCAGAGCCTCGTCAAAGCCCTTCACGCCGCTTTCGCCCACCTTCAGGGTGGTCTCGCCCTCGAAGAGGATCAGGGTGCCTGCGTAGTAGATGTAGACGGTATCGCCGTCTGCCACCTTACCGGAGGTCTTGTCCTTGATCTCGGGATAGGTCTCAACCAGCTCCTTGATGGCGTCCTTTACGGTCTTGTCCACCTTGTCCTTGTCGATGAAGACGATCTTGCCGTCCTTATAGTCGGCAACCTTCACGTAGTTGTTGATGTTGTAGCTGAAGGTTCCGCAGCCGACCATCGAGATCAGCAGCAGAAGCGCAACTGCAACCGTTAAGAATTTCTTCATTTCTTAAACTCCTTGTCTTTTTTTCAGGGTAGGGCGCGTCGGTTCATAGACACTTTCCCTTATCTGCATACACTATATCATATCATATTTTTTCCCGCTTGTAAAGAGGGATTTTCATAAAATTGTGCATCTTCCTTGAATTTTAAGTAAAAAAGCGGTGAATTTTAAAAAAATATTTCCCGTTCTCTTGCAATTTCCCTGAAGATGTGGTAAAGTATTGGGCGATGGAGGGCGGTGTCCCGCCGTCACATAATAGATCATATAATAAAATAGAAGAAATTTTTGATCCGAAAGGAATGACCGATATGAAGCAATATACCGTTGCGGTGCTGGGTGCCACCGGTGCCGTGGGAAGAGAAATGATCTCCATTCTGGAGGAATACGATTTCCCCGTAAAGGAGTTAAGACCCCTTGCCTCCAAGAGGAGCGCGGGCAAGACCTTAAGCTTTAAGGGCGAAGAGGTGGTCATCCGCGAGGCAAGACCCGATGCCTTTATCGGGGCGGACATCGTGCTGGGCGCGGCTTCCAACGCCGTTGCCAAGGAAATGGCGCCCCACATCGTGGAGGCGGGTGCCGTTTTCGTAGACAACTCCTCCGCTTTCCGTCTTTACGACGACGTCCCCTTGATCGTGCCCGAGATCAACGGTGCTGATGCAAAAAACCACAAGGGCATCATCGCAAACCCCAACTGCTCCACCATCATCACTCTGATGGCGGTTGCCCCCATTGCGAAAATCTCGCCCATTGAGACCATGGTCGCCTCCACCTATCAGGCGGTTTCGGGTGCGGGCATTGAAGGTCTGAGAGAGCTGGAGGGTCAGGCGGCGGCGTACGTGAAGGGCGAGGAGCTGCAGGTGAATACCTTTGCCCACCAGATCGCCTTCAATCTCATCCCTGCCATCGGGTCCGACAGCGGAAACGGCTACACCTCCGAGGAGATGAAGCTGCAAAACGAGGGCAGAAAGATCCTGCATCTGCCCGAAATGAAGGTGTCCTGCACCTGCGTGCGCGTGCCCGTGATGCGCTCCCACTCCATCTCTGCCACCGTGGTGACCAAGGAAAAGGTGAGCGTGGAGCAGGCAAGAGCTGCCATCCTTTCTGCAAAGGGTGTTTTGCTCACCGACGAGCTGCAAAACAACCTCTATCCCATGCCCCTTGATACCTCGGGTCAGGATAAGGTGTTCGTTGGCAGAATCCGCGAGGATCTGACAAACGAGCGCGGATTGAACATTTTCTGCTGCGGCGACCAGGTAAGAAAGGGCGCTGCCGCCAACGCCGTGCAGATCGCTCAGCTTTTGATTTGATTTTATGAGATGCGGTTTGAGGGGGACTTTTTGAAAAAAAGTCCCCCTCAAACTCCCTTTATTTATCATCTTGGTGTTTTTCTCTTGACATCCCATACTTTCTATGGCATAATAAATACGCAAGAGATTTATTTGCAATCGGGAACAGATGTCCAAATTGCTTCAGCTTGGTTTGCAAAAACTTCTACTACTATGGATCATAGTATTCCGGTGGTTTCGGAAATACTCGTTACTGATTACAATATATATCTTGTAAATACTACTCTTGGGAATACTACAGATTATGTAACAGTTGCTTCTTCAACTCTTTCTAATAGCAATATTGAAATGATTCGTTACCACGCAGAGTTGTCAGGAACTTATCGAATTATCGTTTACCAAGCTGGAAATATGCATGAAAATAATACAAGTGATTGGGTATACCTGAATTATAATTCCTGAATTATAATTGCTAAAAGGAGAATATGAAAATGAAAAAAATAATGTTAACGGTTATCCTTGTTTCATTTGCCTCTGTTTTGATTTCAGTTTTATCATCTTGTACCGACCAAGCGAGTGTTACCACCGAGCCCCTGCCCGAAGGCGCGCCCGTTTTATCCTCCGCCCGTCCGTTATCAAGCGAGAAGGAAAGCCCTGTTGACCGGAGTTCCTTAGAAGAACCGTTGGAAACGCCGTCTTATGCGCCCGAAAAGGAATACCCCGAGCTTCCTGTTTCGGTTCTTGCGATGATTTGGGGAGATTCGGCGTCCTATAATCAAGAAGATTTGGTCTATGAAGAGTTTATATGGGGTATTAATGTCTATTGCTCAGAAAAGCCCTCGCAGTATCTTGTATATCAAAAAGAGTGTTTGAAAGCGAGGGGATACGAAAGGGAGCCCTACATCGCTTTATACCTCCAACTGGCAGACGAGGCGTTTTATAAAAACTATGAGTCTTGGCGCAATGAGTTTGCAGATCTTGCCAACCGGGAAGACGCGCTTTCGCGGCTTGTCAATGCCGAAAATCCCAAGGCAGAAAACTATGCTGACGGATCCCTGGCTTGCTATTTTGAAGAGGGCATCTTCCAAAAGGGGGAGGCAGTTGCCGATCTTGCAGATCTGACCTCTCAAAAGGAAAAGGCAAAACAACAAGTTGCAGCTTTGGCAGAAGAGCTTGAGCAAAAATATATCGATCTTGCCGATCGGTTGAAAACCGCTTGTCCTTACGTTTTTGTAAAAAAGGATGCCTATTATGGAAACTTTAAAGAGGAAATGCCCATTCCCGCGCTCTTTCTCTTTGCCACCGAGGAGGAGCTTTCAGCTATGGACTCGGAATTAAAACGCTTGTTTACTGCGAGCTTCAGCTTCAGTGTACAGTACGGCGTTGATATGAACGCTGCATATAAAAAATGAGCCGGTATCAAATTGATATCAAGGCACCGAGCGATCAAGGCTCGGTGCCTTTTTTACGGCATCTTTCCCGTGCGAAGTATTAAGAAGAAATAAGAAAAAATTTCAAAAACCCCTTGCAAAAGTTGAAAGAGTATTATATACTAAGAGTAATGGGTGGAAAGTGCCCAATGGTCTGACCGGCAGGCAGACGCGCCATCGGCGCAATATAAAACCGCCGGAGAGAGTGTGAATAAAATGGAAAAGAAGACACCGCTTTATGATCTTCATGTCGCTCTTGGCGGCAAGATCGTTCCCTTCGCAGGCTACCTTCTGCCCGTACAGTACGGCACGGGCGTGATCACCGAGCACATGACCGTGCGCACCAAGGCAGGACTTTTCGACGTTTCTCACATGGCTGAGATCGTTTTGGAGGGCCCCGATGCTCTGGCAAACGCCAATATGCTCACCACCGTTTTCGTTGAGGAGATGACCGACGGTCAGGTAAAATACTCGCCCATGTGCAACGAGCAGGGCGGTATCGTGGACGACCTGATGATCTACCGTCTGAAGGCAGACAAGTATCTCTTCGTCGTCAACGCCGCAAACCACGAAAAGGACTACGAATGGATGAAGGCGCACGTCTTCGGTGACGTGACCTTAACCGACATTTCGGAGGACGTTGCCCAGATCGCCCTGCAGGGTCCCCTTTCCGAGCAGATCCTCGGCAAGCTGACTACCGCAGAATATATTCCCGAGAAGTACTACTCCTTTGTTGAAGAGGGCAAGATCACCCTGCAGGACGGCAGAGTGATCACCGCCATTATTTCCAAGACCGGCTACACGGGCGAGGACGGCTACGAGCTTTACTGCTCCTCTGCCGACGCCGCAGACCTGTGGAACACCCTGCTTGAGGCAGGCAAGACCGAGGGTCTGATCCCCTGCGGACTGGGTGCCCGCGACACCCTGCGTATGGAGGCGGCGATGCCCCTTTACGGTCACGAGATGAACGACGAGATGACCCCCAAGGAATCGGGCATCGGATTCTTCGTGAAGATGGACAAGCCCGACTTCATCGGCAAGGCTGCCATCGAAGCAAAGGGCGCGCCCACCATCAAGAGAGTGGGTCTTCAAATCACCGGCAGAGGCATTGCAAGAGAGCATTGCGACGTTTACGTGGGTGAAAACAAGATCGGTCACGTTTCCTCGGGTACCCACTGCCCCTTCCTTGGCAAGGCAGTTGCTATGGCGTTCGTGCCCGTAGAGTATGCCACCGTTGGCCAGCAGGTACAGGTTGACGTAAGAGGCAGAAGGATCGACGCTGAGGTCATCAAGCTTCCCTTCTACAAGAAGCCCGCAAAGGCGTAAGCCGGGGCATTTCCCATTGTGATCAAAAAATCCAAATCATAAATCATTATATTTCGGAGGAACGATATGAACAACCCCAAGAATCTCTTTTACACCAAGAGCCACGAGTGGCTGAAGAAGAACGAGGACGGCACCGCTTACGTGGGTCTGACCGACTTTGCACAGGCAGAGCTGGGCGACCTGGTGTTCGTAAACCTGCCTGTTGAAGGCGACCCCGTGACCGCTGACGAGGCTTTTGCAGACGTGGAATCGGTAAAGGCAGTTTCCGACGTAAACTCCCCCGTGACCGCTACCGTTGTGGCAGTAAACGACGAGGTTGCAGACGAGCCCGCAAAGATCAACGAGAGCCCCTACGATGCTTGGCTGATTCAGGTTGCCGACATTGAGGATACCGCTGAGCTGCTTTCCGCTGAGGAATACGAAGCATTCGTTGAAAATCAATAAGATACGATAGTACAGAACAGCGCCAACGTTTTTTCTTGGCGCTGTAACTGCATTAAAGCTGTATGAAAGAGGAAACCCGCCCCTTTTGCGGCGGATCTTACAAAGAAAGGAACGATTTTTATGGGAAGCTACGTCCCCTCGGGCATTTCCGAAAGACAGGAAATGCTCAAAAAGATCGGCGTGTCCTCGGTTGAGGAGTTATACGCCGCCGTCCCTTCCGAAATGCTGGTAGGCAGTCTTGACCTGCCCGAAGGGAAGTCCGAATTGGAGGTTTCTGCCCTGATGCAGGAAATCTCCGAGAAAAACAAGGTTTTTAAGACGGTTTTAAGAGGCGCGGGCGCCTATAAGCACTACATCCCCGCCGTTGTGAAGAGCGTAACCAGCAAGGAACAGCTGGTTACCGCCTACACCCCCTATCAGGCTGAGATCAGCCAGGGTATCCTGCAGAGCATCTTTGAATATCAGACCATGATCTGTGAGCTGACCGGTATGGACGTGTCCAACGCCTCGGTTTACGACGGCGCCACCGCGATGGCTGAGTCGGTTGCAATGTGCAAGGAGCGCAAGAAGACCAAGGCGTATATCTCCGCCACCGTCAACCCCCAGTATCTTGCCGTTGTAAAGACCTACTGCTCGGCTTCGGGAACCGATCTGACCGTCATCCCCGAAAAGGATGGCAAGACCGATATGGAGGCGCTGAAGGCAGCCATGGGCGCCGATGCGGCGTGCTTCCTTTCCCAGCAGCCCAACTTCTACGGCGTGATGGAGGACTGCACCGCTCTTGCTGAGATCACCCACGCCGCAGGGGCAAAGTACGTTCTCTGCGCAAACCCCATCTCTCTTGCTCTTTGCAAGACCCCCAGAGAATACGGTGCCGACGTGGCAGTGGGCGAGGGTCAGCCCCTTGGTATGCCTCTGTCCTTCGGCGGTCCCTACCTTGGCTTTATGGCAACCACCACCGCGATGCAGAGAAAGCTGCCCGGCAGAATCATCGGTGAAACGGTGGACGTGGAGGGCAAGCGGGGCTACGTGCTCACCCTGCAGGCAAGAGAACAGCATATCAGAAGAGAAAAGGCGTCCTCCAACATCTGCTCCAACCAAGCCCTCTGCGCCCTGACGGCAAGCGTCTATATGGCGGCTATGGGTAAGGACGGTATGAAGCAGGCGGCAAAGCTGTGCACCTCCAAGGCGCACTATCTTGCAGAGCAGCTGACTGCCATTGCAGGAGTGGAGATGGTCTTTGACGCTCCCTATTTCCACGAGTTCGTCACCACTCTCCCCAAGCAAAACGAGGTGCTCTCTGCCCTTGAAAATGCGGGCATTCTCGGTGGTCTGCCCACCGAAAAGGGCGTTTTGTGGTGCGTGACCGAGGTCGTGACCAAGGCTGAGCTTGACAAAGCGGTAGCCATCGTGAAGGAGGTGCTTGCATGAAGCTGATATTCGAAAGAGGTTTTGAAGGACAGGCTCTCTGCCTGATGCCTGCCTGCGACGTGCCCGAATGCACCGTCGAGGGCTTTGAAAGAGAGCAGGAGCTGCACCTGCCCCACCTTTCTGAAAACGAGCTTTCCCGCCACTACAGCGAGATCGCCAAAAGAGTGCACGGCGTCAACGACGGCTTTTATCCTCTTGGCTCCTGCACTATGAAATATAATCCCAAGATCAACGAGGAGGCGGCGGCTCTCCCCGGCTTTACCGGCATCCATCCCCTGCAGGGCGACAAGAACACCCAGGGATGCCTGGAGGTTCTTGACACCATCGAAAAGAGCCTTGCCGAGATCTCGGGTATGGACAGCGTGACCCTTCAGCCTGCCGCAGGCGCACACGGTGAGTTTACCGGTCTGATGCTCATCAAGAGCTATCTTAACTCCATCGGTGCCACCGAAAGAAAGAAGATCATCGTGCCCGACTCGGCACACGGCACCAACCCTGCCTCTGCCGTGATGTGCGGCTTTGAGATCGTGAATATCCCCTCCGCACCCGACGGATGCGTGGATCTGGAGGCTTTAAAAGGCGCCGTTGGCGAGGATACCGCAGGTCTGATGCTGACCAACCCCAACACCGTGGGCGTATTTGACAAGAATATCCTGGAGATCACCAAGATCGTCCACGATGCAGGCGGACTTTGCTACTACGACGGTGCAAACCTCAACGCCGTGATGGGCGTGGTTCGTCCCGGCGATATGGGCTTTGACTGCATCCACTTCAACCTCCACAAGACCTTCTCCACCCCCCACGGCGGCGGCGGCCCCGGCTCGGGTCCCGTTGGCTGCAAGGCGTTCCTTGCTCCCTTCTTACCGGGTATCCGCGTGGGCAGAAAGCCCTGCGGCTGCTACAAGTCGGAGAAGGCTGAGCAGTCCTTTGGCGAGGTGAAGGCGTTCGGCGGCAACTTCCTGGTGGTGGTCAAGGCACTGACCTATATCCTGACTCTCGGCAAGGAGGGCATCCCCGAGGCGGCAAAGAACGCCGTACTCAACGCCAACTATATGCAGGCTTGTCTGAAGGAGGACTTCGATCTTGCCTACGACGTGATCTGTATGCACGAATTCGTGCTGACGCTGGATAGACTCCACAAGGAAACGGGCATTTCCGCCCTTGACCTTGCAAAGGGTCTGCTTGACAACGGCATCCATCCTCCCACCATGTATTTCCCCCTGATCGTTCACGAGGCGCTGATGATCGAGCCCACCGAGACCGAGCCCAAGGAAATGATGGACGAGGCGATCGCCGTGTTCAAGGAGCTGAAGCGTCTTGCTTACGAGGAGCCTCAGGTGCTCCACGATGCACCCGTCAAGACTCCCGTTCGTCGTCTTGACGACGTGCGCGCCGCAAGAACGCCGGTGCTGAGATATTCGTTTGAGTAATTTTGGCTTCCTGAGGGGGACTTTTTGAAAAAAGTCCCCCTCAAATTCCCTTCAAAAACTTTTGACGCAAAAGAATTAAGAATCCCAAAAAACTTCTCGCCAAACAGCAGTTTGGCGCATTTAAAGTTTTTGGAAAGTCTTGAAAACCTTTTTTCAAAAAGGTTTTCAAGCGGTTTCCAAAGGCAGCGCCTTTGGATAAAATAACAATAACGAGGTACTTATGGCAGAATATAATGTAATCGTGATCGGCGCAGGCCCCGGCGGCTACGTTTGCGCCATTAAATGCGCCCAGCTTGGGCTTTCGGTGGCTTTAGTGGAGGAAAGAGACGTGGGAGGCACCTGCCTGAACCGCGGATGCATCCCCACCAAGGCACTTTTACATTCGGCTGAGATTTACGACAGCTTAAAGGACGCTGAAAAGTACGGCATCCTGGTGGAAAACCCTTCCTTTGACTTTGCAGGCATTCAGGCAAAGAAGGCAGAGGTGGTGGCAAAGCTGCGCGGCGGCGTGGAAGCGCTGGTTGCGGCAAACAAGATCGCACTTCTGCGGGGCAAGGGCGTGATCCTTGACAGCGGCAAGGTGCAGGTGGGCGAAGAAGTTCACACCTGCGACAAGATCGTGATCGCAACCGGCTCGGTTCCTGCCGTTCCCCCCATCCCGGGACTGGATAACGAGGGCGTGATCACCAGCGACGGACTTCTTGAAAGCACCGATACCTTCGATGAGTCGATGGTCATCATCGGCGGCGGCGTGATCGGCGTGGAATTTGCTTCTGTTTACGCTTCCCTTGGCTGTCAGGTGACCATCGTGGAGGCACTTCCCCGCCTGCTTGCCCGTATGGACAAGGACGTTTCTGCAAATTTACAGATGATCCTGAAGAAAAAGGGCGTGAAGGTGTGCGTGGACTCCAAGGTCTTGAAGGTGGAAAAGAACGCCGAGGGCGGTCTTGACGTCCACTATGAATTCAAGGGCAAAGAGGCTGTGGCAACAGGCAAAAAGGTGCTGGTTGCCATCGGCAGAAGACCCAACACCGCAGGACTCTTCGGTGAAGGGGTTGAAATTGCAAGCGAGCGGGGCAGAATTCTGGTAAACGAGCAGTTTGAGACCTCCCTTGCAGGCGTTTACGCCATCGGCGACGTGTCCACCACCCTCCAGCTTGCCCACGTGGCGTCGGCTCAGGGTATTTACGTGGCTGAAATTCTGGCAGGAAAGCAGCCCGAGGGCGATCTTTCCTTGGTTCCCTCCTGCATCTATACCTCCCCCGAGATCGCTTCGGTGGGTCTGACCGAGGAAGAAGCAACCGCGCAGGGCTACACCGTGAAGGTGGGCAAGGTGATGATGCACAGCAACGGCAAGACCATCATCGCAGGGGGCGAACGCGGCTTTATGAAGGTGGTCACCGAGGAGTCCAGCGGCAAGATCCTGGGCGCTACGCTGATGTGTGAGCGCGCCACCGATATGCTCTCCGAGTTCACTTCCGCCATGGTTGGCGGTCTTGACGCTCACACCATGGGCAAGGTGATGCGTCCTCACCCCACCTTTAACGAGGGCGTCAGCGAGCTTTTCGAAATGGCAAACGAGGGGATGTCCATCCACACTGCCCCCGCAAGAAAACGGTAAGAGGCACGTTCTCTTAAGGGCTCTGCCCTGAAACCTGCCAAAGGCTCTGCCTTTGGAAACCGCTTGAAACCTTTTTGAAAAAAGGTTTCAAGACTTCCAAAAGCTTTGGACGGTTTTGGTTTTGGCTGGCACCCGCTTTGTTTTTGCAGGGCGGGTTTGCTTTTGTCGAAGCGCCGTCCCGAGCTCCGCCTTTGGAAACCGCTTGAAACCTTTTTGAAAAAAGGTTTCAAGACTTCCAAAAACTTTGGACGGTTTTGGTTTTGGCTCGCACCCGCTTTGCTTTTGCAAGGCGGGTTTGCTTTTGTCAAAGCGCCGTCCCGAGCTCCGCCTTTGGAAACCGCTTGAAACCTTTTTGAAAAAAGGTTTCAAGACTTCCAAAAACTTTG